>JBDKLM010000001.1:0-17657 GCA_039806005.1 Pseudomonadota bacterium
AACCGATGAATTGACGCACTGCCTCATCGTGATTGCCCGGAACGAAAATTACCTTCGTGCCTTTTTTCGCTTTTTTGAGTACCAGCTGCACTACATCATTGTGCGTCTGATGCCAGTACCATCGGCGTTTGAGCTGCCAGCCATCGACGATATCGCCAACCAGGTACAGAGTTTCTGATTCGGTGGCTTTCAGAAATTCCAGCAGTCGACCTGCCTGGCAGCCGCTGGTTCCCAGATGAACGTCGGAAATCCAGATGGTTCTGAAGCGTAAAGGCTTGGGTTTCTTGAGAGGGTTTTTGAATTTTTTTCCTGTGCTCATGAAGTAATCTCTCGCGTTCACGCGGTCTCCATTTCTTTTAGATAGTGTCTGGCGTAGCGGCTGTCGAGTCGTTCCAGTGGCAGCATCATGAACAGGTCTGCACTATGAAAATCCGGATCCCATGCCGGTTCGCCACCGATCCATGCGCCGCTGCGCAGATAGCCTTTAATCAGCGGTGGTAGTGTCGCTTTGCCGGTGAGTACCTCGTCATGCAAAGGGAAGGGCAGTTTTGGCGTGACCCGGTATTCGGGGGGCGCGAGATGTTCGTCTGCCAGTTGTCTGTAAATACTGTTGATCGTGTTGCCGCCATCAGCCAGGCTGACACTCGCGCAGCCGATCAGGTAATCCGCTTTTTCCTTGCGCATGCAGGCAGCGAGCCCTGCCCACAGCATCATGATCACGCCACCGCTACGATAGTCGGGGTGAATGCAGGCGCGTCCCGCTTCCAGAATGCGGGGCCGCAGATGTGCCAGGCGGCCCAGATCAAATTCACTCTCGGAGTAGAAGCTACGTGTGTGCTGCAGACCGCGTTGTCCCAGCACGCGGTAAGTGCCAACGACTTTCAGGGTGTGGGTATCACGAACGATCAGATGATCACAGAACTCGTCAAACTCGTCTTTCTCGAGTCCTTCGTGATTTTGCAGAGTTTCGAGACCCATGGCCTCGACAAAGACTTTGTAGCGCAGGCGCTGCACTTCACGAACTTCCTCGGGGGTGCTGGCCAGACTCAGTGAGAGCTTGGGAAAGTTCGGGGTTGAATCCGTACCGACAGTCATCAGTCGCATCGTTCTTCCTCGTTGTTGTAATGAGGAGAGCGTAGCGACTGATTAATGCAAGACCATGACTATTAGATTGCAGTTCGATGACAAGCACTAATATTGTTAAACGAGATCGGCACCGATCAGACCGCCATCCTTGCGCGTGATGACGAGCGTGGCAGATCGTGGTCGCGCTTTGCCACCCTCGGGCCAGTGACTCAGATAGCTGTTTGGATCAGCGATATTGAAGTCTTTGCCGTCAGTGGTTTCGCCGGGATGCTGGATGTTGATGAACAGCGCTCGTCCATCAGGTGATTCGGCCAGGCCAGTGATTTCGCAATCGACAGGCCCCACCAGAAACCTGCGCAGAGTAGATGCTTCCGCCGCTCTGCCGATGTGCGTTGTCATGGAACGCTCTTTGTTTTCTTCACGATTGACGATGGTGCGTGAACCACCGTCACCCACTTTGCCGGGTATGGCTGCCAGCAGCATGCAGTTGCTTGCATCGCGATACGCATGATCGTCTGTCTCTATCCAGAGCAGACCACTGCGCGCAAACCACAGCCCATCGGGACTGGAGAAATCATTGTCGGCAGTGAGACCGGACAGGTTGATGTGCTGAGGATCGGCAGTCGAGCGAGCGGCAAACAGAAAGACATCCCACTGAAATTTCGTTGCAGAGACTCGCGCTTCCTGCTCGGCCCAGCGGATGATGTGGCCGTTAACGTTGCCCTTGCCATTCCCTTTGCCTTTGCTTTTGCCAGCGTCGCCCGCATGCGTGTCGTTATAGACGCGCGGATTGGCGGCATCGGCTTGCTCGAACGTGCGCGAAGGGTTGTAGGTCAGGGTCATGTAGACCTCGCCATTCTGTGGATTGACAGCGCCCCATTCAGGCCGGTCCATACGAGTTGCACCTGCGGCGTCAGCCGCCAGACGCGCATGAATCAGCACATCAGCCTGATCGCTGAAGGCGTACTTGGTGTAATTTGCGTCGATATTATTCAGGCCGAACTTCAGCTCCAGCCAGTCGCCCGTGCCATCGGCATTGAAACGTGCGGCGTAGAGCTTGCCGTCATTCAGATATTTGTCGCCGGCCGCAAGTCCACGCTTGGCGTCGCTGGGATCCCAGAGGGCGTTGGAGACGTATTTATAGATGTATTCATGGCGAGAATCGCAGCCCATGTACCAAACCAGTGGCTGTCCTGGAATGACGGGACCGGGCCATGCACCTTCATGCGCGAAACGGCCCAATGCCGTTCGTTTTTTAGGGCTGGCATTTGGTGAAAAAGGATCGATCTCGACGACCCAGCCATAGGTGTTGGCGACATTGCGGTAATCGTCGCTGCCATTGGCCGATGTGCCTGTGACAGCAGCGTGCCAGCGACCGAATCGCTGATCTGCCGTATCCGGTTGTACGCTTGCCCACAAATGCTTGCCTTTGCCCTCAACGCTGTAACGACGCAGAGCAGCCAGCTCTTTGGCACTGCGTTTGGCGTTGTCAGACTCGCCGCGCTTGAAAAATCCGGCCCAGTTTTCTTCGCAGGTGAGATAAGTACCCCAAGGCGTGTGCCCATTTGCACAGTTGGCGATCGTGCCACGGGTACGGGTGCCTGTGATCGAGTACTGTGTGATGAGTTGTGGACTGCGCGCTGCCGGGCCGCTGAGCTCCATGTCAGTGAAAGGCGTAATGCGGCGATTCAGGGTTGAATCCTGTTGTGTGACATAACTGCCCTGATGCCGGCGAACTTCGACAATAGAGACACCGTGCGCCAGCATCTCTTTCATGACCTCGTCTTCCGATATCCGCTTGCCATCCGCAACAGTCTCTCCCTGCGCATGCAGAAACGCAGCAGTAACGGCCTCATGGTTAATGCAGAGCAGGCCGCGTTCCGAACGCTGCGCATCCCAGCGTGCCGATTTGTCCATGCCGAAGAAATGCATGCCATCGTGATGATCACCCGCACGCCGGGTAAAGCTGCCGGCTTCGTCGCTGCCATTGTTGGCATAGGCCGGCACATCCGGGGTCAAGGGGTCGCCAGTCGCCAGCAGCACTTGCCATTGATAGCCATTGGCAATCGCGATCTTGTCTTCAATACTTTTTGGTATCGCCTGAAAATTGAGTTTCAGTGCCCGCGCAGCGGCCTGCACATCGCCACTGGCTGACAGGCTCAGGCTGCCACCCAGATAGCTTGCGGCCGCAGTCGCTAAGCTGCCCTTGAGCAGGCTGCGTCGGGACAGACGCGCGGCAAGCACACTTTCAAAGTCGAGTGACGCCGCAGTATCGTCCGCGCTGTGTACGGCCGTTGTGGATGAAAGGTCGTTCACTTGCTACCTCCAATGGCAGATATCATTTTCTAAAGATTTCAACATAAGTCCGTGAATTCTTGATGACATCTTCACGGTAATGAACCTGTCACCGTCATTAAATATTTCCCCGCTACGCTGTCAGCGCCTGAATCAGGAGCCCGAGGGCAGGGCGCATCTCTGCCTGATGGTCTTCGCACTGACGATATGAGTGGGTGTGCCTATGGATGCCAGAGAGATGTTGACGGATGTGCCGCAGTGCCTGCCCTTGGGGCGTGCCGATGGTATGTCATCCTACCTCGCCGAATGTGATGCTTTGTGGCGACATCAGGTGGTGCCGGAAAATGCCGTACTGATGCTTGTCCAGAAATCGGACTATGCCGGCAATATGCTGCTGTCACTGCTACGATCACAACAGCAGGTAACTAATTTGCTCATCGACGAAAAGTTTACTTTGGCCTATGCGCCGCGCAGTATCGTGGAGGAGAAGATTCAGTTTGTCTACGCCTCCTTGAGTCTGGAATTCACACCCCCCGAAATTCACAGACTGAGAACCGTGAAGAATGCACTGCTTGTCTTTTCTGATACCGAGGTATCGGCTATTGATGGCACGCAGATTTTTCAGGTTCTCCCTTAAGCGACTGCTGGAGTCTATGTGCTGCGTTTGAGATGGAATACCAAGTCAGGCATGGGCTTGGCTGCGTTGTTAATGCTCTTGCCGGGGTTGCTGATGGCGGGATCGACCGAGGTCAGTTTGGGGCGGTTCGATAGCGATGCCCTTTCTTTGCCGATGGGATGGCAAATCATTCAGCTTGAAAAGCACGTCGCACCGACGCAATACCGTCCGCAGTATTGGGACGGTGTTCACGCGATAGAGTCACAAGCCAACCGAAGCATGGCCTTGTTGGGTCGCAAAGTAGAGGTGGACCTGGCGGCAACGCCTGTGCTGTGCTGGCGCTGGCGTGTCGAAGATGTTTTGAAAAAAGCCGACATGAAACGCCGTCAGGGCGATGATTATGCGGCGCGTGTCTACATCGCGTTCGCATTACCCCCCGAGGCCTTGAGTTTCACCGACAAAGCAGCTTTGTCCGTGGCGCGAGCGCTGTTTGGCGATCGCGTGCCCGACGCGGCGATCAATTATGTGTGGGATAACCGTCATCCCGTCGATACTCGCATGCCCAACGCCTATACCGATAGAGCTCAGATGATTGTTCGCCGTACTGGTGGCAACGATGTGAGCCGCTGGGTCACCGAGCGTGTCGATGTCAAAGATGATGTGATTCGTGCTTTTGGCAGTGACAAGGCACGCCCGATACTGGTGGCCATTGCCTCAGATACTGACAACACGGGCGAGAAAGTGCGTGCGGGGTTTGCAGATCTGCATTTCGTTGGAAAGAACGACGCCTGCAATTTCTGACCGTGTGAAACGGACATCAGGCACTGGGGTGATAGTTCAATCCTGACGCAATACAGCGCCGGGCTCAGATCAAACCAAGGGCCGCACCAAAAAAGAGATGCCCATTTCTTCCCAGATAGCTTGCTCTTTGCCCAGCCAGTACGCCAGCGTCGGGTGGGCGGAGAGCGTACCTTTAGGAAGTTCAAGATCAATGCGCTGACGCATGCGCAGCTTGATATCTTCTTCTGCGGGGTTAATGCGTGCATGCATGAAGATAATGCCCAGTCTGAGCGCCAGTACCGCCTTGGCCAGATCGGGATCGGCGATGGTCTCACTGACCTTGCGCAGATTGCCTTTCTGGGCCAGCACCAGCGAACTTAGCACTTCTTGTTCGTGTTGGGTAAATCCAGGCAAATCGGCATGCAGCGCAAGGTAGGCGCCATGTTTGTGGAAACCCGTGTGGGATACCACCATGCCCACTTCGTGAATCTGCGCTGCCCAACTGACCATGCGCGTGAGTTCTTCATCTTCGGGATTGAGTTGTGCATACAGCGCACGGGCATTGGACTTGGCGGCTGCCGCGCGCTGTTCGTCCACGCCGTGTCGGCGCAGGAAGCGCTTGATGGATTCACGACGTCGATCCTTGCTGCGAGACCGCAGATGCAGGTCCCACAAAACACCCATGCGCAAACCAGCCTCGATAGGCCACAACTGCTTGAGACCGAGTTCTTCAGACAAGCCGATCAGTACCGGCAAACCACCCAGAATCACGCTGATGCGCTCTGGCTTGATACCCACCAGATCAATGCTGTCCTGACGCCCGCAGGCGATCAGCCAGTCCTTGAGCGCACGCATGTTTTTCAGTGACAGCGTGTAATCCCCGATCGCGTTTTTCTCGATCACATCGGCAATCGTACGCATGGTGCCGGAGGAACCGTAGGCAACATTCCAGAGTCGGGGATGGAAGGGTTTCATTCCATCTTCAAAAACGCTTCGTGCCTTGAGAATCGCATCCTCGAAGGCATGCTCGGTAATCTTCTGCCCACCAAAAAAGCGCGAAGCGGTGGAGACCGTGCCAATCCCGAAAGATTCGACTTCTTCGATTTCACTTCCCTGACCCAGGACCAGCTCGGTTGAGCCGCCACCGATATCGATGACCAGCCGTCGCTCGGATTCGTCATCCAGCGCGCAGGCGACACCCATGTAGATAAGACGCCCTTCTTCTTCGCCAGAGATGACTTCAATCGGATAGCCAATCGCCTTTTCAGCGATTTGCAGAAAGGTGCGGGCATTGCGGGCGATGCGCACCGTGTTGGTGGCGACCACGCGTACACGGGTCAGGGGTGTGGCTTGGAGGATTTCGGAGAAGCGGGAGAGGCAGGCGACGGCAGATTGCATCGCCGATACCGTCAGGTTGCCCCTTTCATCCAGCCCGGCGCCTAGCCGGACTGGCTCGCGCGCGCTATTGACGATGCGGATTTGTTCACCGTCAAAAGTGCCGATGTGGAGTCTGAAGCTGTTCGACCCTAGGTCGATCGCAGCCAGCATATCTTCCAATCCCCTTAGTTAACTTTGCAAAACCGAAAACAGTGCGCGCTGAATATGACCCCTTGATGACAGATTTCTGATCCAGGGGTTTTATCGTCAGCGCTAATGTTGTTTTTTAGCACAGGGGTGATTATCGGTCAGTTTGTACTGTCCTGTCATCAAGTTGAAAAAATTACTGGAAATAATCGCGCCCAGTAATTGAAGTCAGTGGCGCGGTCTGGCTGCGTCTGATGCTTGATTGCGTTTGTCTAATTAATGGAGAAATTGAATGAACAATACCCCCACCGGACTGATGACCGCCAAGCGTGTGGCTGTCGCTGTTGCCGCTGTCTGCGCTACGCTGGCTGCGCCAAGCTATGCGACTGATGATGTCAAGAATCTGCTCGACCTGATGCTGAAGAAGGGTGTGATCAGTCAGCAGGATTATGATCAGTTCATTAACGAAAATAAAGACGCGGCTGAGAATAGACAATTCAAAGAGCAGCGTTTGGATCAAGATGTTGCGAAGGCAAATTCCTACATCCTCAAAAATGCCGAGGCCGGCCAGGTGATGAAGAATGGTTTGGGTTTCCAGTCGGCTGACGGTGCGAATTCGGTGGCGCTGACTGGCCGCTTGCATTGGGATGCACGGCAGTTTGCCCAGGGACACTTGCAGGATCGGATGGAAGTCCGGCGCTTCCGTTTTGGTGTAAAAGGTCAAATCGCTAAAGATTTTAAATATGAGTGGATTGGTGATTTTGGTAGCAGCTCATCCAGCTCATCTCTCGCAGATAATGGCATGAGTAACACCTATACCGGTACGGATGTGGCTTATGTGGATTATGCCGGCTTTAAAGATATAAGTTTCCGTGTTGGCCGTTTCAAAATGCCATACAGCCTCGAGCAGCTCACTAGTTCGAACAGTATCGATACGATTGAGCGCAGCTTGATGGGTCAGGTTGAAGGCGAGTTCGTCCCAGCAAAAGAAACTGGCGCAATGGTATACGGCAGCCCAACAAGCGGTGTGACTTATGCGCTGGCAGCATCGCGCGGTCGTGCCAACGCAGACGCCAATACTGCAACTGCAGATTACATAGGTCGTTTAACTGCAAATATGGCACAACTGGCCGGGCGCACTGATATGGTCGCACACCTAGGCTTGGGTTATAGCTCCGGCGAAGTAAAGAGCGGTACTACAATGGTGAGCGGTAGAACAGAGGCTCGTGAAGACAACGCGTTCTTTACCACTAATTCCGCTCTTGCTAGTACTGCCACCAGAATTCGGCAAGGCATCGAGTTTGCGTTGGCCTATGACGCATTTAAGCTCCAGAGTGAGACATTCAATACCAAATATGACGATTCATCTGCTACCGATAAGGAAATTAAAGGTAATTATGTGCAAGCCGTTTGGAACATAACTGGTGAGCCCCACAATTACAGTAATACGGCGGGTACGTTTGGTGGTTTGAAAGTCAAATCACCGTTTACTATGAACGGTGGATCGGGTGCATGGCAGTTGGTGCTTCGCCGCAGTGAACTTGATGGCAGTAATGCGGGAGCCATTAAAACTGGCTTCACCAGTGGCGCAAAAGCTTGGACCTACGGTATCAATTGGGTGATTAATGAAAATGCTCGTGTCATGCTGAACTACATCAAAACCGAGTACAATTCGGCGCTTACGACCACTGGTCAGACTGTGACCGGTCAAAACGCCATTGTCCTTCGCGGTCAGCTGGCATTCTGATTTTTTGATCTCCAAAAAGCGCCCTCCGGGGCGCTTTTTTTTGCACAACACAGACCGACATGATTATTAATGATTTTTTTGCAGATCAGTCCGGTTTTGTATGGGGCTATCGGTTCACACCTGATGGAACAGGTAGTCAGGTTGACGTCGCGGCACTTTCAGACACGCTGAAATCGTCACCTGCGGTGCCCACCGATGGTTTTCTATGGCTGCATTTCAATCTCAGCCAGGCCGCGACCGAGAAATGGTTGCGCGCCAACCTTAACCTGCCTGAGGAGTATTTCGAGGCATGGAATTCTGGTCTTAGATCGACTCGGATTGAGCAAATCGATAATGGTTTGATTGCCGTTGTGAATGATGTGCTTCATAGTTTTTCATTTGATCCCTCCGAGATTTCTACCGTCTGGCTCTGGGTGACGCCGACCCTGGTCATCAGCGGTCGTCGCAAGTCTTTGAAGTCGATCGATCGTCTAAGGCATGCTGTAAATTCAGGCGAAAAAATTACGACCAGTTTCGAATTGCTTTCGCATCTTTTGCGCGATCAGGCTGACGTATTGATAGGTATCGTCCGGGAAACCGTGACGCGTGTCGATAAAATCGAAGATGACCTGCTCGCCGAGCGTCTCAACTCCAAGCGGGCGAATCTTGGCAATCTGCGCCGCGTACTGGTTCGTTTGCAGCGCTTGATGGCCCCTGAACCCGCCGCGCTGTTTCGACTGCTGCAACGCCCTCCGAAATGGATTGATGAACTCGATTTGCAGGATCTTCGGCAATCCAGTGAGGAGTTCTCTGCTGTACTGGTTGATATGGCCTCGCTGCAGGAACGTATCAAGCTCTTGCAGGAAGAAATCGCTGCGATGGTCAATGAGAGCAACAGCCGCAGCCTTTACATGCTGACGGTGTTTACCGTGATGGCGCTGCCCGTCAATATGATTGCAGGTTTGTTCGGCATGAATGTCGCGGGTATTCCGCTGGCTGAGCATGCGCATGGTTTCTGGATGGTCGTAAGCCTTGTGGTTTGCTTGACGGGGATTGCATTTTGGGCCTTGACTCGGCAGCGGCGCGATCCCTGAGAGGACACTCGCTTGGGGATAATGCACTGGCAGCTTGGTACCCGACCAATGCACCGCTGACAAAAGCGTAGCGCTTGCGTCCCGCAGGCCCTGGGTGCGCCGTCCTCTCTGCTGCGAGCCTGGCCCGTTTAGAATGGGGCCATGTCTAAATCCGGCAAACCCTTTTTGATGTTGCGCTTGGCACTGCTTTGGGCGGTGCTTGTCCTTTCTGCTTGTCAGACCGTGCCCAAAGCACCCGTGGTAGCCCCAACGGCGCCGGAAGCGCCTTCGGAGGTCACTGAGCGTCCATCGACACCGCCTGTCGTCGAACCGGTGGTGCGACCCATCAAAATCGCTCTTGTCCTTGGTGGCGGCGCTGCGCGAGGTTTTGCGCATGTGGGGGTGATCAAGGCTTTGGAGGCCCAAGGCATTTTTCCTGACATCGTGGTGGGTACGAGTGCAGGCAGTCTGGTCGGTGCACTTTATGCCGCTGGCAATAATGGCTTTGCTTTGCAAAAGCTGGCGATGGAAATGGATGAGGCTGCGATTTCTGATTGGGCGGTACCCTTGTTTTCACAAAGCTCGGGCGTGATCAAGGGCGAGGCCGTGCAGGTTTATGTGAATCGCGCAGTCAATAACCTGCCTATAGAAAAACTCAAAATCAGTTTTGGGGCAGTCGCGACGGACTTGCATTCTGGGCGGGCGATTTTATTCAGACGAGGCAATACGGGTGCTGCAGTGCGCGCATCGTCAGCTGTGCCGGGTGTTTTTCAGCCGGTACGCATCGGTAATAAACAGTATGTGGATGGTGGTCTGGTATCACCGGTGCCGGTGAGCTTTGCTCGCAAGATGGGTGCGGATTTTGTGATTGCAGTGAATATCTCCGCACAGCCTGAGGCCCAGCCAGCGTCGGGTACGTTTGAAGTGTTATTGCAAACTTTTGCAATCATGGGGCAGAGCCTCAACCACTATGAGTTGCGCGATGCGGATGTTGTGATTCGCCCTGAACTTGCGACGATGAAGGGAAATGATTTTCAGCAGCGTAATGTCGCGATCATGGCGGGTGAGCGGGCCGCGACAGCGTTGATCGGGGAAATCAAACAGCGCTTGAAGGCCAAACGGGAGCAGCCTTGAAACCAGGGTGATTTTGGGTGATTGATTGGGCGTGCTTGAGCGCTTTTAGATTGTCATAGTCAGGGGATGCACAACGAAAGACATTGGATCCCGGCTTTCGCCGGGATGACAGTGGTGGTTGGAACGACAAGAGAATTTCCACTGTCATCACTTGCATATGATTACTGGATGACTGCTGCATGGGTAGATTGTATGCGATCCGAATTCCCCCATTGACTCCCAGCGAGGCTGTGATCCAGTAGCGTTGGCTGGAAGACGGACAACAAGTGAATACTCGGTTGCTCTAAGCAATTCACCATTGAGTTGTTTGACGGTTTTAGCGCGGTGCAGCTTCGTTGTCCAATACACGCCGCGCGCCATTGAAACGCGTTTTCCAGTAGGTCATGTCCATATTTTCTACGCGGACCTTGTACCCGGCGGAAGGTGCGTGAATGAATTCATTGTTGCCGAGATAAATCCCGACATGGGAGAACGCGCGATTGAGCGTGTTGAAAAAAACCAGATCGCCGGGTTGCAAATCTTGTTTTTCTACAGGCTGGCCGCGTCGGCTCATTTCATTGGAAGTGCGTGGCAGATCGGTACCGCCGGCTTCTCTGAAAACGTAACGCACGAGACCACTGCAATCCAGACCCTGATCAGGTGAATTGCCACCGTAGCGGTAGCGAATGCCGACCAGTGACAATGCTTCAATCGCGATCTGCGTCGCTCGGTCAGTGAAGCTGCTGATTTTGTCGAATACGGTGGATTGCTCTGGTTCAGGTTCTGCGCTGGCTGGCGGCGGAGACACCAAAACAGTCGCCATCATTGCAACGATGATGGTATTGCGCGCAGTCTTGCTGATTCGATATGGCCAGCGTGTCAAAGTAACCTCAAGGCAAACAAACGTGCGGAATGTAATTGATGGCTGTGTCCTTGTCAAAGGTCAGCCAGGTTTATTCAGTGTGTTCCTTGTCATATTGCCCAAATAAACTTGTCGTACAATCCAGCCTTTTCAAAATCGAAGGGAAGCAGCACCATGCGCTCAAAACAGGCACTGACACTTGAAGACGTCAAAAAAATCGCCGCCGCCGCCGAGAAAGAAGCTCTTGCTCATAAGTGGGCAGTAACTATCGCGATCGTGGACGACGGTGGCAATCTCTTGTGGCTGCAACGTCTGGATGGCGCCGCGCCGGTATCGGCCTCAATTGCCCCATCGAAAGCGCGCACCGCAGCACTGGGCGTTCGCGAGACCAAGATCTACGAAGACATCATCAACAATGGTCGTTATTCCTTCCTGTCGGCGCCGAATATTGATGGCTTGCTCGAAGGCGGCGTGCCGATTTTGGTGGCGGGTGACTGTGTCGGTGCGGTCGGCGTTTCTGGCGTGAAATCCAATGAGGACGCACAGATCGCCAAAGCGGGCATCGCTGCACTGGGCTTGTAAGCGAGTACTTCGCTGGAATGCGGCGCGGCGGGCCAAGGTTGCCCGGGGATAGCGCTTCACGCTATAATCGCAAGGTTTAACCAAATCAGCCCGCCGCCCGCGTAAAACTACCGATAACCACCAGCTTCGCCCGATATTCGCACGCCCGTACGTGGCTTGCGGATGCGAAAGGTAAGGCCGGATTCCGTTGTGGCGGCACAAACCAGGAGTTTCTCTTGCCGCCATTTTTAACGGCTAACACGCAGCCGGCCTTCCTTGCACTCGCGGATGGCACGGTGTTTCAAGGATTGTCCATTGGCGCTGCTGGCCACACCAGCGGAGAAGTGGTTTTCAATACGGCAATGACGGGATACCAGGAAATCCTGACCGATCCCAGCTACAGCCGCCAGATCGTTACTCTGACCTACCCCCATATTGGCAATACCGGCGTCAACCCCGAGGACGTTGAATCCGACCGTATCCACGCTGCTGGTCTGGTCATCCGCGATTTGCCACTGCTGCTATCCAATTTCCGCGCCACGCAGAGCCTGCCCGACTATCTGAAATCTGAAAATATCGTCGCTATCGCCGGAATCGACACGCGCAAACTCACGCGCATACTGCGTGAAAAAGGTGCGCAGAGTGGCGCTATCGTTGCCGGCCCCAAAGCATCTGCGAATGCGGCACTTGATCACGCGCGAGGTTTCCCCGGCCTGTCCGGTATGGATCTGGCCAAAGTCGTCTCGACAACCA
The DNA here is from genome assembly GCA_039806005.1 of Pseudomonadota bacterium. Taxonomy (GTDB): domain Bacteria; phylum Pseudomonadota; class Gammaproteobacteria; order Burkholderiales; family Burkholderiaceae_D; genus Pernthalerella. The sequence goes on from JBDKLM010000001.1 coordinate 12,390, forward strand.
AGTCGTATGCATGGACGCAGACGGAATGGCAGCTCGGACAGGGTTATGGCACGCTCGACAAGCCAAAATTCCATGTCGTCGCATTTGATTACGGCGTGAAGTACAACATCCTGCGCATGCTGGCGGCTCGTGGATGCAAAGTCACCGTCCTGCCAGCGCAATCAACGGCAGCTGATGCATTGGCGCACAAGCCTGACGGTATTTTTCTGTCGAACGGTCCCGGTGACCCGCAACCTTGCGACTACGCGATTGCGGCATCACGCGAACTGATCGAAGCAGGCCTGCCTACCTTTGGTATTTGCCTCGGTCATCAGATCATGGCACTGGCGAGTGGCGCCAAAACTCTGAAGATGAAATTCGGTCATCACGGTGCCAATCACCCGGTGCAGGATCTCGATACCAAACAAGTGATGATCACTTCGCAGAATCATGGTTTTGCAGTGGATCCCGATACGCTGCCTTCCAATTGCCGCGTCACGCATATCTCTCTGTTCGACGGTTCGCTGCAGGGATTTGAACGTACCGATCGTCCTGCATTCTGTTTTCAGGGACATCCCGAGGCATCACCCGGTCCGCATGACATCGCCCCCTTGTTCGACCGCTTCGTGGCGATGATGGAGAAACACAAAAATGGCTAAGCGTACCGATATCAAAAGCATTCTCATCATCGGTGCTGGTCCGATCATTATCGGTCAGGCCTGTGAATTCGATTATTCCGGTGCGCAGGCTTGCAAGGCTTTGCGCGAAGAAGGTTATAAAGTCATTCTGGTCAACAGCAATCCAGCTACCATCATGACCGACCCCGAGATGGCCGATGTCACTTACATCGAGCCCATCACCTGGCAAGTCGTCGAGCGCATCATCGATAAGGAACGCCCGGATGCGATCCTGCCCACGATGGGAGGACAGACAGCATTGAACTGCGCGCTTGATCTGTGGCGTAACGGTGTGCTCGATAAATACAAGTGCGAGTTGATCGGCGCTACCCCTGAGGCAATCGACAAGGCTGAAGATCGGTCCAAGTTCAAGGATGCGATGACCAAGATTGGTTTGGGTTCTGCGCGTTCCGGCATTGCTCACTCAATGGAAGAAGCGTGGGCTGTCCAAAAGGAAGTCGGTTTTCCTACGATTATTCGTCCGTCTTTCACCATGGGTGGATCGGGTGGCGGTATTGCCTACAACGCAGAAGAATTCGAAGCGATTTGCAAACGCGGTCTGGAAGCATCGCCTACCAACGAGTTGCTGATTGAAGAGTCGCTGCTAGGTTGGAAAGAATACGAAATGGAAGTCGTTCGCGACAAGAACGATAACTGCATTATCGTTTGCTCCATCGAAAATCTGGATCCCATGGGCGTGCACACGGGTGACTCGATCACGGTCGCGCCTGCGCAAACGCTGACCGACAAGGAATACCAGATCATGCGTAACGCCTCGCTGGCGGTGCTGCGTGAAATTGGGGTCGATACCGGCGGGTCGAATGTACAGTTCTCCGTCAATCCCAAAGACGGCCGGATGATTGTGATTGAAATGAATCCGCGCGTATCGCGTTCTTCCGCGCTGGCATCCAAGGCGACGGGTTTTCCGATTGCGAAAGTGGCAGCCAAACTCGCAGTCGGCTTTACGCTGGATGAACTGCGTAATGAAATCACTGGGGGAGAAACACCAGCATCGTTCGAGCCATCGATCGACTATGTCGTGACCAAGATTCCTCGTTTCGCTTTCGAAAAATTCCCGACGGCCGATAGTCACCTGACCACCCAAATGAAATCGGTGGGTGAGGTGATGGCGATTGGCCGCACGTTCCAGGAATCCTTCCAGAAGGCTCTGCGTGGTCTCGAGGTCGGCGTCGATGGCATGAATGAAAAAACCACCGACCGCGAAGTCATTGAAGAAGAGTTGGGCGAGCCGGGACCTGAGCGTATCTGGTATGTCGGTGATGCATTTGCTCAGGGCTTCACGCTCGAGGAAGTCCATCAGCTGACGTCGATTGACCCCTGGTTTCTGGCGCAGATCAAGGAAATCGTTGATATCGAATTGTGGCTGGAAAAACAAACGCTGAAAGCCCTCGATAAAGACACGCTGCTGGCGCTCAAGCGCAAGGGTTTCTCGGATCGCCGTCTGGCCAAGTTGCTGAAAGTCGAAGACCGCGAGATTCGCAAATTGCGTCGCATGATGAATGTTCGCCCGGTCTACAAGCGCGTCGATACGTGCGCGGGTGAGTTCGCAACGGGTACGGCTTATATGTACTCGACCTACGAGGAAGAATGCGAATCACACCCCACTGGCCGTAAAAAAATCATGGTGCTGGGTGGTGGACCGAATCGTATCGGGCAGGGCATTGAATTCGATTACTGCTGTGTGCATGCGGCCTTTGCGATGCGTGAAGATGGTTATGAAACCATCATGGTCAACTGCAATCCCGAGACGGTCTCCACGGACTATGACACCTCGGATCGCTTGTATTTTGAACCGCTGACTTTGGAAGATGTGCTTGAGATCGTCGACAAGGAAAAGCCTGTTGGCGTGATCGTGCAATATGGCGGGCAGACACCGTTGAAGCTGGCGCTGGATCTGGAAGCGAATGGCGTACCCATCATTGGTACCTCGCCCGACATGATCGATGCGGCCGAAGACCGCGAGCGCTTCCAGAAGCTGCTGACTGAACTGGGTCTGCGTCAACCACCCAATCGCACTGCACGCACCGAAGAAGAGGCGTTGAGACTTGCGCAAGAAATCGGCTATCCGCTGGTGGTGAGGCCTTCGTATGTGCTGGGCGGTCGCGCGATGGAAATTGTGCATGAGCAGCGCGACCTCGAGCGCTACATGCGCGAGGCGGTGAAGGTATCCAATGATTCTCCGGTCCTGCTGGATCGCTTCCTCAATGATGCGATCGAAGTCGACGTCGACTGTTTGTCGGATGGTGAGCGCACCTTCATCGGTGGCGTGATGGAACACATCGAGCAGGCGGGTGTGCACTCGGGTGATTCGGCGTGCTCGTTGCCACCGTATTCCTTGTCCAAGGAAACCATAGAAAAGCTCAAGCATCAGACTGCCCAGATGGCCAAGGGCCTCAATGTCGTCGGTTTGATGAACGTTCAGTTTGCGATTCAGCAGCAGACGGTTGATGGCAAGACTGAAGATGTGGTGTATGTGCTTGAGGTGAATCCTCGCGCTTCGCGTACGGTGCCGTACGTGTCCAAGGCCACGGGCCTGCAGCTGGCCAAGATCGCTGCACGCTGCATGGTCGGCCAGTCGCTGGACAGTCAGGGTATCGCGCATGAAGTCGAACCGCCTTACTACAGCGTCAAGGAAGCCGTGTTCCCGTTTGTGAAATTCCCCGGTGTCGATACCATCCTCGGACCCGAGATGAAATCTACAGGCGAAGTGATGGGTGTGGGGCGTACTTTCGGCGAAGCCTTCGTGAAGTCGCAGCTGGGTGCGAGCGTACGCTTGCCCACGTCAGGCAAGGTCTTCCTGTCCGTGAAGAACAGCGACAAGCCGCGCGCGGTTGAAATCGCGAGTGATCTCGTGAAGATCGGCTTCACGGTTGTGGCTACCAAAGGAACTGCGGCAGCTATCGCTGCGGCTGGTGTCCCGGTCGAGATCATCAACAAAGTGGCCGAGGGTCGTCCGCATATCGTCGACATGATCAAGAATGACGAGATTGCGCTGGTCATCAATACTGTTGAGGAAAAGCGCAATGCGATCAACGACTCGCGCACGATCCGCACATCGGCCTTGGCTGCTCGGGTGACCACCTACACGACCATTGCTGGCGCCAAGGCAGCGGTGGAGGGTATGGCGCACCTGAATGAGCTTCATGTCTACGATTTGCAAGGGATGCATGCGTCGCTCGGGTAATTTGGTTTAAACTCCCCGGATTGAAGGTCATCGACAGAGGCTGCACTCCGCAGCCTCTGTGCTTTTAAACTTGCCAACGAAAACACTATGAGCTCAGTACCCCTCACCGTCCATGGCGCGCAGCTGTTGAAAGATGAGTTGCAGCGTCTGAAGCATGTCGAACGTCCAGCCGTCATCAATGCCATCTCGGAGGCGCGCGCACAGGGCGACCTGTCGGAAAACGCCGAGTACGATGCCGCCAAGGAGCGACAAAGCTTCATCGAGGGCCGTATTGCCGAGCTCGAAGGCAAACTCTCTGCCGCGCAAATCATTGATCCCAAATTACTGGATGCGGAAGGCCGTGTGGTATTCGCCTCGACCGTCACACTGGAAGATCTGAATTCTGGTGACAAGGTGACGTATCAAATCGTTGGTGATGACGAAGCCGACCTGAAACAATCGAAGATCTCTATCAGCTCGCCGATAGCGCGCGCACTGATCGGCAAGTATGCGGGCGACGAAGTCGAGGTGCAGGCACCCGGCGGCGTACGCAGTTACGAGATCATCGAGGTCAAATACATCTGAGCGACATCGGGGCGATGCGGTTTTATTTTCTGAGACTGGGCCGTACGCTGCTCGTCACTTTGTGGGCCGGCAGCCTTTGGACCATTGGCTATCTGGTCGCACCCTTGTTGTTTGCAAGTCTCCCGGATCGAACGCTGGCCGGCACGATAGCCGGCACTTTGTTCCGCGCCGAGGCCTGGCTATCCTTGGCGTGCGGCATACTCCTGCTGGCTATTTTTCGCGCAGATACCAATCTCCCCTCGCGCGCCACTTGCCTACGCATCGTCATCGGTATGCTGCTCTGCGTAGTGATCGGATATTTTGGTTTGCAGCCCTTCATGGCTGAGATACGCGCGGCAGCGGCACAATCAGGCGGGGTTATGGATGACGCCATGCGCGTGCGATTTGGTCTGCTGCATGGCCTGGCCAGCGTCATTTATCTGCTACAAAGCCTGCTGGCCGTGTCGCTTGTCACAAAATCTCTCGGCTGATTCTGCCTCCCTCGCAGGAGCAATAGTGCATATGCGCTATTGTCCATTTTCCGTTAATTGCTAACACTAGGAGCCTGTGGCCTCCGGGGGCTGGCAGTGTCAGCACCACTGCGCCTTGCATTGTTGTTTGCTTCGGTGCGACCTTGATTCCGCCCTGACGAGACAAATTACAGGTGGCATTTACACATGATGAGGCAGCATGTCTATTCCACCGTCTTCAGCGTCGTTCGGTAAATTTTCAGTAGCCGATCAGATTCCTTCTGCCAGTCTCACTCAGATCACGGAGAAAACTGACTGTAAAAGAAATCCCGATGCTTTGGACGTGCTTTACATGACGACCAGTGATTCAGGCTTCAAAGATATTTCTGTGAAG
>JBDKLM010000002.1:0-4677 GCA_039806005.1 Pseudomonadota bacterium
CGGGTGGACCGCGTGGTGCGAAACTGGTGGATGGAGCGCGCTCGGTGAGGATTTTCGGCGAAGACATCACAGTTAACGCCGAGATCGTGTCATTGCCTTCCATGTCAGCGCATGCCGATGCAACACAGATCATGGACTGGCTCAAGACACTCAAAAAGCCACCGCAACAGGTGTTCATCACGCACGGTGAACCCGCGGCGGCGGATGCGCTGCGCTGGCGTATCGAGCATGAATTGGGATGGCCTGCGACTGTGCCACTGATGGGACAGCATGCGCTGATCGATGCTTTTTGATTTTTCGTTTGAATTTTTTTCGCAATGCGGTGACGCGCAGTGATTACTCTTTGAAGAATGCGATCAGTCGCTGCACGAGTTCTTCGGGTTGTTCTTCCGGGACGAAATGACCGCAGTTCTCGATCATGCCGCCGCGAACATTGATTGCGACTCGCTGCATGGATTCGAGCACTTCCATGCGTCGTCCCCAGCTTTCCGCACCACCTAGTGCCAGTACCGGCATGGGCAGCTTGAAGCGCGCAATCATCGCCGAATTGTCGGTAATATCCTGCGGTACCGCACGGTAGTATGCGAATCCTGCTGAAAGCGATTCAGGATTGCGATAGCAGCGCAAGAATTCTTCAATCACTTCATCAGTCATGACTTCGGACCGATGCGCAAACGTGCGATAAAACCAGCCTAGATAAACTTCTTCCCGGCCACCAACGAGCGTCTCGGGCAATGCCGGCGTACGATTGAATGCATGGTGCCAGCGCTTGCCACCCTGGCTGATGTCAGGTCCGCCATCACCGGGTATGGTGACATCAATGATCGCGAGTTTTTTGACTGCATCGGGATGATGGGCCGCCAGAGCATAGGCGGTTGGGCCACCCCAGTCATGACCGACGAGATAAAAACTGTCGAGCTTGAGATCGTTATGTACCAACTCCCAAACATCATTGGCAATCGTTTTTTTATCGTAGCCACTGGCGGGACAGGAAGTATCACCGAGGCCCCGCAGATCCGGCGCGATCACGCGGTAGTGCGGTGCCAGCTCGTCAATCACGTGTCGCCACTCGTACCAGGTTTGCGGCCAGCCGTGTAACAGCACCACCGGATAGCCTTCACCGGCAGTCACATAGTGCATGCGTACTTCGGATAAATCGGCGTAATGATGGGTAAGGCCTTTCATGCGTGAGCTGCTCATTGCTTCACCGTCATCGGAAAATCTTTCAGTAATTTCTGACAGAGTGCTTCCTTGCCCATTTTGCTGCTCAGGCCGTCAAAGGTCGAATCTCCCATGGCGAATAATTTTTTCGAAGCTTCCTTGCCCTTTTTTTCCATGCAAATCTGGGAATCCTGCTGGAAGCGAAAGGCATAGTAGGAAAAGGGACAAGACTTTTTGGCTTTGGTTAGCAGGCCATCCATCTTGATCAGGTCATCGCAGTGGTCGGCGTGCGCTGCAGGAAGCGCGAGTAACAGTAGCCAAAGGAGAGTGGATTTTTTCATGATCATTGCATGAGGTTCTTGTGTTCATTTTTTCAGAAGAACCAGGTGTTGCCAGGGCAGGGAGGATATCGTCGCTGTCCACTGCAGACCCAGTAATGAGGCTTCTTTTTTTATTTGTGCCTCGCTCATTTTATGTTGAGGCCTTATCGGGACGCCGGCATCTTCAGCACGGAATTCCACCAACGCGACCTGGCCCCCGCTTCTGAGCGCGCGGCTGATACATGCCATGGTTTCGATGGGATAGAGCAGCTCATGATAAACATCGACAAAAAGTGCCAGATCAATGCTCTCGGCCGGCAGCTTGCAATCGGTTTCGGTAGCGAGCACGGTCTCGATGTTCGGGATTTTTGACTCAGCAATCTGTTTTTTAAGCAGCGTAATCATTTCCGGCTGCACATCGACTGCGATGACTCGTCCGCCGGGCGCAAGACGCGGCGCGATTCGACGGCTGTAATAGCCGCTGCCTGCGCCGATATCGGCGACGACCATGCCGGGTCTGATTGGCAGCAAGGGCAGAAGCAAATCCGGTCTTTCCTCTGTGCTGCGCTCGGCACGTTCCAGCCATGCCGCACCATGCCAACTCATCACCTGCGCAATTTCTCGGCCGGCAAAGGTTTTGCCAGTGCCTCCCGCGCTGGCATGGACCTTGCCGTAGCCTGGCGGGCTGTCTGCTGCCGTACTGATTGTGGACCCAAGTAGGGTAAGGGCGATTGCAATGCTGTTTAGACAGCGGGTGGCGTGCTTAGGCATGGGTCATATTCTCTTACAGCGCCGTCGCACAGACACGCGCCGATCCGCTGATGGAATTGCTATTCTTTCGAGCGGAATTTTTCCTTGCATTCCTCAGCTAGTTTACGGAACTGACGGTCATTTTTGCCTTCGCGGGAGGCCTGCAGCATGCATTCATCATAGTTTTTGGGCCCACTGTTGCAAGCGGTCAGTGTTGCAACAGCAACCATGGCGAGTAATAGCGAGCGTAGTGTGGCACACATAAATTTACCTTGGTCTCAGTGCCGGTTTGATTAACATTTTTGGTGGCCCATGAAGCCGCAATAATTGTAATAGGAAACTTGGCGAAAGTGACCTGCCCCACAGGGCAGGTCGTTTAGGGGCCTTGCATCCGGCGGGGCGATTGCTCGCCCTCTTGCGGTTGCAGTCCATAGGGTTCGACCAGGGGCCAGATATGGGGCGGTGCCATCGCGCGCAAGCGGGCCGGTTGTTCGCGGCGCAAATGAATGACGGTCTCAATCGCCTTCATCTCTACCCGGGCCCGGGCGAATTCCAGTCCTCGCGGTCCGACGCGCGGCATCAGCCAGCCGACGATGGGGCGCAGCCAGTTCGGCATTTTGCGTAGTGGCAGTCCGCCAGCGGCACGCAGCGTGTTCTGCATGAAGCCGCGCACAGGCCCCTCGCGCTTGCCGGCTGTTTGCGGCGCCTCGAGATTCAGCTCATCGGTGAGCAGTTCCAGAATTTCCTCGCCGCGTTCATTGCGCACCAGTAGCCATTGCTGTCCCTGTCCGCCCATGTAGCCGACGGTGATGTCTGCAAGTGCGTTGGTGTAATCGACACAGGTACGGCAGGTGAGCGGGAAGAAATCAGGCGGCAGATCGGACAAAGGCAGCTGAAGAAAGGGAATGGTACGCGTGCGGCCATCGTCGTAGCGCAGCTCGACATGATAGTCCGCGCGGAACTCCAGATAGGTGATGCGAGCAGGATCGTCTTCCAGTCGCGCCAGAAAGGCATGAAAATTTTCGGTGCTGGTGTTATCCGAGCAGGGTGTGCCAATCACGTAGATTTTTTCAAAGCCGAGTTCTCGCTCCAGTGCGCGGAGTGCATAGACCTGACAGGGAATACCAATCACTGCCAGCCGGCGTATGCCCTGCGCAGCGGCGGGTTCCAGCAAAGAGAGCAATGGCGCATAACCCATACGCATGCCTCGGCACTGCTTCATATCGTCGGCGCGTGTCACCAGAACTGGGACTGGCTTCCAGCGATCGTCCGGATCACCGCTCATGGCAAGCACGGCATCGACCTTGCCGCTTTCCAGCAGTCGCTCGCCGAGACGCGTCGTAATGCCCGTCCACTGCGCACCCAGTCGCGGTGTTTTCAACGAGGCGCGCCACATCTGACGGAAAGGCCCGAAATGCAATTCATCGACCCGTCCCGCATCACGTGCCCGTCCATGAACTTGCTGTTCGAGCCCCGGGTAATCCGGTGCGATGAACTGACAGGCACGGCCGCAGCGTTTCGGGTCAGAACTGCGGGAAATGCCGCAGTCCGTGCACAGGCTGCGAAAGGGGGCGGATAGCGGTGTTTCGGTGGACATGAATGGCAAAGAAGGAAAGTTTCCACAATTAAATGCCGGGGCCGGAAAGCTGTCCACAAGTTTCGTGGGTAAGTCTGTGGATGACTTGGATCAAGGCTCTCCAAGTAATTGATTTTTATTGAATTTTAGGGAGTGAGGGAAATCAAGGCAGCCAGTGGATTTCTTCTCGCGAAAAGAAATACTTGCCCGAAACAATATGGATCTGTTATCTTTTAATCTAAATACGAATCATTCTCACTTATATTTATTCATAGGCTCAAGGAGTGCATTCTCATGTTTCAGTCGTATGTCGCTTACGCAAGGTCAATGAACTCAAACGGCGGTAAACGCAGGTCCCTTTGCTTGACCCCTGTCGCTGCCGCGTTTTATGCACTGTCGTGCGGATCTGCAGTTGCGCAGGAATCGACAGACAAAATCCTGCCCAGAATCGAGGTGGTGGGCGAGGGCGAGACGGCAGTCTCAAAGCAGGCCGGATCCGTGGCCATCATTTCCAAAGAGGCGATTACGCTGGCACAGCCCCTGTCGACTCAAGATGCACTCAAGGTGGTGCCAGGCATTACGGTACGCGAGGAGGAGGGCTATGGTTTTATTCCGAATATTGGATTACGTGGACTAAACCCGAACCGCAGTCAGAAGTTGCTGGTGCTGGAGGATGGTGTACCGATCGCACCGAGTCTGTTCATTTCGAACGAATCGTACTATAGCCCTCGCATTGAGCGTATGGAGGGCATCGAGGTCTTGAAAGGTGCGGCCGGTTTGCGCTATGGCCCGACCACGATTGGCGGTGTCATTAACTACCAAACGAAAAAACCCGAGGACGGCGTTGTTGTCACCGGAAAGGTAGGGTCT
>JBDKLM010000003.1:0-121645 GCA_039806005.1 Pseudomonadota bacterium
CACCGCCGCATGCGCGATCCCACGCAAAGCCATGCCAAGCGCGCAGCGCGGTGTCGGGCGGTGCAGTCGCTCTTCTGCCAGCGCCATCAACTGATCGGGTAGCGTAATTTTCCCCTGCAAGACCTCCAGTGCCAATCGCGCATCGCCCAGCGTGCCCGAGACCCAGAGATCGTCACCGCTCTTCGCGGTATCGCGCCGCAAGGCTTTGTCTTCCGTCACGCTACCCATGACGGTAATGCAGAGATTGAGCGGTCCGCGGGTGGTGTCGCCACCGATTAGTCGTATGCCTTCGGTATCGGCCAGCTTGAACAGACCGCGGGCAAAACCTACGAGCCAGCTTTCATCCGCCGAGGGCAGTGCCAGAGCGAGAGTGAAGGCCATCGGTTTGGCACCCATCGCCGCAAGATCGGACAAGTTCACCGCGAGTGCTTTGTGACCCAGCTTTTCCGGGTCTGCACCTGCAAAAAAATGCCGGCCTTCGACCAGCATGTCGGTGGATACGGCCAAGGTCTGACCCGTAGGCAATGCAAGCAAAGCACAATCATCACCCACACCCAGTTTCACCACGCCGTCGGGGGCGTGTGCACGGTCGAAATAGCGGGCGATGATTTCGAATTCAGACAACATAGCGGCGATTGTACCCAAGTACCCCCTTGATCAGCCTTGGCGCTCTTGATGGTGAGATAGCTCGTCTCTCAGTCAAACCAGATAGGTTCTCAGCCAGAGACCATCGGTCTGATAAAATCGGCAGTTCGTTTCATGATGCAAAGTACTCAGGAAAGCTGCCTCGCATGGATTCAGACAAAACACAAAAAGAGATTCGCCAGCAATTTCGTCAGGCCGCTCTCGAGTACCACGAATTTCCCACGCCCGGCAAGATCAGCGTTACCCCCACCAAGCAACTGACCAATCAGCGCGATCTGGCGCTGGCCTATTCGCCGGGCGTTGCAGCAGCCTGCGAGGAAATTGCCGCCGAGCCTTCCAACGCATTCCGCTATACCGCACGCGGCAATCTGGTCGCCGTCATCACCAATGGCACCGCCGTGCTGGGACTGGGCAACATCGGCCCGCTGGCCGCCAAGCCGGTGATGGAAGGCAAGGGCGTGCTGTTCAAGAAATTTGCCGGCATCGATGTGTTTGATATTGAAATCAACGAAACCGATCCCGACAAGCTGTGCGACATCATCGCTGCGCTCGAGCCGACCTTTGGTGGCGTCAATCTAGAAGACATCAAGGCGCCCGAGTGTTTTTATATCGAACGCAAGCTGCGCGACCGGATGAAGATTCCGGTGTTTCATGATGACCAGCACGGCACCGCCATCATCGTGGGCGCGGCTATCATGAACGGCCTCAAGGTCGTCGGCAAAGACCTGAAGAAATGCAAACTCGTTGTATCGGGTGCCGGTGCGGCTGCACTGGCCTGTCTGGATCTCATCGTTGATCTTGGCTTCCCGATTGAAAATATTTTCGTGACCGATCTCGCCGGTGTGGTCTACAAAGGCCGCAAGGAATTAATGGATCCGGACAAGGAGCGCTTCGCGCAGGAGACGACCGCGCGCACGCTGGCTGATGTCATTCCCGGCGCCGATATTTTTCTGGGACTCTCTGCAGGTGGTGTGCTCAAGCAGGATATGGTGCGCGCGATGGCAGCCCGTCCGCTGGTGCTCGCGCTCGCCAATCCCACGCCCGAAATTCTGCCTGAGGAAGTTCGCGAAGTGCGTGATGATGCCGTCATCGCCACCGGCCGTTCGGACTATCCGAATCAGGTCAACAATGTGCTTTGCTTCCCCTACATTTTCCGAGGCGCGCTCGATTGCGGTGCCACCACGATCACGCGTGAAATGGAAATCGCTGCGGTGCATGCGATCGCCGAACTCGCGCAGGCTGAGCAATCCGATGTGGTCGCGACCACCTATGGCGTAACCAATCTTGCATTTGGTCCGGATTACCTGATACCCAAGCCCTTTGATCCACGACTCATGCTCAAGATTGCGCCAGCGGTGGCGCGTGCGGCCGAGTTGTCCGGAGTCGCGCTGCGTCCTGTCAAAGACATGGCAGCGTATGCGGACCGTCTGCAGCAGTTCGTGTATCACAGCGGTAGTTTTATGAAGCCGGTATTCGCGATTGCGAAGAAAGCACCGTCATCGAAGAAGCGCATTGTGTTCGCCGAGGGCGAAGAAGAGCGCGTGCTGCGTGCCGTGCAGGTGGTACTTGATGAAGGCCTGGCCAAACCTACACTGATCGGTCGTCCTGCAGTGCTTGCGCAACGCATAGAACGCTACGGCCTGCGTCTGCGTCCTGAAATCGATTTCGACATCATCAACCCGGAAAAAGATGAGCGCTATCGCTCGTACTGGGAGACGTATCTGGCGATGACGAACCGCAAGGGCGTCACCGAGCAATGGGCCCGGCTGGAGATGCGCCGTCGTCATACGCTGATTGGCTCGATGGCGATTCACAAGGGTGATGCAGATGGCATGATCTGCGGCACCTTCGGCAGTACTGACCTGCACTTGCACTATATCGATCAGGTGTTGGGCAAGCGCGCTGGTGTCAACACCTATGCCGCGATGAACGCGCTGATCTTGCCCGATCGTCAGTTGGTACTTGTGGATACCCACGTCAATGAAAACCCGACGGCAGAGCAACTCGCCGAGATCACCATCATGGCCGCAGAAGAAATGCGCCGCTTCGGTTTGCATCCGCGCGCAGCGCTCCTGTCACATTCCAATTTCGGCAGCAGCAACAGCGAGTCCGCGCAAAAAATGCGTGCCGCGCTCGCGTTGCTCAGAGAGCGTGCGCCGGATCTCGAGGTCGATGGTGAAATGCACGGTGACACCGCGCTGGATGCGCACACCTTGCGGACGATGATGCCTGACACACCCCTCAAGGGCGATGCGAACCTGCTGGTCATGCCCAACATCGATTCGGCCAACATCGCCTACAACCTGCTCAAGGTTGCAGCCGGTAATGGCGTGGCGATTGGTCCCATCCTGCTGGGTTGCGCACGACCGGTCCATGTGCTCACGCCCTCAGCCACGGTGCGCCGTATCGTCAACATGACTGCGCTGGTGGTGGTGGACGCTGCGTCACAGCGCTGACGCCGCGTTTTCAGGCCTTTCTTTGCGGACAGGCGGCTGATTTACAATACGCCCCGGCGACGGATTCGCCCCATGCAGCAAGGTTGAAAAGAGTCCGTCATCGCGGCGCGTGCGTCGCTGCCCCGACAAGGACCGCCCATTGACCCAAACACCGCTCGCAGTCGATCTCGACGGTACGCTCATTCTTACCGATACCCTGCATGAATCAGCAGTGCGGGCCTTGCGCGCACGTCCGCTGTCAGTACTCCAAATCCCTTTCTGGCTCGCCCGAGGCAAGGCTGCGCTCAAACAGCGTCTTTCTGCGCTCACGGAATTCGATGCAGCTTCACTGCCGTACAACGAACCCTTGCTTGACTGGCTTCGTGCTCAGCATGCACAAGGCCGCAAACTCATCTTGTGTACGGCTGCCGATACGTCCATGGCACGGGCAGTGGCTGAACACACCGGCATTTTCGATGAGGTCATGGCCAGCGATGGTCATCACAATCTGAGCGCCGACAACAAGGGCGCTGCACTGGAAGCACGCTTTGGTCGAGCTGGTTTTGATTACGCTGGCAATTCCGCCGCCGATCTGCCTGTCTGGCAGCGGGCTCGGCGCGCCATCGTCGTGAACGCATCAGCATCGGTAGAGCAGCAGGCACGCAATGTGGCCGATGTCGAGCACGTGTTTGCGGCCAACCGCGTAGGGCTGGCAGAAATCAGCCGGGTATTGCGCTTGCATCAGTGGACAAAAAATCTGCTGCTCTTCATCACACCGATGGCCGCGCATATCATTCCCGATGCGGGCATGGCCAGTGCATTGATGCTGGCCTTTTTGGCCTTCTGTTTTTGTGCATCCGCGGTATACATCGCAAATGATCTTTTCGATCTCGATAGTGACCGCCACCATCCCAGAAAAAAATTCCGTCCCTTTGCTTCGGGTCGCGTGAGCGTAAGTCTGGGGGTTTTACTTATTCCCTTGCTGCTATTGATGTCAGCCTTGCTGGCGTTTCAGGCAGGCCCTAATTTCACTGCGTGGCTCGCGTTTTATTTTGTGCTGACCTGTGCGTACTCCTGGGGACTCAAGCGCCTGATCATCGCGGACTGTCTTGTATTGGCGATGCTGTACTCGGTGCGCATCATTGCCGGTGCTGCAGCCGCTGATATTCCCATGTCATTCTGGTTGCTCGCGTTTTCGGTCTTCCTCTTTCTCTCGCTGGCTTTCGTCAAACGCTATGCCGAACTGATGGTGCAATCGCAGATGGGTCGCGAGAAAGCGCACGGACGTGGCTATCTCACAACCGATGCATCGCTGGTTCAAACCCTCGGTATGTCCGCAGGTTATGCGGCGGTACTGGTGTTGGCGTTTTATCTCAACAGCGACGCGGTAGTGAAGCTCTATCGCTCACCGGAATTCATGTGGGCATCGGTACCCATCATGCTTTTCTGGATCAGCTGGATGTGGATGAAAGCCCATCGCGGGCTGATGCATGACGATCCTCTGATCTTTGCGCTCAGAGACAAAGCCAGTCTGATCGCTGGTGTCGCTTTCACGGCGGTGCTGGCTATAGGTTCAAGAGGCTGGCAGTGGTAAAGGTGCATTCCTGGGGACGCCTGGGAGAATTTGATCATCAGCTGATCCCGCTGTCCGACCGTCATCGCGTGGCAACGCAACTACAGGGTGAAGCGGCTGGCCTCGCATTTGGCATGGGTCGCAGCTATGGCGATGTCTGCCTCAACCCCGGTGGCGTGTTGTGGAACACTACGATGCTCGACCGGTTCATTCGATTTGACGAGACAAGCGGTCTTCTGCAATGTGAAGCCGGCCTCTTGCTGCGTGATGTGCAGCGATTGATCGTGCCGCGTGGCTGGATGCTGCCGGTGGTACCCGGTACGCAGCTGGCAACGCTGGGTGGTGCGGTTGCCAATGACGTGCATGGCAAGAACCATCATGTGGCCGGCAGCTTTGGTGATCATGTCATCGAGATCGTGCTCATGCGTACCGATGGCAGTCGCAGTGTGCTGCATCCGGGTGATGCACGCTTCGCAGCCACCATCGGTGGACTGGGCCTGACAGGCGTGATCACCGAGCTTACGCTGCAGCTTAAACGTATCAAGGGCCCTTGGCTGCACGTCAAGACTCAGCCTTACCAAAATCTGGCGAAATTTTTTGATCTGGCCGATGCGGCTGAAGCCGATTGGGAGCACACGGTTTCATGGATTGATTGCGTTGCCGCCAGCGGGCGCGGCATTTTCATGCGGGCCAATCATTCAGATGTGCAGCAGTCAGCCCCCAAGTCCAGCCGCCAGTGGCGCATGCCTTTCGTGCCACCTGTCTCGCTGGTGAATACGCTCACACTGAGACCTTTCAATCAGCTGTATTACCAGCTAAAAAAAAACCAATCGACTGCCTTGCAGTACTACGAAGATTTTTTTCATCCGCTCGACAATCTGCTGGAGTGGAATCGTATGTATGGTCCGCGTGGATTTTTTCAGTATCAATGTGTATTGCCGCGCGCGCAGGGGCGCGAGGGCGTGCAGGCGATGCTGGCGCAAATTTCACGCGCAGGCGAAGGCTCCTTCCTCGCGGTCCTCAAAACGTTTGGTGAACGCCCATCAGTCGGCATGCTCAGTTTTGCCCAACCGGGCGTTACGCTCGCACTGGACTTCACCAATCAGGGTGATAAAACACGGAAGTTGCTCGCTTCCCTGGACGACATTGTGCGTGATGCGCGCGGTCGGCTGTATCCAGCCAAGGATGCACGTATGCCCCGAGAGCTGTTTGAAGCAGGTTATCCTCGCTTGCAGGAGTTTTCATCGCATCGCGATCCGGGCATCAGCTCGGCAATGTCGCGGCGATTAATGGGAAGCTGACATGAGCAGACAAAGAATCATCATTATTGGTGCCACCTCCGCGATCGCAGAGCACTGCGCCCGCCTGTGGGCGCGGCAGCCAAGCGACTTTGTGCTGGTGGGGCGTGATCAGGATCGTCTCGACAGCGTTGCCGCAGACTTGCGGGTCCGCAGCCCGCAATCATCTGCGCAATCGATCGTCTTGGATTTTTCCGATGCAGCGGCCATTGCGGCGCTGGCAAAGCAGACGACGGTTGAAAGCCGTGTGGATATCGTATTGATCGCGCATGGCAATCTGCCTGTGCAATCCGATTGTCAGCAGGATCTCACGCTGACTCGGCAGGCACTGGAAGTCAATGGACTCTCGCCGGTATTATTTGCCGAAGCCTTCGCTGCCCAGCTGGAGAAAGCAGGTAAGGGCACACTGGCGATCATGGGATCGGTGGCTGGCGATCGGGGTCGCAAGACCAATTATGTGTATGGAGCGGCCAAGGGTCTGATTGATCGCTACGCGCAGGGATTGCAACATCGCTTCGCTGGCACGCCGATAAAAATCGTCTTGATCAAGCCGGGTCCTACAGCCACACCCATGACCGCGCATTTGCCGCCGCGCGGGCTGGCCAGAGCCGAGGATGTCGCGCGTCGTATCGTGGCGGCAGTGGCGGCAGGTCAGCCAGTCGTTTATGCCCCAGCGCGCTGGTGGCTGATCATGATGATCATTCGCCATTTGCCGCGCGTTGTTTTCAATCGTATGAATATCTGAATGAATAACCAGAAAATCATCCTGCCGGGCGGGGCCGGTCTCGTCGGTCAGAATCTTGTCGCACGTCTCAAGGCGAAGGGCTATACCCAAATCATCGTGCTCGACAAGCATGCAGCCAATGTCGAGGTCCTGCGTCGCATGCATCCTGATGTGGTGACCGAGTGCGTGGACCTGTCCGAACCGGGCGCCTGGCAGTCTCACTTCGCGCAAGCCGGTGCTGTCGTCATGCTGCAGGCGCAGATCGGCGGTATCGATTACGCAGAATTCGAGCGCAACAATCTCACTGCTACCCGACTGATACTCGACGCGGTTCGCGCAGGCAATGTAGACCAGCTGGTTCACATCAGCTCATCGGTGGTTGAATCAGTGGCTGATGATTTTTACACGCAATCCAAAAAAGCACAGGAGCGCATGGTGCTCGACAGCGGCATCGCCTGTCCCGTGCTGCGGCCCACACTCATGTTTGGCTGGTTCGATCGCAAGCATCTCGGCTGGCTCTCGCGCTTCATGCAAAAAGTACCCGTGTTTCCCATTCCCGGTCATGGTCGCTATCTGCGTCAGCCTTTGTATGTCGGCGACTTCTGCAACATCATCATCAGCTGCATAGAGAACCGCATTACCAACGGCGTCTTTAACATCTCGGGTCATGAGAAGGTGGATTACATCGATATCATTCGCGAGATCAAGCGTGCCACCAGAGCGAGTGCCGCTATCGTAAAAATTCCTTATGGCCTGTTTCACGGCCTATTGTGGTTATGGGCCTTGTTTGATCGGAATCCACCTTTCACGACGCAGCAACTGGCTGCGCTGGTCGCCAAAGATGAATTCGAAGTCATTGACTGGCCGGGCAAGTTTGGTGTGCGCTGCACGCCGTTCGCCGAAGCGATGGAAGAGACCTTCCGTCATCCTGTGTACAGCAAGGTCGTTCTGGAGTTTTGATCATGGGTGAACGTATTGCCGTTCTCGGTGCTGGTCCCATGGGATTGGCTGTTGCCTATCAGCTGGCCCGTGATGGCCACGAGCCAGTGGTATTCGAGGCAGATGATCGCGTCGGTGGCATGACCGCTTGCTTTGATTTTTCCGGTCTGGCGATCGAGCGTTATTATCATTTTCACTGCACCTCGGACACCGCTTTTCTGGAAGTGCTGGATGAACTCGATATCGCGCATCACATGCGCTGGGTCGAGACCAAAATGGGTTACTGGTATCAGGATCGCATGCAGGCCTGGGGTAATCCCGTAGCACTGCTGCGTTTTCGCGGGCTCAGCCTGATGGCCAAATTCCGCTATGGTTTGCATGCCTTCCTGTCGACCAAGCGCAACGACTGGCAACCGCTCGACAAAGTCGAAGCCACCGGCTGGATTCGGCGCTGGGTGGGAGATGAAGCTTGGGAAGTGCTTTGGCGTCGCCTGTTCGACTACAAGTTCTATGACCACACACCGAATTTGTCTGCAGCATGGATCTGGAGTCGCATACGCCGCATTGGTCGCTCGCGCTACAACCTCTTCAGAGAAAAACTCGGTTACCTCGAGGGTGGTTCCACTACGCTGCTCAACGCACTCCACGCTGATATCGAAAGAAATGGCGGTAGGGTAAGGCTGGCTTCGCCGGTGCAACGCGTGATCATCGAGCAGGGCCGTGTGACCGGTGTCGAGACTCGGCAGGGTATCGAATCTTTTGACAAAGTCATCAGCACCGTACCGCTGCCCTATGTGCCGCGCCTGATGCCGGATTTACCCGAATCACTGCTGCAGCAATTCCAGTCGGTAAAAAATATCGCTGTGGTTTGCGTGATCGCCAAACTCAGACAAGCGGTTTCTCGAAATTTCTGGCTGAATGTGAACGATCCCGAGATGGATATACCTGGACTGGTTGAATACTCGAACCTTCGTCCGCTCGAACATTCTGTCGTGTATGTGCCTTTTTACATGCCCGGCGAGCATCCAAAATTTGCCGAGTCGGATCAGGCTTTCCTGGACAAGGTTCGTCGATATCTTCAAAAAATCAATCCTGCGCTGACCGATGAGGACTTCATCGAGCTGCGTGCGAGTCGTTATCGTCATGCGCAACCGATTTGCGAGCCCGGCTACCTCGATCGTTTGCCACCGGCTGCGCTGCCCGTGGCGGGCTTGTGGGTAGCGGATACTTCGTATTACTACCCCGAGGATCGTGGCATTTCCGAGAGTATCGGTTTTGGTCGCCGCATGGCCCGCGAGGCAGTAAAGTGATACGGCAATTCATGTCGCGCCAGTTTTTGGCTTTCCTGATTACAGGAGGTCTGGCAGCTGCGGTGAATTTTGGCTCGCGTATTCTTTACAACCAGTGGGTGGAATTTTCATCGGCGGTGATTCTCGCGTATCTGACCGGGATGATCACCGCATTTTTGCTGGCGCGGACTTTTGTTTTTACCGACGGCAGTCAGTCCGTAAAACGCAGCGCCACTTTTTTCGTGCTCGTGAATGCAGTAGCGGTCTTGCAGACCTGGGGCATCAGCATGCTGTTGGCCTACTACGTATTGGGCTGGCTGGGCATTAGCCGTTTTGTTCCCGAGATCGCGCATGCGGTGGGCGTAGCGGTGCCCGTATTCACCAGCTATCTCGGTCACAAGCGCTGGTCATTCAAATAAATCCATACTGCTCCAGAAAGCGGCAGCCGCGCAGCGGCAAGTAGGATGGCACGCGGTAATAAGTCTCGGCGATTTTTTTCAACACTTGTTCGTAATAAGGCTCGAAGTGGAAGCCGCGACCTTCCGCCATCCAGAAACTGGCGCCGTCGAGTGTGAGTTCCTTGATCTGAACGTCATCGAAATAGGGCGTGAAATTTTCTGGCAACAAGCGTTTGGCGCTGACTATGCGCAGCGTACGGCCTTCGTAGATGTGGAAGTCGGTAATGTTATCGTCGAAGCGCGCATGAAAACTCCCGGAGCCAAACACCGGTACATAGGTTTGCGAGTGGAAGGCGAGCAATGAGGCGCCACTGTATGACTGCGTCATCAGCTCGCCGTTATCTGGCATGCCTTCTTTCAGCATCTCGATCAGCCTTGGCGCCTCTCTGTGCATCACGATATCCGGATGAATTTTCAGAGGCTTGAAATAGTCCGAGGGCAGGTGTGCAATCAGGGCCAGCGCAAGTAGATGCGGCACCCCCAAACCTGTCACCCAGCGCCGATGCTGTGTCAGTGATGCTTCCGACATATGAATTGCAGCGAACAGAAATACAAAGGGCAGGAAGGCCAGCACCCAGTGCAGGCCTATGCTTTTGTAAAACGACAGGAAAAGAAACAGCACGAATGGCACGACAAACATGACGGCCAGGCGCCAGTCACTATGCCAATTTTTTATTTTCGCGATCTGCCATGCGGTCCATGGCGTGACCAGATAAATCATCATCGCTACATAAATGGCCAGATGGGTCAGTGTGAAATGAGCGCCCTGATTTCGGTTGATCAGATTGAATAGAAAATTATTCCAGCAATGCGTGGTATTCCACGCGAGATTGAGCAGCATGAAAGGCAGGGCACAGAGCGCCACGATCAGCAATCGCCACCATCCACCGCGTCTCGGTAACAAATAAACGGCGTAAGCAATCGCCAGCAATCCCGCAAAATATTTCGATAGCAGCGCAAGTCCAAGCAGTACGCCACTCGCGGCATACCATCGCAGGTCGTCGGCCAGCTCGGCTCTGATCAGCGCGTAGCCCGAAAAAAACAGGAAAAAAATCAGCGGCGTGTCGGTGGTGATCAGATTCAGCGACCAGGTAAAAGGCAGCGCTAGAAAGAGACTGCCTAGCATCCAGCGCTTGTCTGCTGCCGCGGGCGCCATACGGTCGAGCAGATCCATCATGCCCAGAGTGATCACGATCCACAGCAGAATCGCCGGCAGTCGCAATACCAGCAAATGCGAAGAAAACTGCTGCAGCAGCCACAGTATCCAACCTGCCATCGGTGGATGATCGTAGTAGCCGCCCCAGTCGAGATGTTTGCCCCATTGATAAAAATAGGCTTCATCACCGGTCAGCGGAATCGCGATTGCCAGCCACAGCTTGATGAGGGTGGTGATCGCCAACACTTGATAGAACAGGTGACGGTGGGGATTGTTAGCGGAGACGTCTTGGGTCATTGGGCAGTGCCGATGGGGTATGGAGAACGGGAAGCTAGTTTCAAGAACCGCGATTTTCCACCATTACCGGCAGAAAAATTCGCATCGTGATAATTTAATTCCAGTAGACCGAGCAGTACGCATTCAAGTTAGCTATTTCGCATCATAAATGCGCATCATTGCCGGTGTTTTAACAGTTCAAATGTGGAGATTACGGTGACCACTTTACGATCATTGCTGGCAGCTCTCTCGTTGATTTTCTCTGTTTCGGTGCCAGCCGCTTATGCAGGCACCCTGGAGACCAATCCCGAGGCCAATCGTGCCGATCCTGATTTTGTCGCGGGCAAAAAAGCACTTGAGCGCAAGGATTGGAAAACCGCCATTGAACATTTCAAAGCGGCGAACAAGCGCCTGGAAAACGCCGACCTCCACAGTCACCTGGGTTTCGCATTCCGCAAATCAGGCGATCTTGACAGCGCGTTCACGCACTACAAAGTCGCACTCGGCATCGACCCCAACCATCGCGGCACGCACGAGTATTTAGGCGAGGCTTATGTCAAAGCCGGAAATCTCGACAAGGCCCGTCAGCATCTGGCGCGATTGGAAGAAATTTGTGGCAAGGATTGCGAGGAATACCTGGATCTCTCGCGGGCGATTGCGGCGCAGGTAAAGCAGAAATAAGTAAAAGTAGGTACGCGCTTGACGCGTAGTGTTAGTCGACGCTAATTCGTTGGGCGCGTAGTCGCGCCCCTTACGATTCCACCTTCCAATGCCCCGACTTCCCACCCTGTTTCTCCATCACGCGTATATCCGACATCACCATGCCGCGATCAACGGCTTTGCACATGTCGTAAATGGTGAGTAGGCCCACTTGCACAGCGGTGAGGGCTTCCATCTCCACGCCTGTTTTGCCGTGCGTCTCGACTTGTGCGTTACACATGATGCTGGCATCGGCTTCTTCTATCGTGAACTCGACTGCAACCCGGGTCAGTGCGAGCGGGTGACATAAAGGAATCAGATCACTGGTGCGCTTGGCTGCCATGATGGCGGCGATGCGGGCAATGCCGAGCACATCGCCTTTTTTTGCCGTGCCGGAAGTGATGATTGCAAGTGTCTGTGGCTTCATGCGAATGATGCCGCTCGCGATCGCAATGCGGTGCGTCTCATTTTTTGCGCCAACGTCGACCATATGGGCCTGTCCGGTGGCGTCGAAATGGGTGAGTCCGCCGTTGTCGTGGGCGGGGGTCGATGGATTTTTGGTTGAGCTCATGCTGAAAATGTATCTAAAAGAAAGGCGCGGCGAACGAAAATTGGTTGCAGGTATCATAGCACCATGAAACCTCGTCTTCGTCCTCATAGGGTCAGGCCGGTACTGCGCCTGCTGACAGCTGCCGTGCTTGCATTTTCCGCGCCAGCGCTGTTGACGCCCGCAGCTTTGCAGGCGCAGGCTTTGCCCAATCTGGGCGGCACCGAGGGCGAAGAGTTATCGCCCCTGATGGAGCGCCGGCTGGGCGAGCAGGTGATGAACAACATCCGCCGCGACCGCGACTACGTTGGCGATCCGATTGTGTTGGATTATCTGAATCAGGTGGGCGGTGTTTTGCTCGCCACAGGTCCCGAAGCACGGGGTGATGCGGGTTACGACTTCATGTTTTTTGGAGTACGCGATCCGTCATTGAATGCATTTGCGCTGCCTGGAGGCTTCATTGGTGTGCATACCGGACTGATTCTGGCCTCCCAATCCGAATCCGAGCTGGCCTCAGTGCTGGCACACGAGATTGGTCATGTGTCACAGCGGCATATCGCGCGCATGATTGGTAATCAGCGTCAGGATGCCTTGCTGCCGCTCGCGGGTCTGCTGCTCGCCGTGCTGGCAGCGCGTACGAGTCCTGATCTTTCCATGGCAGCCATGATGGGCGGCACTGGTTTGGCAGCGCAGCGGCAATTGAGTTTCGGCAGAGATGCCGAGCGCGAGGCGGACCGTATTGGCTTGAATCTCTTGCGCAGCTCGGGCTTCGAGGTCAACGGCATGGTAGCTTTTTTTGGGCGGCTTGAAGCTGCCAGTCGCAATCGCAGCAGCTCCGCGCCTTCCTATTTGCGTACTCACCCACTGACGACCGAGCGTATCGCTGACATTGAGGCGCGGATACGCGACATGCCTTACCGTCAGCGTGTCGACAGTCTTGAGTTTTCTCTGGTGAAGGCGCGAGCGCGTGTTTTGCAGGACGACACCACGCAGGGATGGCGTGATGCGACGGTATTTTTTACCGAGCAGCTGCAGCAGGGCGCACGGGCGCAGGTCATGGGCGCGCGTTACGGCTTGGCCATGATTGCCTTGCGTCAGAAAGATGCTGCTCGTGCAGGCACCTTGCTTGAAGCATTGCACGCGGATGTCGCGCGCGAGACATCGGCGCCGTCATCGCCTGCCTTGCTGAGTATAGATATTGAGTATCGTCTGGTCAGTGGCCAGGCAGACCAAGCATTGGCACTGGCGACCGAGGGGCGTAACCGTTTTCCTTTGTCGCGCGCGCTGACCATGCAGTATGCGGAAAGTCTGCTGGCAGCGGGCAAGAAAGAAGCCGCTGCCGCATTTCTGCGTGATCAGTCACAGCTGTATCGCCAGGATGCCGGTGTGCAGCGCGCATTGGCACGCGTGTATGCGGAACAGGGCAAGCAGGCCTTGCAGCATCTGGCACTGGCCGAGTATTACTTTTTGTCGGGAGCATTGCCCTCGGCGCTGGAGCAACTCAGGATTGCACGAACGTCACCCGATGCCTCCTTCTACGATCAGGCGATGATTGATGCGCGCGAGCGTGAATTGCAGGCGGCCTGGCAGGAGATGCTCGCGCAGAGCAAGAAGCGATGATTGCGGGGTTAGTCTCGCACACTAACAGCTTGATCTTTCACCTGCTGTCATCAAGCTGAACAGGTCTTCTGACAAACCCAAAACTAGATTCCAGCCTATCGCTCCGTACCCAACGCACGGGTAGATCCCCCTGACGAGTACTGAGACTGAGATCGTCATTCGGTGATGCCAGCCACTCCATCAGCAGGTCGTCATCGATAAATTGTCCCTGCAGTTTTAACAGCGGCAAACATTGCGACAAATCGCGATCATCGAGCATGGCAATTTGTCGGCCGTTGCTCAACACGAGTTGGCCTTGTTCTGTCAGATAGACCTCATGAATATCCGACATCACTTCGCCATCGTGCAAAACGAACTGATGCACCGGATCCGTTCGCGCGACAAAGGGCGTTGTTTCAAGTTCCACATAGACGCGCTGGGGACCGTTCTGGAAGAACCATGCGCCGCGTTCGTCGTGTGTGTAGTTGCGATGAATGAAGGCAAGCAGGGCTGCATGCCGAATGATGTCGCCGGGGTTGTTGGCGAGTTGAGCTGTTTCATCGCGCATGCGAAATGTGCCACGCGCATCCAATGCCAGCCATCCGTAGCAGTGTGGTACGGACGGCCATTTTGCCATTGCTTGCCGGACGATCTCATCCATCGCAATCAGCGTGCGTACATCATCGCATCGGGTGCACTGGGTTGAAGCAACACTTGATCCGACAGAAAACGCACCAAGCGTTTCGGCAGCCACTCCAGCGAACCGGGCGGATAGCCCCGCGCAAATCCTACATGACCCCCTTGTGCCGGATATTCCAGAATGACTGATGACGAGGCTTTGCGTGGCAGGTGTCTCGCTGGCAAAAAAGGATCATTACGTGCATTCATCACCAGCGTGGGTACGGTGATATTGCCCAGTACATGCTTCGCACTCGCTCTGTCCCAATAATCATTCGTATCGCGGTAGCCATGCAGCGGTGCAGTCACCACATTATCGAACTCATACAAATCGCGCGCCGACAGCATGCGTTCCCGATCAAAGAGTTTGGGGAATTGTTCGAGCTTTTGCAGGCACTTGGGTTTCAGAGTTTGCAGGAAGGCGCGCGTATAAATCATGTTCAGGCCGCGCGAGAGCGCAGCGCCACCCGCAGCAAGATCGAGTGGTGCCGAGACAGCACAGGCGGCATCTACAAATGATGTGTCTTCAGCGAATTCCCCTAACCAGCGCAAGAGAGCATTGCCGCCCAGCGAAATGCCGACAGCGAAAAAGTCGGAAGCATTGCGTGCCTGCGGATGACCTGCCATGCGACGCAAGATCCAATCGATTTCTGCAGCGTCACCGGAGTGATAAAACCGCGGCGCTCGATTGAGTTCGCCAGAGCATCCACGAAAGTGCGGTACTGCACCGGACCAGCCCAGCGACTCGATGTAGTACAGGATGGCGCGCGCATAGTGACTTGACGACGAACCCTCGAGTCCGTGAAATAGGGTGATGAACGGCTTGCCCGGCAGACCTTCGACGAAATCGACATCGATGAAATCACCATCGGTGCTGTCCCAGCGTTCGCGATGCAGTGTGACTTCAGGCGGGTTGATACATTTGGCCGGGTAGATGGTTTGCAGATGCCCGCCCGGCAGCCAGAACGGTGCGCGGTAATCCATCAGTGCAGCACGCCTGAGCCACCGGCTTGCTCGTCAGCGGGCGCGCCGGGCGCGATTGATGCGTGGTGCACCACCATGCGCCAGCCTTGCGGTGTTTTGAGGTAAACGTTGGTGGCGACGATGTGAGCTTGCTGCCAGTCGGGATCATCGGGTGTTTTTACTTCTTCGATCAGGCTGTGAACAGCGCTGCTCATATTCTGGCTGACGTGCAAATGACGCGGACGGATGTGTACGGGGCCGCGTTCGAAAATCAGTTCCCATGATTCGCGAATCGCGGCATGTCCCTGAAGGCGGGGTGCGCCGGGGTGCACACAACTGATTTCATCGTCATCAGCCCACAGCGCCATGAGGCTGTCAAGATCTGCGCGTGCAATGGCATCGTAGAACGCATGCTCTACATCATCAGCAGTGGCGAAAATTCGAATCGGACTGGGCATGGGCAGCGTATCGTTTTTTTATGCAGGGCAGCGTGGCCACCCATGCCACGGCTGCCAGATCTCGTCGCTATCAGTGTCCGTGAGCGTGCGCGCCGGGCTTGAGCTGATATTGGGTGCTGCAATAAGGACATTTTGCACGACCCTGATCATTAAAATCCAGGAATACGCGCGGATGCGAGGACCAAGCCGGCATCGCCTTGTTAGGGCAGTAGGCCGGCAGATCCGGACTGTCAAGTTCCACAACCGAGGAGGACTGTGTCATTCGTTCATCCTTTGATCAGACGGGTGTCAGCCAATGCTTGTATTTTGCCGACTTGCCGCCCACAACGTCAAAGAAAAGCGATTGCAGTTTTTCAGTGACGGGTCCACGGCTGCCGATACCAATCGTACGATTGTCGAGTTCGCGAATCGGTGTGACTTCGGCAGCGGTACCTGTGAAGAAGGCTTCATCGGAACAATAAATTTCGTCGCGCGTGATGCGCTTTTCGATGACTTCGATACCCAGATCGCGCGCCATGGTGAGCACGGAATCGCGGGTAATGCCATCGAGGCAGCTCGCCAGATCGGGTGTATAAATCTTCCCGGCTTTGACGATAAAGACATTCTCGCCAGCGCCCTCGGAGACATAACCTTCAGTGTCCAGCAGCAGCGCCTCATCGTAACCCTCGGCAGTGACTTCCTGATTTGCGAGAATCGAGTTGATGTAATAGCCACTGGCTTTTGCGCGCACCATGGACACGTTCACGTGGTGGCGGGTAAATGAAGAGGTTTTGACGCGTATGCCTTTGGCCAGGCCTTCCTCGCCCAGATAAGCGCCCCAGGGCCAGGCAGCGATTGAGACATGAATCGTATTGCCGCGTGCCGAGACACCCATTTTTTCCGAGCCTATCCAGGCTAGCGGGCGGATATAGCAGGACTCCAGCTTGTTGGCACGCACGACTTCGCGTTGCGCTGTCATCAGCGTTTCCATGTCATGCGGAAGCTGCATCTGAAAGATTTTTGCAGAATTGAACAAGCGCTGCGTGTGTTCTTTCAGGCGAAAAATCGCAGTGCCATCGACGGTTTTGTAGGCGCGTACACCTTCGAAAATCGCCATGCCATAGTGCAGGCTGTGGGTCAGCATATGCAGAGTGGCATCGCGCCATTCGATCATATGGCCGTCTTTCCAGATCTTGCCGTCGCGGTCAGCCATGGACATGAAACATTCTCCCGTCAATATCGCAAAACAATGATTTTAACGGATTCAGCGCCTCTGCCGTTACCCCAATGGCGGCTTGTCAGCAAAGCGTCGATGAAACAGAACCGGGTCTTTTCTGGCTGAGAAAAGCTCGCAGACCGCCTGTTTTGCCAGAGCGGCGGGGCGCGAAGCGATCCAGTTTCACCATCCGGCCGTGCCTTTCTCTGCCTCGCCCTCGTTACAATGTCGGATTATCCGTCAGCCCTGGCTGCTGAATTTTTAATCACTTTTCATGAATCCCATCCCGACTGAAGCAGCGGAACGTGAACGCGCAGCGTTCTGGGACGGGGTGCGCGTCAGCCTGCAAACCATGCCCGGCCTGTTTGCCTGGGGCACGGTGACGGGCATGGCCATGGTCCAGGCAGGGCTGACGATTTGGCAGGCGTTGCTGATGACGCTGACTGTGTACGCCGGCTCCGCGCAACTGGCAGTCTTGCCGCTGATCTCCGCTAGCGTACCTCTGGGGGTGATTGTGTTTACGGGGTTCATGGTCAACTTGCGCTTCGTGATTTTCAGCGCGGTGATTGGCCCGCATTTCGCCCATTTGCCCTGGTATCAGCGGCTTTGGTATGGCTATTTCAACGTCGATGTGATGATGGCCTTTTTCCCTCAGCGCTACCCCGCACACACGCTGGGCAAAACCACCGGGAAAGTCGCCTATTTCAAAGGGCTGGCAATGCCCAACTGGACCGCGTGGCAGGCAGGCACGGTGGCTGGCATCCTGCTGGCGAGCCAGATTCCCGCCAGCTGGGGGATAGGTTTTGCAGGGACGGTCGCGCTGCTGGCGATCACCGTGCCTCTGGTTGCCAACCGACCCACCTTGATCGGCGTGGTGGTGGCCAGCGTCGTGTCCATCATGAGCGTTGGCCTGCCTTACCGACTGGGCTTGCTGGTGGCGATGGTGTTGGGGATAGCCGCAGCGGTCGCCGCCGATCGACTGATCGCCCAGCGTGCCTCAGTGGCCAGATCGGAACCGCCTCATGAGTAATCAGGAATTTTTACTGCTGGTTGTGCTGATGACGATCGGCACCGTGGTGGGGCGCGGGTTTTTCTTTCTGTTTGCCCATGCCGTGCGCATGCCCGAATGGCTGCAACATGCGCTGAGTTTTGTGCCGGCGGTGGCGCTGGCCGCGATTCTGGCGCCCGACCTGCTGCTCTCGGGCGGCGTTCTGGTCGAACCCTGGAAAAACATCCGCCTGCTGTCGGGTATGGCTGCTGTGCTGTTTTTCCTCAAGACCCGTCATTTGTTGGGCACCCTGGTCTTTGGCATGGCCTGTTTTACCTTGCTGCGCCTTGTCAGCTGAACAGGGTCTGGGCATAGCGCAATGCCGGTCTGGCAACGGTCTCTGCGCGGGTAGCCTGCGGTAAAATAGCCGGCTTTCCCAAAGCCACTCCCACCAGAGGAATCCGACATGCGATTCAACCGACTCAGTGATCTCGTCGACCAGAACAAACTACAGGGCAAACGCGTTTTTATCCGCGCCGACATGAACGTGCCGCAGGATGACGCAGGCCATATCACCGAGGACACTCGGATTCGCGCATCTGTTCCCGCCATACAGGCGGCGCTCAAGGCTGGTGCTGCGGTGATGGTCACTTCTCATCTTGGTCGTCCTACCGAGGGTGAGCTCAAGGCAGAAGACACACTCGCCCCCGTGGCCCAGCGTCTGTCCGAGTTGCTGGGCAAGCCAGTCGCGCTCAAACAGCATTGGGTGGATGGCGTATCGGTGGCTCCCGGCGAGGTCGTGATGCTGGAGAATTGCCGTGTCAACGTCGGCGAGAAGAAGAACAGCGATGAGCTCGCAAAGAAAATGGCAGCGCTGTGCGATGTCTATGTCAACGATGCCTTTGGTACGGCACATCGGGCAGAAGCCACCACGCACGGCATTGCAAAGTTCGCGCCCATTGCCTGTGCCGGCCCCTTGCTGGCAGCCGAGCTTGATGCGCTGGGCAAGGCGCTGAATCAACCCGCCAAGCCACTCGCAGCCATCGTTGCCGGATCCAAGGTATCGACCAAGCTCACCATTCTCAAATCGCTGGCGGCCAAAGTCGACCGACTGATTGTCGGTGGCGGTATCGCCAATACCTTCATGCTGGCGGCCGGTCTGCCCATAGGCAAATCGCTCGCCGAGCCTGATCTGGTTGGCGAAGCCAAAGCCATCATCGACATGATGGCCGCACGTGGTGCCACCGTACCTATTCCTACGGATGTGGTGTGCGCAACCGAGTTCTCGCCAAGCGCAGTCGCCACAGTGAAATCGGTACACGGGGTAGCCGCCGATGACATGATTCTCGATATCGGTCCCAAGACCGCCGACGTGCTCGCAGCGCAATTGCTCGACGCCGGCACCATTGTCTGGAATGGCCCGGTCGGTGTGTTCGAATTCGATCAGTTCGGTCACGGCACTCACACACTGGCAATGGCGATTGCCCGTTCCGGTGGTTTCTCGATTGCGGGTGGTGGTGACACGCTGGCAGCCATCGCCAAATACGGTATTGCCGACAAGGTGGGTTATATCTCTACCGGCGGCGGGGCTTTCCTCGAATTCCTCGAAGGTAAGGTACTCCCGGCTGTCGAAATACTCGAGCAGCGCGCACAATAAAGATCCCCTGATGAAAACTCGCGCCACCAAGATCGTCGCCACTATCGGCCCGGCCTCCAATACGCCGGACATCCTCAAGCGCATGATCGAAGCAGGTGTTGATGTGGTGCGTCTCAATTTTTCGCACGGCACTGCGGAAGATCATGTCGCGCGGGCGCAGATGGTGCGCGATGCTGCTGCCGCTTGCGGTCGCGAGATCGCCATCATGGCGGATTTGCAGGGACCAAAAATCCGGGTCGGCAAATTCAAGGACGGCAAGATCGAGCTCGTCAAAGGCGAAAAATTCATTCTGGATGCGCAGTGCGAGATGGGCGATCAACATCGCGCTGGTCTCGACTACAAAGAATTGCCAAACGATCTCAAGCCAGATGATGTGTTGTTGCTCAATGATGGTTTGATTGTGCTGGTTGTCACCCACGTGAAAGGCAGTGAAATCCACACCACCGTGAAAATCGGTGGCGAGCTGTCCAATAACAAAGGCATCAATCGTCAGGGCGGAGGCTTGTCTGCGCCGGCACTGACGGCGAAAGACATGGAAGACATCAAGACTGCGATGCGTCTGGGTGCCGATTTCGTTGCGGTGTCATTCCCCAAAAACGCAACTGACATGGAAATGGCGCGTCAGCTGGCCAATATCGCCGGTGAGGCGCATGGCTGCAAGCCACAGATGATCGCCAAGATCGAGCGTGCCGAAGCGATTCCGCGCCTGCAGGAAATTCTCGACGCTTCCGACGGCATCATGGTCGCACGCGGCGATCTGGCAGTGGAAGTCGGTAATGCTGCGGTACCTGCTCTGCAAAAACGCATGATTCGCATGGCGCGCGCCAGTAACAAACTGGTCATCACTGCCACGCAGATGATGGAATCCATGATTCAGAATGCAATACCTACCCGTGCAGAAGTCTCCGACGTTGCCAATGCGGTGCTCGATGGTACGGATGCGGTGATGACCTCGGCAGAAACTGCGGCGGGCAAATATCCGGTTGAAACCGTGGAGACCATGGTGGCCGTATGTGCCGAAGCCGAGAAGTCGGAGCATCTGTCGCTTGATGCAGATTTTCTGAATGTGACCTTTACGCGCATCGATCAATCGATTGCTTACGGAGCCTTGTTTACAGCCTATCACCTGCAGGCGGCTGCGATTGTCGCGCTGACCGAATCCGGTTCGACGCCGCTGTGGATGAGTCGCCACAACATCGGTATGCCCATTTATGCGATGACACCGAGTCTCGCTACGCAGCGCAAGCTCGCGCTCTACCGCAACGTCCACACCTTGCAACTGAAGACGTCCTCCGCAGATCGCGAAAAAGTGCTCGCTGATGTGGAGGCCTTGCTGGTCGCTAAAAAGCTGGCAAGCAAAAATGACATGATCGTCGTGACCTGGGGCGAGCCCATGGGGCAGGTTGGTGGTACCAATGCCCTGAAAATCACGAAGATTGGTGAACGATAATTTTCATTTCCGGAGATTCTGAACATGCCTCTCGTTTCAATGCGCCAGCTACTCGACCATGCCGCAGAAAATGCTTATGGTTTGCCGGCGTTTAATGTCAATAATCTTGAGCAAGTGTCAGCGATCATGGCAGCTGCTGACGAAGTCGGCGCACCCGTGATCATGCAAGCCTCGGCCGGTGCGCGCAAATATGCCGGTGAAGCTTTTTTGCGTCATCTGATTTCTGCAGCAGTTGAAGCTTATCCACACATTCCCATCGTGATGCATCAGGATCATGGCCAGTCGCCAGCCGTCTGCATGGCGGCGATACGCTCGGGTTTTTCATCAGTGATGATGGATGGCTCGCTGGAAGAAGACGGCAAGTCTGTGGCCAGTTATGAATACAACGTGGAAGTATCGCGTCGCGTCGTGGATTTCTCTCATGCGATTGGTGTGACCGTCGAAGCGGAACTCGGCGTGTTGGGATCACTGGAAACCATGAAGGGTGACAAGGAAGATGGTCATGGTGCCGAGGGTACGATGACGCGCGAGCAATTGCTCACCGATGCCGGTCAGGCAGCTGATTTCGTTCGTCAGACCCAGTGCGATGCGCTGGCGATTGCGATTGGCACCAGCCATGGCGCCTACAAGTTTTCACGCAAACCGACGGGCGATATTCTGGCGATTGACCGCATCAAGGAAATTCACGCGCGCATTCCGAATACCCATCTGGTCATGCACGGCTCGTCGAGTGTGCCGCAGGAATTGCTGGCCGAGATACGTCAGTTCGGTGGCGACATGAAAGAAACTTATGGCGTGCCGGTCGAAGAGATTCAGGAAGGCATACGTCACGGTGTCCGCAAGATCAATATCGATACCGACATTCGTCTGGCCATGACCGCAGCGGTGCGTCGTTACTTGTTCGAGAATCCGTCGAAATTCGATCCGCGCGATTATCTGAAGCCAGCGCGGGAAGCGGCGATGAAGATTGTGAAGGCTCGCTATCTGTCGTTCGGTTGCGAAGGTCAGGCTGGAAAAATCAAGCCTTTGGCCTTGGAGAAAATGGCGGAGAAGTACAAGAAGGGCGAGTTGTCGCAGGTAGTGAACTGATAATTGCTGCGGGTTGTTACAAAAGACACTGGATCCCGGCTTTCGCCGGGATGACGATGGTGAGGTCGACAGTTCTTAACACGTCATTCGGACACAGACCGTGATCACGATGTTGATGCCAACAGATCTAAAAACGTCATCCCGGCGAAAGCCGGGATCCCGTATTTTTGTTGTGAAAAAACAGTGCTGAATTTAGTGAGCACCACGGGCGCTGCGACAGGGCGCCATTGAAGCACCACCCAAAAATAAACCATGAACAGTCTTTACCAATCCACCATCAAGTCACTACCGCTACTGGGTCGTGGCAAAGTTCGCGACAACTACGCTGTTGGCGATGACAAGATTTTGATCGTCACTTCCGATCGTCTGTCGGCCTTTGATGTCGTGATGAACGAGCCCATTCCCGCCAAAGGCCGCGTACTCAATCAGATGTCGGATTTCTGGTTCGACAAACTCGCGCATGTCGTGCCTAATCACTTGACGGGTATTGCGCCAGAATCGGTAGTGTCTGCCGACGAAGCAGAGCAGGTGCGTGGGCGCGCAGTGGTGGCAAAGCGTCTGAAGCCGATTCTGGTCGAAGCTGTCGTGCGCGGTTATTTGATCGGCTCGGGCTGGAAAGATTATCAGGCGACCGGTGCCGTGTGCGGCATCCCGCTGCCTGCGGGCTTGCAAATGGCAGCAAAACTTCCCGAGCCTTTATTCACGCCAGCTGCGAAAGCGGACATCGGTGAGCATGACGAAAACATCAGCTTTGACGAGATGGAAAAGCGCATCGGACCGGTTTTGGCGGCGCATATGCGCGAGATCAGCATACAGCTGTACCAGACTGCCGCTGATTATGCGGCGACGCGGGGCATCATCATTGCGGATACCAAATTCGAATTTGGTCTGGATGAAAATGGTGTGCTGCATTTGATGGATGAAGTGCTGACTGCAGATTCATCGCGTTTCTGGCCCGCGGATTCGTATGCGCCGGGTGGATCGCCACCTTCATTCGACAAGCAATTCGTGCGTGATTATCTCGAGACGCTGAAAGACTGGAACAAGACGGCACCAGCGCCGGCCTTGCCGGCGGATGTCATTGAAAAAACCGGTGCCAAGTACCGTGAGGCCTTATACCGCCTCACCGGTCATCATCTGAAGGATTGATATGAGCACAGCAAACCAACCGTTGGTGGGCGTGGTGATGGGTTCCTCGTCCGACTGGGATGTGATGCAGCATGCCGTGAGCATACTGAAAGAATTCGGTATCGAACACGAAGCGCAAGTTTTGTCCGCGCATCGCATGCCTGATCAGATGTTCGACTATGCAAAGGCGGCGCGCGAGCGCGGACTGCGCGCCATCATCGCCGGTGCCGGTGGTGCTGCCCATTTGCCCGGCATGATCGCCTCGCAAACCATCGTTCCCGTGCTCGGTGTACCGGTGCCTTCCAAATATCTTCGCGGTGAAGATTCGCTGCTCTCCATCGTGCAAATGCCCAAAGGCATACCGGTATCGACTTTTGCGATTGGCGAAGCGGGTGCAGCGAATGCAGCACTGGCAGCGGTTGCGATGCTGGCAGCCGATGATGTATCGCTCGCCGAAAAGCTGCTGCAATTCCGCGCACAGCAAACCAAGGCCGCCATGGCCATGAAACTGCCTGAATGAGCAAAGTCACTTCCTCAGCGACATCTTTCAAACCGCAAGCCTCACCATCCACTTGGCTGGGTGTGATGGGTGGCGGTCAGCTCGGTCGCATGTTTGCACATGCGGCTCAGGCGATGGGCTATAAAGTCGCCGTGCTGGAGCCCGCCAGCGAGTGCCCGGCCGGTCATGCAGCTGACCATTTGCTGTGCGCTGGCTATACCGATGCTGCAGCACTCGCCGAGTTGGGCGAGCAGTGCGTCGCGGTGACGACTGAATTTGAAAACGTACCTGCACAAAGTCTTGCTACCTTGGCGGAACATAGCTTCGTCGCACCCAGTGCAGATTGTGTCTCTGTCGCTCAGGACAGACTCGCTGAAAAAAAATTCTTTACCGATTGCGCACGTAATTCGGGCGTACTGCCTGCGCCGCATCATGCGATCACCTGTCTGGCCGATATCGATAGCATTGATGAATCGCTCTTCCCCGGCATATTGAAAACAGCGCGTCTGGGTTACGACGGCAAGGGTCAGATCAAAGTTGGCTCGCGTGCTGAAACAAAAGCAGCCTTCGAGAATCTGCGCGGCGTGGTCTGCGTGCTGGAGAAAATGCTGCCGCTGGCTTACGAAGTGTCAGTGCTCGCTGCGCGGGGTGCCGACGGAGACGCAGTGGTGTATCCCATTGCCGAAAACGTTCATCGCGATGGCATTTTGTTTACCACCACGGTACCGGGTCCGAATGTGACGGTGGATTGCGCTGCACGCGCGCAGGCAGCAGCGCTGGAAATCATCGGGCAGCTGAATTATGTAGGTGTACTTTGCATCGAGTTTTTTGTGTTGAAAGATGGCGCGCTGGTCGTCAATGAAATGGCACCGCGGCCGCACAATAGTGGTCATTACACGATTGATGCCTGTGTCACCAGTCAATTTGCACAGCAGGTGCGCGCGATGGCACGACTGCCCCTGGGTGATCCGCGTCAGCATTCGCCAGCGGTGATGCTCAATATTTTGGGCGATTTGTGGTTTGCCAATGGCAGCAGTAGTGCAGTCGAGCCTGCATGGGATCAGCTGCTGGCTTTGCCCGGCGCTAATTTGCATTTGTATGGCAAGGATGATCCGCGGCCGGGCCGCAAGATGGGTCATGTGAGTTTCGTGGCGCCTACGCTAGCTCAAGCACAAGCGAGCTTGCACGCCGCCTGCAAGCTGCTCGGCCTGCCGACCTGATTTGTGCTTCATGAATTCTGATTTGCATCCTGATGCAGACACCATACGCGCTGCTGCGGCCTTGCTGGCAGAGGGCAAGCTGGTCGCGTTTCCCACTGAAACGGTATACGGACTCGGGGCCGATGCAGAAAATCCTGATGCAGTGCGTGCGATTTTTGCGGCCAAGGGTCGGCCGGCCGATCATCCATTGATTGTCCATGTCGCTCGCAACGCGGATCTTCAACACTGGGCGCGCGAAGTGCCTTTGCAGGCAAGACAACTGATCGATGCCTTCTGGCCCGGACCGCTCACGCTGATTCTGCCGCGTGCCTCGCACGTGCCGTCGGTGGTGGCAGGCGGGCAGGATTCGATAGGCTTGCGTTGTCCCTCGCATCCAGTGGCGCAGGCATTGCTCGCGGCATTCAAAAATGGACAGGGTGGTATCGCAGGTCCTTCAGCCAATCGTTTCGGTCATGTGAGTCCGACCACCGCGCAGCATGTGCTCGATGAATTTGGACCTATGGGCGACAGTCCGCTGGCGTGTGTGCTCGATGGTGGACAGAGTGAGGTCGGTATTGAATCCACCATCATCGACCTCTCTCGACTGGATACGCAGGGTGCTGTGCTGCTGCGACCGGGTCGCATCAGTGCCGCGCAGATCGCTGAAGTGTTGGGTGATATGCCGGCAATGCCGGATCGCGCGGCGCCTCGTGTATCGGGCAGTCTCGATGCCCACTATGCGCCCAACACACCGCTGGCACTGGTCATTACGGAGCAATTGCCGCAAATTGTGCAGCGCCTTTCAGCACGGAAGCGGCGTTTTGCACTGATGTATTACACGCAAGGTGCTGCGCATTCAGAGGCCGCAGTGCGCTTGCCTCTGAGTGCTGATCCGCAAGCCTATGCACATGCTTTGTACGCCACCTTGCGTACACTGGATGCGAAATCCTGTGAACTCATTCTGGTCGAACAGCCGCCGCAAGATGAACGCTGGCAGGGCGTGAACGATCGTTTGCGTCGTGCGGCGTTTGATTCGGCGGGGGTGTTGGAGCGCTTGCTTTAGGTGTGTAAGCAAGCTTAAATAATTTTCGACGACCTGCAAGGAAAGAAGCTGGGATCCAGCGTGTGTAATTGTTAGCTTGATGACTTTGAGAAAAAGAGAGACGAGACTAATCAGATCTGTCGTTCTCAATCGATTTCGGCAACCCGCGAAAAGCGACTGCCATGAAACACCAGACTCGGCTTGGTTTCATACGCACAGCGCTCGACTTCACCCACCAAAATAAAGTGATCACCTTCTGCATGTCGACTGCGATTGTGGCATTCGAACCAGGCGGCAACGCCGTGCAATATGGGCAGACCTGTCGATGACAGATCGAATCCCACGCCCTCAAAACGATCTTCAACCCGGCTGGCAAATCGCTCGGCGAGATGCGCCTGGTCACTTGCCAGTACGTTGATTACATAATGCGAATTGCCCTGGAACAGTCGTACACCTCGCGACTGTGCGGACAAGCTCCACAGCACCAGCGGCGGGTTCAGCGATACCGAATTGAAGGAGCTGGCGGTCATGCCGAAGAAGCCGCCATTTTCATCGCGGGTGGTGATGACGGTAACGCCGGTCGCAAATTGCGAGAGGGCGCTGCGGAAATGGCGTTCGTCAAATTCGGGCAGGGCGGCGGTCGTGGCTTGGGTCGCCATAGCAGGTGGGGTCATGAGCGCAATTTGGGAAGTAATGTCGGATTATGCCTAAAAAGTCGAAAACGAGTTTTCTCCGGGGAGACGCTGGATAAATCTGCGTTTTATGGCGAGCCGGCACAGCCGTGCGACGCGGGGATCCATAAAATCAATGTCTTGGCTCCATTGATCTTGCCACAAAAATTTCTGCATTTATTTAATCAGCGCTTCGCTAGAGAAAATCTCCGGTTTTTTACTTACAATGCGCTGTCCAGCTGATAACTTCACCAACATGCTTGCTTTACTCCAGCGTCAGGCTCAGGCGCACTCCGACGCCGTGGCCTACGTCTTGCCCACCCGCGTCATCACCTACCGCCGGTTCTGGTCCCGCATTGAGCGGGCCTGTGCACGGCTGCAGGGCGAGTGGGGTGTGCGGCAGGGCGATGTCGTGGCCTATGTGGGCCGTGGTCATCCTGATGCGCTGATACTGTATTTCGCACTCTTGCGTCTGGATGTTTCGCTGTTGCCCCTCGAGGCGCTCGCACCCGAAATCGTTCAATCCGCATTGAACGATCGCCCGGTTTCACTGGTCCTTCACGATGACGGCATTGCTATTGACGCCATCAAATCTCAGCCATTGCAGCTTTTGCTGGAAGACTGGTGTCATTATGAGCCGCAGTGTGTGGACGAAGTTTCCTCCAGCGCGCAGCTGCTGCTGAAATCCGAGCAGGGTGATCTGCAGCCAATCTCCATCGATCATTTGCTGAGCGCCATGGCCCCTGAGGTTCGATCTGTCCACGTTGGTGAGCAGATTTTTTCTTTGCACACACTGACCAGCATTATTTTTCCTGCCCTGCACGCGGCAAGGGAACTGATATTTGCTGCCACCGATACAAAAGGTAATCACCTGCGTACCGGCTCATGAACAGGAGAATCACATGACGATGGAAATAGCAACGCTCGGTGGTGGCTGCTTCTGGTGTACGGAAGCCGTGTACCAGCAGCTGATAGGTGTAGAGAAGGTAGAGTCAGGTTATAGCGGAGGTCGCAATCCCGATCCGACCTATGAGCAAATCTGCGAGGGCAATACCGGTCACGCTGAGGTGATACGCATGCACTTCGATAACACTGTCGTCAGCTACCGTGATCTGCTCGAGATTTTTTTCACGATTCATGACCCGACCACGCTCAATCGTCAGGGCAATGATGTGGGAACGCAGTACCGCTCAGTGATTTACACGCATTCAGCAGAGCAAATGACGACTGCCAAAGAGGTTATTGCTGCCATGGCGCATGTATGGGATGCGCCTATCGTCACCGAATTACAGGAAGCGCCGGTTTTTTATCCCGCCGAGGACTATCATCAAAATTACTTTCTCAATCATCCCATGCAATCGTATTGCGCATTCGTGGTGGCGCCGAAAGTATCGAAATTCAGGCAAGTGTTCGCATCAAGGGCAAAGAAAGGCTGAATCAGGTACTCGAATACATGTACTGTCTGGACCATTCGATGCCATTCGCGTCCCGCCCCGATTTGGCGCATACCACCTGATACAAGCTGATCCAGTCAAACTGGAACGCATGGGCACAACCTGCCAGATAAATGCGCCAGATACGATAACGTCGTTCATCTACCAATGAACGTATGTGCGTGGCATTGCGTTCAAAATTTTCTGCCCACAGGTTGCATGTGCGCGCATAGTGACGCCGCAGATTTTCTACATCCAGTGTTTCAAGGCCACCTTCCTGCATGGTTTTGAGTACTGTGCCTATATGTGGCAGCTCGCCTTGGGGGAAAACATAGGTATTGATGAAATCACCTGCACCATAGCGAGCGTTTCCTTCCAGGATATCCGTCGTGGTAATGCCGTGATTCATCGCCAGACCATCATCACTCAGAAGTTTGCCAATGGTTGAAAAATAGAGTGACAGATTTTTCAAGCCCACATGCTCGAACATGCCCACGCTGGTAATCCGGTCGTATTGTCCGCTGACGTCACGATAGTCTTCCAGTCGTATGCTGATCTTGTCCGACAAGCCTGCTGCACGAATGCGTTCAGTGGCCAGTTCGTACTGATTCCTGGAGAGCGTGATTCCGGTACATTGCGCGCCGAATTTTTCTGCTGCACGCATGACCAGCGAGCCCCAGCCGCAACCAATATCCAGCAGTCTGTCTCCAGGTCGTACGCGAATCTTGGTCAGTATGTGATCAATCTTTCTCAGTTGGGCTGTCGCGAGATCTTGATCATCGGCGTCGAAATAAGCACAGGAGTAAACCATGCCCGGATCAAGGAAGGCAGCGTAGAACGCATTCGACACATCATAGTGATAAGCGACCGCGGCTGCATCTTCGTGTCGGGTATGGGATAACGGCCCCAGCCAACGGTTTGTCCAAACTGTTTTTGTATTGAGTGCGCGATGTGCGAGCGTATTGGCGACATCAATAACCGCTCTTAGGTGACCTTCAACCTCCAGCTTGCCTTCTACATAGGCACGCCCCAGATTGGCCAGTGAAGGATTGAGCAGGTAGGCGAGCGCCGACGGGCGCGGCACACGGATGGTGACTTCCGGTGCGCGTGGCGACAAATCAAAGTGTTGGCCATTCCACAATTGCACACGCAGAGGCAGCGCAGGTTGGCTGCGCATGCTGCTGATCCACGACGCGAGTCTTTTTTCCCAGAACATCACACCTCCCGTAGGGAAACATAATGGTTTGCCTCTGCGAGTTTTGGTTTGATGCTGATTAAAGTAGCAACGACTTTTCCGTTATTCAGGGTGGCGAGGCTGATAACAACGGGGGTATCGAGGTTTATCGGATTTTGGTGGCATGTCGGCTTGTTCGCGGGGCACAATTAGCGCATAATGCATTGCAATTGCGATGCAGCGGAGACGCCTATGAAATCTGCCACTTTTCCTTCCGTGAGGGTTGATCCTGAGTTGCGACAGGCTGCTGAAAAAGTTTTGCGCGACGGTGAGACTCTATCTGGCTTTGTAGAGCAATCGATACGACAGCAAGTACAACGCCGTAATCTTCAGCAGGAGTTTATAGAGCGTGGGTTGCGGTCCGCTGAATCTGCCAGAAACTCTGGCGAGTACTACACCGCTGAGCAAGTATTGGCTGAGCTAGATAATGTGCTGACCATTGCACAACAAAAGCACGGCAAATGAGTTTTCGAGTCAGGTTTACCAGAGAGGCTAAAGAAGATCTGACACGACTTTTTAAATTTCTGGCTGCGCGTGATTTGGCAGCGGCGAGGCGGGCTAGAAGGGAGATCGTGAGAGGTATCGACTTCCTGACTGAATTTCCCTGGTCATGTCGAAAGGCCATCACCGACAATCCATTTGTGAGGGAATTAGTCATCCCTTTCGGGGTTGCCGGCTATGTGGCCTTGTTTGAAATTGATGATAAGGGCAGCGTCACGATACTCGCGATCCGACATCAGCGAGAAGACGATTTTTATTGATCACCAATTTTAAAGTTCTGAACCACCATCATGACTACAAAGTGAGTGCGGGCCACCTGTACCCCCCCCGCGCTTACGATTTGATTTATGGTTGCAGTCGCTGCCGTATCCACTCCCCATGAACACCACGCGTGTAGACCACGCGATCATGCAGTCGCGAGCGTCTGCCTTGCCAGAATTCCATCCAGTCAGGCGTTAGCCGATAGCCTCCCCAGTGGGCAGGGCGTGGTGGGTTGTCGCCGAATTCTGCGCCGGCTTCGTCGAATTTTTTTTCCAGTGATTCTCGACTATCGATCGGTTGGCTTTGCATTGATGCGATTGCACCCAGCCGACTCTTGATCGGCCGAATCTGGAAATAGGCATCGCTCTCGGCAGGGTCCACACGTTCGACGCGGCCTTCGATACGGACCTGACGTTCCAGTTCGACCCAGTGGAATGTGAGTGCTGCCTGAGGATTTTGCAGCAGATCATCCCCTTTGCGGCTCTGATAATTGGTGTACCAGGTAAAGCCGCGCGCATCAAAATCTTTGAGCAGAACGATACGCAACGATGGTCTGCCGTTACTGCCAACCGTGGCCAGACTCATCGCATTCGGCTCGGGTAGTTCAGCCGACAACGTCTCCTGAAACCAGTGACCAAACTGGATGATGGGATCAGGATCGACTTCGTGTTCGGAGAGCGTGGCCTGACTGTAGTCGCGGCGAAGATCAGCGATGGACATGGTAATGAGCGTGTAGGTTGAAAAAGTAAATCAATCAAGAGGGGCTATGAAGGCGAATCAAAGCGCTTGAATGCCTTGCGAGCTGCCAGTGGTACGCCGCACGCAATGATCGCAGCCAGCCCCCAGAATACGGCAAATTGTCCCAATGCTGTGCCGGCCGCGCCAAACGCGATCGGCAGCATGACCGCACTGGCATTACCGATGGTCGCCCGTATGCCAATCGCTTCCGCACCCCGACCCGCAGGTGCATTGTGATGCAGCAGCGCCAGTACATTTGGTTGACCCGTTCCCAGCGCAAGGCCCAGACCTGCGGCGGCAAGGGCCATCGCGAGAGGTTGCTGCATGAATGGAAACAAGAAATAACATGCCGTTGCCGCCGACAATGCACCCGTGAGAATTTGCCATTCCTTGAAACGCTGAACGATATGGGGCATGGCTAGCCGCACCATAAAAGTCGCCGCTGAAAACGTGGCCAGGATCATGCCGATGGTTGAAGCGGAAAAACCCAGCTGGGAACCACGAATCGGCGTCACAAAGGTAAACAGATCCCAGGCGGCGGCCAGCAGAATGCCGACGATATAAATGCGCCGCATTTCAGGATCGAGCAGCATTTGAAAAGCACTGCCTTGGCGTGGACTGGCATGCGCGCTATGCAGTGGCAGATCGCGCAGAGCGCCACTTGCTGCCAGAGTGAAAGCAGTCAGCGTAAATGCACCGCAGATCAGATAGGCGACAGAGTAGTGCGCGTGATCGATCGCAAAGCCGGCAATCAGCGGACCCGTGAATGCCGAGACGGAAAACCCCAGTGACAGACGGCTGAAGTTGGCGGCCCGCTGGTCTGGCGCCGATAGCGTACCCACTGCATGCTGCGTGCCGATGAAGATCGCCATGAAACCGGTACCGATCAGTACGACGGCCACGTACAAGATTCCCAGCCCATGTATCGTCGCCGCCAAGGTCACGCCGACCGAAGCAAGCGCACAGCCCGCCATCAGCGGACGACGCACGCCAATACGATCGATGACCCGCCCCATAGGCACAGCAAGGAACATCGGAAAGAAGGCAAACAGCGCAACCAGTGTCCCAACGGTGAACTCGGAAGCATGCAGCGAGAGCGCATACAGCGCTGTGGTAACGCGCGCAGCGGCCAGTGCCACGTGGGCAGTCACGGCAACACCAATCAGCATCAGCAGGGGAGAAGGACGACGCACAGATTCGCAGAATCAGAGCCAAGGGCCTCTAGTTTAAGTGAGTGCCGGCCTCTCTGTCCGTTAAAATGCGGGGATGGCCAGTGTTCTTCCTCTTTCTGATGCAAATGCCACCGACATCGATTTCGAGCGGCGCTTCGGCGGCATTGCGCGTTTGTACGGCGATGCGGCGCTGGCCGCATTTCGCAATGCCCATGTCTGTGTCATCGGGGTAGGCGGCGTAGGGTCCTGGGCGGTAGAGGCGCTTGCGCGCAGTGCCATCGGGCAGATCACGCTGATTGATCTGGACCATCTGGCGGAATCGAATGTGAATCGTCAGCTTCATGCACTCACTGACACGCTGGGCAAGGCCAAGGTCAGCGCACTCGGCGAGCGTATCGCGCAGATCAACCCCTTTTGTCGCGTCAACGAGATCGAGGATTTTGTCACTGAAGACAATCTCGCCAGCCTGATCGTGCCGGGTCGTTTTGATTATGTGATTGACGCGATCGATAATGCCCGAGCAAAGACCGCATTGGTGGTGCACTGTCGTGCGCACCAGATACCCCTGGTCACAATAGGCAGTGCGGGCGGGCAGATTGACCCTACCCGAATCGCAGTTGTGGATTTATCTCGTACCGAGCAGGAACCGCTGCTCGCGCGCGTTCGCAAGCGCTTGCGCGCACATCATGGCTTCCCGCGCGGCACGAAAAATAAATTCGGTATCGATGCCGTGTATTCCACCGAGCCGCTGCGTCATCCGGAATTGTGTGCAACCGATGAGGATGCGCCCGGCCTTACCGGGCTCAATTGTGCAGGCTATGGCTCCGCCGTGGTTGTGACCGCGAGCTTTGGTTTTGTTGCTGCAGGATTTGTATTGCGCAAGTTGGCCGAGAAGGCAGGCTGAAGTTCAATCTGCCATTCGTTCCTTCGGTGGCACGTAGGACGCGCCGCCCGGCATCGACAGGTCTCC
The DNA here is from genome assembly GCA_039806005.1 of Pseudomonadota bacterium. GTDB lineage: Bacteria > Pseudomonadota > Gammaproteobacteria > Burkholderiales > Burkholderiaceae_D > Pernthalerella. The sequence goes on from JBDKLM010000003.1 coordinate 32,965, forward strand.
TCTAGGCTCGGAGCGTGGCCTGTCGCAAGCGCAGTGCATTGGCAATGACCGACACCGAAGACAAGCTCATCGCTGCGCTCGCGATCATGGGCGAGAGCAGCAGGCCTAGCCAAGGATACAAAATACCGGCAGCTATTGGTACGCCGACAAAGTTGTAAACGAAGGCAAAGAAAAGATTCTGCCGAATATTGCGCATGGTCGCGCGAGACAGTTGCCTTGCCTTGACGATGCCGCGCAAATCCCCTTTGACCAATACGATGCGAGCGCTGTTCATGGCGATGTCGGTACCGGTACCCATCGCAATGCCCACGCTGGCTTCTGCCAATGCCGGTGCATCATTGATACCGTCACCTGCCATGGCAACGATTTTTCCTTGTTGCTGCAATGTCTGCACATGACGATACTTCTCCTCAGGCAGAACGTCTGCGTGTACCGCATCGATGCCGAGTTCTGCAGCGACAGCACGTGCAGTCTTTGCATTGTCACCCGTCAGCATCACGATCTCTACACCTTCCTTATGTAGCTGACATATCGCTTCGCGAGTTTCCGGTTTGATGGTGTCGGCCACGCTGATCATTCCCGCAAATCTATTCCCGACTGCGACAAACATCACCGTATGCCCCATCGCGCGTAATTCATCGGCTTTGATGGCGAGTGCCCTGATGTCGATGCTGGCTTCCTTCATCAGCAGCGCATTGCCCAGCAGGACCGTATTGCCATCTATGCTGCCGCGCACCCCTTTGCCGGTAATAGCGCTGAAACCAGTTGCCGGCAAAACGGGGAGATTCTGCGCTCTCAGATGCGCGAGGATTGCGTGTGCCAGTGGATGCTCGCTCATGTTCTCCAGTGCCGCCGCGAGTACCAGCACATCGGCGCGCGCGAAACCTTCAGCGGCGACGATCTGTTGAACCTTGGGCGCGCCTTCGGTGAGCGTTCCTGTTTTGTCGACGATGAGCGTATCGACTTTTTCCATCAGTTCCAGTGCTTCGGCATCCTTGATCAGGACGCCTTCGCGTGCACCACGGCCGATACCGACCATGATCGAGATCGGTGTCGCCAGCCCCAGCGCGCACGGACAGGCAATGATGAGTACCGACACCGCTGCTACCAGCCCGTTCGCCAGACCCGGTGCAGGTCCCACGATCGCCCACACCACGAAAGACAGCGCGGCAGCGGCGATGACTGTCGGTACAAACCAACCCGACACACGATCTGCCAGCTTTTGTATTGGTGCACGCGAGCGTCCGGCTTGATTTACTAATTGGACGATTTGCGCGAGCAAGGTATCTGCACCGATTTTTTCAGCGCGCATCACAAAGGCACCGTGCTGATTGACCGAGCCTGCAACAGCTTTGCTGCCGGCGAGTTTTTGAACAGGTATGGCTTCACCCGTTAGCATGGATTCGTCGACCGTGGACTCGCCCTCGGTAATGACACCATCAACAGGTATGTTGCTGCCGGGCCGAACGCGCAGCAGATCACCGATCTGTACCTGATCCAGTGACACTTCGCGCTCACTGCCATCAGAAGCAATTTTGATGGCGGTCGCTGGCGTCAGCGCGAGCAGCGACTTCACTGCCGCATTCGTTCGGGATCGGGCGCGCAATTCCATTACTTGTCCGACCAATACCAGCGACACAATCACTGCAGCCGCTTCGAAATACAGCGGTGCCATGCCGTGCATGCGGAATGCGTCGGGCAGCGACTCAGGAAAGAGCAGTCCGATCGCACTGAAGAGCCAGGCTGCCATGACACCCATCGCAATCAGGCTGAACATATTGAGATGGCCGCTCTTGAATGAGCGTGCGCCGCGCTCGAGAAATGGCCAGCCGAACCAGAACACGACAGGCGTCGCGAGCAGACCCTGCAGCCAGGCATGTGTGGTGTGACCAATGAGTGCGGCGCTGTCGATACCGATCAATTCACTCATGCTCAAGAACAGAAGTGGCAGTGACAGCGCAAGACTGAACCAGAAGCGGCGTGTCATGTCATCAAGTTCGGTGGTGTCTTCTTCCATTGTTGCAAGCATGGGCTCGAGTGCCATGCCGCAGATGGGGCAGCTACCGGGACCTATCTGTTTGATTTCCGGATCCATCGGGCAGGTATAGATCGCGTCGACTGGGCCTGTGGTTTCGTTTTTTCGCTCCGGCGACAGGTAGCGCATCGGATCGGCATTGAATTTGCGCACGCAACCGGTGCTGCAGAAATAGTAGGTCTGGCCTGCGTGCACGGCTGACTTCTCGGGATTGGCCGCCGCTTTCATGCCGCAGACCGGGTCTGTGTAGGGCTTGTCGTCGGGGGTGGCGGTTGGTGTGGACTTGGCACCGCGACGCTGCACTTCGCGTATCTGCGGTTCCGCCGGGGAGGTTTGCGTACGGCGTAATTCAGTGGATTTCATAGTCAGTCCCGGTTGCACAAGCCCCGATTGTCGCTCGCAATTTTGTTGCGGCGGTTTGTAGGGATTGCTCTAAATCAAATTTGGCGTGACTTGAGGTTTGGGAGCAGAAGCGGCGTTCACCTGTTTGCACCATCGGTTGTTAATAAAAAGACACATTAATTAGTGCATTTGCACTATATCGCTGAGTCTCCGAAGCTACGTACACTGCGATCAATGACAAATTTACAACATTTGTCAGAGAGCTGGGCGATGATCACCCCCTGAGTTCATGGGATTCGGATGCTCGGCTCACCTCGACGGTTCACTTTTTCATTTTGGAGAGACCTCATGCAATTCCTCTTGAACAAAACCAAAGCCTTCCTAGCAGACGAAGACGGCGCAGCGGCACTGGAATACGGCTTGCTGGCGGCTCTGATCGCTGCCGTTATCGCCGTGGCGGTGGGTGGTATCGGAACCAACCTCAATGACGTATTCAATTACGTGAAGGGCAAGCTGATCGTTCCAACTTGAGATCGGTCGGTTGATATCACGCTGCGTGGAACGGGCAGGTCACGACCTGCCTTTTCCCCGACACCTTTCAAGTGCCTGTTGTCCACGATGCAGCAGGCCATAAACCGAAACTACACAGAGCGCTTACCGATGTCTTTCTATACCGACTCATTGCTTATGCCTTATGCCATCACCGGATTACTGGTGGTCGCAATCCTTGCAGCCTGGCATGACTGGTTTCAATGGCGCATACCCAATCGTTTGCTGGCCGCAGGTTGTGCTGCGGCCCTGATGTTGGCCGCGTTTGCGCCGGGCAGCCCCGGGATAGCGCATGCCTTTGCAGGCGGTCTTCTGGGATTTGCACTGACCTGGCCTTTCTATTGGATGGGTGGCATGGCAGGCGGTGATGTAAAGCTGATGGCTACGCTGGGACTGTTTGCGGGTCCTGCGGCGGTTATCAACATTGCCCTGATCAGTTTTTTGATCGGGGGTGGATGGTCAGTGATTTTATTGTTCAACCGAACAACCACTGGTGCATGGATGCGGGCACGTATCAGATCCATACGCTGGCCGGTAATGAATTTGCCGCGGCGCGACACACTTCCAACAGTCTATGTGACCTCGCGCGGTGTCATTCCCTATGGCGTCGTGATTGCCATGGGCGTAATCGTATCGATCGCGTTGGCACGGTTACTTTGATTAATAAAAAAACTCCGGACGACAGGAATCGCTCACCGCAGGAAAGGCAAGACGACCAATGAAAAATACAAGAGTCTGGATCATGTTGGGGGTAGCAGTCGTGTGCGGATTACTGGCCGTAGCACTCGCCGCACAGTGGCTGACCAATCAATCATCGCGAGGCATAGCCCGCATTGCAGTCGCAGCGAGCGATATCAGTCTAGGACAACGATTGACGCCCGATCTTGTAAAAATCGTCGACTGGCCTGCTTCGAGTACACCGCCGGGTGCCCACAAAGATATTGCAGGATTGGATGGACGGGTGCTGCGTACCAGCTTGTTGCGAGGCGAGGCCATTATTGATGCCAAGCTCGCACCCTTGGGTACTACAGGTGGCTTGTCGGCGGTGATTGGTGAGGGACGGCGGGCAATGACTGTCAGAGTCAATGACGTGATTGGCGTTGCCGGATTTGCCCTGCCGGGAAACTATGTCGACATACTCGTCAATACCCAACGTGATGGCGACAATAATTCAACCCGCGATAAACAAATTTCCAAAATTGTCCTTGAGCGCATTCTGGTACTGGCAGTGGCGCAGGATGTCGGCCGCGATGAAACCAAGCCGCGTGTCGTCAATGCCGTCACGCTGGAGGTGACGCCAGAACAGGCAGAAAAACTCGATCTTGCGCGCAGCGTAGGCAGCTTGTCATTGGTGTTGCGCAATCAAATGGATCCTCTGGCAGCCAGTACAGAAGGAGCGATGAAATCATCGCTCCTTGATGACCGAGTGCCGCCATCGACACTGCAAAAAACAAACAATGCCCTGGTGGTACCTGCGCCGATAAAAACAAAGCCAAAACAAGCGGTGAAGCCAAAAACAGTTGAAATCCCCGTTCCTCAAGATCGCCCGCTAGTCGAAACAAAAATAACACCCGAAGAAAAACCTGCTGTCAGCAATGCCGCCGCCACATCGGAAGCCGTTTGTGTTGGTGTGATCAATGGCCTTCGAAATTCAACCGAGTGCTACTGAAATCCCGAGCCACTATCAAAAAGAGGACAAACATGATGTTGCAACGTCGCGCAAAGCAGCGAGTGCTGATGGCCATGAGCCTGTTATTGCCATCCACGCTGGGCTGGCCTCAGGAAAGTGATTTGAATATCAATGAGCGAGCATCACGTCCGACTCCAGGCAAGGTGACCCCTGCCACCATCAACAGCCTTCCTGGCCTGCGTTGCAATGGTGAGCCCGTATCGCCCGCGAAGATGGCACTGCCTATCGGGAAATCAACATTGCTGCGCTTGCCGGAAGAAGTGACTAATCGCACTCTCGCCAATCCTGCAGTAGCGCAGGCCATGCTGGTAGCACCCGAGACACTTTATTTGTTGGGTGTGGAAGTGGGTACCACCAATATGATCCTGCAGGGGAAAAGCGGCAAATGTACGGCGATTGATGTGACTGTCACCATGGATCCCGGGGCATTGCAGGCCACTCTGTCAGAGCTCATACCGGAGGAAAAAGATATTCGCGTGACAGCCGCCGCCGATAGTCTGGTGCTCAGCGGAACGGTGACGGATGCGATGGTGGCTGCCCGAGTCTACGATTTGGCGCTGGCCTTTGTACGGCGACCTGCATTGATGAGCGCCGCGGCACAGCAGGAAGGCATGGCCAATACGAGTGGCAGCAGTATGCAAACCTCCCTGTCAACGAATCCGGCATTGCAGCAACTGCGTATCGTGAATCTGTTGCAGGTGACGGCTGCCCAGCAAGTCATGCTGGAGGTGAAGGTCGCTGAAGTCTCGAAAATCCTGCTCGATAAATTGGGTGTCAGCGTGACGGGCTCGCCGACGAGTGGTTCGCTCACTTACAGCATTCTGTCGAATTTTCTGACCGGATCTGCAGGCACTGTAGGAATCAATCGTGCCTCGGGTTCAGGCATTAATTTGGATGCAGAAAAAAAAGACAGTCTGATCAAAATTCTCGCCGAGCCTAATGTCATGGCGATCAGTGGACAGGAGGGAAGTTTTCTTGCAGGTGGACGTATCCTGATCCCTGTCGGTCAGGATATGGTGGGCGGTTTTGGTCGAGTCACTCTGGAAGAAAAAGAATTTGGTGTCGGATTAAAATTCACGCCCACCGTTTTGTCGGGTGGTCGTATCAACTTGCGCGTCTCACCGGAGGTCTCGGAGCTCTCGCGTGAAGGCATAGGCATCAACGCGGTCAATGGTAGCCGCTCCATACTGCCGCTTATCACTACACGACGTGCATCCACCACGGTGCAGCTGGCTGATGGCCAGAGTTTCGCCATTGGTGGTCTCATCAAAAACAATACCACCGCCAATATCAAAGCCTTCCCGATTCTCGGGGAGATACCCATTCTGGGCGCGCTTTTCCGCAGCAGTGATTTTCAGCGGGACCGTACCGAGCTGGTGTTCATCGTAACCCCTCGGTTGGTCAAACCTTTGCCAGCGGATTATCGCTTGCCCACGGACGGTGTTCTGGATCCCTCGCGTAAAGATCTCTTCATCGACGGAAAAATGGAAGGTGGAGTCAAACCCCGATCTGATGATGGCGCAAAAGGATTCCAATTGAAATGATTCATCTCCGATAAAAATGACTGTTCATATCAGTAAGGAACACCCAATGAAAGACCACGATTACTTTCGGCATTTTCGCAGGTATGCCATTCCCGCGATTTTAATTCTTGCCCTGTGTGCCTGTGTGCCGACCACGCCGCAATGGGACCAACGATTCGGCGAATCAGTGTCTCAGATACGAAATCAGCAAATCCTGGATCCGCAGGCAGGTGGTGATGCACCTGTTAATGGGGTTGATGGTGCAGCCGCTCGCGAATCCATAGGTCGCTATCGCAACAGCTTCCGCGAACTACCTCCCGCGTCCTCACCATTAACGATTGTCACGGGTCGCTGATGATCATGCGATCAGCCAGATTGTTACGTACCCAACCTATGCCTTCATTGCGTTATGCAAGAAAGTGCAGGCAGAGAGGTGCTGTCGCGATCGTGGTCGCGATCTCTTTGATAGCCATGGTGGGTATCGTGGGTCTGGCGCTGGATCTTGGAAAAATGTATGTCGCGCGTGCTGAACTGCAGAATGCAGCCGATGCCTGCGCACTGGCTGCCGTGCACTCTCTGAATGGTGCAACGACTCGTCAGCTCGACATAGCGGAAGCAGCGGGTCTGACCGCGGGTCTGCGTCACAAAGTGCAATTTCAAAGCAAGACGGTGAATCTGAGTCAGAACGCCAGCATTGCATTTGCCGAGCAGGTCGAAGGACCCTGGCGATTGAAAAACTCCGTCGGCACCGGTGATCCGAGCGTTTTGCGTATGCGCCATGCCCGATGCACGATTGCCGAGAGTGGCATGGAAACCTGGTTCATCCATGTACTCAATGCATTGCCGGGCGTTGCCATCGGTACGCAGCAAGTCTCGGCCAGTGCTGTCGCATCCTTGCTCAATTCACAAACAACCTGTGCCTTGCCTGTGGCGATTTGTGTCGAGCAGCTGACAGCCAACCCTCAAGTTGGGCAATGGATCAAGGGGGTAAATTCTCCTTCGGACGACGCGACCAGTAATTTCCGGTGGGTGGACTTGAGTGTGACAGGCAAGAGTTCAAGTACCCGCGATATTGCCGATATGTTGTCCGGCAATGGTGCTTGCGAATTGCCAGTCACTGGCATGGAGGTGGGTACCACCGGTGCGCGTCTGGGCTTGTCCAATGAGTGGAATACACGGTTTGGCCTCTATCAGGGAGGTGCTTATTCACCCGACCAAAATCCTCCGGATCTTTCAGGTTATGCGTACACCACAGTGACCTGGCCTGCAAACAAGGATGGCACACGGTCGAATGCCTTTCAGGATTTCATAGGCAAGCGTTCATCAAATACACCCTATCAAGGCGATGCTCTCGCAGGGCTGTCCACTGGCAGTGGGCCCGGTCTGAATGCTACCCTCGTGAATTACGGCAGCTTGCGCCGAGTAGCGCCCGCCCCGGTGGTCAGTTGCAGTGATTTTCAAAACGGTACCCACAAAGCCCCCATACAGTACTGGGCCTGCATGTTCATGCTTCACCCGATTAACCGAGGTGCTGGCAACGGCAACGGTAATGGCAACGGGAACGGCAAGAATCCCACGCCGGCCAACGCCGACTATATGTATCTCGAATACCGTGGCAAGGCCAGTGACCCGGATAGTCCCTGTGCGTCCATGGGTTTGCCTGGTGATGTCGAGGGCAACGGCCCGCTGGTTCCGACGCTGAGTCGATAAATCCATGGGCCATCTTCTTGCCACTTCTCGTCTTCGCCAGCGCGGGGTGGCGTCCGTTGAGTTTGCTCTCTTGCTCATTCCCTTGCTGATACTTGCCTTTGGTGCACTGGAATATGGCCGCCTTCTTTATCACTATGACACCGTGGTGAAATCCGTGCGTTCTGCTGCAAGAATGATTGCGCAGCACAATCCAGATGATCAATCCAGTTATGCAACGGCCCTTGGTGAAGCGCGTTGTCTTGCAGCTTATGGCGTTTTGCAGTGCACCGACACTCAAGTGCCTCTTGTACCAGGCTTGAAGCTGACCAATATCAGAATTTGTGATCGCAGCTCAGTCAGTGAATGTGATGGCTTGTCTTTAAACGATGTCAAAAATGTTGCTACTGGCGCTGATACAGGTACCGTGAATCTGGTGGTGGTGCGTATTAGCGGTTATCAGTTTGACTTCCTCGGTTTGCCCTTCACTGGTGCGGGAAGCAGTCTGGTATTTCAACCTATCCAATCTGTCATGAGGCAAGGATTGTGAAAGCGGCTCAATTACATTCGAGGCAGCGAGGAGCGAGCACGGTTGAATTTGCACTCGTGGCGGCCTTTGGCGGATTTCTAGTCGTTCTGATCGGCGTATTTGAATTGGGACGCATCTTGTACACCTTTAATACTGCAAGCGAAGTTACTCGTCTGGGCGCTCGTACCGCCATCGTATGTGATGCCGGTGATGCTCGGATCAAATCAACCATGATCGCTTTGCTTCCTTCGCTCAGTGCTGAGCAGATCGATATCAGCTATCAGCCAGCCGGATGCGCCGCTTCTGCAAGTGGTGCAAGAAAGTCCTGCACTTCAGTGACTGTATCTGTGAGCCCGAGCGCAGAAATCGCGACCGCGATCCCCTTCGTGCCTTTGGTCGTCAGTATTCCACCGTTTACCACGACGATGACCCGTGAAGCGATGGACAGCCGAAATTGCGACGGAGGAAACCTTCAGTGAATGCCATTATTGTGACGAAGGATGCAGATCTTCGGAAAACCATCGAGCAGTGCTGTGCCAGTCATCAACCGGTGCTGAACGTCGTCAGTGAATTTCCAGGAATGAATCCCAAAGTAGGGGCAATCGCCACAGTGCATCCCAGTCTCATCTTTTTTGATGCGCGGGGTGAAGAAGCAGAGGTATTGAGTTTGCTTGAAAATACGGCTGCCAAGTATCCACAAGCGGCTATTTTATTGTTGGTTTCTTTGCAGTCGGCGACATTGCTTCTGGCCGCAATGCGGAAAGGCGTACGTGAGGTGGTCGAGCTACCGCTCGCTATCAATAGCCTGCATCAGGCTATTGATCGAGTGCTTTCCCAGCAGCGAGAATCCAGCCGAGAAGATGGGAAAATTCTTTCTTTCATCTCATGTAAAGGCGGAAGCGGCACCACCTTCATAGCCGACAACCTGGCGTATGCCATGGCAGCGGTCTCGAACAAGAAAGTGCTGCTGATCGATCTGAATCTCCAATTTGGTGATGCTGCTCTTTTTTTATCGGATGCCCAGCCATCGATGACGCTTACCGATTTGTGCCGTCAGATTCACCGACTTGACGCCGCATTGCTCGATTCAAGCCTGATTCATGTGACGCCAGGTTTTGGCATTTTGCCGGCATCAAGCGAGCCTGATCCCTACGATACCGTTCGGCCGGAGCAAATTGACGCCATATTGGATCTCGCGCGTCGCGAATACGACTTCATCTTCATTGATTTGGGACGACAGATCAACGGCATCGTCATCCGTGCCTTGGATAAAAGTGATCATATTTTTCCCATCATTCAGCAATCGCTGCCTTATTTGCGCAATGGTCATCGTCTGCTGGGTTTTTTTAACCTGCTTGGATATAGAAAAGAAAAAATACGTCTTATCGTAAATCGTCATGAAAACAATGCCATCAGTATTGACGACATAGAAAATTCTCTTGGACGAACTATTTCTTATCTTGTACCAAACAATTTTGATGTTGTGAATCAATCGATCAATCAGGGAATTCCTGTATTGAAGCTGGCGCGCAGCTCTAACGTAACGAAGGCCTTGGTAGAAGTTGTTAATGCCTTTGCTGATGTCCAAAAACCGGATAGTTCCAGCATCATCCGGCGACTTTTTGTTCGCAACTAATCATTCATGCGCTTATGTACCTCGAAAAAATAAATGACAGTCATGCGTCTATGCCTTTAGGAAAATTCGTGGTAATGCCAGACGGATCGGCGCCAGAAACTGAAGCTAGAGACGAATTTTTTAGTGATGCCTACACAGCGTTGCAAAGACGTATTTATCAGCGTGTTTTCGAAAAAATTGATCTGGACCGGATGCAAAAGCTCAATGCAGAGCAATTGGGTCGTGAGATGTCCTTGTTGGTCAATCGCATTCTCGACGAGGATCATGTCGCTGTGAATCATGCCGAGCGACTCCATTTGGTTCAGGATATACAGAAAGAAATGCTGGGTTTGGGGCCTCTGGAGTCATTGATGCAGGATGCCACCGTGTCAGACATTCTGGTGAACTCGCCCAGTAAAGTATACGTTGAGCGATATGGAAAGCTGGAGTTGACCAAGGTTCGTTTTCATGATGTCGAGCACGTCATGAAAATAATTGATCGCATCGTTTCAAAAGTGGGGCGCCGTATTGATGAGTCCAGCCCCATGGTCGACGCACGCTTGCCTGATGGTTCGCGCGTCAATGCCATCATCGCGCCGCTTGCTCTGGATGGTCCTGTTCTTTCGATACGGCGATTTTCCAAGCAGCCCTTGACTATCGATGATCTGCTGAGATTGAAAACCTTGACGCCTCCCATGGCGCGGCTGTTGGAGGCGCTGGTCAAAGCGCGTATTAATGTATTGATCTCTGGCGGCACTGGCAGTGGCAAGACCACGCTGCTTAACGTCATGTCGTCGTTCATACCGATTCAGGAACGCATCCTGACGATTGAAGATGCGGCAGAGCTTCAGTTGCAGCAGCCGCATGTCGTGAGGCTGGAAACTCGCCCCCCCAACATCGAGGGCAAGGGTGAAGTTAATCAGAGAGCGCTCGTCCGTAATGCGCTGCGCATGCGACCTGATCGCATCATTCTCGGCGAGGTGCGGGGCAGTGAAGCGCTGGACATGCTGCAGGCCATGAATACCGGGCATGAAGGCTCATTCGCCACAATTCACGCCAACAATCCACGCGACGCCATTATGCGATTGGAAAACATGGTGGGCATGGCGGGACCGCAGCTGGGCGTGCGCGCGATGCGTCAGCAGATTGCATCCGCCATTACCGTGGTTCTTCAGCTAAACCGCCTCACCGACGGCACCCGACGTCTGGTCAGCTTGCAAGAAATAACGGGCATGGAAGGTGACATCGTCACGATGCAGGAGATTTTCGGCTTTCGAAGACTGGGTGTGAACAGCGATGGGCATGTACGTACCCAGTTTTTTGCTACCGGTATTTGCCCTCAATTTGATCACCGATTGAAAGAGTTTGGCGTTGGCGTGCCCGAGTCAATTTATGACCCAAAACAAATTTTCGAATGAGGTCGATTCATGGCGGATAAAATTTTTTCCGGTATCGCCCTCCTGATTTTCGTCGCTGCGGCATTCCTGGTAGAAGCGGTTTGGCAATGGTGGTTTTCCACCCAAAGCAAGGCAGCTCGGCGCACCAAACAACGGTTGCAGGCGTCCATGCCTTCGGCTCAGGCTACCGAAGAACCCGCATCTTTATGGTTGCAGCGACCATTGGCCGCTTCGCCCCTCGTCGAAGCTTGGCTGAAAAAGGCGCCCGGTACTGAATTCCTCGACAGATTTCTCCGGCAATCGGGAAGTGTTTTGCGTGTTGATCAATTGCTGGCCGGCTCGCTTGCGCTTTGGTTGATTGGATGGCTATTGGGCCTGATATTTTTGCGCTCATCCATCTTGGCTCTGGCGGGGGGGCTCGCTTGCGCCTGTTTGCCGATACTGTGGTTGACCAGATTGCGAGCAAAAAGATTAGGTCTGCTCGAACGGCAATTGCCGGAAGCGGCTGATTTGATTGCCCGTAGTTTGCGGGCCGGGCACGCATTGCCATCCACGCTGCAGATGGTTGCCGACGAAATGCCGGCACCGATTTGCGATGAGTTTCGCATCGTGTCAGATGAAATCAATTATGGGCCCGGCTTGCAACTGGCATTGCAGCACCTTGCCGAACGCGTTCCTTTGGATGATTTGCGATTTTTTGTAATCTCGATACTGATTCAACGAGACACCGGCGGCAATCTCTCCGAGTTGATGGGCAATCTTGCCGCACTGGTGAGACAGAGATTGAAGTTCCTGAGGCAGATACGCTCCCTGTCGGCGCAAGGGAAGCTATCCGCCTGGATACTCTTTGGCCTGCCATTGGTGATGGGTGTACTGCTGTCGTTTACCAATCCCGATTACATCGGCAAGCTGATTACAGACCCCGTCGGGATTCAACTAGTCTATGCAAGTGCCCTGATGCAGATTCTCGGTGGATTCTGGATGTATCGCATTATTCGCATAAGGGTTTGATCATCATGCCTGAATTTTCCATCTACTTTCTGATTCTGGTGTTTTTGATTACAGCTGCACTTGCTGCGGTATCAGTCAGATTTTTTTTGCCTGATCGTTTGCAGCAGCGATTGGCAAATTTATCAAAACCCCATGCAGAGCCCCAAGCCGTATCAGCCCCTCCACAGAGAAACAAAACAATCACACAATGGATGCAGCCCTTGGCCAGACTCTCCTTGCCGGGAGAAGGATGGGAAAAATCGCCGATGCGTCTGCGTTTCATGTACGCAGGCTGGCGGGGTCAGATGGTACCCACCGTTTTTTTCGGTATAAAAACTCTTTTGGCACTCGGTATGCCTGCATTTGCACTTTTTCTGGCTGGCGATATGGTGCGGCCCATTGAAGGCGCTCGATTGCTGCTGCTGCTCATTTTGCTTGCGGCGCTTGGTTACTACTTGCCTAATATTTTTCTGAACCGCGCTGTACGGAGGCGGCAGCAAGAGATTTTCGAAAACTTTCCCGATGTGCTGGATTTGCTCACCATTTGCATTGAGGCTGGTTTGAGTCTGGATCAAGCTTTTCTCAGGGTGACTGGGGAAATGGAACTCAAGAGCAAAGTGCTTGCACAGGAGTTGCAACTGGTCTTGCTTGAATTACGGACGGGCTTCTCCAAGGAAGTGGCGCTCCGGCATCTGGCACTCCGCACTGGCGCCGAAGATATCGATTTGTTGGTCGCGATGTTGATACAGACAGATCGCTTTGGTACGAATGTAGGTGATGCCTTGCGAGTGCATTCAGACAATCTGCGCACTCAGCGTCGACAGCGAGCGGAAGAAGCTGCTGCAAAAATCGCGGTCAAGATGCTGATGCCCTTGATTTTTCTTATTTTTCCTACCTTGATGCTGGTCTTGCTTGGGCCTGCGGTAATTCAGATACAACGCGTTTTGCTGCCTTCCATGAGCCATTGATCTGACCAAAGGAAATCAAATGAATAAATTGTCATCGCTCTCTCTGGCGCTTCTGAGCAGCTTGCTGCCAGCCTGTGTCAGCACACCTGATGAACATCTTCAGCCTTTGGTTTCGATGAATTCGGGAATTCAGATCAATCCTGATAGTGAATACCTGCGTGGAAAATTATTTCATTTGCAAGGACGTTACGACGAAGCCCGACAGGCCTATCTGAGTGCGCTCACCATGGACGAAAATCACGCGGAGGCGCGTAATGGTCTGGCCGCCTTATTGGGTGCACAGGGCGATCTTGATCGTTCGATTGCGTTATTGAATGGTATGACGCAAGCAGGTACCCGCTTGCCTCAGGTATACGTGAATCTGGGGTATGCCTGGATGAAAAAAGGTCAGCGGGTGCAGGCGCGTGCGGCACTGGAGCGTGCGCTGGAGCTGGATCCGGATAATGCGGCCGCAAAAGAGAAAATGGCGGCACTGATGCTGCTGGAAAATCCCTCGCCGGCGTCAGTGAGTAAAAACCCAAACACTTCCAATGCGAGCGTTTCGTTGGCATCTGTAAATCCTATCGAGCGACTGAGTGATGGCTTGTACGTTTTGCGCTATAAGGTTCCCGTTAACGAATCAGTACCTGCAGCGGCCGAGAGACTTACAGACGTCGTATTGAGTACCCAGACCCAGCAAGCCACCGAACCTGCTGCTGAGGTTGCGGTTGCATCCGTGCCATCCGAACCTGCCAAGGACAGCGAGCCGCAGCGTCTGGCCCCGCTAATGGCTATTGAAGTGGCTAACGGCAATGGCGTTCAGGGTCTCGCACGATCCCTGCGGGGATTACTGGCGGGACAACGCTGGCGCGTGGTGCGAACGATTAATCACGTTCAGTTCGGTGTGCGCTTTACCCGTATTGAGTACACGTCAGATTCGGCCGCAGATGCTAGGGATCTGGCAGATAGTCTGGGGATTGATGCCAAATTTCGTGTGAATAATCAGCAGACAGGAACCCGAATGCGCATCATTCTTGGCCATGATCTGAAAGATCTGAGTTTGATACGACAACGTCTCGTCATGGCCGCGCAAACAGCCGGTACATACAGCGGCACGCCTGCAAAACCTGAAGACTATCGTACGCAGAATTGATTAAGGTGCTGCTGCGACCATAGCGCCGGTATTTTCCGGTGCTGTCCACACTACCGTCTGATCGACTGCATACAATTGGCAGGGCGTCTTGCTGTTTTTCTGACAGGCATCCAAAGCACGTGAGGGTGGATCGTCGCCGTCTTCAGCCCAGCTCCATGCACCTGATGCTGATACAGCGAAGGCGCGTGGTAGTGACTGACTCAGATAATGACGATAGGCCTCGCGACCTGCCTCACTCACATAGGGAATGGCATTAGCGTTGTCGAGTGCCGCAAATCCACTCGCTGGCGGGGGAGCAGTCTCAGCGATGAGTGTGCTGATCTCCGTGGGCAAGCCTAGTCGCTGCAGAAAGCGCTCAGTCTCTGGCCACCAGACTGGAACCCCGTCACGACTGCTGATCAATCCATGCGCATCGGATTTGAAGCGGCCAAAGGCAATGAGTTGCGATGATCCTCCAGCGGACTGATAGGCGTTCTGCAAGCGTTGCGCTAATGCGGGATCGAAGTAACTGTCATTTGCGCCATAGAACCAGAGACTGGGCAGTGACGTTCTGCTGCCGTAACTGGTAAAGGCACTCACCAGTGCACTTTTCCAATCGCAGAAATCACCATCGATGCGCAGGCCACCTGCAAAATTGAGCAAGCCGCGCACGCCCGGAAACGGTCGTGTGCCGAAGGCCAGAGTTGCCAGTCCACCATAGGATTGACCTGCCACGAGGACTCGATCGTGATCGATCCATGGCATTTTTATCAGTGCACGCAAGGCAGCTTCGATATCGTCAGCTTGCACCATGCCGTTGTCGTGCATATTGCAGCCGAAGTCGCTGTAGATGCCACCCGATTTTGAAAATCCCTTGCGCATGGGGACGGCCACTGCATAACCCCGACGGACAAATTCACGTCCCATTGCGAGGAATCGATCTCTTTTTTGTGCTGAAGGTTTGCCACGTTCCTTACCGTGATTCATCACCAGCAAGGGGAAGGGGCCTTCGCCGGGTGGTTTGTAGATGGTGGTTTCGAATTGCAGCGTTTTGCCATTCTCCGTGACCGGCAACATAAGCACTTGCTCATTGACCGATGCGTCAAGTGACTGGGCTCCTGCTGGTCGCGTGAACAGGGCAAAGACCGTCAGTAGGATCAGGCAACGAATAAAACCTAGAGGCAGGTGACGTTTCATGAGGTCTTCTTGATGAGCAGATATGCCTCATTCTAAAGACCGCATTGCTAGCGCTCAATGACTCAAAGAATAATTTCCACGACTAATGATGAAAATTGAAATTCTGTCAAACAAGTCATGGTCGAGCATCAGGCATTTTTCAAGATGCTCGTTTCCATTACTCGATTGCTTCCAGTCGCGTTGCCTTCATGCGTGACGCAAGCAATTTTCCTTTGCGAGCACGCTTGCCAAAGTGATGCGCGAGATCGGCGCCACTGAGTGGGTTGTCTTGTGGTTTGCCGCTGCGCGCGCTGGTGCCGAGAATGCGTACACCTTTTTTCGAGATCGGTTGTGCTGCCAGCAGCTTTTCATTCGCGTCGAGGTCCATCAGTGTCACACCACGGCCCCCGCTGGCCTGTGTCTTGATTTCATCCATGCCGAACACCAGCAGACGTCCTTTTTCGGACAGGCAGACCAGTGCGCTAGCTTGTTTGCCTATGATGGCGGGCATCACGGGTTCATCGCCTTCGTCCATGCTCATGAAGGATTTCCCTCCCTTCTGGCGGCTGATCATGTCACTGACTTTGGCAGCAAAACCAAAGCCGCCGGTTGATGCCAGCAGCAGCGGTGTTTCGGGCGTGCCGGCGAAGTAATGCACCAGACGCGTACCCGCTTCGACTTCTACTAGCGTAGTCATCGGCACACCATCACCGCGCGCTCCCGGTAATTGCGATACCGAGACCGAATACACGCGACCATTCGATCCAAAGGCGAGTACATGGTCGGTGGTGCGACATTCGAATGTGGCATAGAGACTGTCGCCGGCCTTGAAGCTGAACTGCTGCGCATCATGGCCATGACCTTGACGGGCACGTACCCAACCTTTTTGCGAAATGATGACAGTGACGGGCTCATCGATGATCTTGATTTCGGCAACGGCTTTTTCTGCTGCCTTGATCAGGGTGCGCCGCGCATCGCCGTATTGTTTTGCATCTGCATCGATTTCCTTGACGATGAGTTTTTTCATCGAGGCTGGATTGTCGAGCAATTCCTGCAGAGTGGCTTTTTCCTTGCGCAACTCGGCGAGTTCCTGCTGAACCTTGATGGCTTCCAGTCGTGCGAGCTGACGCAGGCGAATTTCGAGTATGTCTTCTGCCTGTCGTTCCGACAGTTTGAAGGCTTTCATCAACGCAGGTTTTGGCTCATCGGATTCGCGAATGATCTTGATGACTTTGTCGATATTGAGCAGGACAGCTTCGCGACCTTCCAGAATGTGAATGCGATCATCCACTTTAGCCAGGCGGTGCTGCGTGCGGCGGGTGACGGTACCGAATCGGAAGGCGATCCATTCGCGCAGAATGTCGCCCAAGCCTTTCTGACGTGGCTTGCCATCATTGCCGATCATGACCAGATTCACGCCGACATTATTTTCCAGAGAGGTGTGTGCAAGCAGCAGATTGCTGAACTCTTCCTGATCCTGGTTTTTGGATTTTGGCTCGAACACCAAACGTACCGGCGCATCGCGACCGGATTCGTCGCGCACGGTGTCAAGCACGGCGAGGATGGCTTGTTTGTTAGCCATCTGATCGGGCGACAAACTCTTTTTGCCCAGCTTGATCTTGGGATTGGTGAGTTCTTCGATTTCTTCCAGAATTTTTTGTGATGAAGTACCGGGTGGCAGCTCAGTCACTACCAACTGCCACTGGCCTCGTGCCAGATCTTCGATTTTCCAGCGCGCGCGCACTTTGATACTGCCGCGTCCATTCTGATAAATCTCGCTGACCGTGGTGTCAGGCGTGATGATCTGGCCGCCGCCCGGAAAATCTGGACCGGGTATCAGCGTCATCAGTTCATCGTGCGAAAGCTTGGGATTTTTGATGAGGGCTACTGCGGCTTGTGCGACTTCATGCAGATTGTGCGAAGGTATTTCGGTTGCCAGACCTACTGCGATGCCGGACGCGCCATTGAGCAGCACGAAAGGAAGACGTGCAGGCAGCAATTTGGGTTCTTCGGTCGAGCCATCATAGTTGGGTTGAAAATCCACCGTACCCATATCGATTTCATCGAGCAGCAGCCGTGAGATGGGCGTCAGGCGCGCTTCGGTGTAACGCATGGCAGCAGCGCCATCACCATCGCGCGAGCCGAAATTGCCATGTCCATCGACCAGTGGGTAGCGCAACGAAAAATCCTGGGCCATGCGGACCATGGCGTCATAGACCGACTGATCGCCATGCGGGTGCAGTTTACCGAGCACATCACCAACGACAGCTGCCGATTTGCGGGGCTTGGCGGCAGGATCAAGTCGGAGCTGATCCATCGCGTAGAGAATGCGGCGCTGTACTGGTTTCTGACCATCGCAAACATCAGGCAGTGCGCGGCCCTTGACGACGGAGATCGCATAGTCGAGATAGGCACGCTCGGCGAAGGTGGCTAGTGTCAGGGATTCGCCACCGTCATCGGCAGCGGCTTCAAAGAGGTTTGTTTGATCGCTCATGTGTTCGTGCTTATTTCAATGATCTTTATCTTGTAACGATGGATCCCAGCTTGCGCTGGAATGACAGTGTTTAGATCGGCTTACTGACACACCGCCATCCCAGCGCAAGCTGGGATCCATGCCCATTATTCTTGGAGAGTTTCTTTTCCTTAGATATCCGCCTCAACTTCGTTCCCATGTTCCTCAAGCCAGGAACGACGCGCTGCCGCTTCACCTTTGCCCATCAACATCGTGAAGCGGTCTTCCGACGCTTTCAGGCCCAGCTCTCCCACCGATACAGGCAGCAGTCGTCGGGTATCCGGATTCATCGTGGTTTCCCATAATTGTTCTGCGCTCATTTCGCCCAGACCCTTGAAGCGTGCGATGCTCCATGCGCCATCTTTCACGCCATCCTTGCGCAGTTTGTCTTCAATCGCTTCAAGTTCACCGCTGTCGAGAGCGTATATTTTTTGCGCTGGCTTTTTTCCACGTGCTGGTGCATCCACCCGATACAACGGTGGTCGGGCGATATGAATGTGTCCGCGTTCGATCAACTTGGGGAAATGGCGGAAGAAAAGGGTGAGCAGCAAGACCTGAATATGCGATCCATCCACATCAGCATCGGAGAGTATGCAGACGCGTCCGTAGCGCAGGCCGGATAAATCCGGATCGTCATTCTTGCCATGGGGGTCGACGCCGATTGCAACCGCAATATCGTGGATCTCGTTATTGGCAAACAGACGGTCGCGCTCGGTTTCCCAGGCGTTCAGCACTTTGCCGCGTAGCGGGAGGATGGCTTGAAATTCTTTGTCGCGCCCCATCTTGGCTGAGCCGCCCGCAGAGTCACCCTCGACCAGAAAGATTTCATTGCGCGTCAGATCGGTGGATTCGCAATCCGTGAGTTTGCCGGGCAAGACCGCAACACCCGAGGATTTTTTCTTCTCGACTTTCTGCGCCGAGCGCAAACGACTTTGCGCCTGACGTATCACCAGTTCGGCGAGCTTCTTGCCGTAATCGACATGCTGATTCAGCCACAGCTCGAGCGATGTGCGCGAGTACCCACCGACCAGTCGCACCGCATCGCGCGAGTTCAGGCGCTCTTTGATCTGGCCCTGAAATTGCGGATCCAGCACCTTGGCCGACAGTACAAAGGACGCACGCGCAAACACATCTTCAGGCAATAACTTCACGCCCTTGGGCAGCAGTGAGTGCATTTCAACGAAGCTTTTGACGGCGCTGAACAAACCTTCGCGCAAGCCGGATTCATGGGTGCCGCCCGCAGGCGTCGGGATCAGGTTCACATAGGATTCACGTACGACATTGCCATCCTCCGTCCAGGCGACGACCCAGGCCGCGCCTTCGCCTTCGGCGAAACCTTCGGCATCGGGACTCGCATATTGTTCGCCTTCGAACAGAGGAATCAGTGTCTCGCCACTGCCCGACTGCGACAGGGCTTCCGTCAGGTAGCCGCGCAGTCCTTGCTCATACAGCCAGGTTTGTGTGTCACCGGATTTTTCCTGCGTGAAGCTGACTTTGACGCCGGGCAGCAGTACCGCCTTGGAGCGCAGCAGTCGCTGCAACTCGGCGATTGGAATGATTGGGGAATCGAAGTATTTCGGATCTGGCCAGACAGTCACCCGGGTGCCGGATTTCTTGTCGTCTTTGCCAGCGGCGCGTGATTTCAGTTTGGATGTGAGATCGCCACCCGAGAAGGCAATCGTGTGTACGCCATTGCCTTTGTCATCCTTGCGCCAGACGGTGATTTCGAGTTTGGATGAGAGCGCATTGGTCACAGAGACGCCAACACCGTGCAGACCACCAGAGAACGCATACGCGCCGCCAGAGCCCTTGTCGAATTTGCCGCCAGCATGCAGACGGGTGAAAACGATTTCAACTGTCGGCACTTTTTCTTCGGGATGCAAGCCGACCGGGATGCCGCGACCATCATCTTCAACGCTCACGCTGCCATCCTTGTGCAGGGTGACGAAGATGTTCTTTCCATGACCACCGAGCGCTTCGTCGGAGGCATTGTCAATGACCTCCTGAATGATATGCAGTGGATTTTCGGTACGGGTATACATGCCGGGCCGTTGCCGGACCGGTTCGAGTCCTTTCAGGACGCGGATGGATGATTCGCTGTAATCAGATTTTTTGCTGGCCATGCGACGAGTGTGTGTGGTTGAAAGCGGTGGGCCCGGAGGGTGTGATGCGCGGCTTACCCTCGGGGACAAAGTGGGTGCATTCTAATGAAATTTCCCGCAGAGAGGATTGGGGCGGCAGAAAAACGCTATTTCGACAGCATTTGCATGGCGCGTTCCAGACCATCCATGGTGATCGGATACATGCGGTCGCTCATCAGCTGACGGATGATGGCAATCGACTGTCGGTACTGCCATAGCGCCTCAGGTTCAGGATTGAGCCACACGCATTTGGGGAACTGCTGGGCGAAGCGCTGCAGCCAGACCGCGCCGGCTTCTTCATTGTGATATTCAACGGAGCCACCGGGCTGAACGATTTCGTAGGGACTCATGGTAGCGTCGCCGACGAAAATGAGTTTGGTATCTGGCGGGTACTTGCGCAACACGTCCCAGCTGGCAAACCGCTCGGCATGACGGCGCCGATTGTTCTTCCACAGTGTCTCGTACAGGCAGTTGTGGAAGTAGAAGAATTCCATATTCTTGAATTCGGTTTTCGCCGCAGAGAAAAGCTCCTCCACGCGTGCGATATGGTCATCCATGGTGCCGCCCACATCCATGAGCATGAGTACCTTGACCTTGTTCTTGCGCTCGGCTTGCATTTTGATATCCAGCCAACCGGCGTTGTTTGCGGTAGCACGGATGGTGTCATCGAGCGCCAGTTCGTCTTGTGCGCCTTCACGCGCGAATTTGCGCAGGCGACGCAAGGCCACCTTGATGTTGCGTGTACCCAGTTCGCGTTCGCTGTCATAGTCGCGATAGGTACGTGCATCCCACACCTTGACTGCGCTGCGCTTGCCGCCTTCACCGCCGATGCGTATACCTTCGGGATTTTGTCCGCCGTTGCCGAAGGGGGAGGTGCCACCGGTGCCTATCCATTTGTTGCCGCCTTCGTGACGGCCTTTTTGTTCTTCAAGCAGCTCTTTAAGTCTGTCCATCAGCTTGTCATAGCCGAATTTTTCAAGTGCTGCTTTTTGTTCCGGTGTGAGCTCGCGCTCGAGGCGCTTCATCAGCCAGTCAAGCGGGATCTCGGCATTTTTTTCGAACAGGGTTTCGACGCCGTGAAAGTAGGCGCCAAACGCTTTGTCGAATTTATCGAAATTGGCTTCATCCTTGACCAGCGTAATGCGCGAGAGATAGTAGAAATCATCCAGCGAGGGCGCGATAACCTGCTTTTCCAGTGCTTCGAGCAGCACCAGAAATTCCTTGATCGAGACCGGGATTTTCGCGCTCTTGAGCGTGAAAAAAAAGTCGATCAGCATAAAGTGATTTAGCGGTTATTGCGCGACATGAAGACCAGTCGCTCAAAGAGGTGCACATCCTGCTCGTTTTTGAGCAAGGCACCATGCAGCGGCGGCACGATGGCTTTCTGATCCTGGCTGCGCAATGCCTCGGGCGGTATGTCTTCGGCCAGCAGCAGCTTGAGCCAATCCAGCAGCTCGGAGGTCGATGGTTTTTTCTTCAGGCCGGGTACCTCGCGCAGTTGATAAAAGGTTTCCAGTGCCTGCGCCAGCAGATCTTTTTTCAATGCGGGGAAATGCACGTCGACGATTTGCTGCATGGTTTCTGCATCGGGGAATTTGATGTAATGAAAGAAGCATCGGCGCAGGAAAGCATCCGGCAGTTCTTTTTCATTGTTGGAGGTAATGATGACCAGCGGCCGGTGCTTGGCTCGCACCATCTCGCGAGTTTCATAGACATAGAACTCCATCCTGTCGATCTCGCGCAGCAGATCATTCGGAAATTCGATGTCGGCCTTGTCGATCTCGTCGATCAGCAGCACCACGGGCTGATCGGAAGTGAAGGCCTGCCACAGCACCCCGCGTACGATGTAGTTCTGAATATCCTTTACGCGCGCATCACCGAGTTGGGAATCACGCAGCCGGGAGACCGCATCGTACTCATACAAACCCTGCTGGGCCTTGGTGGTCGATTTGATGTGCCATTGCAAAAGTGGCATCTTTAGCGCTGCCGCCACTTCCTCGGCCAGCATGGTCTTGCCGGTGCCGGGCTCGCCCTTGATCAGCAGGGGGCGCTGCAGTGTGAGTGCGGCATTGACCGCAAGTTTCAGGTCGCTGGTGGCGACATATTGCTCTGAACCTTCAAATCGCAGGGGTTTGTTCATTGTACTGATCAGTCATGGAAAATAAGCTTGAGTATAAACGACGGAAAGTGCGAAGGCCGCTTAGCTTGGTCGATTAATGTAGGTCAATATTAGACTCGGCCGCCATGAATCGGTTAGAATTGCGTGCGTTTTTTGTGACGGACAGGCAATATTTCAAGCACCAACGCAGCCCGTTTCCGTCCGCAACAGTTCCGTTTTTGAATAACCCACCCAGCTATCATGAAAAAACTTTTCGTTCTTATTGCGCTGGCCTCGCTCACTCAGGTGTCGGCAGCTGCTGATGTCAAAGGCGATGCAGCGGCGGCCAAAAACAAGGTGGCCATGTGCGTAGGCTGCCACGGTATTCCTGGCTACAAAGCATCTTTCCCTGAGGTCTATCGCGTGCCCATGCTGGGTGGTCAGTCGGAGAAGTACATCGCTGCCGCGCTCAATGCCTATAAAAAAGGCGAGCGCAAGCATCCGACGATGGTTGGTATTGCGGCAGGTCTGTCTGATCAAGACATTGCTGATGTCGCCGCCTATTACGCCCAGCAAAAATAACCGGAGCCAATCATGAAAAAGCTTTTTGCATTCCTGGCCCTGGCGCTGTCGATGAACGCGTTTGCGGGCAACGTCGAAGCGGGCAAGGCCGCCGCACAAAAATACAACTGTGCTTCCTGCCATGGTGCGGACTTCAACAGTCCCATCGATCCCAGCTATCCCAAGCTCGCAGGTCAGCATGCTGACTATATCGAGCACGCACTGACTGCGTATCAGCGTGGCGCCGCTGGCGGTAATGGTCGCGGCAACGCGATCATGGGCGGTATGGCCAAGCCCTTGTCGAAAAAAGAGATCAGCGACATTGCTGCGTATCTTGCCAGCCTGCCCGGCTCGCTGGTGCTTCGCAAGTAAATGTCGTCAGGTCGTACAGAAAGCCGCGCACCGCGCGGCTTTTTTTATTGTCCGGCGCGTTGACGTATGCAGTGAATATAAGCCTCGCCATCAGGCGGTGTGCCATTGCGCTGCGCGGTCCACAGCATTTCGCCCAGACACTCCATGATCTGATGGTGGGCATCATGGGCTGAGCCGAGTCGCCGAATCAGGGTCTCGCACGCATCGCGTATTCCTGGCGGCTGATCAACCGAGATCTGCTCGTGTATGGAGAGGTGCATGGAGAGATGCAGAAAGGGATTGCTGCGTCCCTCATCAACGCTGTAGTCCGTTTCCAGAGCGCGCTCGGTATTGGCAAGGTCTTTTTCATACTCGGGATGCTGACGTATCCAGTCGCTGGCAATCGCTTCGAGTGGTGTGAGCACTTCACCTTGCGTGGATTTTTTCCAGGTGGTGCAGAAGAACTGTCGGACTTCGTCTTTGCTGGGGTTAAACATGCTTTGAGTATCTGGCCAATGAGTAATCAGACTGCTTTTTCAGGTTGGGGCGTTTTTGATTTGAACTCGCACAAATCCGCAAT
Organism: Pseudomonadota bacterium; assembly: GCA_039806005.1. GTDB lineage: Bacteria > Pseudomonadota > Gammaproteobacteria > Burkholderiales > Burkholderiaceae_D > Pernthalerella. The sequence goes on from JBDKLM010000003.1 coordinate 56,819, forward strand.
CAGGCAATTCCAGCATTGCGGACTGCGCGCGGTACAGGTATAGCGCCCATGCAGTATCAGCCAGTGATGCGCATCCATCAGGTACTCGGATGGCACGAACTTCATCAGCTTTTGCTCGACAATGTCGACATTCTTGCCCGGTGCAATGCCGGTGCGATTGGAGACGCGGAAGATATGCGTATCGACTGCCATTGCAGGTACGCCGAATGCGGTGTTGAGTACAACATTCGCTGTCTTGCGACCCACGCCGGGCAGGGCTTGCAGTGCTTCACGATCACGCGGTACTTCACCGCGATGCTGCTCAAGCAGGATGCGGCAAGTTTCGATCACGTTTTTTGCTTTGTTGCGATACAAGCCTATGGTCTGTACATAAGGGATCAGACCTTCCACACCCAGTGCATGAATGGAGGCCGGTGTATTCGCCACTGGATAAAGCTGTCGCGTGGCCTTGTTGACTGACACATCCGTTGCTTGCGCCGACAGGATCACGGCAATCAGCAATTCGAAAGGTGTGGTGTATTCCAGTTCGGTCGTGGGATGGGGATTCGCTGCTTTGAGTCGCGCAAAAATCTCGCGGCGTTTTTCAGGGTTCATGACTCCTCCCCGGAAGATGCATCCTTTTGCTGGCGTGCCCTCTCCAGTGCCGCTTGAATGATGGCGCGCTTGCGTTCTTTCTCGGCGAGTGCTTCAGGATTTTGTGCGGATTCTTGTTCGACTTCGCGCAATTTGGCGGCTGCTTTCGCCGCCAGCCGCGCATCGTTCTCGGCTTTTTCGCGGATCAGTCGCTCATTGCGAAGGTGAAAGCGTTCGCGTGCAGCATCAGCGGCGGAGGACGACCACGCATCCCATCCGGTTTTATCCGGCGTTATCGAGACCATCGCAATGCAATCCACCGGACAGGGGGCGACACAGAGATCGCAGCCAGTACAGAGTTCCGGTATGACCGTGTGCATTTGCTTGGCTGCGCCAACAATTGCATCGACCGGACAAGCCTGTATGCACAGCGTACAACCAATGCAAGCGCTTTCATCGATCACGGCAACCGGGCGTTCGCGCTCTGCGCCGTGGACGGGATTGAGGGGTATGACCGGTTTGCCCAGTGCTGCGGCCAGCCGCGCTATGCCTTGCGCACCGCCGGGTGGGCACTGGTTGTAACTCGCCGCGCCGCTGGCCATGGCTTCGGCATAGGGACGGCAGGCGGGATAGCCGCATTTCGTGCATTGCGTCTGCGGCAGCAGATCTTCGAGACGATCAGCGAGAGTGGGTGAGCGATCTGACATAGACCATCATTATCCGGTATTTGCGATTGACGTCACGGCCATGAAAAAAGCCGCCCGAAGGCGGCTGATGCAAGAAGCGGCTGTGTCAGGCATGCGCCCGGATGAACTCTCCGATGCGTGGTGCAATCATTTCGCGCCAGCGACGGCCGGAGAAAATACCGTAGTGGCCGCACTTTGGTGCTTCGAAATGCTGTTTCATGTTCGAGGGAATGCCGGAACACAGGTCTTGTGCAGCTTGTGTCTGGCCTGAACCGGAAATGTCATCCAGCTCGCCTTCGATGGTGAACAAGGCCACGGATTTGATGTCCTGCGGTCTGACCAGCTTGCCTTCGACTTCCCAAGTACCCAGCGGCAGGGCGTGATCCTGAAATACGGTTTTGATCGTCTCGAGGTAATACTCGGCGGGCATGTCGAGCACGGCGTTGTATTCGTCGTAGAACTTTCGATGTTCTGCTGCCGACTCATTATCGCCTTCACGCAGATGCAGATAGAACTCCCAGTGACTTTGGGCGTGGCGGCGCGGATTCATCGCAACGAAGCCGGCATGCTGCAGAAAGCCCGGATAAACACGACGACCGTAGCCGGGGTAGTTCGGTGGCACGCTGTAGATCACATTGTTTTCAAACCAGGCGTAGGGTTTGTTCATCGCCAAGTCATTGACCTCGGTCGGTGATTTGCGCGAGTCGATAGGGCCGCCCATCATCACCATGGTCTTGGGTAGTGCGGTCTCGCCGGCACTGGCCATCAGCGAGATGGCTGCCAGCACGGGCACGGTGGGCTGACAAACTGAGATGACGTTCAGGTTGGGTCCGAGGAAGCGGATGAAGTCCTGCACGTAGTAAATGTAATCGTGAAGATGGAACGCACCTTTTTCCATGGGGACCATGCGCGCATCGATCCAGTCTGTGATGTACACATCATGATCAGGCAGCAGGGTGCGTACCGTGTCACGCAACAGGGTCGCATGGTGGCCGGAGAGGGGTGCCACCAGCAATACCTTGGGCTGGATCAGCTGTTCGGGCGTCAGGAAATGGGCGTCCTTGCGGAAATGCAGCAACTTGCAGAAAGGCTTTTCGACCACCGTGTCTTCAATGATCGCGGTCCGGGTACCAGCCACTTCGGTGTGCGTGATCCCAAAGGCGGGCTTTTCATAATCCTTGCCCAAGCGGAACATCAGCTCGTAGCCGGCGGCGATGCGCTGGGCAAACGGCGTGTGCGCAAAAGGCGAGACGGGGTTGGTAAACAGCTTGGAAGATGCCTCGGCCCACTGAATCAGCGGATTCAGCAAGGTGCGATTCATTTCGTGAAGTTGATAGAGCATGATGACTCCTCATTCAAGACGCTCGAATTGTGTCCCCAATTCCATATTTCTGCAATGCAGCAAACACAATAAGCAGAAATTTGCGGAGTTCAAAGAGCGTTGATCGCCCACCCCTGCAAAATGGCTGAAAAGCCTTGAAAACACTCATCCCAGTAGCGTACAGCCAACTGATTTCTTGAATGTAACACATCTCTTTCAGACGTTTTTTGCTACTTTGTTATTCATTAAGTTTCTATTGGGACAATTTTTTGGCAGGGCTCGGCATCATCGACCCTGAAAAATCCCTCAAACTGCCCGATCAATTGGACAGCAAATTGGGCGAATTGCGCCCAGATGGGGCTCGAGTCAAGCAGGATGGGAGGCGCTGGATGGCAGGGGAAGATCTTGCCTCGTGGGAAATAGGTAAGCGCCCCGTGATAAAATCTCGCCCCATGTTTGCTCGTTTGATCTCTCGCAAAGCAATGTCCTGCTGGTTATTGGCGGCCTTGCTATTGCAATCACTTATGCCCGCGATGGCGGGCCTGCGTACCGGCGATGGCACACGCTGGGCAGAGGTTTGCGTCAGCTCGGGCATCAAGTGGGTGCCGATATCCGATGCGAGCGAGTCCCAGTTTTCGCATGCCGCGGCCGATCATTGCGTATTGTGTGCCGCCACCGGCGCTGCCCCCGAGTTCGATGTCACGGCTTACCTGTCGGATTCAGCGACGGACAGTCCTTCTTTCCGGCGTGATCGAACGCCGGTTCTGACCTTCTCCGCTTTCCAGCGACAATCCCGCGCGCCTCCGCGCTGATCTAAGCAATTTTTTCGCAGCACTGGCCCGCGACTCTCGAGTCCGGCTCAGTCGCATCTTCACTTTTCCTGAATTCCGCGAATAGCGATACCCGTCCTTAAACGGGTGCTGACGCTTCATGTCGCCAAGCTATTGGTAGCAAAAAAATGAAAATCGGAAACAAAAAAATGAAAAACAAGTGTGGTTTTAGTGTGTTGGCGCTTGCCTTGATGACGCTTTTTTCTGATGCGAGAGCTCAGGAAGCAACGCCTACGCTGGATACGGTGACGGTGCTGGGCAGGAGTGAGGGCGGGTTGCCCGCCTCGGTAGTCCTGACGTCCGTCGATGTCATGGGTTCAGAAATGATCGAAAACAAAAATGTCAAAAACAGTTGGGAATTGCTGGGTCAAATGCCAGGGGCTTCTCTGAAATCTTGGCAAATGGGATTGGAGTCGGGTAAGCCGGCATTTCGTGGCTTTAACGGTGCTGGCTATGTAAATGGTATCAAGCTGCTTATCGACGGCGTACCAAGCAATTCGAACTCAGGCAACATGCGTCATCTGGACACGGTAGTTCCTCTGGACATTGACTATATCGAGGTCGTCCGCGGAACCAACGATCCGCGCTACGGTTTGCATAACATAGGTGGAAACATCAATGTCGCGACAAAACAAGGTGGCAACTACCGCGACGCAAGAGCTTCCTACGGCAGTTTCAATACTCGGGACGTGCAAGCTACACTAGGTATCGAGACCGACGATTGGCAGCAAAATTATTTTTTCTCTAAATACGATTCAGATGGTTATCGGGATCATTCGAGTACCGATAAATATGGCTTTGGCGGAAAATGGTTTTATGCGCCGAAACAAAGTGACCTCAAAGTAGGACTTGTGGTGCGAGCATTCGACGGTAAGGCAGATGAGGCCGGTTACCTGCGCCCAGCCGAATACGCTGCTGATCCTAATCAGTATATCGCGTCACGCAACTCTGGCGATCATGATATTCGTAAAATGAATCATGTCAGCGCACACATTGATTACGCGTTTACAAGCGATACGATGTCGAGTACCAAGATTTACTTGAATACTTTGGATGACGATCGGTATGTGACTTATCCGTATTCAACCATACGCTCGGAAAATCGCAAGTGGAACGAGATTCATTATGGCGTGCTCAGTACGCTGACCTGGAAGTACAGCCAAACGCTGACGTTGGATGGTGGCGTCAATGTAGAGCAGCAGGATAATGAGTATCGACGTTATCGCTGGGGTTCGGGATCTGGATTTTCTGGCTCCCCTAGCTCTTGTACGAATACGCCTGCGGGTTCATCAGCCGCCACCTGCCAGAACTATACTGTCGAGAATGTTGGCGCTTATGTACAGGCCATTATTCTCCCTACCGACAGATTGAAGATTATTCCCGCTATTCGTTTTGATCGTTTCGACGGACAGACGACCGTTTACTCAGTCGCTAATCCCAATGGCCTAAGTTATGACATGAATAAATACGGCTGGATAAATCAGCCGAAGATCAGCATCGTCTACAAGCTGACGACCTCAGCTAGTGCATATGCAAATTGGGGGAAAACGTTTCAGGTACTGACAGGTGGCGCTGCGAATACGGCGTATGCACCTTACGGAAGTACATTGCCACTCACGTCACCCTCAATTAATACTGGCAAGGAAATTGGGTTGAAATTCACTCTTGGTGCTGACACGGATGGAAGATTGGCAGTATGGCAGCAGGATGCGACCGATGAAGCCAAAAATCTTGCTGCCGCTGATGATGCGACCGCGTTGGGATCGACAAGGCGCCGCGGAATCGATTTTCAGATCAGCAGCCAGTTAAGTCAACAAATGAAAATATGGATGTCACATTCCGTGCAGCAGGCAAAAGTCATTGGTGGAGTGACTAGCTTGATTGGCAAAGAGATTGCCGAAACACCGAGGTACATTACTAATGCAGGGGTGGATATTCGCGCGCTGGAAAAATGGCGATTCGGACTTTGGGGGCGTGCACAAAGTGGCTATTACATCGCTGATGACAATTCCACAGGCCGCTTTGGTCAATATGCATTGTTTGATGCGAGCGTACAGTATCAGTATTCAAGGAATGTAAGTATTGACTTTCAGGTCAGAAATTTAATGGATCGCAAGTACGCGAGCGACGTATGGACATATCCGGGACTTGGATACGATGCTTATTACTCCGCTGGCGCACCTCGCGCGTTCTATTTGTCGGCTACGTCGAAATTCTGACCGATGGCTCAACGCTCCTTACGTCGATTCCTGGTAGTGGTTCACCTTTACCTTGGTATCGTTCTCGGCCTTTTTTTTTCTGTGCTGGGATTAAGTGGCAGCGTACTTGTTTTTTATCCGGAGATTGACAGGCTGCTGAACCCTGAGTTGATACAAAAGGTTCAGCAGCCTGTAGACATTCGATATCAGGCGGTGTTTGACCAGTTGCGTCGATACTACCCGCAGCGTCTGGGTGCATGGCGTATCGAAGTGCCACGCACGCCAGATCAACCTGTGTTCGCCCGATATCTCAAGCCAGAGGAGAAAGATCCGACTCGCTTCGCGCCCATGATTGTTGCATTGAACCCTCGCACATTGGAAATTATTCATAGCCGGTTTTGGGGTGATGATCCGACGACCTGGATCTACGATTTGCACTACTCATTACTTGTCGGCTCGAGCGGAAAATTGCTTGTTGGCGCGATAGGGCTAGTATTTCTGATGACATTGTTGATAGGATTTTTTCTTTGGCTTCCGCGGGGGCGTAATCGACTTGGAAAAACTTTGCCGAAAGTTCGTTCTGGTTCTGTTAAAACCATTTACGATCTGCATACCTATAGCGGTGCCTATAGCGCTGTGCTGCTGGTTGTTCTGATCGTAACTGGAGTGGGTTTGGCTACGCCTCAGTGGATTTCGCCATTGGTCGAGCAGTTTTCGCACCGGCGATCTGAGCCTGTTCCTGAGTCTGTGCTGCCTGAGAAAGAAACAGCACGCGTTAGCGCAGATCGTGCCATTGAAGCGGCGTACGCTAAATTTCCTCGTGCTGAGCTCCGCTGGATTCAATCGCCAGTATCGGCTACTGATGTTTATTTTCTACGCTTGAAACAACCTGGGGAGCCCAGTGATCGTTTTCCAAAGACCTATGTTTGGATTGATCAATTTTCCGCTGATGTGATTTCCTTCAGAGATCCATTGAAAGCACAGGCCGCCGACATGTTTTTTGACTGGCTGCATCCTCTTCATAATGGCGAGGCGTTTGGCTTATTGGGTCGATTGGTGGTGTTTTTTGTTGGCATGCTTCCTTTGTTCCTGTTTGTGACTGGAATCTGGAGGTGGCGGCAAAAAGTCAGATCAAAGAGGGCGATTAGTAGATAAATTCAAAAAAAAATTCTGATTTTTGAGCATGCGAATTTATTTGGCTTCTTTCTGGCGTGCTAAAAAAAACGGATACCCGCAGGTATCCGTTTTCTGAGATCCATCGCAATCAGATCAATCAAAGACGGGCGATTCCACACCCAGAATCTTGTGCAGTTTTGGCGAGGTCGTCGTGTACTGCATGTGAATTTTCTTCTCGGGGAAAATGTAGGGCGCAGCACCAAAGGCTGCCAGTGCAGCTTCATGAAAGCCCGAGAGAATCAATTTTTTCTTGCCGGGGTAGACGTTGATGTCACCGACCGCAAAAATGCCGGGTACATTCGTTTCGAATTTTTCGGTATCGACTTTGAGCTGCTTGCGCTCAATGTCCAATCCCCACTCGGCAATCGGACCCAGTTTGGGCGAGAGACCGAAGAAAACCAGCAAATCATCCAGCGGCAGGCGGCGCGTGACGCCATCAGCCCCTGTGACTTTGATCTCGGTGAGCTTGTCATCGCTGGATTCGAAGCCTGTGACCTGACCAATCAGCAGCTGCATTTCGAATTGCTCGCAGAGCTCTTTCATTTTCGCGACCGAGGCTGGCGCTGCGCGGAATTCATCGCGACGATGCAGGAGAATGACCGATTCAGCCTTGCCCTGCAGGTTGAGTGCCCAATCCAGCGCCGAATCACCACCACCGCAAATCACGATATTGCGACCAGCGAAGCGTGCAGGGTCTTTCACGCGGTAGAACAACTGCTTGCCTTCGAAAGCTTCGATGCCATCGACCTTGATCGTGCGCGGCTGGAATGAGCCCACGCCGGCGGCGATGAAAATGGTTTTGGTGATGAAGCGAGTGCCGATCGAAGTTTCCAGATCGAAGCGACCGTCATCGCGTTTTTGTACCAGAGTGACTTCCTGACCCAAGTGAAAGGTCGGTTCGAAAGGTTCAATCTGCTTGAGCAGATTGTCGGTCAGCTCCTGGCCCGTGCAGACAGGTACAGCAGGGATGTCGTAAATCGGTTTGTCCGGATAGAGTTCAACGCACTGACCGCCGACGGCGGCGAGCGAGTCGATCACATGGGCTTTGATTTCCAGCAGACCCAGCTCGAAGACCTGAAACAGGCCAACGGGTCCGGCGCCGACAATCACGGCATCGGTTTCAATGGGAGTTTTTACAGAGGTGTTCATTCGGATCAGAAAAGTTGTAGGCGTTGGGCCAGATAACGTACCAACCCCGGCCTGGGCCGGGGCTGATGTGGGATTGCAGGGCACCCTGTTCGGGCATCCGGCGAGATCAGCGTTCGAGGTACTGTAATTTTTCCTTGGTGTCTTTCCAATCTTCGGCATCAGCGAGCGGCGCTTTGGACTTGGTGATCGATGGCCATTTGCGTGCCAGCTCGACGTTGAGTTTGATGAACTGCTGCTGATCCGCGGGCACGTCTTCTTCAGCATAGATCGCATTCACCGGGCACTCGGCCACGCAAACTGCGCAGTCGATGCACTCATCGGGATCGATAGTGAGGAAATTGGGTCCCTCGCGGAAGCAATCCACAGGGCAGACATCGACGCAGTCCGTATAACGGCAGCGGATGCATGATTCGGTCACAACGTGGGTCATACAACAGTCCTATCTGTGAATATTTTTGAAACAAAGCTGCGAAAAACACCTGAAAACATCAGCAAAGTCGGAAGTTTCGGCTGCAAGGCCCGTACTGGATTGCGTGGTTTTTCAGGCGATCCGGGGTGCTAGCGGGCCGTTTCGACAAAGCGTTGTATTTTAAGACAAATTGTATGCCCTAACACGGATGGCTTAGATGATTTTTGAATATGCAAATACAAGGCCGGCAGCTGACCGTGAATATTTTGGCATCACCCTCTGAAATAAAATCAAGCGCCTGGTCCGGCGTGGTTTTCTTTGCCGGGATAAAATCGGTCGGCCTAAAGAGGGGAACCCATGGACACATCCGCTGCACGTCAGGCGATTTTCAGTCGCATTCGCAAAGCCCAGAACCGGCCGCCCGAGCCAAGCCCGGCCGAGCTCGCTCAGGTCAGTGCCTATCTGAATGACCATCAGTCTGGCCCCAGACCAGATCTTGGCCATGACCTGGTTGAGCGTTTTCGTGCTCAGGCCCTGCGGACTTCGCAGACCTTGGACGAAGTGGCGAGCCTGGACGAGGTGCCACAGGCGGCCGCCCGCTATATAGACAGTATCGGCGTGCCTAAATCGGCGATTGCCTGGCAGTCGCTCACGACATTGCCTTGGCAAGCATCCGGTATCCGTGTGGATTTTCGGCCGCCCGTCGACCAGGATTTGATCGGTATTACCGGCTGTTTTTGCGCTGTGGCTGAGACCGGTACCCTGATGCTGCTGTCCGGTGAGGAAACCTTTGCATCGGCTGCGCTATTGCCCGAAACGCATATCGCTATTGTGCCGATGTCGCGTGTGGTGGGCTCCATCGAAGATGCGTTCGCACTCGCCAAGAAAGAGCGCGGTGAACTGCCGCGCGCAACCAATTTCATTTCCGGGCCTTCACGCACCGGAGATATCGAGCAGACGATTGTGCTGGGTGCGCACGGCCCCTACCGGGTGCATGTGATCCTGGTGCGTGGCATTTGATTCAGCGAGAGTCTCATGAAGCCAAAAATTCTCGTCACGCGCGCCGTATTTCCGGAAGTGATCGATCACCTCTCGCAGTATTTCGATGTCGATTCAAATCAGTCGGATGAAGCGTTTTCCGAGGCCGAGCTGATACGGCGGCTGCAGGGCAAGGCGGGCGTCTACGCTAATCCCACCACCATCATGTCGGCTGAAGTCATGCGCAGCGCACCTGAGCTGCGTGCGATCTGCAACATGGCGGTGGGCTACAACAATATTGATGTCGCAGCTGCCACAGCGGCCGGCATCATGGTGACGAATACACCGGACGTGCTCAATGAGACCACGGCGGATTTTGGCTGGACCTTGCTGATGGCGACGGCACGACGCGTAACAGAGTCCGAGCATTATCTGCGTGCGGGTCATTGGAAAAAATGGACCTATGACAGCTTCATGGGCGTGGATGTACATGGCAGCACGCTGGGCATCATTGGCATGGGTCGCATCGGTCAGGCAGTTGCTCGCCGTTCGATGGGTTTCAATATGAAAGTCATCTACAACAACCGTTCGCGTCTCGCCCCCGAGCTGGAAGCCGAGGCAAACAACGCGCGGCACGTGAGCCGTGAAGAACTTTTGCGTACTGCCGACCACGTGGTGTTGGTGCTGCCTTACTCGAAAGAGTCGCATCATTTGATCGGGGCTGCGGAGATCGCGTTGATGAAACCAACCGCTACGCTGATCAATATTGCGCGCGGTGGTATTGTGGATGATGCAGCGCTGATTGAAGCGCTGAGCGCAGGGAAGATCGCGGCAGCGGGTCTGGATGTGTTCGAGAACGAGCCTGCATTCAATCCCGGTTTCCTGAAGCTGAGCAATGTGGTGCTCACGCCTCACATCGGCAGCGCCTCCGGTCCGACGCGCCGTGCGATGGCGGATTGTGCTGCAGACAATCTGATTGCGGCACTCTCAGGTCATCGTCCACCGAATTTGCTGAACCCCGAATCATTCAAATAACCACCACCACGCTCGAGAGGGCAGGAGATACAGATGGCCGATTTCACGATTGTTCAGCAGCACAGCTTGTCCATGGAGGGAGCTCGCGCTGCCGCACAAAAAGTGGCCGATCAGATGGCGGTTGATTATGAAATGACCCACCAGTGGGTGGGCGATGTACTCGAGTTCAAGCGCAGCGGATTTTCCGGCACGCTCGCACTCGCGGAAGGCAGTGCTCAGCTTGAGGTCGTGCTGGGCTTCATGCTTCGGGGCTTTGCCAAGAAGATTGAAGAGCAAGTCACCAAGAACATGCACAAAGTGTTCTGCGGCGACGACGATCAAGACGCCGCCTGAAAGTGATCAGGCGGGCCTGACGGCCCGCGCTTTTGCGCATCAGACTTCGAGCAACTCCACATCAAAAATCAGTGTCGCGTGCGGCGGAATCACGCCACCCGCGCCGCGCGCACCGTAGCCAAGCGCTGAGGGAATCACCAACCGGCGCTTGCCGCCGACCTTCATGCCTTGCACGCCCTGATCCCAGCCCTGAATGACCTGGCCGGCGCCGAGCGAAAACTCGAAGGGTTCATCACGATCCACGCTGGAATCGAATTTCTCGCCGGGACTGCCATCGTCGTTCTGTAGCCAACCGGTGTAGTGAACCGAGACAAATTGGCCTGCCGCCGCTTCGGCGCCATCGCCGATGGTGAGGTCTTCGTATTGCAGGCCGGAGGCCGTCATGATCAGGGACATGATCTTTCCTTCATGGGTGGTCAACAAGAGTCCGGCATTCTAGCAGCCATGAGGCTCTTATAATGAGGGACGACCATGATGCCTCTTTTCACTTCTCTCCTGCGCGCCATCGCCTCCCAGCTGCACTTTCGCATGCTGCTGCTGACCTTCTTGCCCTTGCTGATCGGGCTGGGGCTGTGGGGTCTGCTGCTGTGGCAAGGATTGCAGCCTTTGATAGACCAGTTGCATCAATGGTTTTCGCAATATGCCTTGTTCAAGGGCGTGGGCGAACGGATGGATATGTGGGGTCTGTCAGCGATCAGAACGCTGATGGTGCCGTTGCTGGCGATGTGGCTTTTGCTGCCGCTGATGATACTGAGTGCGCTCTTGCTCGTCGTCTTGTTGGCCATGCCTGCTATTGCACGGCACGTCGCTGCAAATCACTACCCTCAGCTCATCATGCGGCACGGCGGTTCTTTCTCAGGCAGCTTGTGGGTTTCCCTGTCATCGTTCACTGTCTTTCTGATCATCTGGCTGGTGACGCTACCGTTGAACCTTGTACCTTTATTCGCGTTGTGCATTCAGCCTTTGCTCTGGGGCTGGCTGACCAGCCGAGTGATGGCCTATGATGCGCTGGCCGATTTTGCCGATCCCGATGAACGCCGCGCGATACTGCATCAGCAGCGCTGGTCTTTGCTGATCATTGGTATTGTGACCGGCAGCCTTGGTGCTGTACCCAGTTTGTTGTGGCTGGGTGGCGTCGTATCAGTGATTTTGTTTCCGCTGCTGGCAGCGCTGGCCATATGGCTCTACTTGCTGGTTTTCGTGTTCAGCGGTTTGTGGTTTCAGCATTACTGCCTTGATGCGCTGGCTCGCATGCGCAGTATGCCGATGGCTGCCGATGACCCTGGCCGCATTATCGATATCAATTAATTTTTCCGGACGAGCACAATATGAGTTTTGGCATCATCATCATTGGCGATGAAATTCTGTCGGGCAAGCGTACCGACAAACATTTGGCGAAGCTGATCGAGCTGTTGTCGGCCCGTGGCCTGAGTCTGTCCTGGGCCGAGTATCTCGGGGATGATCCCGCGCGCATTACCGAAACGCTCAGACGCACGATGGCCACAGCGGATATTGTTTTTTCCTGCGGCGGCATAGGCGCCACGCCCGACGACCACACTCGACAATGTGCGGCGGCTGCGCTTGGTGTGCCGCTGGTGCTGCATCCCGAGGCCAAGGAAAAAATCCGCGAACGTATCCGCGATATGGCGCTGGAGTCGGGCGCAGAGCCTGACTTCGACAAGCCTGACAATCTTCACCGTCTGAAGATGGGCGAGTTTCCACAGGGTGCGGAAATCATTCCGAATGCCTTTAACAAAATTCCCGGATTTGCGTTACGAAATACGCGTGGCGGTGTTCATTATTTCTTGCCGGGTTTTCCGGTCATGGCCGAGCCCATGATGAATTGGGCGCTTGATACCCACCATGCGGACTTGTTTCACAAATTTGCTTACACTGAAAAATCCGTCATCGTGCATGACGGTATCGAGTCCACATTGACGCCGTTGATGGAAGCACTCGAAGCCGAATTTCCGGGCATTCGTGTTTTCAGTCTGCCTAGCGTTGGTGATGGCACGCGACGGCGTCACATTGAGTTGGGTGTCAAGGGTGATCCTGACGTCGTGGCATTGGCCTATGCACGCATGCTGTTGGGGCTGGATTTATTGAAGCAGGATTACGCAGCCAGCTGAGGCTGGCTGGCCTGTTTCAGGCCGCCGCTTTATTTTGATCGAGCAATCCTTGAGTACGGATGAAAGCAATCACCTCGTCAACACCATCGCCCTTGCGCAGATTGGTGAATACAAAAGGACGATCGCCTCGCATTTTTTTCGCGTCACTGGCCATCACGTCAAGATTGGCGCCCACATGCGGTGCCAGATCGGTTTTGTTGATGATCAGCAGATCCGAGCGAGTAATGCCGGGTCCGCCTTTGCGGGGAATTTTTTCTCCGCCGGCGACATCAATCACATAAATCGTCAGATCCGATAATTCTGGACTGAAAGTCGCTGCCAGATTGTCGCCACCCGATTCAACGAGAATTAAATCGAGTTCGGGAAAATCAGCGCTCATGCGCGCAATCGCTTCGAGATTGATTGAGGCATCTTCACGTATCGCGGTATGCGGACAGCCTCCAGTTTCCACACCCATCAGACGTTCGGAAGGCAGCGCATCGGCGCGCAACAGAATTTCCATGTCTTCCTTGGTGTAGATATCGTTGGTAATTACGGCCATCTCATAAGCATCTCGCATTTTCTTGCAGAGCATTTCGCACAAGGCAGTTTTTCCGGAGCCGACCGGGCCGCCGATACCGACGCGCAGAGGATTAGGATTTGTCATAATTTTTTTTCCGTTTGAAGTTCAGTGATGCATCAGGAACGATACAAGCGACTGTACTGCACTTCGTGCTGCATTGATAAAAGAGAGAGTCCGGGTGACCAGTTCGAGAGTTCATCATCAGCCAATGTGCGCGCAGTCAGGGCGGCTTTTTCAATCGCCTCGGTGAGTGAGAGTAGTAGTCGCTGGCCCGCGACTTGACCCAGTGGCACGGATTTGACGCAAGCCAGTACTTGATTTTCTGCCCAGGAGAAAAGCATGCCCAGCAACGCAGATTCGGCAGGTACCTGCAGTGCAACAGTCGCGGCGGCTAGCGCGGTCGGAAAAGGAATGTCTGCTTGCCCTTGCAGCAGCGTCAGCAGGGTCGTGTCATCAGGGACGAGTTCGCTGATCAGTTTGGTCAGCGAATAACCCATTTGCACGGTCTCTGCACGAAATTCTGCGCTATCGCGCGATGCAACGAATACCGCAGTCCAATGAGCAACGGCCTCGGCATCGCGCGCTTCGAAAGCTTGTATCAGACGCCAGGTGAGAGGCGCTTCGAAGCGCGCCACGATCTCATCCAGCATATCCAAGATCCAGACACGCGCGCTGTGCTCGTCATGCACCAGCCCGCGGGCCATCGCTGATTCAAGTCCTTGCGAATAGCTGTACGCACCTACCGGGAGGGAAGGGCTGGCCAATTGCAGCAAATGGAGCAGTGGTCCGGATTGCATGCTCAGGTCTTGTCACTCGGCCGATGAATTTTCTGCCGCAAGGGAATCGGTGCGAGCGGATGATGTGCATGACCATCGTGATGATGATGGCCACCATAAGCACCGGACTCAGGCTCGAAGGGGGCCTGCTCATCGGTCACGCTGGCTCCCAAACCCGTCAGCATGTCTTTGAGCACGGGATCACGGCGTATGCGCAAAAAGCCATCACCTACTTCAGCCTGCGTGTGCCGGTTACCCAGATGAAAGGCGCAACGCAGTAGCGCCTGAGTACCATCACAGGTAACACGGCAGGTGGCCTCCGTGGCCGCCGTAATTTTGACGATACGGCCATCATCGCCCTTGAGAAAATCTCCGTGTCGGAGCACAGTGCCACGCACGGTGAAAATTGCGACTTCTTCGCCAGAGACGAGTGCGGCACGCAGACGACTTTTTTCGCGCAATTCGTAAGGAAGCACAAGTTCGCCATCGATCTTGTCAGCGTGAGAAACTTTGGTGTGCAGAGTAAGCATTTATTTTTTCATAAAATGATGCGTTGATATCGTCACCGACCCTCAAAACAGGAAATAGCGCTGTGCCATGGGCAAGATGCTGGCCGGTTCACAAACAAGTAATTGACCGTCAGCACGTACCTCATAGGTTTCCGAATCCACTTCCATGTGGGGCACGTAGTCGTTGTGAATCATGTCGGATTTTCTGAGCTTGCGCATATTCTTCACCGCGGCTATCGGTTTGTTCAGCTTGAGTGTCTCGCCGATGCCAGCGTCGTAAGCTGCCTGCGAGACAAAAGTGAACGAGGTCCGCAGACCACCGCCATAGGCACCAAACATCATGCGGTAATGCACGGGCTGTGGTGTGGGTATTGAGGCGTTCGGGTCTCCCATTTGTGCCGCAGCGATCATGCCGCTTTTCAGAATCATGGAGGGTTTCACGCCAAAGAAAGCTGGCTTCCACAGCACGATGTCAGCCAGCTTTCCAGCTTCCAGTGAGCCCACCATATGCGACACACCATGCGTGATGGCCGGGTTGATCGTGTACTTGGCCACGTAGCGCTTTGCGCGGAAATTGTCATTGCGTGCGCTGTCTTGTTTCAAAGCACCGCGCTGCGCTTTCATTTTGTGCGCTGTCTGCCAGGTGCGCAGGATCACTTCACCCACGCGCCCCATGGCCTGAGAGTCCGAGGACATCATCGATATCGCACCGAGATCATGCAAGATGTCTTCCGCCGCGATGGTCTCGCGACGTATGCGGGACTCGGCAAAGGCGATGTCTTCCGTGATGGCGGGATCGAGGTGGTGACAGACCATCAGCATGTCCAGATGTTCATCCAGCGTATTGACGGTGTAGGGCCGGGTTGGATTGGTTGACGAGGGCAGGACGTTGGACTGACCTACCGCTGCGATGATGTCCGGTGCATGACCGCCACCTGCACCTTCGGTATGGAAGGTATGAATCGTTCGGTCTTTGAAAGCCGCCAGCGTGTGCTCCAAAAAGCCTGCTTCATTCAGTGTGTCTGTGTGAATGGCGACTTGGATATCCATTTTGTCGGCGACTGACAGGCAGTTATCAATCGCTGCAGGCGTGGTACCCCAGTCTTCATGCAATTTGAGACCGATGGCGCCGGCGCGAATCTGCTCTTCAAGTGGCAATGGCATGCTCACATTGCCTTTACCCAGAAATCCCAGATTCATCGGAAACGCATCTGCTGCTGCCAGCATCGAATGAATATGCCAGGGGCCGGGTGTGCATGTGGTGGCGGCTGTACCGACTGCGGGCCCGGTGCCGCCACCGATCATGGTGGTTACGCCCGACATCAGTGCTTCTTCTATTTGCTGCGGACAGATGAAATGAATGTGCGAATCGATACCACCCGCTGTCACGATCATGCCTTCGCCCGCAATGATTTCGGTGGCGCCGCCGATCGCGAGGGTGACATCGGGTTGTATGTCTGGATTGCCTGCCTTGCCAATACCGGCAATACGCCCCGATTTGATGCCGATGTCCGCTTTCACAATACCCCAGTGATCAAGAATGACGGCGTTAGTGATGACGGTATCCATCACGTCTGCGTGCGGTCGTTGCGACTGACCCATGCCGTCACGGATGACTTTGCCGCCACCGAATTTCACTTCCTCGCCATAGGTGGTGTAATCCTTTTCGATTTCGATAAACAAACCCGTATCTGCAAGTCGAATGCGGTCGCCCGTCGTTGGGCCAAACATTTCAGCGTAGGCTTTTCGTGAGATCGTGCTCATGCTGCACCTGCTTTCAGTTTTCCCATGACCTTGCCATTGAAGCCGTACACCTTGCGTGCACCTGCGAGCGCGACCAACTCGATGGTGCGGCTCTGGCCTGGCTCAAAACGCACCGCAGTGCCAGCCGCGATGTGCAGTCGCATCCCATAGGCGGCGTCGCGATCAAACTGCAATGCAGGATTGGTCTCATAGAAATGAAAGTGCGAACCTACCTGTATTGGTCGGTCACCGCTATTAGCGACCGTGAGTGTGACCGTCTCGCGCCCGACATTGAGCGCAATTTCGCCGTCTTCTATCAGCATTTCACCTGGAATCATGGAGTTCTCCGTTATCTGCGTCGTTTTTTCATGGAATTGGGTGATGCACCGTGACCAGCTTGGTCCCATCGGGAAAGGTCGCCTCAACCTGAATATCGGGAATCATGTCGGCAACACCTTCCATCACATCGTGACGGCTCAGGATTTGCGTTCCGGCTGACATTAGCTCGGCAACGGTTTTGCCATCGCGAGCACCTTCCATAATGGCAGCGGTGATCAGCGCGACTGCTTCGGGGTGGTTGAGTTTCAGGCCGCGTGCGCGGCGACGCTCTGCCAGCAGGGCTGCCGTAAAAATCAGTAGCTTGTCTTTTTCTCGGGGTGTCAGATCCATGTTCTTTCCTCTTCAGTGATGCAATTTTTCATTCAATGTCAGGTGTTCCATATGCGGGGTATGACGGCGGCGCGATCAAGCAATGCAGGGCGAAGCACCTTCCACGCCGCGAGCATGACTCGTCGCGCGACTTCGCTGCTGTTGCTCAGATAGCGCACGATAATGACGGATTTCATTTGCGTTGCGCCGAATTGTCCCTCCCCATCGCCCATTGCTGCGCAGTGTTCACGTACCGCGCTCAGCAAAGTGGCGCTGCTCGTGTCGCTGACCGCGATCAGGTTTGCGCAGACAGTGTAGCCACCCAGTCCCAGGGGGCTGCGCATCTGCCGGCTGCCGGCTGCCAGTGCGCCTTGCTCCAGCCAGAGTGGCTTGCCCTCTCTTCGTATCATCAGGGATTGCTGCACGTTGCCTTGCTCAAAAATTTCACCCGAGGCGGTTCGGCCGAAGCACAGGATCTCGCAGCCGATGTAGCTTGCATTGGCCTCGAGATCGATGATGTTATCGAACACCACATCGGCCTCATTGAAGATAATGGTTTCTTGCGGCAGCCATTCCAGCGCAGCACTGGCGGATACCCGAATTCGCACTTGCTGTCGTGAGCGATGTCCATTGGCGCGATACCATTTCGCCGCGCCCGGTGTGGAGAGCAAGGCACGTGCGCCCGAACCCATATCGAATTGCATGCGTAATTCATCACCGCCGACGACGCCACCGGGAGGGTGAATGATGATGGCGTGGCAGGTAGAAGGATGTTCGGGGTAGAGGGGTTTTTGTACGCGCAGTGGGCCCGTATGTTCTCGGCGCATCAGTCGGGTACTGTCGCCATCGCGCTCAAACCCGAGGTCGAGCGTGGCCAGCCAGTGGCTGCGACCTGTGGTCGGGCTTGGACTATTTGCAGGCGAGGCTGCTGTATCGGCTGTGTGTCTCATCGGGACTCGCCGCGCGGCGGGGTTTCAATTTTGTTCAGTATTTCGTATAAGGCGTCTCGAGTCAGGAGTGTACAGCCCGCCCGCTCTGTTAGCAGCTTGCATGCCATCGCCAGATTTGTATCGAGGCCTATGTGCATTGAAGATCGCCCTCATAAGGGGAGAGGTGACCTGGTTGTGAGCGGATTTGGTGCAGGGCGCACCAAGGGCAGGATCAGATGTCGCCGCGAGTGCGACGAACGGCCGCTAAAACAATCTTCATCGCGTACAGAACGATCAGCGTCCCGATCAAATCACCCGTAAACATGGCGGTGAAACCGGTCAGCATATCGGTATTTACAGATCTCAGCGTGTACCAGATCGAGTGCAGCAGAGCACTGGTGAATGCATAAACAAGGCATAGCAGCGCCAGCTTTGCGGCGTTGAGTTTCTCCAGTGTCGCTGGCATGCCATTGAGCAGCACAAGTCGGTAAATCAGATAAGGCGCGCCCGCCGAGATGAAGGCTGATACCAGATTGGTAATCAAGCCCATTTCACCATAGGTTTGCATTGAGATGATGAGGGAGGCAATCAGCAAGCCGACAGCGCCTTCTGCGGCTAACAGCAAGGTGCAGAGCAGACGCACACCAGCAGGGAGGAAAATCCAGTTGGCACCGCTGTGAAGTTCGAGTGAATTGAACAGCGCCATATTCAGGTGGAAGCACCCGAAGTAGAGCAGGGCGGCCGTGGCAATCGATATCAGCTGTAATCTAAGCATTTTCTGAGCAGCTGACGAGCGTGATGAATGGTTGAAGTCGAAACCGATTATAACCAAAGCCTTTGCAGAAATTTCAAAATTCCGCTTGATTTTGTTACCAAGTGTTACGTTGCTGTGCGTGACACCCGGGTGCGTTCAGCGCTTGAGAAAAACGGCCTGATACTGGCAGGCCGTTTTTCATGTTTACTCTTCTAAACCTATTTTTTCGTACGGCCATTCGATTTTTCTGCTACCGCTGTGGGCTGCTTGCCCGAGGCACTGATGCCTGATTCAATTTGCGCGATCGCGTTCTGAGTGCTTTGGTTGATCTGACTGTAGCCAGATGCTGCATTATCTATTGCAGCCTTGAGAAGAGTGATCGAATTTTGCGAACCTTCGGGAGCGCTGCTGCCCAGTTTGTCAAGCATGGAAACGATCTCTCGGCTGCTTTCGTTGACCTTGTCTTGTGTGATTCGCGCCAGCTCCCTGTGGGTGCCTGACGCGATGTTCGACAGATGACGCACATAGGTGACGACGATGTCCGCATGCGGTTGTAGCTGCTTGCTGCTGACACGCATGAAATCCTGCGGGTCTTTCGTGCCCATCAGTTGTTGTGCGCTTCCGAGGGTCATGTCGAGGCTGGCCCGGGCTGCCTGCAAGTTCAGCCCCATGAGTTTTTCCATGGTCTCGATCATGGACTCGGTCATTGATGTGGCAAAGCCGAGCTGGGACGAGAGATGGGTGCGGGCGGCAGTTGACAACAGGTCGGGCGAGATCATGAGGACGACTCCTGAGGGATGAGGTGAAATGAGGATGAGTGTGTTGCGTTGCAGCAGACCGTATTCTTAAGGGTGGGCCTGGGTGTGTCAAGCGAAATTATTGCGCCGCATCAGACGAATTTGATTTCGTGTGAATACGTCATCGCTTTATTCCATCCGGCTGGACACCTGCCCCAGACAATGCCTCGCGAATGTCGAATCCGGGGTGCGTGCTAGACTCGCCGGTCTTCAGTTTTACCGCAGCGACCCGTGAGAGCTTTTTATAGCGACCGCTTTGTACTTCCTCTGCCCGACGGCCATCGCTTCCCCATGCAAAAGTACCGGATGCTGCGGGATGCGGTCGCCAACCGCATGCCTTCCGTTTGTCTCGAAGAGGCGCCCTACACCACGGATGGCGTGCTGGCACTGGCGCATCACCCACATTACATTCATCGGGTCACGAGTGGTGCGCTCTCTTCAAGCGAGCAAAAGGCGATTGGCTTTCCGTGGTCAGCCGAGATGGTCGAGCGGTCAAGGCGCTCTGCCGGAGCGACCATCGCTGCCTGCCGCGCAGCGATTGCCGAGGGAACAGCCGTCAATCTCGCTGGCGGTACGCATCACGCCCATGCCGATCGTGGCGAAGGGTTTTGTGTGTTCAATGATGCGGCAATAGCCGCAAGGCTCATGCAGGCGGAACGCCGCGTATCTCGGGTTGCGATTGTCGATCTCGATGTTCATCAGGGCAATGGCACGGCATCGATACTGGCGAATGATGATTCGGTGTTCACCTTGTCCCTGCATGGCGAAAACAACTATCCCTTCGAGAAGGCGTTCAGTGATCTGGATATTGCGCTCCCTGATGAGACGGACGACGAAAGCTATCTGCAACAGCTTGCCTCTGCATTGGCGCAGCTGTTTGCACGTTTCGATCCCCAACTGATCATTTATCTTGCCGGTGCTGATCCGCATGAGGGCGACCGACTCGGTCGTCTGAAATTATCCATGGAGGGGCTGGCAGCGCGCGACCGCATGGTGCTCGATGCGGCACGCGCGCGCGGTTTGCCTGTTGCGCTGGCTATGGCCGGCGGTTATGGCAGAAACATCGACGACACCGTCGCTGTGCATATTCAGACAGTCAGTATTGCGGCGAGTTATTGCGACGCTCGTTTGGAGACTGCATGAGCACCACCGCCGTATCGGAGCGCGGACTCTGGATGGAAGCCAGCATGCCACTGCTGTTTGTGCTGATCTGGAGCACTGGCTTCATCGTCGCCAAATTCGGGCTGCCCTATGCACCCGTGATGACTTTTCTGTTGTTGCGCTATTTGTGTGTGCTGCTGATTCTCGTACCTGCATTGCTGCTGGTGCGCGCTCCGTGGCCCCAAGGGCAGGTGATGCACATTGCCATTGCTGGTGTGTTGGTCCAGGCCGGTTATTTATCAGGCGTGTGGTCGGCGATCAAACTGGGAATGCCTGCCGGTCTGGCTGCGTTGATTGTGGGCTTGCAGCCATTGTTGACGGCTTTCGGTGCGCGCCTTATTGGCGAACCTGTACGTCCTCGTCAGTGGCTGGGGCTGGTTCTCGGACTGGCTGGTGTGGCGCTGGTGGTATTGAACAAGCTCACTGCGACGGGAAGTTCCATCATCAATGTATCGCTTTGTTCGTTTGCGCTTTTGTCGATTACTGCAGGCACCCTTTATCAAAAACGTTTTTGTCCGCGCTTCGATTTGCGCTCGGGCGCGGTGATTCAGTTTACTGCATCGGCGCTGATTACCTTGCCGCTGGCGATCACGCTTGAGAATCTGACACCCGGTTTTGATTCAGTACAATGGACATCGGAGTTTATCGGCGCACTGTGCTGGTCGGTTTTTGCGTTGTCGATTGGCGCGATCTTCCTGCTGTTTGTACTCATTAGAAAAAATGCAGCAACTCAGGTATCCAGTCTGATGTATCTGACGCCGCCGCTGACTGCCTTGATTGCCTGGCTGTTGTTTGGGGAGACGCTGTCGATTACGGGTGTGTTGGGTATGCTGCTCGCGGTGGTGGGAGTTGCTTTCGTCGTCAGGAAATAGGCTTGGGTTTTCAAAAATCCCGATGAGACGTGCCGACAGAGATATCAAAAAAGATCACGAGAAAAATTATGAGAGACAGCGCTAAAAACAGATCTTACTTCCGTCATTTTCATCCAATCACGACGCGCTGGAGTGACAACGATGCTTATGGTCATGTGAATAATGTGATTTATTACCACTGGTTTGATACGGTGGTAAATCAGTTCCTGATCGTCAATGGCACGCTTGATATTCATGCGGGTGAAGCCATTGCACTGGTGGTGGAAACTCACTGTAATTATTTTTCATCGGTGGCTTTCCCGGATCCTGTGACCGCCGGTCTGTGTGTCACGCGCCTGGGTGAATCCAGCGTGCGTTATGAAGTCGGGATCTTCCGCGGCGATGAAGATGTGGCGTCGGCGCAGGGACATTTTGTCCATGTGTATGTCGATAGCGCTACACGCAAGCCCACGCCGATTCCCGGACCAGCTCGCGCACTTTTGCAGTCAATTCAGATTGAAACAACGAAAGTCTCAACATGAACCCGTCCAACCCACAACAGGCTGTCGATCAGGCGATCACCTCGCGCCGCTCGATACGTGCCTTTCTTCCCACTGCAGTGCCGCGCGCAGAAATCGAAGCCTTGCTGGAAGTCGCCTCGCGCGCGCCCTCAGGCTCGAACACCCAGCCCTGGAAAGTGTATGTACTCACCGGTGCGATACGTCAGCGACTCTCTGATGCGATCCTGAAGGTCTACCTGAATCCTGAGGACGCGGCATCGCACAAGGAAGAGTATGACTACTACCCCCGTGAGTGGGTGGCGCCCTATGTGGACCGACGGCGCAAGGTCGGCTGGGATTTGTATGCCTTGCTGGGTCTGACCCGAGACAACAAGGCCGGCATGCAGGCACAACACGGTCGCAACTATGCTTTTTTCGATGCGCCGGTCGGTTTGATCTTCACTATTGATCGCGTGCTCGAGCAGGGCTCGTGGCTGGATTACGGCATGTTCTTGCAAAACATCATGGTGGCTGCACGAGCGCGTGGTTTGGATACTTGTCCGCAGGCGGCCTTCACACAGTTTCATCGCGTGATCGCCGATACCCTGGGTTTGCCCGAGAGCGAGCAGCTGGTTTGCGGGATGGCACTGGGCTATGCGGATCACAGCAAGACGGAAAATACCTTGGTTACCGAACGCGCGCCAGTTTCGCAGTTTGCAAAATTCATGGAGTGACTTCATGAAAAAAATCGCAGTCATTGCAGGTGATGGTATCGGTACCGAAGTTGTACCCGAAGGTTTGCGCGTGCTGGATATTGCTGCGCGACGCTTTGATGTACCGCTGTCCTTTGATCATTTTGATTTTGCCAGTTGTGACTATTTTGCGCGTCATGGGCAGATGATGCCCGATGACTGGAAGACGCAAATTGGCGGGCATGATGCGATTTATTTTGGTGCCGTTGGTTGGCCAGCGACCGTGCCAGATCACATCTCGCTCTGGGGTTCCTTGCTGAAGTTTCGGCGCGAGTTCGATCAGTACGTTAATTTGCGACCGTGCCGACTGATGCCCGGGATTCCATCGCCACTCGCCAATCGCAAGCCGGGTGATATTGATTTTTATGTTGTGCGGGAAAATACCGAGGGCGAGTATTCATCAGTGGGCGGTCGCATGTATGAAGGTACGCCACGGGAAACGGTTTATCAGCAGAGTGTTTTTTCACGCCATGGGACCGACCGCATTTTGAAATATGCATTCGAGCTGGCACAGCGCAGACCCAAAAAGCATCTCACCTCGGCCACCAAATCAAATGGCATTGCGATCACCATGCCTTACTGGGACGAGCGAGTTGAGGCGATGGCTCGCCACTATCCCGATATACGCTGCGACAAATTTCACATCGATATCTTGTGCGCGCACTTTGTTCAGCATCCTGACTGGTTTGACGTCGTGGTGGCATCGAATCTGTTCGGCGACATCCTGTCTGATTTGGGCCCCGCTTGTACTGGCACGATTGCGATTGCCCCATCGGCCAATATCAATCCAGAAGGTACTTATCCATCGCTGTTCGAGCCCGTACATGGTTCAGCGCCTGATATTGCTGGCAAAGGTGTTGCGAATCCGATTGGACAGATCTGGTGTGGGGCCATGATGCTCGAGCATTTTGGTTATGCAGAGGCTGGGCAGGCGATCGTGCGTGCGATTGAGCGCGTGCTCGAAGCAGGTCCCGCGCATGCGCCGTTCACGCCTGATATGGGAGGGCGAGCCGGCACGTCTGATCTCGGCAGAGCCATCGCAGAAGCCTTGTAAATTTTGAAATTAATAAAAAAATAACCAAGGAAGATATCAATATGAATATCAGTACTGATTGATAAACCTGTTTAATTAGTCGCCCTAAGCCCTTAATTCTCTTGCAGATTTGCATTGATTTGCTACACTACAGTCAAATTTTGCAACATGGCATGGAGTTGGGATGCGACGTTTTTTCCTTGGCAAATTGATTTTCACTCTGACAGCAGCGCTGGTTTTTTCCTCTGCCTGGAGTGCAGCCCATCGCAGTGACCAGCGACAGGTTGTCAAAAAAGTCAGTCATCCCGCTGACGCTGGCAGAGGCTCGCGCAAGTTGGAGTCAAAGTCCCGCGTCATGAAACCTGCGGTGCTCTCAAACAAACGCAAGGCGGGCTTTCAGCGCGTTGCCTATGCTCCTACATTATCCGCGCCGCATTCAAGCACAGTGGGCGATCTCGCCGGTCTGGGCCTGACACGTGATCCACTGGACCTCAGCGCTAATGTGGCGCTGGTCATTGATCAGAGTTCGTCCGAGACCCTGTTTGAAAAAAATGCTCACGTTGCTTTGCCCATTGCCTCCATCACCAAGCTGATGACCAGCCTCGTTGTGGTTGAGGCGAACCAGAATCTGGATGAAATTCTCACGGTGACCGAGGAAGATGTCGATCGCAAGCGCTACAGTCATTCTCGCTTGCGCATTGGGTCCCAACTCTCACGCGCAAACATGCTGCACATTGCCTTGATGAGTTCTGAAAATCGCGCGGCGGCGGCGCTTGGCCGGCATTATCCAGGTGGCCTTCCCGCCTTTATTGCAGCGATGAACGCCAAGGCAGCTGAATTGGGCATGACGAATTCGCGCTTTGCTGATCCCACGGGACTCTCCAGCGCCAACGTGTCCAGCGCGCGCGATCTCGCGCGCTTGGTCGTCGCCGCTTATCAGCACCCGTTGATCCGCGAATACTCGACGGATAGTCACTACGCAGTTGAGCCCGGTGGCCCCACGCTTGAATATCGCAATTCCAACGGGCTGATCGAAAATCCCGAGTGGGCGATTGGCTTGCAGAAGACCGGCTATATTGCCGAGGCAGGTCGTTGTCTGGTCATGCAGGTGAGCGTTGCCGGACGTCCTGTGGTGATGGTCTTCCTCGACTCCAAAACCAAGCAGTCACGACTCGCCGATGCTGATCGCATTCGCAAATGGCTGGAAAATCGTGCGGCTTCCGCGATGACGCAGCGGCAGGCAAACCGGAGCTAATCGCTCACGACATAAAAAAAGCGAACCTCGGTTCGCTTTTTTTGCGCCTTGTTTAGATCGTCACTCGCTTTTCAATCAGGTTCAGGCATTTTCCATTGCGCGAAAGCCCAATACATTGGAAATATCGTTGGCGGTGGCAATCAGATCATCCAGCCATTCGTCCTTGAGCCGGTCGGCCGGCGCGGAAATGGACAGGCCTGCGATCAATCGCCCCCCATCATCGCGAATGCCGGCAGCCATGCAGCGCACGCCGAGCTCGAGTTCTTCATTGTCACGCGCGTAGCCACGCGACCGTACCAGCGACAATTCACGTTCGAGCTTGCTCAAGTCTGTAATCGAATTCTTGTTGTGACCAGCCAGACCGGTGCGCGTTGCGTAGCTGCGCACCAGTTTCGGATCATCAACCGACAGAAACAGCTTGCCAGTCGAGGTCAAGTGCAAAGGGCCCCGTCCGCCGATGGCGCGTACCACTTGCATGCCTGAACGCTCGGAGAACGCGCGGTCGATGTAGACAATTTCATCCCCCTGGCGCACGGACAGATTCACGGTTTGCTGGGTCTTGCGATGCAGTGACTGCATGAAGGGCAGGGCGGCTTCACGAACATTCAGCCGGCTTTTGACGATATTGCCCAGTTCGAGCAGGCGCATGCCCAGGCGGTAGGCGCCCGGTTCGGTGCGGTCAACGAAGCGTTTGGCGACCATATCGTTGAGGATGCGGTGCGCGGTGGAGGGGTGCAGACCGGTGGCCAGCGAGAGTTCTTTGAGGCTGACCGGGTCGGGGTAGCCTGCCAGGGCATCCAGCAGGCTCATCATGCGCTCAATGACTTGAATCGAGGTTTTATCGGAGGCGGGTGTGGCGTCAGGTTTCATGGTGATACGGGCGGTACGTTGGTGCAATGCAATATATGGTTTATACCACAATGCGAAAAGCCATCACAAGCCGCTGGCGCAAAGATTTACCCGGGAGACGCAAATTTTTTTCATCCCGAGTAAAGCAGTCGCTTGCGGTACAAACGCCGGATAATGCGGTCTCTGAGAGTCCAAAGAGTGGGGAAAAAATGCGTGTTGGATTACTGGTGACCTGTCTGGTCGATGTGATGCGTCCGGAGATTGGCTTTTCTGCGCTCAAGTTGCTCGAGAGCGCCGGTTGCGAGGTGATCGTGCCCGAGCAGCAAACCTGCTGCGGCCAACCTGCGTACAGCTCCGGCAATCGGGAGGCAGCACGCGAGTTGGCCAGAAAATTCATCGAAGATTTCGAAAGCTTTGACTACATCGTCATCCCATCCGGGTCTTGCGGTGGTACGGTCAAGACGCATTACGATGACATTCTTGGCGATCAGCCCGAATTGCTTGCCCGGTACCAGAAGATCAAGCCGCGTGTTTTCGAGTTGACTGATTTTCTGGTCAATGTCGCGCATCTCGAAAAACTGCCAGCGCTCGCGCAATCCAGTTTCAAGGGCAATATCACTTATCACGATTCCTGCTGTGGCTTGCGCGAACTGGGTGTGCAGGCACAGCCGCGCGAGTTGCTGGCCAAACGCGAGGGCGTGCAACTGACGGAAATGAACCAGGCACGCAACTGTTGCGGTTTTGGCGGTACCTTTGCTGTCAAGTACGGTGATATTTCAGCCGCCATTGTTGACGACAAATGCGACAACATCCACGCCAGCGGTGCCGATGCGGTAGTGCTCGGCGATCTCGGATGCATGCTTAACATTGAAGGACGCTTGCGGCGCAGGGGCGATAACAAGACCCGCGTGCTGCACGTTGCCGAAGTTCTCTCGGGAGACGCATGATGCAAATCCAGTCGATGCATTTCAAAGCCCGGGCTGGCCAAAAACTGGCTGACCAGCGTTTGCAGCAGACGCTGAAAAAATTCTCGACCAAATTCGTTGGTGCGCGCGCGAGTGCCATCACCGAGCTCGATGATTTCGAAGCAACTCGAGACGCTGCCGTCGAACGACGCATGCGCGCGATCGAGAATCTGGATGTATGGCTTGCTACCTTCGAAAAAGAAGCTACGCGTCGTGGCGCTACCGTGCTGTATGCGGAAACTGCCGAGCAGGCGGCGAAGCTGGTAGTCGAGATCGCCAAAAAGCATGAGGTCAAAAAAGTCATCAAATCCAAGTCCATGGTGTCGGAGGAGATGGCACTCAACAAGGCACTGGAAGCCGCAGGCGTGACGCCTGTGGAAACTGATCTTGGCGAGTACATTCTTCAGATTAATGACAATGAGCCACCGTCGCACATCATTGCGCCCGTGATTCACAAGGACAAGGAAGAAGTGGCCGATCTGTTCGCCAAAGTGCACAACAAGCCGCGACTGACTGATATTCACGAGATGACGCGCGAGGCACGCGAGGTATTGCGCCCTCATTTCCTGTCTGCGGATATGGGTGTCACCGGCGGCAATTTCATTGTCGCCGAGTCCGGCTCTGTGGCAGTGGTTACGAATGAGGGCAATGAAGGCATGTGCACCATCATGCCGCCCAAGGTCCATGTGGTCGTGACTGGCATAGAAAAAGTATTGCCAACCTTGTCGGATCTCGCCACGGTGATGCGATTGCTTCCACGCTCTGCCACCGGACAGTCGATATCGAACTATTTCTCATTGCTGACCGGGCCCCGCGCCAGCAATGAACAGGATGGCCCCGAGCACATGTATTTTGTGTTGGTCGATGCAGGACGTACGGGTCTTATTGGTACTGAGTTTCAGGAGATGCTGCGTTGCATACGCTGTGGCGCCTGCATGAATCATTGTCCCGTTTACAGCAAGATTGGTGGCCATGCGTATGGCTGGGTGTATCCGGGGCCTATGGGCAGCGTGCTAACACCTTCTTATATCGGCGTCGACAAAGCAATGGATCTGCCGCAGGCTTCGACCTTGTGTGGTGAATGTCATGTAGTCTGTCCGGTCAAAATTCCCTTGCCAGATTTGCTGCGCAAGCTGCGAGAGAAACAATTCGAAAAAGGTCTGCGTCCTGGTTTCGAATATCTGGCTTTCGGCATCTGGTCCTTTGTCGCCCAGCGTCCCGCGCTCTACCGCCTTGCGATGCGTGTGGCAGCACGTGCACTGAGTGTGATGGGTGGCAGCCGTCGCATGATCAGCAAGCTGCCACTGGCCGGCGGATGGACCGATCATCGCGAGATGCCCGCTCCCTCTGGAAAAACGTTCCGGGAACTTTATCGTGAGCGCAAAATATCCTGATCGATGACGAACCGCGAATCGCCTGTCAGCCAGTACAAGAGCAAGTCTGGCATCAAACGGATCTTTTCAGCCATCTTCAATTCGCTGGACGGATTGCGGACCGCATGGCGCCTTGAGCACGCTTTCCGTCAGGAGTTGGGTGTGGCGATACCGGGCGTCATTGTGGCTTTACTGCTGCCGGTGACTTTGCTTGAGCGGGTTGCTCTGATCGCCGTATTGATCCTGATGTTGATTACCGAGCTGGTGAATTCCGCCATCGAGGCAGTGGTCGATCGTATTTCGCTTGATCACCACGAACTCTCCAAAAATGCCAAGGATCTGGGCAGCGCCGCCGTGATGCTGGCGGTGATCTTGGCGGTGCTGACCTGGGCCGCAATTCTTGGCGCCTTGTGGATGCGCTGAGAGCGCAAGGCACAAGGCGGCTTGCCGATCTCTTACTGTCCGGGATTCGTGAACTCCGCATGAATCTCATTGACGGCCTTCACTACTTCATCCGATAGCTTGATCGAGTACGCGTCGATGTCATACGCCAGCTGCTCTATGCTGGTGGCCCCAATGATGGTGGAAGCGATGAACCATCGTGTGTAGCACCAGGCAAGCGCCAGCTGGGTCGCTGTCATGCCATGATCCTTCGCCAATTTCATGTAACGCCGGGTGGCATCGACCACGCGGGGCCGCAGATAGCGCGGGCTCCAGTTCGGTGGGAAATGGGTGAGTCTTCCCGCTGCTTGAGGATTGTCGACGTATTTGCCGGTGAGTTGACCGAAGGCGAGCGGGCTGTAGGCCAGCATGCCGACATTCTCCCGGTAGCAGGTTTCATCAAGACCACTCTCGAAACTCCGGTTGGCCAGATGGTAGCCATTCTGTATCGATACGATGCGCGGCAGTCCCATGGTCTGTGACAGATGCACAAACTGTGAAACGCCCCAGGCGCTCTCGTTGGAGACGCCAATATGGCGGATCTTGCCGGCCTTGATCAGCTCTTGCAGAACCGTCAGTGTCTCTTCGATGGCCACACATTCACGGTCATGCGCGGGATTGAAAAACAATTGTCCAAACACTGGGACGTTGCGGCTGGGCCAGTGCAGCTGGTAGAGATCAATGTAATCTGTCTGAAGGCGCTTCAGGCTGCTCTCAACTGCAGCACGAATATTTGCCGCATCAAAATTACTCTGACCATTGCGTATCCAGGTCATGGCTTTTGACGGCCCCGCGATCTTGGTGGCGAGAATGATGTCCTTGCGACGCCCTGTTTTTTTTAGCCAGGTACCGATGATGCTTTCAGTGGCGCCCTGTGTTTCCGCGCGTGGCATGACGGGGTAGAGCTCTGCCGTATCGATGAAGTTAATGCCGCGTTCGAGTGCGTAATCGAGCTGACTGTGGCCTTCGGCTTCGGTGTTCTGTTCGCCAAAGGTCATCGTCCCGAGGCAGATTTTTGAGACCTGCAGATCACTGTCGCCGAGTTTTATTTTTTCCATGCTTGTCTCCGTCTGTTTATTTTTCTGAAGTTTTTGATGCAATCAATGGATGCTCGCGCACGCGTTGGCGCATTCGCTTATCAGTGCCGGACCGCGATAAATCAGCCCGCTGTATAACTGAATCAGACTGGCACCTGCGGTCATTTTTTCTCGAGCATCGGTTCCGCTGAGTATGCCGCCCACGCCAATGATGGGAATCTCGCCTCGCAAGGCTCGATGCAGCGCGCGGATGACACGCGTCGAGAGATCTCGCACAGGTGCACCCGACAAGCCTCCTGTTTCATTCGCATGAGCGAGGCCTTGTACCGCCTCACGCGTGATGGTGGTGTTGGTGGCAATGACACCATCAATGTGATGACGCAGCAGGGCGTTCGCGATGGTATCGATCTGTTCTTCGTCGAGATCTGGTGCAATTTTCAGCGCCAACGGCACATAGCGTCCGTGTGTATCGGCCAGTCGCGCCTGTGCCTGTTTGAGTGAGGACAGCAGCGCATCAAGTTCGGTGGACTGCTGAAGCTGACGCAGATTTTTCGTGTTGGGTGAAGAGATATTCACCGTGATGTAAGAAGCGTAGGGATAGACTTTATCCAGGCAGTGCAGATAATCGTCAGTCGCGCGCTCTATGGGCGTATCTGCATTTTTACCGATGTTCAGGCCCAGAATGCCTCGTCGCTCCTGATAGAAGCGCGAGGCTTGCACGTTGCGCACGAAAGCATCGACACCGCCATTGTTGAAGCCCATGCGATTGATCAGCGCCTGCGCTTCGGGCAGGCGAAACATGCGTGGTTTTGGATTGCCTGGTTGGGCGCGCGGCGTGACAGTCCCAATCTCGATAAAGCCAAAACCCAGCGCGACCAACCCATCTATGTAAGCGCCATCTTTGTCCAGACCTGCCGCCAGTCCAACCGGATTGGGGAAAGTCAAACCCATGACCGTGCGCGGATCGGGCGCGGGTTGAGGCATTAGTCGGGTCAATCCGGCAGATGCTGCAAAACGCAGAGCGGACAGTGTCAGGTCGTGAGCCTTCTCGGGGTCGAGCGAGAAAAGCAGTGGGCGGGCAAGCGAGTAGAGAAATTTGTCTGACACGATGAGCGGGCGTTATAGGTGAGCCCGAGGATTGTAACCCTGAGTCAGTTTAATCGGCGGGCAGTACATCCCAGCGGCCACGACGCAATGCTTCGATTGGGCGGAAATTGACTTTGTAGGCCATTTTTTCGCTCTCTTCTATCCAGTAGCCGAGATAGACATACGGAATGCCGAGCTGTCTGGCCTGTTCGATTTGCCAGAGGACGTTATAGGTGCCTAGACTGGACTTGGGCAAGTCCGGATCGAAGAAGGTGTAAACCGATGACAGGCCATCGTCGAGCACATCGATGATGCTGACCATGCGGAGTGCGCCATCGGGCTCACGGAATTCCACCAGTCGCGTGTTGACTTTGCTTTGTAAAAGAAATTGCGCGTACTGGTCACGACTATCCTGATCCATCCCGCCACCGGAATGGCGCACCGACTGGTAACGCAGATAGAGTTCGTAATGTTCGTGAACATAGGCCAGCCGAGAGACCCAGGTCGAGAGGTGCTGATGCTGTTTCCATGAGCGACGCTGGCTGCGGTTGGCGACAAAGTCCGCCGCCCGCACGCGCACTGGAGTGCACGCCTGACAGCCATCACAATAGGGACGATAGGTAAAAATACCGCTGCGGCGGAAGCCGTTTTTTACCAGTTCGGAGTACACATCCGCATTGATCAGGTGCGAGGGCGTCGCCACTTGGGAGCGCGCCTGTCGGTCATCCAGATAGCTGCAGGGATAGGGTGCCGTCGCATAAAACTGCAGCGTCGAAAAAGGCAGGTCCTTAAGATGTGTCATTGTGCGTTGTGGCGATCAGCGACCATAGGCCAGAATTTACACTGATCGTACCGAAAAGCGCAAAGCTTTGCTGTCATGCTGGCTCAGGGAACATCAGTCTGGGCGCCCAATTTTTTATCGGTGGCTGGGCAATCGCGGATTTCATGTGCGAAATGAAAGCGTTGCGCGGCATGGTTCGCCCCCCCAGCGAGCTCAGATGATTCGTCTCTTGCTGGCAATCGATCAGTTCGACACCCTGGTCGCGCAGGAATTCAACCAGGTAGGCCAGCGCGGTCTTGGATGCGTCAGTGACCCGGGCAAACATGGACTCACCGTAGAACATGCGCCCTATGCAGATGCCGTAGGCGCCGCCCACGAGTTCATCATCCCGCCACAGCTCCGATGAATGGGCATAACCGAGTGCATGGAGCTGGCAATATCCGGTAACGATTTCCTCCGATATCCAGGTGCCCGAAGATCGCTCGCGTGGTGCCGCGCAGGCCCGAATCACTGACTCGAAGGCGGTATCGAAGCGAACCTGCCAGCGGCCACCCGTGCGCATGCTCTGGTCCACCTTCTTGAGGGTTTTGCGCAAGCTGTCTGAAATTTTGAACTCGGCGGTGGCTAGCACCATGCGCGGGTCAGTACTCCACCAAAGTACCGGCTGGTGCTCGGAAAACCAGGGGAAAATCCCATTCCGGTAGGCGTCCAGTAGCCGCGACGGCGACAGGTCGGCGCCCGCCGCCAGTAATCCTGGCGCACCTTCAGCCTCGGTCAGCGCTTCACTCACATCCGGGAAAGGGGTCTCTTTTTCAAGCCAAGGGATCATGCGCCTCACCAAGATAGACGAAGATTTGCACATCTTCGGTGCGATTTATCGTGACACATATTTTTGCCTTGTAAAAATTTCTTTATATTCAATGACTTGAATTATGGTCCGAAGAGCACCAAAGAGGAACGAATATTGCTAACAGGCAGTCTCGTTGGCTTATTTATGCACATAAACAGGGAGTTGTCATGGATTCATTCCGCAGCGGCGCGGATACGTTGTTCATTCTGCTGGGCGCCATCATGATTCTGGCGATGCACGCCGGATTTGCGTTCCTCGAGCTTGGCACGGTACGCAAGAAAAATCAGGTCAATGCACTGGTAAAAATATTAGTCGATTTCGCTGTATCGACGATCGCTTATTTCTTTATTGGCTACAGCATTGCCTACGGCGTTAATTTCTTCAGCAGCGCCGAGGTGCTGGCCCAGAAGAGCGGGTTTGAGCTGGTCAAATTTTTCTTTCTGCTGACATTCGCCGCTGCGATACCTGCCATCATCTCTGGCGGTATTGCCGAGCGCGCACGTTTTCATCCGCAGCTGGCGGCTACAGCGCTGATGGTCGGGTTGGTCTATCCAATCTTCGAAGGAATCGCGTGGAATCAGCGCTTCGGCATTCAGGCATGGCTGGAGGCCAGCTACGGTGCTGCCTTTCACGACTTTGCCGGCTCGGTAGTGGTTCACGCCGTTGGTGGCTGGGCTGCGCTTCCGGCGGTGTTGCTTCTGGGGTCTCGCCGTGGTCGGTACTCCAAGGATGGCAGTATTTCTGCTCACCCGCCCTCCAGCATCCCATTTCTGGCGCTGGGTGCGTGGATACTGGCTGTGGGCTGGTTCGGTTTCAATGTAATGAGCGCGCAAACGCTGGACAAGATGAACGGCCTGGTGGCTATGAACTCACTCATGGCCATGGTCGGCGGTACGCTGGTGGCAGTCGTGCTTGGCAAAAATGATCCCGGCTTTGCCTATAACGGACCGCTGGCCGGGTTGGTCGCCGTTTGTGCTGGCTCCGACCTGATGCATCCGCTCGGTGCCCTGGCTACCGGAGGTATTGCCGGTGCTGTTTTTGTCTGGTTGTTCACGCTCACACAGAACCGCTGGAAAATCGATGACGTACTCGGTGTCTGGCCACTGCACGGATTGTGTGGCGCTTGGGGTGGCATCGCCGCCGGTATTTTTGGAGCGCAAGCACTTGGTGGTTTAGGGGGCGTCGCGATGATGTCTCAGCTGATCGGTACCTTGTTGGGAATAGCGATTGCAGTGGTGGGTGGTGTGCTGATCTATGGCGTTTTGAAATTCACCGTCGGTATACGGCTTGATCCTGAAGAAGAATACGAAGGTGCCGATCTTTCGGTGCACAAGATCACAGCGACAGCCGAACGCGAAACCAGTTGGTGATCGCTAGCTGCTGATGCGCATGCCCGGCGCAATGTCGAGTGCATGCACACCAAACGACCGCCCGTCACGTGATGCGGCCAGGTCGGCAAAGAAACGTTTCAGTGTGTGAGTGACCGTGGGGAAAGCAAGATCGCCCCACGGTATTTCCTGCTCATTAAACAAGCGTACTTCCAGACTTTCGATGCCTGCAGCGAAATCGAGATCGCACAAGCGCGCACGATAAAACAGATGTACTTGATGCACATGGGCGACGTTCAACAAGCTGAACAGATCAAGCAACTCTATTCGTGCACCGGCTTCTTCCAGCGTTTCGCGTGCCGCTGCCTCCGCAGTTGTCTCGCCGTTTTCCATGAAGCCTGCCGGCAGTGTCCAGTAACCTCTGCGTGGCTCTATCGCGCGACGGCACAGCAAAACCTGCGCGCTGCCGTCCTGATCCCATAGCGGGATGCTGCCAACGACCATCTTGGGATTCTGATAGTGGATCTCGCTGCAGCTCTCGCAGACATAACGAGACCGAGTGTCATCAGGTGGAATTCTGAGTGACACGACATGACCGCAGCTGGGGCAGAAATTCATTCGATAGCAGGTGGTGAAAAACGCCAGAGCAGACGTTGGTTCGAGGTGGGTATCGAGTTTAACATTCGCGGCGGCGATAGAAGTCAGTTTGCATTGGTGGCCGATAGTCTGTATAGTTCATCCCTTCAGACGCGGGGTGGAGCAGTCTGGCAGCTCGTCGGGCTCATAACCCGAAGGTCACAGGTTCAAATCCTGTCCCCGCAACCAAACATCGCATCAAACACAACAAGCCCCTGATCCTCAGGGGCTTTTGTTTTCCGCGTTGAGGCGACTGCGCTTAATGTGGTTCGTCAATCTGTTGTAATTGATCAGCGTTTTTTGAACTTCAGTTTTTCCATCAGATCATACGCATCCGACAGTTCGTTGCCTGAATCACCTTTATCGGCATCGCAGGTCATGCTCAAGGGCTTTTTGATGCCATCCACTGTCAGCTGGACCGATATACCCTGTGGCGTCACAAGACTGTATGCCACTTTGCCACTTGTAAAGACGACACCTTTCATCCACTGAGAACTGCTGGGTCCGAACTGCTCAAAGAAGATTTTAGCCTTCGGAGATTTTTCATTCGGCAGTGTGATCTCCACTTGCTCTGGCGTTCCGAACTTGTAGAAGATCTGCTTGGGGTCGGTGTTGGACTGGCAAAGCGACACGGATTTCTTGGAGTCCTCCAGCTGGCAGCTGAACAGTGATTTTTCTTCGGGCGAGCAAAGCGATGCTGCTTGAACCGAGACACTTGCCATAAAAATAATCCCCGTAAAAACCATCTTTTTGACGACTTGCATTGCGATTCTCCAGTCTTTGAAAGTAAGAGTTTGCCTCGGAATATGAGCGGTTACGGCTAACTGATGCCGATCGCCAACGGTCCGGACGGGTGCAGTGATTTTCGGCCCACCCTCATTGTCGCACTGACCGCCATCGCAGCCGCCGGAACCCAAGATTGAGGCAATGACAATCGTATCGAAGTGGCCTATAATTCGGCCCTGCGCTGATGCCAGCGTGGCGTGATCCGGCGCCCTGTCGAATTCTCTAGCCTTACACCGGTCAAGACCGCATCGGTCGCCCCAAGAAAAACTCTACAACCGCGGGCGCTGATTGCCAGCAATAAAACCCATGCCTTACCCGCTTCAGTACGGCTGACGCGGGCTCAGGATTGAGCTTCTCACTGCAACCAACTCGTATTGTACGAATCGTAGATGAATACCGTTGAGGCGAAAAAAGTCCTCGAGACTGCACTGTTGTGCACGCACGAGGCATTGTCGATCAATGAGCTGAAAAAGCTTTTTGCTGGCCATCCTGATGAGGCGGAGTCCGTGCCTGACACCGAAACCATCAAAGCCATGCTGGAAGAACTCGTTCAGGATTGGGAAGGACACGGCGTCGAACTGGTGAACCTGTCAACCGGCTGGCGTTTCCAGAGTCGTGCCGAGATGAAGGTGTACCTCGACAGGCTGAACCCTGAGAAGCCACCGAAGTACACCCGGGCCACACTTGAGACACTCGCCATCATCGCTTACCGGCAGCCAGTCACACGCGGCGATATCGAAGAGATTCGTGGTGTGGCCGTCAACTCGCAGACGATCAAGCTGCTGGAGGATCGTGGTTGGGTGGACGTCATTGGTCACCGTGATGTGCCTGGACGCCCTGCGCTGCTGGCGACCACGAAACAATTTCTGGATGATTTGGGCTTGTCCTCGCTCGAGCAGTTGCCGCCGCTGCAGCAGGTCGGCACCGAAGTATTGCCCGAAGACGCCGCGGCTGCGATACAGGCAATGGAGCAGAATCTTCAGGCCTCGATGGACCAGGCAGCGATTGATTTTTCCGAGCCATCGGTGGATGAAGCTTCGCAGTCGGTGACACTGGCTCGGGGTGATCAGCAGGACGAAGGACAGGCACTACAGCATGTGCCAGGCGAAGCGCAAGAGGGGGGTGAGGCAAGACTCCCGGATGAGCATGATGGTCATGCTCCCACAGAATCAACATCAGATACACAAGATGACAGCACCCGACCCGAATGATCCTCAGTCGCCGCAGCAGGGTGGCGACTCGGCAGACAGCACCGGTGACACGACTGCCGGTAATGATGCGCCCTCGAGAGACAAGAACAGACAGGACAAGAAAAATCCTCGACGCGGTGTGCGCGGTCCTCGCGCCCTGCGACGCTCGCGGGGTCCTGACAAGGATGGCGAACCAGTAAAATCGCATCCACCCTCCGAGCGAGTCCCCGGCAATACAGTAGGTCGCGAGCAGCAGCGTGGCAAACCCGGTCCGCGCCAGAAACCCCAGCATGCCAATCAGCGCCATGGTCAGCGCAACCCGGGTGCAGACGCAGATGCGATCTTCAGTTTTGTTACCTCGGATGACTTTGATCGAGTGGCCGCCGCCGAAGATTCGCAGACCGCAGCCCGCCACACAAATCGACATCACAAGCCCGCGCGTCGCGATCTCACTGCCGATGATGATGCCCCCAAGCTGCACAAGGTGCTGGCCGAGGCTGGTCTGGGTTCTCGCCGCGATATGGAAGAGCTGATCATCGCTGGCCGCGTGTCCGTCAACGGTGAGCCTGCACACATCGGCCAGCGCATACTGCCTGCCGATCAGGTCAGAATCAACGGCAAACTCGTGCAGCGCAAAGTCAGCACACGTCCGCCGCGCGTGCTGGTTTATCACAAGCCTTCGGGTGAAATCGTTAGTAGCAGCGATCCAGAGGGCCGCGCTACCGTGTTTGATCGCTTGCCCACCATGAAGGTTGGCAAATGGTTGGCAGTCGGGCGTCTCGATTTCAATACCGAAGGTCTGCTTCTCTTTACCACCTCAGGTGACTTGGCCAACAAACTCATGCATCCGCGTTACGGCATCGAGCGTGAGTATGCGGTCCGCACGCTGGGTGAACTCGAAGAAGGCATGCGGCAAAAATTGCTCTCGGGCGTAGAGCTTGAAGATGGCCTGGCACAGTTCAACAAGATCGCTGATGGCGGTGGGGATGGTGCCAATCGCTGGTATCGCGTGACGATTTCCGAGGGACGCAATCGGGAAGTGCGACGGATGTTCGAATCAGTCGGTTTGACTGTTTCGCGATTGATCCGCACACGTTATGGCTCGCTTACCCTGCCCAGCAATCTCAAGCGAGGCCGTTGGGAAGAGATGGATGAGCATGCGGTGCGGTCCCTGATGGCGGCCAATGGCCTTCAAAAGCCCGCAGGACGTCCCCAGGACGCACGCGGTGGTCCCGGCAAAGGCAAATTTGGTGGCTCACCGAATCGCAATGGCAATGTCAACGGCAACACCAACGGTAACGCCTATGGAAATACCGCTGGCAGGGGCGCGCCGCGTTCGCGTCAACCGGATCCTTTGCAGACTGCCCTTGGATTTCCGACTGCCCCTCAGGGTGGCCGTGGACCACGCAGCGGCCAGGGCGATGCCCGACGCCGCAATGGGCAAGCAGCGACGGGCAGTTCCTGGGCATCGGATCGCTACGGCGCTGGTTCGCCGCAAAAGCGTCGATCACGCGGTTGAGCGCAGACTCGTCAGACCTTTGAGATCGATTGCGCCAGACAAGATAAAACGATTTCAATTTGATAATTTCAGTCTCTGACCTTGTGCGTTGCGGTGAGATGCCTTATCGCCTATAATCAGGGACTTAACAAAGCTTCCGGCGGTCGGGTAGCGAGATGCGCGACATCTCTCGCCCAATACAGGCGGTTCAGGGAGCACAAAGAAAGATGGGCAGATGCCCATTTTTTTTTTCCTGAAAAAGTTGAAGGTGCGCTTGTGCGAGAGGTCATTCTTTGTTGTTCGCGCTGATTGAAAAGACGGTTACCGGCATGGGTTACGAGCTGGTGGATTTTGAACAGGCCGCTCGCGGCCTGCTGCGCGTCTACATCGACGTCATGCCCGAGGAGGATCGTGCAGTGACCGTGGAGGATTGCGAGAAGGTCACTCACCAGTTGCTGCATGTGCTGACGGTCGAGAACGCGAACTACGAGCGTCTGGAAGTCTCTTCGCCCGGTCTGGATCGTCCGTTGAAGAAGCTGTCGGATTACTCGCGTTTTGCAGGTCAGGAGGCGGTCATCAAATTGAGGATGGCAACTCCGGGCGGCGGCAATCGCAAATCGTTCGAAGGCATCTTGCACGAGCCCGAGGGCGAGACGCTCAGACTTGAATTTGAAGGAAATGAAGGGCCAGCGATGCTGGAGTTTTCGCTGGCAGAAGTGGACAAGGCACGTTTGGTGCCCAAAGTGGATTTCAGGAGCCGTAAATGAGTCGCGAAATTTTGTTGCTGGTCGATGCGCTGGCGCGCGAGAAGAATGTCGACAAGGATGTCGTCTTCGGAGCGCTTGAGCATGCGCTGGCCCAAGCCACCAAGAAACGCTACGAAGGCGAAGTCGATATTCGTGTTGCGATCGACCGTGAGACTGGTGAGTTCGAATCTTTCCGTCGATGGCATGTCGTACCCGATGAGGCGGGCCTGCAGATGCCGGATCAGGAAATTCTGCTGTTCGAAGCCAAAGAGCAGATTGAAGATATCGAGGTCGATGATTACATCGAAGAACCGATCGAATCCGTAGAGTTCGGCCGCCGTTTTGCCCAGGACACCAAACAAGTCGTGCTGCAGCGCATTCGCGATGCCGAGCGCGAACAGATTCTTGCCGACTTCCTCGAGCGTGGCGACGTCCTGGTAACAGGCACCATCAAGCGCATGGAGCGCGGTGATGCCATCGTTGAATCCGGCAAGATCGAAGCGCGACTGCCTCGCGATCAGATGATCCCGAAAGAAAATCTGCGCATTGGCGACCGAGTACGTGCTTACATTCTGCGCATTGATCGCAATGCACGCGGCCCTCAGGTCATTCTGTCGCGTACGGCACCTGAATTCATCATGAAGCTGTTCGAACTCGAAGTTCCCGAGATTGAACAGGGGCTGCTCCAGATCAAATCTGCTGCCCGTGATTCGGGTGTGCGCGCCAAGATTGCTGTTTACACCAGCGACAAGCGCATCGACCCTATCGGTACCTGTGTCGGCATGCGTGGCTCACGCGTGCAGAGCGTGACCGGCGAACTGGGCGGCGAGCGAGTTGATATCGTGCTCTGGTCCGATGACCCGGCGCAGTTTGTCATCGGTGCGCTGGCACCTGCCAATGTTTCTTCCATCGTGGTTGATGAAGACAAGCACGCCATGGATGTGGTGGTCGACGAAGAAAACCTGGCGATTGCGATTGGTCGCGGTGGTCAAAACGTTCGACTGGCCAGCGAGTTGACAGGCTGGCAGATCAATATCATGACGGCCGCGGAATCAGCCGACAAGGCAGCCTCGGAGACAGCGGTCATTCGTGGACTGTTCATGGAAAAACTCGATGTCGATGAGGAAGTCGCCGACATTCTTGCGCAGGAAGGTTTCTCCACGCTGGAAGAGATCGCCTATGTGCCCATTACCGAAATGCTGGAAATCGAAGCTTTCGACGAAGACACCGTAAATGAATTGCGTAATCGCGCGCGCGATGCACTCGTCACCGAAGCTATCGCCTCCGAGGAAGGTCTCGAGGGCATGGAAGATGCGCTGATCAACCTCGAAGGCATGGATCGTGTCACTGCCGGCAAGCTCGGTCTCGCTGGCGTAAAAACGGTGGAAGCATTTTCCGGTCTGGCTTATGACGAATTCGGTGCAATCCTTGCGTTGTCTGCAGATCGCGCTCGTCAGCTGATTGAGCATGAATTCAGCGATGTGACCGACGATGAGATGAAGTTGATTGATGCGAAATATGATGACCGTGCAAAGGCCCTGCAGGCCCACGTCTGGAGTCTGGCTGAGAGCAAGTAAGCATCCCGGACCTGATACCTTTGCAAAAGCATCACTAGAAAAGAGGACTGAATGGCAAGTAACAATGTCGCCCAATTTGCCACCGAGCTGAAAATGCCGGCGGACTTGCTGCTCAAGCAGCTCAAGGACGCTGGCGTCGACAAAAGCTCGGTTGAAGACACGCTTTCCAAAGAAGACAAGGACAAGCTGCTCGGGCATTTGCGCAAAGTTCACGGAGCCGCGGCCGATGGCGAAAAGAAAAAAATCACGCTGACCCGCAAGGAAACGACCGAGATCAAGCAGGCTGATTCCAGTGGCAAGTCCCGCACCATTCAAGTTGAAGTCCGCAAGAAGCGCACTTTCGTCAAGCGCGACGATGCGCCTGTTGCGCAGGAAGTAGAAGTACCTAAAGCCCCCATCATTGACGAAGCCGAGCAGGCACGGCGCGATGAAGAAGCGCGTCGCCAGGCTGAACTGATTGCAAGACAGGAAGCAGATCTGCGTGAAAAGCAGGAGCGTCTTGCCAAACTCGAAGCGCAGCGAGAAGCTGAAAAAGCGGCTGACGCAGCACTCGTCCAGGCCCAGCAACAGCAAGTCACCGCCGAACCGAATGCCGAAGCCCAGCAGCGGCTGAAAGAAGCGAGCGAGCGAGCAAGTGCCACCGAAGAAGCGCGCAAGGCTGTGGCTGATGAAGTTGCGCAAATCAAGATGATGATGAGCACACCGCGCAAAGTCATCAAGGCACCCGAGCCCGCTGCGCCCGCTGCTCGTGCCGAGGGCACATTGCACCGTCCGGCAGACAAAAAACCGGGTGAGAAAAAAGACGAGAAGAAGCCGGGCGAGAAAAAATCCATCAAGTCCGCCAATGTCTCATCGACCTGGCAGGATGAGGCAAAGAAACGCAGCCCCGGCGGCCTCAAGACGCGTGGTCCCAGTGGTGGTGGTGGTCGCGACGGTTGGCGTGCAGGCCCGCGTGGCCGTCGCAACACCAGCAATGAAGACCGCGAAACCAATTTCCAGCAACCGACTGAAGCTGTCGTACGCGAAGTGCATGTTCCTGAAACCATCACGGTGGCCGAGCTGGCACACAAAATGGCTGTCAAAGCGTCCGAGGTTATCAAGCAACTGATGAAGCTGGGGCAGATGGTTACCATCAATCAGGTGCTGGATCAGGAAACTGCAATGATCGTTGTAGAAGAAATGGGCCACGTCGCGCATGCGGCCAAGCTCGACGATCCCGAGGCACTGCTTGAAGAGGGTACTGAAAGCGTCGATGCCGAGCAACTGCCACGCGCCCCAGTCGTTACCGTCATGGGTCACGTCGATCACGGCAAGACCTCGCTGCTCGATTACATCCGACGCGCAAAAGTGGCTTCCGGCGAGGCTGGAGGTATCACTCAGCACATTGGTGCTTACCACGTTGAAACGCCGCGCGGCATGATCACTTTCCTCGATACCCCAGGTCACGAGGCATTTACCGCCATGCGTGCCCGTGGTGCCAAGGCTACCGACATCGTGATTCTGGTCGTGGCTGCCGATGACGGCGTAATGCCGCAGACCAAGGAAGCGATTGCACACGCAAAAGCTGCCGGTGTGCCGCTGGTGGTGGCTGTGAACAAGATCGACAAGCCGGGTGCAAACCCCGACCGCGTCAAGCAGGAGCTCGTGGCTGAACAGGTGGTGCCTGAAGAATACGGCGGCGAATCGCCGTTCATTTCGGTGTCTGCAAAAACTGGTGAGGGTATTGATACCTTGCTCGAGAACGTTTTGTTGCAGGCCGAAGTTCTTGAACTCAAAGCCGCAGTCGATGCACCCGCCAAAGGTCTGGTCATTGAAGCCAAACTTGACAAAGGCCGTGGCCCGGTCGCTACCATCATGGTGCAGTCCGGTACGCTCAAGCGTGGCGATATCGTGCTCGCAGGATCTTCCTACGGTCGTGTTCGCGCAATGCTGGATGAGAACGGCAAATCAATTACGGAAGCAGGTCCTTCGATTCCTGTCGAAATTCAAGGCTTGACCGAAGTGCCCGCTGCAGGTGAAGAAGCCATGGTGCTGAGTGATGAACGCAAGGCACGTGAAATCGCCTTGTTCAGACAGGGCAAGTACCGCGATGTGAAGCTTGCCAAACAGCAGGCCGCAAAACTCGAAAACATGTTCGAACAGATGGCCGAAGGCGAAGTCAAGAATCTCGCCCTCATCATCAAATCCGATGTGCAGGGTTCCCAGGAAGCGCTGGTCAGCTCCATGCAAAAACTCTCTACCAGCGAAGTGCGCGTGCAGGTGGTTCATGCGGCCGTTGGTGGCATCAGCGAATCGGATGTCAACCTCGCACTGGCATCCAAGGCCGTCATCATCGGCTTTAATGTTCGCGCAGATGCCTCGGCACGCAAGCTGGCAGAATCCAGTGGCATTGATATCCGTTACTACAACATCATTTACGATGCGATTGACGAGATCAAGGCGGCCATGGGCGGCATGCTCTCACCGGAGAAACGCGAGAATGCGTTGGGCCTGGTCGAGATCCGTCAGGTCTTCATGGTCAGCAAAGTGGGTGCAATTGCAGGTTGCTATGTGCTTGAGGGCATGGTCAAACGTGGTGCGCATGTTCGACTCCTGCGTGACAACGTCGTGCTCTGGACTGGCGAGCTTGATTCACTCAAACGCTTCAAGGATGACGTGAAAGAAGTGAAGTCCGGCTTTGAGTGTGGTTTGTCACTGAAGAACTACAACGACATCAAAGAAGGCGATCAGCTCGAAGTATTCGAAGTCCAGGAAGTCGCGCGTACGCTGTAATGGCGGCAGACCATCATGGATCCCGGCTCTCGCTGGGATCCAGAGTGTCGGACGGATAACTTATGGCCAAACACAGCAAATCCATTCCAGGCCGCAGCCAGCGTGTCGCTGATCAGATACAACGCGATCTGGCTGAACTGATCGCGATGGAACTCAAAGATCCCCGCGTCGGCATGGTCACATTGACCGAAGTCCAACTCACTCCGGACTACGCACACGCGAAAATTTTTTTCACCACGCTCATTGATGATCCGGCAGCGGTGCAAAATACACTCAAAGGCTTGCAGACTGCGTCAGGCTTTTTGCGCAATCAGCTCGGTCGTCGGCTGACCATTCACACGCTGCCAGAACTGCATTTCGTGCACGACACCTCCACCTCGCGTGGCGCCGCCTTGTCGAAACTGATTGATGAGGCAAATGCCACGCGCGCCAAAGATGCAGACGAGTAGTCAATAGCATCTCTTCGCGTAATTTCCATTCATGAGCCACCCAGCCAAGCGCAAGCGCGTCCCTGTTCACGGGGTGCTTTTGCTCGATAAGCCGGAAGGTATTTCCAGCACGCAGGCTCTGGCCAAGGTCAAGTGGTTGCTGAATGCCGAAAAAGCAGGTCACACCGGAACCCTCGACCCCTTTGCGACGGGCCTCTTGCCGCTGTGCTTTGGTGAAGCGACCAAATTCGCCAGCGACTTGCTCGATGCTGACAAGACCTATGAGGCGACGATACGTCTGGGTATAACAACGACCACGGGTGACCCCGAAGGCGACGTTCTGGAGACGCGCGCAGTGGATGTGCAGCTTGCGCAGATCGAAGCTGCATTGGACCAATTTCGCGGCCCTATCGATCAAATACCTCC
This sequence comes from Pseudomonadota bacterium, assembly GCA_039806005.1. Taxonomy (GTDB): domain Bacteria; phylum Pseudomonadota; class Gammaproteobacteria; order Burkholderiales; family Burkholderiaceae_D; genus Pernthalerella. The sequence goes on from JBDKLM010000003.1 coordinate 100,675, forward strand.
CATGTATTCCGCGTTGAAGCGCGACGGCAAGCCGCTATACGCGTATGCGCGTGCAGGTCAGACGCTGGAGCGGGACGCAAGAGCCGTTACCATTCACGAACTCCAACTCATTAGCTTCACGTCGCCTGACTTGCAGATCCGCGTGCGTTGCAGCAAGGGGACTTATATCCGTGTGCTTGGCGAAGATCTGGGCCAGGCTCTGGGTACCGGAGCCCATCTGGTATCCCTGCGTCGTGTCGGTGTAGGCAGCCTGCGTATCGACGAGGCGATGACTATCGATTTGCTCGAGGCCGCGCCCGAGGAAAACAGAAAAAATCACCTGCTACCCGTCGACAGATTATTGTCGGACTTGATAACCCTGATTTTGCCGCCTGCGCAAGCCGGTCGTTTCCTGCAAGGACAACGCCTGGCGCTGGAAAAAGAAGGTGTTGATTATCCCAATCATGCTGTCGAGCGAGTCAAGGTCGTTGATACTGCACAGACCTTGCTCGGTGTGGCGAGCTTGTCATCCGAGGGAACGCTGCAGCCCGAGCGCTTGGTGTCGATGAATTCACGGCCCAAGCAACGCTAACAAAAAACACTCGCGTCCTTGCAGCGTCCAGCCAGGGACTTCGCCGCTTTACTGCGCTCAGTTTGGGAGAGGCTCCAAGCCCAAGGATCCCGGTTCGTCAACGACGAGCGATACAAAAACCGGATTTCTGGCCGCGATTATGTTTTTTGGAAACTTTTTTGACGCCCTGATTTACCCGCATGTTTGCTTGCAAGTCGCGCAAAGTTTTTGCAACTCATTGAAAATGCTGGGAATTTCTCGAAATTGACATAATTCGGTGTTAAAATCATGGGTTTTCCTGTTCTGGCTCATCTCCCCATGTCAAACACCGACCGCGCTCTGCGCAACATCGCCATCATTGCCCACGTCGACCACGGCAAGACCACGCTTGTCGACCAGCTGCTGCGGCAGTCCGGCACCTTCCGTGAAAACCAGCAGGTGGATACCCGCGTGATGGATTCCAACGACCTTGAGAAAGAGCGCGGCATCACCATCCTCGCTAAAAATTGCGCGGTCGAGTACGAAGGCACGCACATCAATATCGTTGACACTCCCGGTCACGCCGACTTTGGTGGCGAGGTAGAACGAGTACTCTCAATGGTGGATTCGGTGCTGTTGCTGGTGGATGCCGTCGAAGGTCCCATGCCCCAAACCCGCTTCGTTACTCGCAAGGCGTTGGCGCTGGGACTCAAGCCCATCGTCGTCGTCAACAAGATTGATCGTCCGGGCGCACGTCCGGAGTGGGTGATCAACGCCACCTTTGAGCTATTCGACAAACTGGGCGCGACCGAAGAGCAGCTTGATTTCCCGGTCGTCTATGCCTCCGCATTGAATGGCTATGCCAGCCTTGAATCTGATGTGCGCGAAGGTGACATGAAGCCTTTGTTCAACGCAGTGCTCAAGCACGTACCGGTCCGCAATGATGATCCAGATGGCCCGCTGCAGCTGCAAATTTCCTCGCTCGACTATTCATCCTACGTTGGAAAAATCGGTATCGGCCGTATCAGTCGTGGTCGCGCAAAGCCCTTGCAAGATGTGATCATCATGAACGGCCCTGACTCCACACCGGTCAAGGCGCGTATCAATCAGGTATTGAAATTCAAGGGCCTTGAGCGTGAGGTCGTGACCGAAGCAATCGCGGGCGATATCGTGCTGATCAATGGCATTGAAGATCTGGGTATCGGTACTACCGTCTGTGCAATCGATACGCCCGATGCGTTGCCCATGTTGACGGTGGACGAGCCAACGCTGACCATGAACTTCATGGTTAATACGTCGCCGCTGGCTGGTCGCGAAGGCAAATTTGTCACGAGCCGACAGTTGCGCGAGCGTCTGGATCGCGAACTGAAATCCAACGTGGCCTTGCGCGTGCTGCCTACCGACGATGACACGATTTTCGAGGTGTCGGGTCGGGGTGAGTTGCATTTGACGATTCTGTTGGAAAACATGCGCCGCGAAGGCTATGAGCTGGCTGTCTCGCGTCCGCGCGTTGTGTTCAAGATGGTGGATGGCGAGCGGCAGGAACCCTTTGAAAATCTGAGCGTGGATGTGGAAGAGGCGCATCAGGGCGGCGTGATGGAAGAGCTGGGTCGTCGCCGGGGTGATTTGCAGGATATGCAACCGGATGGCAAAGGACGCGTGCGTCTGGAATATCGCATTCCTGCACGTGGCCTGATCGGCTTTCAGGGTGAGTTCATGACTCTGACCCGCGGCACCGGTTTGATGAGCCACGTTTTCGATGCTTATGGTGCTGTTGATCCCAACAAAGGCGAGCTCGCTGGTCGTCGCAACGGTGTGCTGATCTCGCAGGATGATGGAGCCGCTGTCGCTTACGCGCTCTGGAAGTTGCAGGAGCGTGGTCGCATGTTCGTCAGCCACAACGATCCGGTATACGAGGGCATGATCATCGGCATTCATTCGCGCGAAAACGATCTTGTGGTCAACCCGATCAAGGGCAAGCAGCTGACCAATGTGCGTGCTTCGGGTACCGATGAAGCGGTGAGACTGGTACCGCCGATCGACTTGACGCTTGAATATGCGGTCGAGTTTATCGACGACGATGAGCTGGTCGAGATCACACCCAAGAGCATTCGTTTGCGCAAACGCTTCCTGAAGGAGCATGAGCGCAAGAAGGCTTCAAGAGAAGCCGCTTGATCTACTCTGCGTGTATTTTGAAAAAGCGCCTGCGGGCGCTTTTTTAATGGGTCGCTTTGAGTACGTCGCCCAGGGCTTCGAACAGTGTATTGATTTGCGCTTTGTCGATGATCAGGGGTGGTGAGAGCGCAATGATGTCGCCTGTAGTTCTGATCAGAACATTTTTCTCCCAGAAGCAGCGCTCGAATACTTCGTAAGCCCGCGCAGTTGGCTTGCCGGGTCGAGGTTCAAGTTCGATCGCACAGACCAGCCCGATGTTGCGGATATCTTTTATGTGTGGAAGACCTTGCAGCGCATGTGCGGCATCTTCAAATGCAGGTGCCATTGCAGCTGCGCGCTCGAACAGAGCTTCATCACGATAGACATTCAGTGCGGCGATTGCTGCTGCGCTGGCCAGCGGGTGGCCGCTGTAGGTGTAGCCATGATAGAACTCGATGCTGTTCTCTGGCGCGCGCGACATGAATTCGTCGTAGATCCCTTGCTTCGCTATGACCGCACCCATCGGCACTGCAGCGTTCGTCAAACCTTTGGCGCAGCAGATGATGTCGGGGATGACGTCAAAATAATTCGCCGCAAACGCGGTTCCGATTCGTCCAAATCCGGTAATGACTTCATCAAAGATCAGCAAGATGCCGTATTTGTCACATACCGCACGCAGCTTCTGAAGATAGCCTTTGGGTGGGATGATCACCCCGGTCGAGCCTTGTATCGGTTCGACAATCAAGGCAGCAATCGTGGCCGGGTCATGCAAAGCCAGCAGACGCTGCTCGAACTCGTCAGCAATCTCGGCACCGTGTTCAGGTACACCCCGCGCAAAAGCATTGCGTTTGATATCGAGCGGATGACGCAGATGATCCACGCCGGGTAGGGTAGGGCCGAAGTGCTTGCGATTACCTGCGATGCCGCCAACAGCGATACCGCCAAAACCCACACCGTGGTAGCCGCGTTCACGACCGATCAGCTTGGTGCGCAGTCCATCCCCACGCATACGGTGATATGCGAGTGCCATTTTCAGCGCCGTGTCGACTGCCTCCGAGCCGCTATTGCAGAAGAAAACACGATTCAGGTCGGCCGGCGCCATCGCAGCCAGGCTGCTGGCGGCTTCGAAAGCTTTTGCATGCCCCATCTGAAATGGCGTGCCGAAATCCATGGTCTGCGCCTGCTCGACGATTGCCTGCGTGATTTTCGGATGGGCATGGCCGGCATTCACGCACCATAAGCCGGCGGTGCCATCGAGAATCTGGCGTCCGTCTTCCGCCGTGTAGTACATGCCTTCGGCAGCCTTCAAGAGGCGCGGACGAGATTTGAATTGCCGATTGGCCGTAAATGGCATCCAGTAGTGAGAAGTGTCGAGGCTCATGGTCAGAATGATTTCAGATTGATACCAGGTTGTTGTCGCAAGGTGCCGCAAGTCCTTACTTTACTGTATGCAACGAGTGCTGCGCCAGAGCCGGTAAAATGCTGGCTTCCGAATGAAGGTCTGCTCCGCGTGAAAGATAAATCCCCGCTACCTGCTCGACGTCTGTCGGTCGCACCGATGATGGACTGGACCGATCGCCATTGCCGCATGTTTCATCGGCAGATCACGCGTCACACCTGGCTCTATACAGAGATGGTCACGACAGGCGCGATCATTCACGGTGACAGGGCGCGTCATCTTGATTTCAGCGATGAAGAACATCCCGTCGCCCTGCAGTTGGGTGGCAGCGAACCTGATGATCTCGCTCAGTGTGCGAAATTTGGCGAGCAATGGGGTTATGACGAGATCAACCTTAATTGCGGCTGCCCATCAGAGCGTGTTCAGCGCGGTGCGTTCGGCGCTTGCCTCATGGCTGAACCTGCGCTGGTCGCTGATTGCGTCAAGGCGATGCGCGATGCGGTGAGTATTGATGTCACTGTCAAGCACCGTATCGGCATCAATGACATAGAGAGTTATGGTTTCGTGCGCGATTTCGTCGGTCAGGTAGCCGATGCAGGGTGCCAGACTTTTATCGTTCATGCTCGTAACGCGATTCTCAGCGGATTGTCGCCCAAAGAAAATCGCGAAATTCCACCATTGCGGTATGACTATGCCTACCAATTGAAAAAAGATTTTCCACAATTGGAAATCATCATCAATGGCGGGATTTGCACGCTGGCTGAAATTGACAGTCATCTGATTCAGGTAGATGGCGTGATGCTCGGTCGAGAGGCTTATCACAACCCTTATCTGATGGCCGATTTCGATGCACGTTATTACGCCGATCCCGAACCCGCGCGCACGCGCTTGCAGATAATTCATGCCATGCTGCCGTATATTCGGTCTCAGCTCGCTTCGGGCGGACCGCGACTTAACAGTATCACCCGGCATATGTTGGGGCTGATGGCGGGTTTGCCCGGTGCCCGAAGGTTTCGCCAGAGTCTGTCCGATGCAAAGCAACTGGCAAGCGGTGATGCTGATGTATTGCTGCGCGCTGCGGAGGTGGTCAGTATTCCCTGAGCCGGTTGTACAGTGTTTTCAGACTGATCCCCAAGGTCTCTGCTGTCATGCGTTTGTTGCCCCGGTAAAGATGCAGTGTCGCCAAAATGGTTTCTCGCTGCGCATCGGCGAGTGCAGTGCCGATGGTGAAATTAAGCATTCCATTGACGACGACCGATGTTTTTTCGCCAGCCATCGGTGGAATTTCCAGTGTCAGTGTCTCCTCGGAGAGAATATAAGCGCGATGCACCAGATTCTTTAGTTCGCGCACATTGCCGGGCCATGTGTGCCGGCGCAGTTGTTCCAGTGCCTGCCTGGAGAATCGCTTGCTGGTACCGGCTTCCTGATTCAATGCTTCCAGAAAATGCGTTGCCAGTATTTCTGTATCGTTGCCACGTGCTCTCAGAGGTGGAACGAGGATAGGGAATACAGCCAGGCGATACATCAAATCCTGTCGCAAGCTGCCTGTCTGTACGGCTTCTTTCAGTGATCGATTGGTAGCTGCAATCAAGCGGACATCTACCTGAACGACCTCTTGACCACCCAAGCGATAAAAGTTGCCACTCTCAAGAACACGCAATAACTTGACTTGCATTTCCGCAGGCATTTCCGTGATCTCATCAAGAAAGAGCGTGCCACCCGATGCGTGCTCGAAATAACCTGGCTGCCTTCGCACTGCTCCTGTGAAACTGCCTTTCTCGTGTCCGAACAACGCAGCTTCGATGAGATGCGCTGGCACAGCGCCGCAGTTGACTGCAACGAATTGCTTGTCAGCCCGTTGCCCTGATAAATGAATGGACTGGGCAATCAATTCTTTGCCGGTGCCACTTTCACCCTCGAGCAGCACTGTGGCTTCCGTCATCGAAACTCGCTCGATTTGGCGATACAAAGACAGCATTGCTGATGAGCTGCCATAAAGTAGCCCGTGTCGAATGGCGGAGATTGATTGGGTCATGGCAAGCGACAAGAATAAAAATGACCAATCTGCACCGGATCGCATAAAACATACTGTCTGATATCAAAAAAATCAGTCCGGCATGCCTTTTTATTTATGGCGCATCATTTTTGTCAGTTGGTATTCCTTGCCGCTGCGCAGAAGACTGTCTGACATGTTGAAACTTATGCACGATGCCGAAGTCAAGTAGACATGCGGCGACTTTCCCCTGAATTGAAAGGAATAGGAATGAATTCGAAATTGCATGCATTAAAAATTCTTGTCTTGGTCGCTATGGTGGCGGTCAGTCTGGCTGCCTGCAATCGCGGCGGTGGCGGTGGTGGTGCCGGTACAGAACAAGGCGGTGGCGGTGTCACGCCACCAGCCCAGACCGTACCTGAGGCGGCGCCGTCAACGCCATCAACACCACCGCCAGCGGACAAGGAAAGCAAACCCGGTACTGCAACCCCACCACCCTCCGGTGGAAGCTCGGGTAGTAGTTCCGGCAGCACATACGGTGGCGTGTCCAGCGACACAGGTTCTACGACTGCGCCAGCAGGCGATACTTCATCGGGCAGCATGAGTGGCAGCTCAAGCGGTGGTTCGCGTTGAATAACCCGAGTGACGCGCTACGATATTTTGTAGTCCCATGCCCCACGCGCTGATCGTTGATGAGGATGTCGTTTCCAGTGATTTATTGAGGAGCGCGGCGTGCGAAGAAGGTTTGAGCACTGTGGTCGTCACAAGTGTCAGGCAGGCCTTGGCGCAGATCACATTGCAGCGACCCGATATCATTTTCACAGCCCAGTACCTTGGCGATGGATCCGGTCTCGGCCTGCTCGAAATGATCGGAGAACCCAGCGGGATGATCTTGATTGTGATGATGGCTGTGCCAAGCGCAGATGATGTCATTCAGGCCTGGCGTCTTGGTGCAACGGATTACCTCCCCAAGCCGCTGGATCTGCCTCGCGTCCGGCGTTGGTTGCGCGAATCACCAGCAGCTGCAAAGGAGACCGGCCGGCAGGGGAGTTTTACCCGCTTAATGGGGACTTCGGTTGCCATGAAAACCCTGTCCGAGCATATCGGCCGTGTCGCACCCACTGAGGCTACGGTGCTATTGCTCGGGGAGAGCGGCACTGGCAAGGAACTTGTGGCGCAAGCAATTCATGCACAGAGTGCGCGTCATCGCCAGCCTTTCTTTCCTGTTAATTGCGGTGCGATTTCGCCTCAACTCATCGAGAGCGAAATATTCGGTCATGAGAAGGGCAGCTTTACCGGTGCCGATCGACAGCACAAAGGTTATTTTGAACGTGCTTGTGGCGGTACACTGTTTCTCGACGAAGTCATCGAAATGCCAGTGGACTTGCAAGTCAAGTTGTTACGTGTTTTGGAAACCGGGATATTCATGCGCATAGGCGGTCATCAGACCCTGAGAACCGATGTGCGAATCATCGCGGCAACTAACCGAAATCCCGAGTCTGCCATTGCAGAAGGTCGATTGAGGCTTGATCTTTTTCATCGGCTTAATGTCTTCCCCCTTCGGATTCCGCCTTTACGTTATCGCGAGCAGGATATCGAGCTACTAGCGCTTCACTTTATTGGCGAGCTCAATGCCGCACATGGAACTTCCAAGACGCTTTCAGAATCTGCTATCGATGTTCTTCGTACACACGATTGGCCGGGTAATGTGCGCGAATTGCGTAACTTCATTCATCGCGCGTACATTTTGTCGGATCAGGTCATCGATGCTCAGATACCGGAGCCAGTCCCCGTATCTGAAATTGCGAACGGTTTGACCCTGGCGATACCCGTGGGCACATCACTGGCTGATGTCGATCGAAAACTTATTTTTGCCACCATGGACTTATGTGGAGGCGTTAAAAAGCGTGCAGCCGATCTGCTCGGCATCAGTCTCAAGACACTCTACAACCGTCTCGAAAACTATAGCCGTCATGAAAAAATTATGGCAGTCCTACAAACGCCAGCTCATGGAATCTCGGAAATAGCCAAGAAAACTCGTCAAGCGAAGATCGATGATGGTGCTTTCTTGTCCATGTGAAGACGAATTTCTATATGTGCCAGAGATATTTTTATTACTTCAATAGTTCTTTGGTGATCCGAGCAAGTCGGTCGGAATACTCGGGAAATTTTTTGTAGCGTCGCACGGCCAGATGTCAATTCATGTAATTCAACTCAGCAAGGAGATCTCCCCATGGCAACCATTCATCTTGAAAGTGGCTCGGGCTTTCCAGCCGGGACCGCGAGTTCGCAGGAAAACATCCTCCGTCGGCCACTGTTTCCGGCAATTCGCTGGGGCGCAGTACTGGCGGGTGTCGCTGTTGGCGTATCGGTGCAGCTGGTGCTCACCTTTCTGGGAATTGCCAGCGGTCTGTCACTGAGCAGCGTATCCGTAGTGGGAGGCCCAGCGATAGGGGCTTTGGTCTGGGCAGGCTTGTCAATGCTGATTGCTGCAGTCATTGGTACTTATGTTGCCGGTCGCATGTCCGGATTGAAGCGAAAAACGGATGGCCTGCTTCATGGTGCCGTTACTTGGGCGGTCACCACACTGCTGTTTGTTTTTCTTGCGACGTCAGCGAGCGGTTCTTTGCTCTCGGGTTTGTTCTCGAGCCTGAGTCCGGGTAATGCCGCTGCACAGGGGGCCAGTATGACCAGCATGATCAATCGTCAGATGGGTACGAATATGAGCGCAGAGTCACTGAGCGTACTGCAAGAGCATATCAGTGCGGGTCGTCGTGATCAGGCCATCGATTACATGAGCAGCGCGATGGGTGTGCAGCGTGATCGGGCAGCAGGCATCGTGGATCAGGCTCTGATTTTGTCCGGATCTCCCGAGCAGGCATCGCCTGCAGGGCGTGAATTGGCTAATCGCGCGATACAGCGTGCAGGCACGGCCGCTTGGATTGCTTTTGGCGCTGTTGCGCTGGCATTCGCGCTCAGTCTGCTAGGCGGTGCCCTCGGCGCCATGGGGGCGCAGCGAACTAATTGGACCGAAAGCACGGAAGGCGCAAAGATAAAGCGAACCGAGTCAGCAATCTTGTGAACTCCATAACTCTCTTAATGGTCACAGCCACAAGCACGGCGGCGCTAGTGATAAAGCCGGGTATGGAGAGCGGATTATGCTGAAGACATCAAGTGATGCGAAGCGGCCCAACGAACCAGGGGCGAGAAAGCGCTTTACCAGCATGACGGCAGGGCAGTCTTCAGCGACCGAATTACTGCGCTCTTGTCCCGTGGTGACTGCCACTGGACAGACGATGGGGCGAGTATGTTCAGTCCTGGTAGATGCCCGTAGTCGGCAACTTCGCTTTGTGACGGTGACACCCAACGCGAGCAAGGCAAGCGTCACTATTCCCTGGCAAGCACTGTACTTTGACTCTGAATTGGCGAGATTGGTCTATTACACCTTTAGCTGACTCATGTAGCTGCCATTTCGTGGCGAATCAGTCGCGATGAATTTTTCGAAGCTGAGATTGCCCGCTATCAGGACAACGTGGTGCGATGAGATGCTTGTTCGGTTTAATTGTCGACGATGGATCGTACTTTCGCAGGCTTTAGGGATGATCGTTCTATTGTCAGGTTTTGTTGCGCCAGTCTGTCACAGGCCTGCAAGTAACAATGACATGAAAAAATCCTTGAGGACCGCTGTTTATATTTTCGATACTCGAACTGTATTTTCTTGCGAAGAATTTGCAAGTGAAACTTTACATCGACCTTTGGTTAATATGGAAATACACACCAAGGATCAATGGGAGCGCATGAAAGCATATTCGAAAGCGTTTCATCCCACAGGTCATGCGTCTCCCGAATGTCTGGTACAAGCTGGGCTGATGGTGCTTTGAAGTCCCCGTTACTGTCCTTTTTGTTGTGTCGTTTCCTGTTTCGGTTTTGCTGCGTCCTGAACGCGTTCTCCACCACGTTCGACGTCTTTTCCGAATCCTCGTACCGTATTGCAGCCGGAAATGCTGAAGCCACTGATGACTGAAATCGTCAGACTCAACAGTGTGATGAACTCACGCATAAGGTTTCCTTCCTTGGGCAGAAGTTTGGTTCGATGTCGCTTGCCGTAACCACCGCCAGACATTGCGAAGCATGCTCGCGGTGCTTTGCAGTTGCCGAGGATCTTTCAGAAAAATCATCATCATGCTGGCAATAGCCTTCGGTAGTCCCCTGCGTTGGGCAGCAGCCTGTGCCGGCGCCAGTCTGTTTGGACGAGACTGATTTCGTTTAATCAGGCGCGGCCCCAGCCAGACCAGCAGTGCAACACCAGTGGTGACCTGCCAAGGATGATCCAGCAGCCACCGCACGACTCGGTTGTGTTGCGGTATAAGGGCATGGCCGCTGATTTGCCTTTGGGGGCCCTTTATTTGACGCTCTTCATTTGGGCCGCTCAGCATATGCCGGTACAGACTGCGTCTGGCTTCAATCTCTTCGAGCAAAGCGCGACGTTCCTCTTCCAGTGACATGCTCATAAGCTCTCCCGGACCAAAGCCACGTCACGTTTGATTTCGTCGCGCAAGGTCATCATGCCTTCACTGCGGCCAGCATGTTGTCTGGCCAGCGAGATACCTGCACCTGCAGCAGCTGCGTAAAGCCCGACCACAAGCCACGCCGCGATATGGCGATAATCACTGTCCCAGAAGGTCATGACAATCGCAATACCTGTAAACAGCAGCATGAAAAACGCACACACCGCAGCCAGCATATAGCCTGCCAGTTGTGCACCCAGTTCGCGTCCCTGCAGTTTCATTTCAATCTGCAAAAGCGCGAGGTAGTCGCCCAATCTGTCGATGGCAATGACAGAGAGTTGCTTTGATTTTTGCAATGCTTTCAGCATTGGATTCTCCTGACTCTGTTGGACTCTCCTGAATATGCTTTGGCTCAGTCACGGCGCAAGAGCGCACCGATAAGCAATCCCATCCCGGCCGCGACAAGGATCGATTGCAAGGGCCGCTCTCGTACATAGTCCGCCGTCGCCTCGCGCCCCAGATTCAAATGCCGGCTTGCTTGTTCTGCAATGCCTTTGGCCGCATGTCGCATTGACGAAAATTTCGCCATGATGCGGTCACGGGCTTCGCGCAACTCGCTCTCACTGAGCGTCGATGCATGTAGCATCAAGGCGTCCAGGTCATTTTTCAGATGGGATAACTCGTCCCGCAAACCAGGAATCTGACTGCTGCGGCTGCGAATATCCTGGCGCCCACCGGAAGACTCAGTCGAGCTGATCGGGATTTCGGTTTCCATGAATTTCTCCTTTCAATGAGGGTGCGCCGGAGTGCCAGCCGATACATCGGCCGCCCAGAGCCAGCCAGACACTAGGATCGCAAGCTATGTGCCAGCCCAGATTTCGGCTGGTGCCCCACTTCCCGTGGAGGCCAAGCCCAAGCGGTAGAAAAATTTACGTGTAAGTGGTGCAGAAACCGGTGCAGAAAGCAAAGCCCGATATGTTTCGACGGGCAGCGGGTGTGGGCCTGGGCTGCAGATCTTGGCCCGGCACCGATGGCCGTTTTCTCTGACCTGTTGCTCAGGCCATGGGCGCGCTTTCAATGAGCGTCATGCTAAGATTGCTGTCGCTAAAGCTGCGTGATCACGCGCTACCGTTTTCATGTTGAAATCAATAACTATAAGGAGATGATCTTGAAACTCAGGAATCCTACCCGCGCACTGGTCGCCGCATCGGCACTGGCATCGATGTTTGTGCTGACCTCGTGCCAGAAAGCCGACAACGCCAGCGGCAGCAATGACGGCGATACTGTCAAGATTGGTTTCATCACCGATATGTCGGGTGTTTATGCGGACGTTGATGGTCCGGCAGGCGCAGAAGCCATCAAGATGGCAATTGCAGATTTCGGTGACAAGGTCAATGGCAAGAAAATTGAATTCGTTTCGGCAGACCATCAAAACAAAGCGGATATCGCCGCCAGCAAGGCGCGCGAGTGGTTCGACCAGCAAGGTGTGGATTTGCTGATTGGCGGTACCAACTCAGCGACGAGCCTGGCCATGGCCAAAGTGGCTGCTGAAAAGAAAAAGCCTTTCATTGCCATCGGTGCTGGTACATCGCGCCTGACGAATGAAGAATGCACGCCCTTCACGATTCACTATGCCTACGACACCGCTGCCGTGGCTCGCGGTACGTCCGGCGCGCTGGTTCAGCAAGGCCAAAAAGATTGGTTCTTCCTCACTGCGGACTATGTGTTCGGCATGTCGCTGGAAAAAGATGCTTCCGATGTTGTGACCAAGAGCGGCGGTCGGGTGCTGGGTTCGGTACGTCACCCGCTGGCGGCATCCGATTTCTCATCATTCCTGCTGCAGGCCGAAAAATCCAAGGCGCAAGTGCTGGGTCTGGCGAATGCCGGTGGTGATACAGTCAATTCGATCAAGGCGGCTGCGGAATTTGGCATTAATAAAAAGATGAAACTCGCCGGCTTGCTCATGTTCGTCAATGATGTGCACGCGCTGGGACTGGATCTCACACAGGGCATGTATCTGACTGATGGATGGTACTGGGATGGCAACGAAGAGTCGCGTGCCTGGTCCAAGAAGTTCATGGACAAGAACAAAAAAGCACCTTCGATGCTGCATGCAGCCGATTACTCGGCAACCATGTTCTACTTGAACGCGGTCAAGGCACTTGGCAATGAAGATGGTGTCAAGGTCATGGAAAAACTGAAATCAACTCCGATCAATGATTTCTTTACCAAGAATGGCATCGTCCGCCCCGATGGCCGTATGGTGCACGACATGACACTCATGCAGGTGAAATCCCCGGCTGAATCCAAATACGCTTGGGATTATTACAAGCCAATCCAGGTGATTCCAGGCGAGAAGGCATTCATGACCAAAGAAGAGACCAAGTGCGAACTCTGGAAATAATTGCTTGCTGACTCAATCAATGGCGCGGATCTCTGCGCCATTTTTTTTGGCATTGTGTCATCCGTGACTATGTGGATCAGAAGATGAAGAAACTACTTTTTTTGCTAGTGATGCCAGTTCTGGTACTGGCCGGAGAATTGCCGTCCGGCTTTGATGGATTGCGATGGACGGAGTCACTTGCAGCCATGCCCGATGCAAAGAAGTTGGCGGAGACGTCTCTTTTCAAATGCTACCGTCGTGGTGAGGGCGTCGCACAATTTGGCGCCACCACGGTCACCAATCTACGACTGTGCTTTGCCGATGATCGCTTCTACTTCGTGCAAATGGAGTTCGGTGGACAGAAGGATTTTTCCGCAATACTGACCTATGCAAAAAGTCAGTGGGGTAATCCAAAGCCGGTCCAGCGCTCATCCGAGGCCTATGCCTGGGGTGGCGGTGACGAAAAAATCTACGTAGAGCTCGAATTCAGTAAACTCGACGACCGCGGCACTCTGGCTTACGTCTACCTTCCCATCTTCCGTGAAACGCAGGAAGCCAGTCGGCGGGAGCGTAAATCTTCCCAGTAAGCAACAGTTACTTATCCTCAGGTGAGTGCAAGCCTTGTCTATAACCTCGATAAAAGTTTCCCTGAGGGAATTTTGATTTTTCTCAAACGTCTTGCATAATCGAAATCCTAGAGGTATTGATTCATTTGGCCGATTAGCGCCCTAGTCGCCCACTTTTTTTTTGCACTCAATGCAAGACCAGCTCATCTTTTCAACGCCCGAGATCGGGCGCGCCAATCGGCGTATTGCGCTGATATGGGGCTTCGCCTGCGCGCTGCTAGTCTTGGCGGTTTGCGGTGCCGTCTGGCTGAAGATCAAGATGGATCGGGCACAGCTGATTCGTCAGGCTGAAAGTGAGACGGTTGCGCGCGCTCAAAGTTATGCCGAGCAGGTCCTTCGCAGTGTCTCTCAAATCGATCAGTTGTCGATGTCCATCAAGTACCAGTGGGAGCACAAGCCGGGCGTCCTGGATCTGGAAGATCAGTTTCGTCGGGGTGTTTACGATAATGGTATTTATCCTGTCGTCATTGACGTCAACGGTACTGCGGTCAGCAGCACGCGTAATCTGGCGCGCGGTACTTATATGGGTGATCTTGAGTTCTTCAAGATCAACCGCGAGCTGGCCAAGCCACAGCTTCACATCCTCCCACCTGCCCCGGGAAGAGGCGGATTTCAAGGTAAAAAAATCATTCGCTTTAGTCGGCGCTTTGACAAGGCTGATGGAAGTTTTGATGGTGCCGTGCTGATTGCGATAGAGCCTGATTATCTGGCTAGTTTTCATGATGCTGCATCGCTGGTACCCGGAGATTTTATTTCGGTGCGTTTTTTGGATGGGCCTTTGCTTGTGTCGAAAGGCGGCATAGGTGCAACCTATGCTTTTTATACTGGCGCCCCCGTGTTTTCGGAAGATCGCGGCATTCGCGAGGAGCCCGAGCTTGCGTTTGTAGATCGAGAGGCAAGACTCGTCGCTTGGAAGAAAATTGAAGGCTATCCGCTGATCTGCGTGGCCGGTATAAGCAAGGCCAACGTACTGAAGCCCTATGCGTCAACCCAGCAGACCTATATCGTTTTTGCCGCGATAGTCAGCTTGCTGCTGATAGGCTTTGCCGCTGCGGGTGCTATGAATCAAATTCGCAATACGGCTCGCCGGCGACATGAAGCGCAGGTGCAGTCAACCTTCCGACTGGCCGTGGATGGTGCTCGCGAAGCTTTCTACATGATTAGTCCGAGTTATCTAGACAATGGCGAAATAGATCGCTTGTATATCGAGGACTGCAATGAGCGTGCCGCAGAGTTATCGGGCTATGCGCGAAAAGATTTGATCGGAAAATGCTGCATCGAAATTTACGAAGGTGGCGATTCGGATGCGGTAAGAAATTTCTTTCGGCGCGTGCAAGAAGAAAAATTCATCGAAGACGAATTTTACGTTCCAGAAGGCAGGCGACATGCAGCAGGGTGGTTTCATTGCCGTGCCATACTTTCGGACAAAGACGTCGCGATCACGATACGAGATATCACGGAGGCGCGGCAGCAGGCCAGAGCACTTGCCGCCATGGCAAAGACGGATACGCTGACAGGATTGCCTAACCGCCATTGGCTCAATGACATGCTTCCCGTCATGCTGCAGCGAGCGCATGAGGCCGGCCAGCGACTCGCATTGATCGCGATTGATCTGGATGATTTTAAAAATATCAATGACGCTTTGGGTCATCGAACCGGTGATTTGTTGCTGGCCTCGGTTGCCAAATCCATGCGTGAAGCGATTCCCGAGAGACATCATCTCGCCCGTGTTGGCGGTGATGAATTCATTGTTGTGCTTGAGGATTTGATGGATGGTGATGGCAGCGCAGAGGCGCAATCACTCATGACGGCCATTACACGCTCTGCAGCCGGAACCGCTTGGGAAAAATTTCCTCTGAGGGCATCGATAGGCATTAGCGTCCATCCCAGTGACGGCAACGATGCGCAAGTGTTGATGCAGGCTGCCGATATTGCGATGTATGAAGCAAAGTCACAGGGGAAATCTCAGTATCGGCATTACGACGAAACCTATGCGCAAAAGATCAGGGACCGCGCACTGCTGGAGCGTCAGCTGCAGCTGGCGATCCAGAGAGATGAGTTTGTCATGTTTTATCAGCCGCGTGCCAATGCGCGTACCGGTCAATTTTCCAGTATGGAGGCGCTGATACGCTGGCAGCATCCGGATCGCGGGCTGCTCTCGCCAGCGGAATTCATCACGGTCGCGGAGCAAACGCGGTTGGTTATTCCTTTGGGTGAATTGGTCATTCGCAAGGTCTGTGCGCAGATGGCTGCCTGGATGTCACAGGGTCTCAGCATGAAACGTGTCTCGTTGAATGTATCTGCACTTCAGCTGCGCGATGAGAGTCTGCGTCTGGTGCTTGGCACTTGCTTGCAAGAGCATGACCTGCACTCGTCAATGATTGCCATTGAGCTGACCGAATCCAGCATGTTGGACGAGGGAGGAACCGCCATCAGAGAACTGCGCAAGTTGCGTGAATTGGGCATTCAATTGCAGATTGATGATTTTGGTACTGGTTACTCTTCACTGTCCCAGTTGCAGAGTTTAAGTATTGACGTCATCAAGATCGATCAGTCTTTTGTCCGGAAACTGGGCAAGGATTATCAGAGTGAGGCTTTGTGCGAGACCATTGTATCGATAGGACGCAGCCTGGATATCACTATTGTGGCCGAGGGCGTGGAAACCACAGCGCAACTACGCAAGTTACAGGAAATGGGTTGCGACGAAGTGCAGGGTTATCTGTTGTCCAAACCAGTACGGCCTGAAGAGATTCCTGATCTGATGCGTCAACCGTTTTTTGAGGAAGCAGGCAAGACCTGAGATCGCTCAGGCCTTTTTCAGTTCGCAAACAGCTGTTTCAATTTGTCTTCGTTCGGATGGGATATCACGCCTTTTTCGGTAATGAGTGCCGTTACCAGTTCCGCAGGTGTGACATCGAATGAAGGGTTTCTGACCATCACGCCAGCGGCGGCCCACTGGCAATCGCGGTAGCCAGTGACTTCCAAGGGTGAGCGCTCTTCAATCGGAATATCTTCTCCGCGAGCGACCTTCATGTCGATGGTCGACAGAGGGCAGGCAACATAAAATGGAATGCCGTGTCGGTGTGCCAGCACCGCTACCATGTAGGTACCGATCTTGTTGGCGACATCGCCATTGGCTGCGACACGATCTGTTCCGACGATGACCGCATCGACCTCCCCACGAGACATCATGTGACCGGCCATGTTGTCGGTGATGAGCGTGACGGGAATTTTTTCCTGCACCATTTCCCATGCCGTCAGTCGGGCACCCTGCAAAAAGGGGCGCGTTTCATCCGCGATCACGGAAATACGTTTGCCCGAGGCGACAGCGGAGCGAATAACCCCGAGCGCGGTGCCGTGCCCGGCTGTCGCCAGTGCACCCGCATTGCAATGCGTGAGCACACGTGCACCATCGGGCAAGAGTGCTGCGCCAGCCGCGCCCATGGCGAGATTGATATCCACGTCCTCGCTGTGTATGGCTTTGGCTTCCTTGAGCAATGCGTCGGCCAGGCTTGATGTATCGGCGCTACCATGCCGCTGCCAGCAGTCACGCATGCGGTTCAGCGCCCAGAACAGGTTGACGGCAGTCGGACGGCTCTCTGCCAGTACAGTAAAGCCGTGTTGCAGGCGCTGATCAAATTCAGCACGCGGCAAATCATTCAGCCGCAAGGATTCCAGTGCCACACCATAGGCAGCCGCTACGCCGATAGCCGGCGCCCCCCGAACGACCATGCTTCGAATACCCTCGGCGACACCTTGGGCGCTGTCATAGGACAGATAGTCAAAAACTGCGGGCAGGCGGGTCTGATCGATCATCTCCAGCCATTGCTTGCCTGATTCGCTCTTCCAGCGCAGGGTGACCACGGCTTGCGTCATGCTAGTCCCCTTCGAATTCGCACAGGGCAAAAACGGGAAGACCTATTTTTTCAAGTCGCTCTCGGCCACCGATATCGGGCAGGTCAACCAGAAATGCACACTCGACTATCGTACCCCCCATTTTCTGTACCAACGTTACTGCAGCTTCGGCTGTGCCACCGGTGGCGAGCAAATCATCAATGATCAGTACACGTTCGCCCGAGGCAATCGCGTCGTCGTGAATTTCAATGCGATCGGTGCCATATTCCAGTGCATAGTCGTGACCCGTCGTTTTCCCGGGTAGCTTGCCCGGTTTGCGTACAGGAACAAAGCCTATGCCCAGCGCATAGGCAAGCGGTGCTGCAAACATGAAGCCGCGCGATTCGATACCCACGATTTTGTCGATGGGTTGGCCGCGATAACGTTCGATCAGGCTGTCAATACAGGCTTTGAAGCCGGCTGGATCTTTCAGCAGTGTTGTGATGTCGCGAAATTGAATGCCTGGTTTGGGATAGTCGGGGACGGTGCGTATGAATTGAGTGAAGTCCATGATTTACTCGGATGAGGTGGCATGTCTGCCATAGGTTTTAAAACGATCAATCACTTGCCGCATTTCTTGCGCAGACAGCAGCACCGGATTGCCGCTCTGACGTGCAATCAGATATTGCTGGCACAGTGACTCCACTTCGGTGGCCACCGCCATGGCTTCATCCAGATCTCTGCCCAGCGCAATCAGGCCATGATTGGCCAGCAAGCAGGCTTTGCGGTCGGTCAGGGCCTCTACGGCATACGCCGACAAGGTATCCGTACCAAACAGCGTGTAGGGCGCGCAGCGAACCGAGTCGCCACCAGCGATGGCAATCATGTAGTGAAATGGTGGCAAATCTTCACGCAGGCAAGCCAGTGCTGTCGCGTAGGGCGAATGGGTATGGACGATTGCGTGAATATCGGGACGCTGCTGCAATATGTCGCGATGAAAATGCCATTCGCTGGAAGGCTTGCCATGGCCGATCACGGTGCCGTCAAAGCGCATCGCAACCACACCCGTCTCGGTCATCGCGTCCACCGGAACGCCCGAGGGCGTTACCAGAAAATGATCTTCTTCTCGACAGCTGATATTACCTGTTGTGCCGCGATTCAAACCACTCACTTCGAGTCGTCTGCAGGCCGCCAGGATTTGTCTGCGCAGACTGGCGCTGTTGTTCATTGCGGCGTTATTCACGATGTCAACATTCGACCCGCTACTGCGGAGAGCTTTTCCAGCATCGCGGGATCGCGCGCTTCAGGCGCGGTAATCAGCGCATGTTGAAGCGCACTGCGGCAACTGCAGGTGGCGGCATGCGTATCCGTTTTGAGATGAGGCACGACTTGTTTGACCAGAGCGCGACCTTTGTTCGCATTGGCTATCAGCACACCCACGATCTGCTCCACCGTGACATGCTCATGATCGGGATGCCAGCAGTCATAATCCGTCACCATCGATACGCTGGCATAGCAAAGTTCTGCTTCACGCGCGAGTTTGGCTTCAGGCATATTGGTCATGCCAATCACATCGCAACCCCATTGCCGATACAGATTCGATTCCGCCAGACTCGAAAACTGCGGACCTTCCATCGCCAGATAGGTGCCACCACGGACGGCCTCGATTCCCGCTTCAGACGCACTTTGCTGCAGCCAGTCGCCCAGACGGGAGCAGACGGGATGAGCGACGGACACATGGGCGACCATGCCTTTGCCAAAAAAAGATTTTTCGCGTGCGAAGGTGCGATCAATGAATTGATCAACAATCACAAAGGTGCCGGGCGCAAGGGATTCTTTCAGCGAGCCCACGGCCGACAGCGAGATCACATCCGTGACGCCCAGACGCTTGAGCGCATCGATATTGGCACGGTAGTTCACTTCGGAGGGTGGAATCTTGTGTCCGCGACCGTGACGCGGCAAAAAAGCCATCGGCTGGCCGAAAAGCTCGCCGATCAGTATCTCGTCCGAGGGCTCGCCAAAGGGTGAGTTCACGCTGACCCACTGGCGATTTTCCAGGCCATCGATGTCATAAATGCCACTGCCACCGATGACGCCGATTACATTCTGTCGCGCGTTGCTGTGCATGGATTCTGCTCTGCTGTTTGAGTAAAGGAATTAATGTACCAAAGAAAGCAGCGCGTCGTCTGAAATCGCTCGCAGAACTAGCTCGAGAGTCGGGTGCATCGGGGCGCTGACGGTAAGCGTCTCCTGCTACACTCCGCGCTCCTCTCGTCTGCCCTTGAGCACCCATGAACAGCGCTACCGCTACAGCCAACGCACCACCCGAGATTCAATGGACAGAAAATGGTGAAACGCATCAGGCTGACTGGCGGTCCGAGAGTGGCATGTCGCCTCCGCGTCGAGTGCTGATTGCTGACGACACGATGACCGCCGATACAGCCTACCGCCTTGCTTGCGAAGGAACGGGCTTGTTATGGCGGAGTGATTTTCAGAACGCGCGTCAGTTGCTGCAGGCACTGGCGCGACGCGTTGACCGGCCATCCCGCAAATCGGCCAAGGCTGCCAAGGCGGCTGACAAGACAAAGTCGGGTACCGACCCTGAGGGCGCGATGCCTGATGCTTTTCATCGACATCGTCTCTCCCAATCGCAGCGAGCCCGCACACTGGGGATGGTACTCATACCCTTTGATCAGGACCACAGCTTACCTCTGAGGCGCGCACCTGATGTGAAACAGGCTTGCACCGAGGCTTACGGCGATGCCGAGCGGCCCTATGTGACCTCGTTGCGGGAATTGCTCGGCATCGTTGGTGCGCATGAATGGCGCAAGAAGGGGGTACTCATCGCCGGATCAGAGGGAGTGGAGGCATTCCGCATTCATCCACACTACGGTGTGTTTGCGCCAGTCCGCACCGACTATGTACCGCTGGTGGCGCAAGCGCCATTGCCCCAGGCACTGAGTGTTGAATCTCTGGCCTTCGATATCGGTACTGGCACGGGTGTGCTGGCGGTGATGCTCGCCAAACGCGGCATCGCACGGGTCATCGCCACCGAAAACAATCCTCGCGCTGTTCTCTGCGCAAAAGAGAATCTGCAAAAGCTCGGTTTGCAAAAACAGGTTGAGGTGGTCGATACAGACTTGTTTCCGCAAGGGCGTGCAGCATTGGTCGTCTGCAATCCGCCGTGGGTGCCAGCGCGACCCAGTTCGGCGCTTGAGCACGCCATCTTCGATCCCGACAGCCGGATGCTGCGCGGCTTTCTGGAGGGATTGTCCTCACATCTTTTGCCCGGCGGCGAAGGCTGGCTGATCTTGTCTGATTTTGCCGAGCATTTGCAATTGCGCAGCCGTCAGCAGTTGCTTGACATGATCGACAGCGCTGGATTGCACGTGCTGGGAAAACTTGACGCCAAACCCACACACCCCAAAGTGGCGGATACCAGCGATGCGCTGCATCTCGCGCGGGCAGCGGAGGTGACATCGGTGTGGCGGTTGGGGGCGGCCGGATAACAAAAAAGCCCAACACAAGGTCGGGCTCTAACTGAT
>JBDKLM010000004.1:0-8371 GCA_039806005.1 Pseudomonadota bacterium
GCCTGATCGACAAATTCCCGCAAATGCCACTCATCTTGCAGGAGAACTTTACGGTCAAGCTCATTGAACTGCTGCGTGCCGGCGAGCTTGATGCGGCCATCATGGCACTGCCTTTCAACGAACAAGGCATGATGGTGCGCCCCCTGTACGACGAACCTTTCATGATCGCTCTGCCTCGCCATCATCAATGGGCAGAGCGGCAAGCCATCTCCAGTGCGGAACTTAAATCCGAGACCATGCTGCTGCTGGGCTCCGGACATTGTTTCCGTGATCAGGTACTCGAAGTCTGCCCCGAGATGTCCCGATTCTCGACTGCCGGCGGTGGTATTGCGCGAACCTTCGAAGGTTCGTCGCTGGAAACCATACGACATATGGTGGCGTCTGGCATAGGCATCACCGTCTTGCCCAAAGGCTCGGTACCCGTCGCACCGGGACCCGACCATATGCTGCGCTACGTTCCCTTTGAAGACCCCGTGCCTTCGCGTCGGGTTGTCATCGCCTGGCGCAAGAGCTTTACGCGAGTCGGTGCTATCGAAGCCATGCGCCAGGCAGTGCTGTCATGCCGTCTGAATGGACTTAACATGCTGCCGGGTGCAGCCCTGCAAGAAGGTTGAGTGATCACATGTCATGTCTGATGTCCCGGAATTGGTGATGACCCACAGGCTGATTCTCTACGCGAAACTGGTCCGTCTGGATAAACCCATAGGCAGCCTGCTGCTGCTCTGGCCTACGCTGTGCGCATTGTGGCTCGCTTCCTCTGGCAAACCAGACTGGCATCTGGTCGCGATTTTTAGCGCGGGGACGGTCCTCATGCGCTCGGCCGGCTGTGCCATCAATGACTTTGCCGATCGTGATTTTGATCGCCACGTAAAACGTACTGCAGAGCGGCCACTCACCTCCGGTCAGATACATGCATGGGAAGCCGTGCTGGTGGCAGCGGTGCTGGCGCTGTTGTCGCTGGCCTTGATACAGCCACTCAATCTGCTCACCAAACAATTATCCGTGCTGGCCGTATTGATTGCTGCGAGCTATCCCTATTTCAAGCGATTTTTCGCATTGCCACAGGCTTATCTCGGGATTGCTTTCGGCTTTGGCATTCCGATGGCCTATGCTGCCGTGCTCGACACAGTCCCTGTCGAAGCCTGGGTGCTGCTGCTGGCAAATGTCTTCTGGGCGCTGGCCTACGATACAGAGTACGCCATGGTTGACCGGGATGATGATCTTCGGATTGGTATACGTACGTCGGCAATTACCTTTGGACGATACGATGTGCTGGCCGTCATGCTGTGCTACGCAATCAGTCTTGCGTTGATTACTGCGGTGGGTTTGCAGCACGGACTCGGTACAGGATTTTTGATAGGTATCCTGGTTGCCGCTGGCATCGCTGTCTATCACTGGATCCTGATACGCGGGCGCGACCGCATGCGTTGCTTCGCTGCATTCCGTCATAACAACTGGCTGGGTGCTGCCGTCTTCGCGGGCGTTGTATTGGGATAAATCACGTCTGATTCATCGAATGCCGCGCGCAGACAACAACGGCTCATTTTCCCCCGACTTCTTCTTGTAGCCCCCCTGTACCGGGATAGATAATCGCGCGCTTTCAAATGGGTCGCGTGGGCTGCACTCACGCGCCGAACGCAACCTCAATCCGCTCTGCACACGATGGATATTTCCGAACTGCTCGCTTTCTCGGTAAAAAACGGTGCATCCGATCTGCACCTGTCAGCGGGCTTGCCGCCGATGATCAGGGTGCATGGCGATGTTCGGCGCATCAACCTGCCACCCATGGCCCACAAAGAAGTCCACGCGATGATCTACGAGGTCATGAACGATGCGCTGCGCAAGCGCTATGAAGAAACACTGGAAGTCGATTTCTCGTTCGAGCTGCCCGGTCTGGCTCGTTTTCGCGTCAATGCCTTCAATCAGGACAGGGGCGCCGCTGCGGTGATGCGCACCATTCCCTCAAAAATTTTATCGTTGCAGGATCTGAAAACCCCACCGATTTTTGCCGATCTGGCTCTGAAGCCGAGAGGCTTGGTACTGGTGACCGGGCCGACAGGCTCAGGAAAATCCACCACGCTCTCGGCGATGGTCAATCATATTAATGAAAATGAATATGCGCACGTGCTGACGATTGAAGATCCTATCGAATTCATTCACGAATCCAAAAAAGGACTCATCAATCAGCGCGAGGTCGGTCCGCACACTCACTCATTTTCAGCGGCTCTGCGTTCGGCATTGCGAGAAGATCCCGATGTAATTCTGGTGGGCGAGCTGCGCGATCTCGAGACCATACGACTGGCGCTGACGGCCGCAGAAACCGGACATCTGGTGTTCGGTACTTTGCACACGGTATCGGCTTCCAAAACGATAGATCGCATCATCGATGTCTTCCCCGGCGAAGAAAAAGAGATGGTCCGTGCGATGTTGTCAGAATCGTTGCAGGCCGTGATATCGCAAACGCTCATTAAAAACCGAGAGGGCAATGGCCGGATCGCAGCCCATGAAATCATGCTCGGCACACCGGCCATTCGAAACCTGATTCGCGAAGCCAAAGTCGCGCAAATGTATTCGGCGATACAAACTGGTGCTGCGCTGGGCATGCAAACGCTGGATGCCTGCCTGATGGCGTTGGTCAAGAATCATCGTATTTCGCTCGACGCCGCTCGCGCTGCTGCGAAAATCCCTGAAAATTTTACGGGTTGATCATGGACATGACGCGTGCCCAATCACTGATACATCAGCTACTTGGATTGATGAAAGAAAAAGGCGGCTCGGACCTGTTCATCACCGCCGGCTTTGCACCCGCCATCAAATTCAGCGGAAAACTCACGCCCGTGTCCAAATCAATTCTGTCCGCCGAAGAGAGTGAGGCACTCGTTCATGCATTGATGAATGAAATACAGTTGGCCGAATTTAACGACACCCATGAGTGCAATTTCGCCGTTAGTCCACAAGGAATAGGCAGATTCCGCGTCTCGGCCTTCATGCAGCAGGCGAAAGCAGGGATGGTGGTGAGAACCATTAACACCGACATTCCTGATATGGATGCCCTCGATGTGCCGCCACAGCTCAAGGACATTGTGATGTCCAAGCGTGGTCTGATCGTCATGGTCGGCTCAACCGGATCAGGCAAATCCACCACGCTGGCGGCCATGATCGGACATCGCAATGCCCATAGTCATGGACACATCATCACTATCGAAGATCCGATCGAATTTGTACATCCGCATATGAACTGCATTGTCACGCAGCGCGAAGTAGGCACGGACACCGCAGACTGGCACACGGCGCTGCGCAACACCTTGCGTCAGGCGCCCGACGTTATTCTGATTGGTGAAATACGCGATCGCGAAACGATGGACCACGCCATCGCCTTTGCCGAAACCGGACACTTGTGTCTGGTAACGCTGCATGCCAACAATGCCAATCAGGCTTTGGATCGTATTGTGAATTTTTTTCCGGAAGAACGCCGTCAGCAGGTTCTGATGGATCTTTCGCTGAACTTGAGAGCGATGATTTCGCAGCGTCTGATTCCCGCCAAATCGGGCAAGGGCCGGTGTGCCGCCGTCGAGATCATGCTGAACTCGCCATTGATATCCGATCTGATCTTCAATGGCGATGTTCATCAGATCAAGGAGCTCATGAAAAAATCCCGTGAACTCGGTATGCAGACCTTCGATCAGGCCTTGTTCGATCTGGTCGAGGCCGACAAGATTTCGCTTGAAGATGCGCTGCGCAATGCAGATTCCGTCAATGACCTGCGGCTGGCGCTCAAATTGCATGGCAAAAACGGCCAGGCTTTCGATCATGCCGCGTCTATCCAGGGCTTGAATATCATCTAGGCCAGTAGCGCTGGCTACCGAGATTAGACTTTGCCGAATTCCTCACCCAATTCCCGGCTCCGCGCAGCCGCTGCATGCAAGGCATGAATAATCGCTTGATCGACCCCCGCTTCCTGCATCGACGTTATCGCAGCATGCGTGGTACCCCCTTTGGAAGTAACGCGCTCACGCAGCACGCTGGCAGATTCGTTGGATTGCGACGCAAGCGCAGAAGCACCTGAAAAAGTCGCCAGTGCCAGTGCCTTGCCTTGCTCCGCAGTGAGTCCAAGTTCCACTGCTGCCCGCTGCATCGCCTCTAGAAAATAAAACACATAGGCGGGACCACTGCCCGATATTGCCGTCACCGCATCGAGCTGGCGCTCATCATCCAGCCACACAGTTTGCCCAACAGCCTTGAGAATTGCATCAGCAGTCTCGCGCTGCTTCATCGACACCCCTGCACTTGCCGTCATGCCCGTCACTCCTTTGCCTATCAACGCAGGTGTGTTGGGCATGGTGCGCACGATGGCCTGATGACCGTTCAACCAGCGCGACAAATCAAGCGCACGTATACCCGCAGCAATCGACAACACCAACTGCCTACGCATATAAGGCACAAGGCTGCTGGCGACTGAGTGCATCTGCTGTGGCTTCACTGCGAGCACCAGTACATCGGCAGCAGCTACTTCGCTACCGGGTGCGGATGAAGTTTGCACTCCAAACTGCGCGGCCAGCGCAGCGAGTGCATCGGGATTAACATCCACCACATGAATGTTCGACGCAGCGGTGAGCTTGCCAGCCAGACCACCAATCAATGCCTGGGCCATATTGCCGCCACCGATAAAACAGATTTTCAGGTTATTTTGCATAGTCGCGTTTTCCAAAAATTGCAGTACCTATTCTGACCATGGTGGCACCCTCGGCAATTGCCGCGGCCATATCGGCTGACATGCCCATGGATAGTGTATCGGTCTCAATGCCAGCTTCTCGCAGTTGCTGTGCGAGCTGGCGCAGCAAGCTAAAGGGCGCACGCTGCCGTTCCGGATCTTCGGCAGGTTCGGGAATGGCCATGAGTCCACGCAAGCACAGCCGCGGAAGGACCGAAACGGCCCGCGCCAGCGGAATGACATCGGCGGGGGAGACACCGCTCTTGCTATCCTCGCCACTCACGTTCACTTGCAGACAGATCTGCAGTGGCGGCAAATTGCCCGGACGCTGTTCGGAGAGTCGTTTCGCGATCTTTTCCCGATCTACCGCATGCACCCAGTCAAAATGCTCCGCCACGGACCGCGTCTTGTTACTCTGAATCGGACCGATGAAATGCCATTCGAGCGTCAGATCTGGCCGCAGCGATTTCACCGCCAACATCTTGTCCAGGGACTCTTGCAGATAGTTTTCGCCGAATGCCCGTTGCCCTGCATCGGCCGCTGCAATCACGGCCTCCGGACCAAACGTCTTGGACACCGCAATTAACGACACGGACTTGGAATCACGCCCGGCCGCCTGCGCCGCCGCGGCGATCGCCTGCCGGACTTGTTCGATATGTGCAGAGATAGACATAGGGCGGTATTATCCCTCAAGGTTTGACAAACCCGGCGCAGCGCGCTGACCACCCTGAGCGGAGAGCCCATGAACAGCATTTATGACATCGCAGCCAATACCCTGTCAGGCGACCAGATCAACCTCTCCGAATTCCACGGAAAAGTTTTGCTGATCGTGAACACCGCCAGTCATTGCGGCTTCACGGGTCAGTATGAAGGGCTTGAGTCACTTTACCGCCAATACAAAGATCAGGGATTGGCAGTGCTGGGCTTTCCTTGCAATCAATTTGGCGCCCAAGAGCCGGGAACGGCTGAGGACATCGGAGCTTTCTGCGAAAAAAATTATGGCGTCAGCTTTCCCATGTTTGAAAAAATCGATGTCAATGGACCCAACGCCCACCCCTTGTATCAGCTCCTGAAAAATCAGGCGCCTGGTTTGCTAGGCACTGAGGGAATCAAATGGAATTTCACAAAATTTCTCGTCAGTCGAGACGGCAAGGTTCATGCACGTTACGCGCCTACAACGCGGCCAGCAGACCTCGAACACGATATTCAAGATTTTCTTAAAACTCAGCCCACTGCGGCATAAAAACCAAGAGCCTCGATCAGCAGAGCGCCGTATACGGCGCGGTCGTTGTTTATTATGCGAAGTCATTGGGCCACATCATCGGGAAAAGTTTTTTATCGAACTTACATTTCGATAATCGAACGATGTATGTCTGACCAATCCTGTATTAGATACCGCAGCAAAAATCCAACAAATATATCGGTGTAGATTTTTTAACTCACCGCATATCACTGCCCTATCTTTAGCTGAACCTTCCTGAAATTTGAGTTACCCATAGGTCGCGACACCTTCTGGCAGTAATCCACTAGCCAGACTCATCAATCATGCGCGATAAAAATAATGGGAGACAACATCATGCAGCAGCAACAATATTTAGAGTTATGTCGAAGTACCTGCCTAGCCTTAGAAATACAAGACACGGAATGCGTGAGCAAGGAAGGATATTTATTTCTTGGAGAAACTAGAATTCAGCTGATGTTTGATGATGTATTTTCAAATGATTGCATTCTTTGTGTCATAGATATTGGAGAAATACCTAAAAACTTACAAGAAAAAATATTTGAATCACTCCTGATGCTTAATTTTCTCACTGGCGGGAAAACGACGGGCGTTTATGCAATAGACCCGCTAAGTCAACGCGCCTCCTTCGTGGTAACTCTGATCAATCCCGATAGTTTAAGCGCACCTGACTTGGCTGATTTATTGCGTTGCTATGCGAATCGCAGCTTGCATCTGAAGAAAACACTCTTCAGCAACGGTGAGTTAAGCCTGCCGCTCGATACGGAGATTGAGGTATCTAATTCTCTTAATGAAAATTTTTATCTGGTGTGAGGTAAAAACATGTCACAACCCACGGTAATGCGGAGAACCTATACCGCCCAGCGCACGGATGAAGATGATAGCGTTCTCGTAAGTGCCGACAGCAGCTCGAGCTACAGCGAGGAAATTACGCAATCTTACATAGAATCCGCTCAAGAAAATGTCGTAAAACATACCAGATCTACTGAGACTGGAAAAAACAAGAAAGAAGCCAAAGAAGAGAAATTGGAAACACAGGTGGCCCGATGGGATGACGAAAACCAATCCACTATTGAAGAAAAAATAAAGCAGTTCATTAAACAACTTGAAAATCACAAAGATCCCAAAAAAAATAAGAAAGATCTGGTTGAGGAGTTTATACGCACTAACGCAAGTGAATCTTTCATGCGGAAGATGACAAAGATTTCCGATAAAGAAATCACTCACCTGAAAGGAAACACCCCGGCAAAATGGGTATCTATTCTTGCGAGCGGCGTAATTTCACAATGGACTTCGTTCCTGGTGGGATCGGAGGCTGCCATAGCGACCAAACAAGCCTGGCTTTTTCCTGTTCTTTCGACCATTTGTAGCGAAGTTTTTTCTGACAAGGCGGCAGCCCTCGTTCGTAGAAGCACTTATATGACGAACGATGCAAAAAATCTTTATCGAAAGCAACGCCTCATTGCTCGTGCTTTAGGAGATGCAATTCGTATTTGTGGTGGATTGAAACCTGTCGCCAAATACCGGACCAACAACCCTGAATACAAGAGCCAAAAATTCACTGCATGGGAAGCATTATGGAAAGATAGCGATAGCATTTTTGGCGTTTCTGCTCACAATATTATCAATCGTGGCGTGCCTTTTTTTTGCTTTACTGGCACCTACATAGCCAGAGACTTTCTGCTGCAAACTGTATTAAAAGGCGGGCCGGGGTGGCAAAACTTTCTATTGCGCTTGGGATCGGGTGCAATGGCGGGAGGATTGACCGCAATTACCAATCAATTCATTACTTCTCACAACAAAGATGTCACAGAGAATCCTGGCTATAGCACTAGCTATTGGCGCGCCAAAGAAAACTATCTCGGCAACATTAGGCAAGATATTCGAGATAGATTAAATGATATTGGAGGGCTAAGCGACGACACATCAAAAAATAAACTCGAGAAGTTGTTGCTTGATCTGGACGATAAAATTCAGCGAGAGATTGAAGTAGCAAGATTAAAAAAATCGAAATGGACTGCAATTCCAGGAGAATTAAAAGCGTCTGCACACAGATCCCGACCAGAAGATAGTATCGATCCTGAGGCGCCGGGAACGCTTGCACAGTCGATACACAGCGCCTCGGGAAAATTCATTTCCTTAATTTATTTCACTTACATGCTGGATCAAAGCATGAAAAATCAAGATGGGACACAATCATTTTCGCCTTGGTCACCTCTGAACTTGGTTTTTTTACCTTTCGCGCTCATTTTAATGGGGTGGATGTGGAGGGATGACGCACAGATATTCAGCCGAATGGTCCACGGCATGGCAAAAGCCGCTCAGGACATCACAACAGGGCGCGAGCAATACCAGGAAAAAAATACCCAAGAATTGAAGGATATTGTGACTGAAATTCCTCCAGAAACTCTCGACGAAGT
>JBDKLM010000005.1:0-29142 GCA_039806005.1 Pseudomonadota bacterium
TCGTATTGGCCTATCGCGAATCATCCGTACCTTTCAGTTATCTCGACGGTCCCGGCAAGCCCATTGGCTTTGGTGTTGATATCGCCAACAAAGTAGCCGAGGCGGTCAGGCAAGCGACTGGTAAAAAAGATCTGCGCATCGAGTATCAGGCCGTCACCTCGCAAAATCGCGTTCCCCTGGTTGCCAACGGCAGTGTCGATCTTGAATGTGGTTCCACCACCAACAATGCAGCGCGTGCAAAAGAAGTGGCGTTCGCTGTGAATTATTTTTATGCGAGCTCGAGACTGCTCGTCAAAAAATCTTCCGGCATTCACAAGCTCGGTGACCTGGCGGGCAAAGCGATTGCCACCACCACCGGAACCACAACGTTTGGACAGCTGCGCAAGCTGAGTCTGGAAAAAAATCTCAATCTGAGTGTGGTACCGGCCAAAGACCATGCGGATGGGTTTTTGCTGGTCGAATCCGGTCGCGCGCAAGCCTTTGCGATGGATGACATTCTGCTTGCGGGCCTCATGCTGAATGCAAAAAATCCTGATGACTACGCCATTGTCGGTGAGCCCTTGCAGGTTGAGGCCTACGCCTGCATGGTGCGCAAGGATGATCCTGCATTCAAAAAGCTGGTTGATGGCACGCTCACTGCGATGATGAAATCCGGCGAGTTCGAGAAGCTCTACAAAAAATGGTTCATGTCGCCCATACCCCCGCGTCAGCGCAGCCTCGCTTTACCCCTCAGCGATCGATTGCGCGAGAACCTGAAATCGCCCAGCGATCAGCCAGCGAGCTGACATGCACTGGGACTGGCAAGTCTTCTGCAACAGCACCCTCAGCGGCGAAGCAATCGCCTGCTTTGGTGCAGCTGGGGATATCACTTATCTGCAATGGATGATCTCGGCCTGGGGCTGGACAGTGTCAGTCGCTGCACTGGGATTTCTGATTGCCTTGTTTGCGGGTGTGATGGTGGGCATTGCGCGTACCGTGCCGCTGGCCCCCTTGGCCTGGCTGGCAATGGCATGGACTGAGTTATTTCGCAATATTCCCTTGCTGGTTCAGGTTTTTTTTTGGTACCACGTCTTACCCGTGTTCATTCCTGTCTTGGGGGGCTTATCGTCATTCTGGCTGGCTGCCGTCGCGCTTGGCCTCTTTACCTCAGCGCGCATCGCCGAGCAAGTCAGAGCAGGTTTGCAAGCACTGCCACCCGGACAGGCACTGGCGGCCAGAGCGCTGGGACTATCGTCGGTGAAGGTGTATTCAAAGGTGTTGTTGCCGCAATCGCTACGCATCATCCTGCCGGCGCTCACTTCCGAAGCGATGAATGTCGTCAAAAATTCTTCCGTCGCCTTTGCAGTGTCAGTCACCGAGCTCACCTTGTTCGCGATGCAGGCCCAAGAAGAAACCGGGCGCGGTCTGGAAATTTACGCGGGTGTGACCTTGCTCTATGCAGCCACTGCCTTGAGCGTGAATCGCGTGATGGCCGCGATAGAGGCGCGCACGCGGCTGCCCGGCTTGGTCGGAGCGCGCTGATGTCTTTTGACTTTTCATTTTTCAGCGGACAGATGCTGCAGGATTATCTGCTGCGCGGCTTGCTGTTCTCCTTGCAGCTCACCGTGATTGCCACTGTCGGCGGTATCGTGCTCGGCACACTGCTGGCATTGATGCGACTCTCGGGCAATCGTCTGCTATCGCTTGCTGCGGCAGCCTATGTGAACACGATGCGTTCCGTGCCACTGGTGATGGTGTTGCTATGGTTCTTTCTGCTGGTGCCTTTTGTATTGGGGCGAAGTACGGGCGCCGAATTGTCAGCCGTCGTGACCTTCATAGCCTTCGAGGCTGCATTTTTTTGCGAGATCATGAGATCGGGTATTCAGAGCATACCCAAAGCGCAGATGCAGGCAGGCAGTGCGCTCGGGCTCGATACCTGGCAGAACCTGCGCTACATCATTTTGCCGCAAGCGTTTCGTCATATGACCCCAGTTCTGCTCACGCAGGTCATCATTCTTTTTCAGGACACCTCGTTGGTGTATGCGATTGGTGCTTATGATCTGCTCAAAGGTTTCGAGGTCGCAGGAAAAAATTTCGGGCGTCCGATCGAAGCCTATGTGGCCGCAGCACTGACCTATTTTGTGATCTGCTTTGCGCTCTCGTCGCTGGTACGGCGCTTGCAGTCTGCGAGGTAAGACATGTCGACAGACGCCAGGGTAATTCATGCCAGCGTGAGTACATTTGGCGAAAAATTATCAGTCCCATTTTTGAACATACGAACCAAATTGACATGACTACGGAAACCAGCATCATCAGCCTAAAGCACGTCTGCAAATCGTATGGCAGCTTTGCCGTGCTGAGCGATTGCTCGACCACAGTATCCCGAGGCGATGTGGTCGTCATCTGCGGCCCGTCGGGGTCGGGCAAATCCACGCTCATCAAAACGATCAATGGCCTCGAGGGTATCGACAGTGGTGAAATTCAGGTCGATGGTGTCGCGGTTCATCACGACCAGAGCGACTTGCGTGCGCTGCGCTCGCGGGTTGGCATGGTGTTCCAGCATTTCGAACTTTTTCCTCATCTCTCGGTACTCGCGAATCTGACGCTCGCTCAGGTGCATGTCAAAGGCCGCAGCCAGCAGGATGCCGTAGCGCGCGCGGAGACATTGCTCGGCCGGGTCGGTCTTCTCGAACACCGAGACAAGTACCCGGCGGCGCTCTCCGGCGGTCAGCAGCAGCGCGTGGCAATCGCACGTGCGTTGGCCATGGATCCGGTAGTGATGCTGTTTGACGAACCGACCTCTGCTCTTGATCCCGAAATGGTCGGTGAAGTGCTGGAAGTCATGATGCAGTTGGCACAGGAGGGCATGACCATGCTGTGCGTCACCCATGAGATGGGTTTTGCACGGCGAGTGGCGGATCGCGTGCTATTCATGGATGGTGGTCGCATCGTTGAGGATTGCAGCAGCGGTGCCTTCTTTGGCGATCCATCACAACGCAGTCCTCGGGCGAGGGAGTTTTTGGAGAAAGTTGTCGGTCACTGAACTTGCGCTGCGTGCCAATCCGGCATGCCAGGCTCAGACAAACGTTCCCGCATAAGTCACGACCTTGCCGCCGGAACCGATTTTGAAGCGCGAGATGCCAGCGAGTTGACGCGTATTGACGCCACCCAGATCGAGTTTGCGCACACCGCGCTCGCGTAATTCATTAAGTGCACGCCACAGCAGCAGGTTGTGCGCATTGGTATCCCTTCCGACCTGATTGGACCAGCCCACGTGATAAGTCGCAGCGCTGCCATGAATCAAAAAAAGCATGGCAGCCACACGTGCTTGTTCAAGCTCTGCGTGCAGTATCAGGGCGGTTTTGGTGGTTTGTGCGCGCGCCTTGATATACATCTCCACAAATTCAATCGGCAGACCGTAAAAATTTTTCTGCTCGCGCTGTTCGCGTTCTTCTTCCAGCAGCCAGCGGTAGTCGGCGGAATCAGCACCGGTATGAATGATGTCGAGACCGGAGCGCTCGGCGGCCACCAGCCGATTGCGCCAGCGACCCTCCATCGCCGCGCGCAATTGTTCCGGAGATTGGGTCAGATCGATCATCGCGGTCGAGTAGCCGGTCATCACACGCGTGAGTTTGCGCAAGCTGGGGTCATCGGCATCCATGATGTCCGGAGAAAACAGCGCAAAGCGCGGCTTTTTCATCGGCAGCGAGCGCTTGAGCTCGCGATAAATACGGACTTTGTCTTCAGCGTTCACAGGCTTGAGCCAAAGCGGTCCGCGCGTGCACAGTGCGACGCCGACAATCAAGCCATAGCGACGACAAATGAATTGCGCTAGGGCGACGGTCTCGCCATTGAGGATCACTTCGGCACGGTGGCATTCAACGCCCAGTGCCTTGAGACTGGTGCCATAGGCCCAGTCTTGCTGCATGGCGGCTTCCAGCGCTTCATGCGCCTTGTCCCATTGCGGATAATCGATCTGGTTCCAGAGAATGTGCATGAGTAAAAAGGCGGCCGATATAATCGACGGTCAAAAAAGGCAACGAATGATAATGCGATTATTCACCCGCGAGAAATTCCAGCCCGTCCTTGGGCACGATATTGACAAGCCGCGCATTACTGCAGCGGGCTGGTTGCTCATCTGCCTCTATCTGGGCGTGCCCGCGATGCTGATGGGCGGTGCGATTGACTTTGTGGTGCAGTGGATTACCGGTGATTGCCTCGGCGTCTGGTGCATGTTTCAAAAAAAGTAATTTCATAACTCGTAATAAAAGCCTGCCGCTGCTTGGGGTGGTGTTATTCTCCGAGTTGTTTCACAATTGCAATAACGGCTTGACCGGCCACACTTGAATTATCGGACTTGATGTCGATATACACGTCGATAGGGCGGTTTTACCCAATAAAGGGTGCCGTCCGGCCAGCATAAGGAGAGGCATATGTTTTTTTTCGTGGGAATGGCTGTCGTGTTTGGCTGCGTTTTTGGCGGCTACATCATGGCGGGCGGCAAAATGGCCCCGATTATCAAGGCCGCTCCTATCGAGGGCTTCATTATTGTTGGCTCGGCGATTGGTGGGCAGTTGATCGGTAACAGTATCGGCATTTTCAAAGGTGCCATCGGTGGCATGGTGAGATGTATCAAGGGGCCGACCTACAAAGGTCAGGACTATCTTGATCTGATTCTTCTGGTCGGCAAACTCCTCAACGTGATGAAAAAAGAGGGCGCGGTGGCGCTCGAAGCCCACGTTGAGAATCCGGATTCTTCGGGGATTTTTGGTGAATATCCCAAGCTCGCCAAAGACCATGCGATCGTTCACATGATCTGCGACACCTTGCGACTTGTCGTGATCGCTCAGGGTAACCTCGATGCTGACGCGGTCGATGATGTGATGAAAAATGCGATCAAGACCCACCACCATGACGAATTGAAATACCAGGGTACGCTGTCTTCCATCGCGGGTGCGCTGCCAGCGCTGGGAATTGTGGCGTGCGTGCTTGGTGTGGTTAAAACCATGGGCGCGATTGACCAGCCACCACCGGTACTGGGTGGCCTGATTGGTTCGGCGCTGGTCGGTACCTTCCTCGGGGTTTTCGTGGCCTACGGCGTATTCGATCCGCTGGCTAACCGCCTGGGTCAGATCATCGACGAAGACGGACAAGTCTTCAAAGTCATCAATGAAATGATCGTCAACACCCTGCGGGGTCATCCAGTGCCGCTTGTGATTGAAGCAGCACGTGGTGTCATCAGTCATCACAACCAGCCAGGTTTTGCGGAAGTATTTGACGGATTGCGCGGCAAATAAACACAGTCCGCTACGCTCGATAAAAGCCTGCCCATTGCGGCAGGCTTTTTTTCGCCATCGTGCTGCGTGCGTGATGTATGGAACAGCAGCGACATTTCGTCACTTCAGGCGCATCTAAGGAAGCGCTGATTAAATAAATGCAGAAATTTTGGTGGCAAGATCGATGGAGCCAAGATATTGAATTTATTGATCCCCGCGTCGCACGGCTGCGCCGGCTCGCCATAAAACGCAGATTTATTCAGCGTCTTCCTAAGTGAGCAAGCAGCTTATTGTTAATTAACTATCTCTTTTTGTATAAATGAAGCGGCATTGGTATATTGCTAATGCTGATCACTGTAATTACGTTGACCATTTCCCCAAATCCCCTGAAACTCTTGAGCCGCATATAAAAATTTGTGCGCACTGCATAACAAAAACCGGCGACTGACAATCACTGCCAGCGCTCAAAAGACGCATTCAAGGGGGAGTTGTAGAGGAAATGGGCGATTACACCAATATGTCCGCGTATTATGACCTGATCATGACATCAGGCTATTACGATTATCAAAAAATCGTAGAAAACATCACCAGAAACAATAACTTCGGCAGCGTACTGGAAATAGGCTGCGGCACAGGACTAATACTTGAAGAACTCGGTCAGAGGCAGCCGGGCGCTGAAATCATGGGCGTGGATCTGACCGAGGCCATGCTGTCGATCGCCTCCGAGCGTTTGCAGCAATTTCCGAATATTTCACTCTCGCTGCAAAACGTTACGGATTTCGATCTCAAGAAAAGTTATGACCTCGCTTTTTCCTACGGCGGTGTCTGGTACTTCGTGGTGGATGGCGACAAGGAGCCGTTCATGGTCAGCCACTTGTATCAGGAAGAGAGCAATCACCAGGGTCTGGCACGCGTGGCCAGTCATGTGAATAGCGGGGGTCGGCTGCTGCTGGGCATACAGGGACCGCACCATGATTATGAAAAGCCCGTCTCGAACGGCATGCTCTATTCGCAGAAAATTGAACCCGCCGAACATGGTTTCACCAAGCATTACTACTTGGCAGAAGACACCAACGTGGTGATGTCACAAACAATCAATTACCGGACCTACACATGGTCCGAGGCATTGGCTCTTCTGTTGGCACATGGCTTCGAGCATGACGCGCACGCTGAGAAGTCCAGCCACTTCATCGCATTCAGGAAGGTCTGATTCGCCAATGACATCCACAAGTCCTGCGGGCGCGGGCAAGCCGCGCCTTTTCTTTGTCGGCGTGGGCAACATGGGTAATCCCATGGCAGCCAATCTCATTCGCGCAGGCTATCCGGTGTGTGTGTTCGACAAATCAGTCGACAAGACCGCCAACCTCATCAGTATGGGAGCGCGCGGCGTAACGAGTCTGGCCGAGGGCGCTTCGCAATGTGATGTGGTGATGACTTCCTTGCCGGGGCCGCCTCAGGTGCGCGAGGTGATGCTGGGCGAACAAGGACTGATGAACTTGCTGCCACGCGGTGCGACGATCATTGACACGACGACCAGTGCGGCTGATCTTGCACGAGAGTTGGCCGACAAGGCGAGCGAGCGGGGTATTGATTATCTGGAAGCGCCTATCACGAATGCCATCGATGCAGCCGCAGAGGGCAGGTTATCGATTTTTGTCGGCGGTGATGTGCAATGCTTTGAAAAGCACAAGCCCATGCTGAATGTGCTGGGCACAAAAGTTTTTCATGTGGGGGCGCATGGCAATGGCGCCACCATCAAGCTGTTGACCAATCTGCTCTGGTTTGTGAGTGCCGCCGCGATCGGTGAGGGACTGATGCTGGGAGCGAAGGCCGGTGTGCCGTTGGAGACGGTGTGGGAAGCGATCAAATCCAGTGCGGGGAATAGCTGGGTGGCTGAGCATGATGTGCCATCGATTTTTGCGGGCCACTATGATCCGAGTTTTTCACTGGCGCTCTGCTGCAAGGATCTTGGTTTGGTCAATGAGATCGCGCGCAGCCAGGGCTATGAGCTCACCATGGGCAAATTCACCGAATCACTGTTTCGGGAAGCGATGGAAAAATACGGTGAGTCGGCAGCCGAGTTGCATGTGGTGAAGCTGCTCGAAGAGCGTGCCGGTCTGCTGCTGCGACCACCGCATGGGCAGGTCCCATCTACCCATTGATTTAGCAAAGGCCATGCAGGATTTCAGCAAACCGGGAGCGCGTCAACAACAATTGATGGCCGAGGCACATCGGCACATGCCGCAGGGTGTCGCCGAAAATTATCGTTACTGGGGTGATGAGCGTACCGTCTTTGTGGATAACGCCAAGGGCTGTCGGATCACGGATTGTGACGGCAGGACCTGGGTTGATTTTCGTTTGGGTTATGGCCCCATCATTCTCGGCTATCGGGATGAGCGCATTGATGCGGCCGTGATCAAGCAGATTACGGAAGGTGGCACGCTCTCAGGATTTGCGACTTCGCTGGATACCGAAGTGGTCAAGCAAATCAAATCCATGTGCCCCAACATCGAGAAGATGCGCTTCGCCAATTCCGGTACTGAAGCGGTGATGGGGGCGGTACGTACCGCGCGGGGCTATACCAAGCGCGATCGGGTGGTCATTGTTGAAGGTGGATTCCACGGCCTGTATGACGAGATGATGTGGAAATCCGATATCGAGCATTGGGATCCGCAGGGCAAAGTAGCACCGGCGGTGATTCCTTTTGGTGGCGGCATTCCGCAGCGCGCACGAGATCTGGTTGATCTCATCGTGCTCAACGACCATGCGATGCTTGAACACTTGTTTACTCAACAGGGAGAGCAACTTGCGTGTGTGGTGCTTGAGCCCATCATAGGCAATGCGGGCAGTATCTCTGCAACACCCGAATGGCTGCAGCGCCTGCGTGATTTGTGCACGCAATACGGCACCATGCTCATCATTGACGAAGTGAAGACTGGATTCCGCGTCGCCAAAGGCGGAGCGCAGGCCTTGTATGGCATCCATGCGGACCTGACGACGTATGCCAAAGCCATGGGCAACGGTTATCCGGTCGCGGCTTTCGGTGGTCGGGCCGAGGTGATGGATGTGGTTGGTTCGTACAAAGGTGGCGTCGTTCATGGCGGCACCTATACCGCCAATCTCGTTGCACTGTCGGCTGCGCATGCGACGCTGAATATTCTGGATCAAACGGATGCGCTGGCAACCATCAATCGGGTTGGCGATGAGATTCGCGCGTTGCTGGACAGAGTGTTCACCTCAGCAGGCGTGGAACACGCGTTCGCCGGACCACCAGCGATGTTAGGCATTCATTTCACACCCGATGTGCCCCAAAATTATCGTGACTGGCGCGTGACCAACAGTGAGCTCTATCGTGATTTTGCGTGGAAGCTGATTGATTATGGTGTGATGCTGGAACCCGATTCGCGCGAGCCCTGGTTCTTGTGCGAAGCCCATGCCGATGTCGATCTCGGCTGGCTGGAAGAGGTGGCAACCCGCGCCATGCGTGAAGCCTGCGATGCCTCAGTGCGTCAAGGTCGCTGAGAGATCAGGCAGACAAATCCACCAACACGCCAAAATCATCCCGCGTCGAGTGTCGGGGTGCTTGCACCGGCATGCTGGATACCGGCTTAGCAAAAATTATCTGGTTCTGGCCGTAGATTTCCTCAATCACCCGCTGGGCACCTGAAAGATTGCCGCTGACGAGTGCAAGACCTACGCGCTGGAAATAGCTGTCCGCCAGGGCAGGGTTGAAGTCCACCAAGTCTTGATAGCAGGCGCGTGCGTACGCCAGGTTTCCCGATTTGAGTGCCGCGATCAGTGCCTTGAGTTTTTCTTGATGCTGACTACGGCGGCTACCGCCTGAATTGCCGTTTCCGGATTGCCGTGAGCCTATCGAATCAATTTCCCGCCCGAGTTCGATACCCATAATATTGCTCCTTTGGTAACTTGGCTTTGTTTCCCCTTTCTTTGCCAGTTATCTTGAATATCGACAGATTTGCCGCTTTCTGCAGCAGCCATGGATTCCTGTATCCACATGCAGGCGAGATGTTTTCTTTTTCGGTGCCAATAAATCCCTTTTTTTTCAATAACTTGAGTTTCTGATATTGCATTTATTGAAATGGGTGCCGGATTTTTGACGATTATTTGGCCTGTTTATTGCTTGTACAGGTTCAAGGCCGGGTGGCGCTGTCTACATCACCGTACCGGCATTGATTGGACAAGGCGATAAAGGAGAGAACACATGAATCAGGCAATGACGCAGTCGGGTAATTTTGTTTACCCCGAACTACCCAAGCAGGGCATCAAGCCCCGCCGCTCATCGACCGGCGGTGTACAAGACATTTGGCGCCAGCATGGCTGGGTACCGCCTACTGAGTATCAGAAAGATTTCCGGTCTTCGCTGAAAACGACCGCGCATCTGGTGCCCCAGATGTATTGATTGTCTCCCCTGGTCTTCTCCCCCGAAGGCATAGGATTAGCCCGCTCTTGCAGCGGGCTTTTTTTGTTTATAAGGCCAGGGAGACGCTGAATAAACCCATGTGTCTCAGTAGGTCGCACGCCCGCCACTCAGATCAAACACTGCACCCGTGGTGAATGAGCATTCTTCGGTGCAAAGCCAGGCCACCATGGCGGCGATTTCTTCAGTGGTACCAAAACGTCCCATGGGTATTTTGCTGAGCATGTAGGCGATGTGTTCCGCAGAATTTTGTTCCAGAATGGCCGTCTTCACGGCGGCTGGCGTGATGCAGTTCACGCAGATACCGGTGTCTGCGACCTCCTTGCCCAGTGACTTGGTAAGACCAATCACGGCGGCCTTGCTTGCGCTGTAGGCACTGGCATTCGGGTTACCTTCCTTGCCGGCGATCGAGGCGATGTTCACGATGCGGCCGTAATTTCGCTCGCGCATGCCGGGTACCAGCTCGCGGCAGCAGAGGAAGGTGCCATTGAGATTGATGTTGATGATCTCTTCCCAGGCGTCGATCGGGTACTCCCAGAGCTTGACATTTATGCCGCTCACACCGGCGGAATTGACCAGAATATCGACGGGCGCAATCGCTTGGGTGCGGCGTGCTGCATCAGCCACAGATGGATGCGAAGCAACATCGACGGTGAACGTATTGATCACACTGCCTGCAGCACTGGCCTGCAGACTATGGGCGGCCTTTTCCAGACCTTTGGGGTCGCGGTCCCAGAGGGTGAGACTGGCACCTGACGCCAGCAGACGGTTCGCTATTGCGAAGCCCAAGCCGGAAGCGGCACCGGTCACGACCGCGTGACGCTGTTGAAGATTCAATTGATTCATCAGGGTTTCACTGTATCGATTTTGCCTAGCCACAAGGGCTTTTGTCGGTAATCCGGGCCGAGGGAAATGGCGTCGCGCTGCACGGCC
This sequence comes from Pseudomonadota bacterium, assembly GCA_039806005.1. Taxonomy (GTDB): domain Bacteria; phylum Pseudomonadota; class Gammaproteobacteria; order Burkholderiales; family Burkholderiaceae_D; genus Pernthalerella. The sequence goes on from JBDKLM010000005.1 coordinate 10,627, forward strand.
TCGCTAACCAGGCTGAAGCGGTCCGGTATGAGGCTGCCAGTCTTCGCCAACTCTTGCAGCAGGTAGTAAGAAAACAAACGATGTCCGCGTCCACGCAGTGCATTGGCGAAATCGGACGGACCACCGGCCGCGAGCACGGTCAGACGCGTATCTTGCGGTGGTGTCACGCCATCACGCGAGACAGGAATGACCGGTGCGACGTCTTTGTAAATCAGCTTGTTACCTTCGGAGCGGCCTGAGAAACAGGTGTCGAGTACAACAACGATCTGTTTGGCGTTACTGCGCAGCAGCGTCTGATAGAACTCATCGAGTCTGAAAGCAGGATCATCGAGACTGCCATCCGAGGCATCCTGAGGAATCAACACCGTGTGCTTGCCATCGCGTGTCGGTGCTGCATGGCCTGCATAGTAGACAATCAATCGATCCTTGTTCGTCAGGCGGCCCGCGATGGAACGCAAGCGCGTCATCATGCGCACACCGGTGGCTTCATCATTGATCAGACTGATCATATGATCCGGCGGGATACCAAACTGCTTGCGCAAGAGTTCGGCGAAACTCCTCGCGGAGCGGTCTGCAAATGCCACACGCGGCAGATCGTCATAGGAAGCAATACCCACGATGACGGCATACGTATTACCTGAAACGGGAGCCGCTGGAAGTTTTGCGATGACCTCGGTCAGATCGTCCTTGTAGTCGCCTTCATCCATGGTTTTCAGGCGAGTTTCAAGCTGACGGATTTCTTCGTTTAGCCTTTCTTTTTCGGCACTAACCTGTTGGCGCTGACGCACATCGTCGCGCAGTTCCTCCAGCCGTTCGCGCAGCTTCCGGCTTTCAACATCATCCGTCAGTACCAGCGATTGAGTGGATACTGTGCCGCTGTCAATTTTGCGCAGGGGCCGCAGGTTTGCAACCTGTCCTGCTTCCAGCTTCACGGTGTCGAGAGCCGTCAGTTCTACGTTGTCGATGAATTGCATGGCCAGTACCTGGTCGCCCACCATCAGGTGACCCGACACTGGACGTATCCACTTGTCACCCACAGCCATACGCAGGAAGGGGCGTGCACGATTCATAAGCTGCTTGAGTCGTCGACCTTGATCAGAATCGATATCGTTTTGCGTCACCATCGTGAACGACACGGGTGCGCGATCCGGTTGTGTTGAGCCCGCGACCGTAATGATGAATCGTTTCAGATCGGCGTCGTAGGCAACATTCTTCACCTCGGGTTCGCCCGCCATTTCGGAAAGACTCTCGCTGATCGATTGCAATACCAGAGGGCGTGGCAAGGTTTTGGGCAGGCTATCCTGGAAATCGCGCAACTTGCGGTTGAGTTGTTCAATGCGGCGGTTGTAGGCGGCCAGTTTGGCTTCTTCGCTGGCACGCGTGGCGCGCACGCGTTCATTGAAGGCGGCGGTAGATTCAAATTCGTCGCGCGTGAGGGTAACTTCGGGCGGTGGCCTTGATGCTTCAATCTCGCGTTTTTCGCGACGCAAGTCCTCAGGCAATTCTGCAAGGCGCTGCATCTGACTTTCGCCACGCTTTTGTGCCGCGGCCGCGATGTCTTTCCACGCGACCGTGCGAGGTCGGTTGCTTCCCGCCTTGCGGCTGCGTGCACCAACCAGATCTGAATCAGCCACCCAGATCAAATCGGGACTACGGCGGTATTCCGCCAGAAGCCTCCAGCTCTCCGGTGCTTTGAAGTCGAGCGGTACCCGCGCGAGAGGGCCGGACACGGTCGCATTGACCACGCAATTTTTGCAGACAACCGACAGGCTGTTCAGGTTGCTGGTCTGCGCGAAGGCGTCGAAAAGTTCACTGCCGAGATCAATCGATCCCGAGCCCTGAGCATCCAGCTGTATTTCCCGCCGTATGGTGTTTTTAAGTCCACTGATTTCGATTTGTGCGCTTTTTAGTGGAACCGTGACCCATTCACTTCGGCCAGTGGCCACGGCGCGATCGCGATCTGGTTCTTCGCTGAGCACATGCGAACTGGTTTCATGACCGAATGTGTCCTTCAAAAAATTTTTTGGCGCGAGCAGTGGATACAAACCCACCGTGAATGTCGCCGCTAGCGTAGAACCAATCGGATTAGCTCGTTTGCCTGTGACCTCGCTGCGCTGTACGATGGGTGCTTCAAATTCCGGCGCGTTGATTTTTTCTCTTAAAGCGACCGTCAATACGCCCCGCTGATCAATATACGCTGACTCAAAGCCCTGCGTTTTGGTACTGGCCGCATTCGGATTCAGATAACGAGTTTTGCCCGTGACTTTGGTGACCTGATTGGTGTAATCACCACCGCAGGCACTCAGTCCGAAAATCGTCACGAGCAAAATACAAAATGAAGACGCAAATCGCGGCGGCGTTACAGGGGCGGCGTTCATGATGAAGAATCTATGGGTTGGCTAGCGATGCAAATTAATGTCGCGCCCTCCGGTAGATCAGGCTGCCGACAAGGCAATCATTATAGGAAATTGTAAGGATACGCTGTATCGACATCTTCGGTGCCGATTCGAGTTTATTGAGCCGGATATTCTTAAATTGAAAATATCGGCTTCGGCTAACGCAGGGGCGGCAGCAAATCGGCTTTGTTTTTAAAGTAATAACGACAATCTCGGGCCACTACTGCTATATTCAAACTTTTAACCCCAACAGCACTTACGCCGCTGTCCTGCAATTTTCTGCTACTCATGGACGACGCCCGGGTCAACCACGCCCTCAACGAACTGAAATCCGCCAAAGAGCGACTCGCGATCCTCGAAAAGGATCAGGTGGCTCTCGCTGATCGGCTGGCAGAGGCCCGTCGCGCCCAACGGCGCATTGGCATCTATCTGGTGGGTTTGGTCATTCTATTCGCGCTGGTCATGGCCGGCGCCTTCACCTTGCTGCTCTGATTGCTGCGGCAGCGCTTCAGTTGTCAAGGCAGAGACTCAGCGCCACAGTGTCGAACTCTTGAGTAAGTGTTCTCGGAAGATAGTTGCAATTGGCGATAACTGCTTGCCCTTGTGGTGCACGACATGCCATTGCGACTGGAGGGGAAAACCCTTGATGTCCAGCACAACCACGCCATGTCCCGAAGCTTGCCCCTGCAGGGCATGTTGCGAGATCACGGCAACGCCCAGACCACCTGCCACGGCCTCCCGAATCGCTTCGTTGCTACCGAGTTCCAGCTTCATCTCAGGATTGAAACGCAATCGACGAAAATGCACATCAGTCGCCATACGGGTTCCGGAGCCCGGCTCGCGAAGGATAAAACGGCTTGCAGCCAGTTCGCGCAATTCCATGGGGCCGCGGTTGACGGGCCGCTTTTTACGGGGGCCGATCACCACGAGCGGATTGGGCATGAACACCTGATCCTCAAGATCGAACACGGTGGGTGGCATGGACATGATGTAGAGATCATCCAGATTGTCAGCCAGACGGCTGACAACACCATCGCGATTGAGTACTTCCAGCGAAATGTCGATCGCCGGGTATTTCGCGCAAAAACTGCCCAGCAATCGGGGCACGAAATATTTTGCGGTACTCACCACGGCCACTTTCAGGCGGCCTCGTGTCAGGCCTTTGAGGCCATCGATTTTTTGTTCAAACGTTTCCCATTCGGCTGACATGGCGCGTGCGGTACGGGCGAGTTCCTTGCCGGCTTCGGTCAGGTGCACGCGTTTGCCTATCACTTCGTATAAAGGCATGCCGACTGCATTGGCGGCCTCGCGCAGCTGCATGGATGCGGTGGGTTGAGTCACGTGGGTCGCTCGTGCTGCGGCGCTGATGCTGCCGGTGTCGGCCAGCGCCAGCACCAGTCGCAGCTGTCTGAATGTCATATTCATCGTATTTTATCTATGATAAATAGGGTAAAAATCGATTTTACTCGATTATTAAAAACACCTAACATTCTCGCCACAAGGAGGATGTATGCAAAATCTGCTCGACCCGGCAATTCTTTTTTTCGTATTTGGCGTGATCGCTGGCTGGCTGCGCTCTGATCTTGAAATACCTGCTGCGACTGCCAAATTTCTGTCGCTTTATCTGCTGATGGCCTTGGGGCTGAAGGGCGGCTTCGCGCTTGCCGCTTCAGGTCTGAATCCATCGGTCATGATCAGTCTGTTCGCCGCAATCCTGATGGCGTTCATTGTCCCGGCACTGGGTTATCTGTTTCTGAGAAATCGAGTAGCGCGGTTCGATGCTGCTGCCGTGGCCGCCTCGTACGGCTCGGTCAGTGCGGTGACCTTCGTGACTGCCATGCAGTACCTCGAGTCACAACAGATGTCGCCGGGTGGTCACATGGCCGTCGCGATGGTGTTGATGGAATCACCTGCGATTCTGATGGCCGTGTTTCTCGCCAACATGATTCGTCAAAAGCAGGCGAGTGCGCAGATGATCGTCAATCAAGGGGGTACCGCCGCCTTGGTGACCAATGGAGGTGGCAGTTTTTCCACACCCTCGATGGGCAAGGTCATCCATGAATCATTCACCAGTGGTGCCCACTTGCTGCTGTTGGCTTCACTACTCATCGGTTATCTCAGCGGTGATGCGGGCAAAGTCATGATGCAGACATTTTCAACCGATTTGTTCAAAGGCATGCTGGCCTTTTTTCTGCTGGACATGGGGTTGATGGTTGCACGCAGCATGCGGGATGTGCAGGGCAAGTCTCCCATTCTGATTGCCTATGCAGCTTTGGCACCCGTGGTTCACGCGGCCATTGCACTACTGATCGCGCTCCTCTTGTCATTGCCGGTGGCTGATGCGGCACTCATCATGGTGCTGTCGGCCAGTGCCTCTTACATCGTGGTGCCGGCGGTCTTGCGTTATGCAATCCCCGAAGCCAATCCCTCGCTCTACCTCGGTTTGTCGCTGGGCGTCACTTTTCCGTTGAATATTCTTTTTGGTATCCCTTTCTATACGGAGGCCGCCAGAAAGGTACTCGGCTGAGCGCGACTTCTTTTTTTGACAAGGCTTGTCCCGGACTGCTCTGCAGGAATTTCTCAAAGCAGTTATCGTTGCAGGATTGGCTGCAAAACGCCGGGACAACATCCTTGACATCAAAAATGGGAGTCATTCATGCCGGAGCTTTTCCGCGCAAGTAAAACGCAGCACGCAAGACGGGCACTGACGATTGCCTTCTTTACCTTCTTTGCAGGTGGAGCAGTGCACGCAACCATAATGGATGGCGATAATCCCTTCGAACTGTTTGACTCTGCGCGCAACTTCACCGTTACCTCCAAGGTGACCTGGATACCCGTGGACAATATTCAGGCAACTTGCGACCGCGAGGCGCGGATACGTGGGTACGGTTCCTTTGATTATGAGGTCAAAGCCTGCTCATTTTATGAAAATGACGTCTGCATCGTGTTCACCCAAAAGAAGCTGAACATGCACACTCTGGGTCATGAGGTTCGCCATTGTTTTCAGGCGAACTGGCACGAGTAAAAACCAGAGACCCTTGACTCCGAGGTTGGCTGACCAGTCGCTCTGGTCAGCTGTAAATGCGGATGCTTTTGCCGCACCCGCGAGAAACTGATGATCAGTTTTTCGCTGCACCCGCGAGAAACTGATGATCAGTTTTCCTGATTCAATCGCTTTACCCAATCTTCAATCGCGTCGGCGACATTTTTTGATTCACAGAACTCGGGTATCTTGTCTACTGCAGTGATCAGCAAACTGCGAATGAATTGCATGTCTTTGTCGGAGTAGCAGTACCCGATTTGCTGGTCGGTGGCTTTCAGCATCGCGTCATGCTTGCGCTTGCCTTCTTTGGCTTGCGTCAGAAATTCAGCCGAGCATGCTTTCTCGTACTTTCCGGCGACCAGCGAGCCCATGTAGGTAGTGATCAGCAAAGCACTGTCATCGTAGTTCTGGAATTTGCACTGCGCGTAATTCGGGTTGGACGAATCGGGCGAGATTTCAAAAATGTTTTGTGCGCTGGCTGCTTGCATGGTGATCAGGAGCGCTACGCAGGAAATCAATCGCTTCATGGGTTCTGCCTCGGATAAGTTATTGTGTTTATGGTTTGTTGATATTGCGAGCAAGTCGGGTTTTGCCGCGAAGTGTCACTTTACCCCGATTGGGCTCCTCATGGGTGGGGCGCGAAACCGATGCATTAGCTTGCATTGCTGAAGCCCTCCAGCATCAGTCCATACAAATTACGCTGCCCCACCTGTCCTCCTTTGAGCAGCACTTCCTTGTTGCGGATCAGCGGGTCATCAGACACCAGCGTGCACACATGAGCATTCTGCACGAAGTGACTGGCTTTGATCTCCAGCGCACGCGCGCCGATGTCGCGCATGGCGAAACTTGATGAATCACCTCCGGCGACGACCAGCCTTTGCAGTCCGGCCTGCGCAAATGCCGACCGCGCAAGCCGCGCGAACAGGTGGCCGATCCGCTGCGCCATGTCCGATGCGTTCAAGGCTTGAGTCAACGCTGATGAGGCGAGTGCATCATCCGGACCTTCCGCGGTGAATACGATCACACTGGTACCGGACTTCAATGCATCAAGCATGCGTGTTTCCAAAGTCTGCAGCGCATCGGCATCTTCGCCGGCAAGCAGATTCATCTCGGCGCGCATCGCAAGAAAGCCAGCCTGTCGCGCCCACGCGATCTGCTCTGCCGATAGGGACGAGCAACTACCCGAGAGCACCAGCAGTTTGTCAACCGCAGCGAGCTTGTGGCCAGGTGGTATCGAGGTCAGTCGCCCGGACTCGCGCAGCCATGCACCCAGCCCGTGGGCAAAGCCCTGCGCCGCCATCGCACACACCTGACGTTGTCGGGATACATGCCACAAGCTGGCAGCGCCCGTCATGACCTGTTTCAGCGTATAGCCATCGAAGACCACGCTATCGCAGGTCATCAGCTCGGTGGCCAGTGCTTCCGGGTTTGCTTCGAAATGATCCAGCTGACGCAAATCCACCGTGTGGGCAGGAATGAAACCTTGTTGTGTGAGTACCAAGGACAAATCCGACTCGTGCATCGGCGTCACGGGATGTCGCGACATCACTGGATGACGATCGAGTCGATACACACTGGTGCCGGCACGCGCATAGTGGTGACCAAACATCGTGTAACGACCGAACTCCGGCGTGGCTGCCAGCACGGGTATGAGGCTACCTGGCCAGCAAGCCTGCATCAGATGTATGGCATGGCCGAGGCTGCCTGTTTCAGACGACGAGTCAAAGGTAGAACAGCACTTGTACTGCACCAGTGGCACATGCAGCTGCCGAAATTTTTCCAGAACAGGCAGCAGCTCGGTGCGCATACCGTCGGGGTTCAGTGAGCGCGCCGTGCCTGCGACGCCCACCACATCATAGTCTCGGGCTGCTTGTGTCAGGACATCAGTGCCGGGATCAGAAAAAAATAACACCGTCTTGAGTCCATGCCGCGCGTATTGCGCAGCATTGTCCGAGGCACCGGTAAAATCGTCACCATAGAAAAGGACGCTGGCTCGCAACGCTTGACTCACATCGTTCATCTTCTCATCGCCTCATGAGCACGAAAATTCATCGGCGATCATGCGAATTTTTCCAGTGCTTCACGTAATTCGCGATGCGTTTTCGCTGCCACATCCAGCGGCACCCCCTCGATCGCTGCAGCCCAGGATTGACGCAGGGCGCTTACGCCCGCAGCGATGCCGCCCGGATGCGCGAATAATCCACCGCCCGCAAGGAAAATCAGATCCGTCGATTGCAGTCGCTCCCAAGTGGGCGCTGCCTGTCTGACTGTCTGGCCCGAGGAGAACACCGGCATGATCGTGCAAGGTTTGTCCGCAAACATCGGGGTTATACAAGCGCGCGCCGACGCGATCACGCTATCGTCATTTTCCTGAAATTTATTGGCAATGCCGTTCACGTGCATGTGATCCACGCCGGCCAGACGCCACAGCTTTTGCCATGCGGTGTAAGACCATCCACCTTGCAGGTAGCCCCAGCCATTGCGATGTGCATGAATCGGTAACTGTGCATGACGGCGAAAAGCGTTGAAGCCTGCCATGCCCACCGAATTGAGACTCAGCATCACGGCAGTACCACCGAGTTGCTGCACCAGGTCATGGCGGCGTTTCATCTCATCGATTTCACCCGTGAGATTAAAGGCATACATCACCTTTTTGCCGGACCGCTCGGCGTGGCGCTTGATGATGGCCATCGACAGTGTGACGCGTTCATCAAACGGGCAGGCCGGACCATCTGCCTGCAGCTCATCGTCCTTGATGAAGTCAACGCCGGCCTCGCACAGCTGCGCGACGATATTCGCGGTGTCTTGCGCGCTCAGGCCTACCGAGGGTTTGATGATGGTACCTATCAGCGGACCCTGCTGCACGCCACTGAGCGCGCGCGTACCGGCGATGCCATAGGCCGGGCCCGGATAGGCTTGCGCAAATGCGGGCGGCAGTGTGATATCGATCAGCCGCAGCGAGCGTACAGGTTTGAGTTCGTAGAGATTGCCGGCCACCGTGGCCATCAGATTAGGCAGCGATGGCCCGATATTCTCCAGCGGCCACGAAAGTTTCAGCGTATAGCGCTTGGCATTGCCATCGTTGGGGTGATCCAGCGCAGTGATTTCATATCGGGCAGCAGCACGCGCTTTGAGGGCTTCATCTTCACCAGGAATGGCAACGAATGTTCCCGACGATTGTTCGCCCGCGATCAGTGCGGCAGTTTTTTCCGGATCCTCTGCGGTTTCAAGATGGTAGACGGCTTCGATGCGCATGGTCGTGCTGGCACTCATCGTTCAAAGGCCGCGCGCGCCACTGGATAAAAATCCGCCATCAACGGGCATCGCTATACCGGTAATGTAGGCAGCATCTTCAGAGGCGAGAAATTGCACTGCAGCGCCGACTTCGGATACGGTGCCGTAGCGATTCATGGGAATGGCTTTCGAATACTCGGTACGAAATTGCGCAGTGTGCAAAAGCTGCGTCATCGGCGTATCCACGGGCCCGGGTGCGACGGCATTGGCGGTAATGCCGTGCTCCGCCAGTTCAACGGCCATTTGTCGTGTCAGTGCAATGACTGCACCTTTGGAGGTTCCGTACGCAGTGCGACCCGTACCAACCGCGCGCATGCCGGCTACCGAGGCGATATTGATGATGCGGCCCCAGCGATGGCGCATCATCAAACGAGCTGCGTGCTGACTGCAGAGCAGGGTACCGGTGACATTGATATTCATCGTGCGCTCGAACTCGTCGAGCGGGAAATCGATGAATGGAAAGACTTTGGCGACGCCTGCACAATTGACCAAAATGTCGCAACGCCCATGCTCGCTTGCAACCGCATCAAAAGCAGTAGCGATTGCAACGGGATTGCCCACATCAATTGCAATCGCTGTGACTGACAGCTGCTGCGATTGCAACTGCGTCACCATGGCGGTACTGGCTGCTTCGTCACGATCGGCAATGATCACGTGATGTCCGAGTCTTGCCAGTCGCTCGACAACTTCGGCGCCAATTCCCATGGCGCCCCCGGTCACGACGGCCACCCGTGCTGTGGATCCGACTTCCTGATTCACTCTTTCCCCCGATGCTGCGTTGTTCTTCTTATCCCGTGGTCGGGATCATTGATTTTATGGTGTTGGTTCAGGCGTTAAGCACGCCACAACAGACGCAAAGATATCACACCGAACCTGACGCTCTGCCGCAAGACAGCATGGCTGTATCCTGCAGGATTGGTAATGTAAGCCTGTTGCCACGGATGCGCTTTGAAGCGTGGCATGCGATTTTGCGTATCATGCAGGCTGACCATAAAAAGGAGAGCGACCATGCGCGCCCTGTGTTTTTTCGCGAGTTTGTTTGCAGCGTCGGCTGTCATTGCGGATCCCGTCAAGACCTTCAGAGATTGTCCGACCTGTCCAGAAATGGTCGTTATTCCGGCGGGCAGCTTCGTGATGGGTACACCGGACTCCACACGTTCAGCACCGAATGACAGCAGCAATGACAAGGAAAAGCCCGCACGCACGATACAAATGAAATCCTTCAGCCTGGGCAAATATGAAGTCACGCAGGCAGAATGGGTGGCTCTGATGGGTGAAAACCCGAGCGAGAGCGAAGGCCAGAATTTGCCGGTTGATCACGTTAGCTGGGAGATGGCACAGAGTTTTGTCGAAAAGCTGAGCAAACTCACTGGCAAGAAATATCGATTGCCGAGTGAAGCCGAGTGGGAATATGCAGCGCGCGCCGGCACCTCGAAGGAATACTATGACAGTGACGAAATCGCTTCAATGGATACCTATGCATGGTTTGGTGCGAATTCAGATAAGGAAGCGCACGCGGTCGGACAGAAAAAACCGAATCGCTTTGGTCTTTACGACATGCATGGCAATGTGTGGGAATGGACGCAGGATTGCTGGAATCCCGATTACAAAGGTGCGCCCGAAACGCAGGCCGCATGGGAAGAGGGCAATTGCGAGTCCCGCGTCAATCGTGGCGGCTCCTGGTTCAATGTAGCGCGCATGCTGAGGTCCGCTTTCCGTTCGCGTTTTGCGACCACGCTGAAAAGCCCTTATTTCGGGTTGCGCGTGGCGCGCTCGGATTGATTGCGATTCGGATGAATCGATACGCGGTACACCAGCAATCTCGACAAAATCGCTCTCGTCACTGGCATCCCTTGCGGGGCGCGGACTAGCGGGTATGCCAGTCCTGTTTTGTTGGCGTTTAGTGAACCGCATGAATTGGCTGCTGCAGCCTGATCATCCAAGTGACAGAATGAGTTCTTAATTTATCAATAACTTTTCATTTTTATTTTGATATTCATTGCCTGACTATTGATATTATCTGTCAATCACTCGACTAGTCTCGCTCATGCTCTTCCCCACCGTTGAATTCGCATTATTCTTTTTGCTGGCATTCGCGCTCGCTTGGGGAACGGTACGACATCATGTAACGCACAAGCGTGTACTGCTGGCGCTGAGCTATTTTTTCTATGGCTTCTGGGACTGGCATTTCCTGCCACTGTTGTTTGCGATATCCCTGTATGGCTGGATTGCCGCCAAAGGCATAGAGCGGGGTACGCACAAGCGTCGCTGGCTGATCGGTGGCATCCTTGCATGCCTGCTGACGCTGGGCTGGTACAAATATCTGGCCTTCTTCATGCAGAATTTCCTGAATCTTGCCAACGCTCTGGGTATTGATCTGCAGGTATCCGTCAGCTCGCCCATTCTGCCGCTTGGTATCTCGTTCATGAGTTTCCATGCGATCTCGCTGATGATCGACGTTTGGCGTGGCAAACTCGAGCGTGCTCCATCCCTCGAAGATGTGCTGCTTTATGTGGCCTTTTTCCCGCAACTGATTGCCGGTCCAATTCTGCGCGCCTCTACCTTCATGCCCCAGCTGCAGAAAGCGCCTGATCCTACTCGCATCGAAACTTCACGTGCGCTCTTGTTGATTGCGATCGGTCTGTTCAAGAAAGTGGTTATCGCTAACAGTCTGGCCACACTGATGGTCGACGATGTTTTTGCAAACCCGCAAAGCTTCAGCGCGAGCCAGGTACTGCTTGGTATTTATGGTTATGCTGCCCAGATTTATTGTGATTTTTCCGGTTATACCGATATCGCGATTGGTTGTGCGCTGCTGCTAGGCTATCGGTTTCCGGATAACTTCGATAATCCCTATCGCAGCGCATCGCCGCAGGAATTCTGGCGTCGCTGGCACATATCGCTCTCGACGTGGTTGCGAGAGTATCTGTTCATTCCACTCGGCGGTTCTCGTCAAGGTGAGTGGCTCAATGTACGAAATCTCTTCATCACCATGCTGCTCGGCGGGCTCTGGCATGGCGCTGCATGGAATTTTGTCGTCTGGGGATTTTGGCACGGCATGCTGCTGGCACTGCACCGTGTTTGGGACAATTACTGGTATGAACGGGGTGGTGATGCGTGGCGCGATTCTGACCAATGGCGCTACGTGTCGCGTTTTCTGCTCTTTCATGCGGTGTGTGTCGGCTGGATTTTCTTCCGTGCCGCCGATCTTGGTCAGGCTTTCGCGGTAATGCAGCAGCTGTTTGCAGGTAGCTGGCATTGGGATCTTGCGCCCGGCATGCTGATTTGCGTACTGATGGGCATAGGCATGCATTATTTACCCTCGCGTGTGCTGTTGCGCGCGCAGCTCGCCGGCATGCGCATGCCAGCGATGGCTTTGGGCGCCTTGTTTGCGATTTCGCTGACGGTGATTGAGGTGCTGGGTCCCAGTGCACCGGCACCCTTCATTTATTTTCAGTTTTGATTATGGTTCGCTCTGCTTCACTTGCCGATGTGATTCGCGCGCTTGCGGCAGCTTTGGTGGTGGCCTTGTTGCTCGAAGCAGCGGGTCTGGCGGTCTGGGCAGAGCGTCTGGAAGTGGGTAGCTTGCGCAATATCGCTCAGCCCGTCACGCAGACCTGGCAGCGCATCGTGACGGGATTGCATCTCGATGCGCCACGACGCGTCGCACTTAAGATGCGTGAGCGCTGGTCGACGACGCTGATACCGGTCGCCGAGGTCACAGGACCGGCCGAAGATTCACCTTCGCTAGCGACGCCAGCACCTTCAGCGAAAAGTGCCGGCGTGCCCATCGAACCCAAACGCGCATCGCGCGATAAGGCAAAACAAAAGGCCTCGCCCGCAAAAGCTGCGGCTGAAGTGCCGGTGGCGAAACCGATCGCGCTGCAATCGGGGCAAGTAGCGCTGGTGGGGGATTCCATGATGGCAGTCGGACTGGCACCGGTATTACGTCGTAGCGCGACGCGGGAAAGTGGTGCGCGCTTCGTGCGTGCCTATCGTTCTGGAACTGGACTTGGTCGACCCGATGTCTTTAACTGGCCTGCCCAGTACCCACAACTCATTGGTGCTGCGCGACCTGGATTGGTGATTTGTGCGATCGGTGCCAATGATGCGCAAAATTTTCAGGTGGATCGCAATGTGTACTTGTTTGGTACGCCAGCTTGGAAACAGATGTATGCAGAAAGAGTGCGTGATTTCGCCAAGTTGCTTACGCGTGATGGCGCGCGCGTACTGTGGATAGGCATGCCAGTCATGCGCGAGAGTGGTTTCTCGCGCCGCATGGCGTCGATCAACGTGCTGGTGAAGGAAGTACTGGCGGAATTCCCTCAAGTCACCTGGATAGATCCCAATCCTTACATTGCCGGCAGCGGCGGCACTTTTGAGCAGTACCGTCAGGACCAGCGTGGCAAGTTGGTACGTCTGCGCGCTGACGATGGGATTCATCTCAGCGAGGAGGGCGCTGCTTATTTGATGCCCGCGATTTCCGCCTGGATGCAACGAGTGTCGCCTGGCGTTTGAAGTGGCATGTGCAGAATGTATCAAGCTGAGCGCAGCACTCAGTTACAGACTTCCTCCTCGACTGCCGCTGCATACGGTTTGCCGGAAGGCCAGACACCCAGAAAGCGATTTTCCGGCGATTTGGGTGTGAACAATGCAGTCGGATACGGCCCGCCGGCAACATAATCGAACATCGCCATCGTGATGCGCCAGTAGCCGTAAAAATCCAGCACGTTCAGCGAGCCTGAGCTCTCAAAGCCATCGCGACCTGCAATGCGCGCGGGCACAGTGGCGGTCGCATCGGGAAAATCAAATCGACTGTCCGGCGCACCCGGCGATCCATGCGCGGAACTGATTTGCTGGCCTCCATCCGAGTGGGAGGGCAGCATTAACAAGGTCCGGTGCGATCTGGGCATGTGGCACAAACGCGCTGCCCATGCACGTGCTGTCGGAACACCGATACTGGTATCTGCCGCACCACTCACCAGAAAAACCGGCAGTGTGGGCGGCATCAATTCCAGTCGTGCGACCGTAGGTGCAGATTCTGCGCCGTGGACGACGTGATAGGCATCGCCGGGTGCCACCAACACCACGGCGCGTGGCGCGGGTATGCGGAGTTCGGTGTGTCGGATCGCGAAATTGGTCGAAATTGACGCACCCATCGAAAAACCCCAGTAGAGGGTTTTTTCTTCATCGACAAGCTGGGGATGCGATTGCTGCAATTTATCGAGTGCTGCACGTATGCCTTGTGCGGCATTCGCTGTAATTTTTTGCGGTGAGCTTGTCTCGCCTTCGGCCTGATAGACCGGATAAATCACGACAGCACCGCTGCGCACCAGCAGATCAATCAGACCGCCAAAATTTTTCGGGTTCGTACCGCGCCAGCCGTGCATGAACAAGACCAGTGGCAGGCCGGTCAGCGAGCGGGCTTCAGGCCGGAAGACGTAAGCGCGCGTTTCACCAGTGCCGACCGCGTCGACGGCAATATCGCGGTACTGACGCCGTGCTTCCCATGCGGCGGGACTGGATTGCTTGAGTAGGGTTTGTTCTATCGGAGTGAGGGTGCCTGCCGAGCTGACACCTTCGCCAGCCACTAAGGTAAGGAGAAAGGCAAGGGGCCTCGCGGTACGCCAAGGGAATGTGAATCCCATCACCGCTTACTTGCCCTCATTGGCCAGGCATTCGTCAAGGCGTCGCTGCCGGCTGGCGACAGGGCTATAACGCTTTTGAGCACCACTGAAGACCCATTCGATCTCCGCATACCAGGCCTCCAGCACGCTGGGGTCCAACTCGCGTTGTTGCGCCATCAGTCGAGCATTTTCCTGCACCTGTTTTTTGGTGTATCCCTTTTTACGTTCCTCGGTGAAGGCTTCGGCGTTGGTGGACACGGAGTCGCAATAGCGGCGGTAGTCCGCTCGCGCGGTACCCGACAACACCATGATCAAGGTCAGAGCGAAAAATATCGTTTTCATTTTAAAAATAAATCTCAACAAATAGAGTGATCCAGAATAGTCATTCGTCAGTTGGTCTTGTTTATTGAGCCCTGATTGAGATGCTTTTGAAAGCGAAACCGTGGGCATTGAGCGCCGCTGACACTGTTATCCGCACAATCGGGGGGCAGCTGATGATTGCAGAATATCCGCTGCATCGCAACAATAGTGCGTTTGTTATAGCCCATCATTACACAGAGTTTGTAAAAACAAAACGCTATTGCAGAACCCGACGCGATTGCTATCCATTGCGAAAAAACCGTGGAATAATCAGCTTGATAAAACGCTGCCGGTCTGCCCGAGCAGCGACATAAAAATAGCGGGGGGAGATCGCCATGCTGCTGGATGTCAGGACCTACGTATGCAAGCCCGGGACGATGAAGGCCCATCTTGAGCTCTACGAAAAGCTGGGCAAGGAGCCTCAGGTGCGGCATCTGGGCATGCCTTTGCTGTACGCAGCCTGCGAGACTGGCAATCCCAATGAATACATCCACATCTGGTGCTACAAAAATGCCGCAGATCGCGAGGAGCGTCGTGCCGGATTATGGGTTGATCCCGAATGGCTGAGCTACGTGAAACAAAGTGCGGAACTCGGCGCACTGGAAAGTCAGCAAAACAAATTGATGAAACCCGTGGATTTTTTTCCCTTGTAATCGCGGAGCATCGTCAGTTCTCATTTAAAAAACTCAGGAGACCTCATGAAACGTATCGTGAAAATGCTCGCGCTGGGCCTTTGTTTGTCACACGCGCTGTTGCATGCAGAGGAGAGCAAGCCCTTGCGCATCGGCGTGCCGACATCGGTACAGCTGCAGGTGGGACGCGATACGATCACCGCTGTCAAAATGGCGGTGGATGAGATCAACAAGAAAGGCGGCATCCTTGGACGCAAGGTTGAATATGTCACCGCCGATGAAACTGAAAATCCCGAGACAGGCATCAGCGCGATCAAGAAACTGGTGTCTGACGACAAGGTTGATCTTTTAGTGGGTGGCTATACCAGTGGCGTGACGCTCGCTCAGCTACCGCATATCGCTGCATCAAAAATCATTTATCTGGGTGTTGGTGCAGCCTCGCCCAGCATCACAGCCAAAGTTAAAAACGACTACGACACTTACAAATACATTTTCCGCGTCGGGCCGATCAACGCCGCCCATCAGGCGCGCGCGCTGGTCGAATACATTTCGGGTTTCGTTATTGGTGAACTCGGTTACAAGAAAATTGCGATCGTGGGTGAAAATGCAAAATGGGTGCAGGATCTGGTGCCTGTACTCAAGCGAGGTGCAAGCGAGGTCGGTGCCGATATCCGCATGACGGAATTGTTCGATACGCAGACCTCGGATTTTTCGCCATTGCTGGCGAAAGTGAAATCCAGTGGCGCACAATATTTGATCGTCATTCTCTCGCATGGCTCGAGCGATGTCTTTGCCAAACAGTGGCATGACGCCCAGGTTCCGGTGCCTTATGGTGGCATTGACGTCAAGAGCATGGATGGCGATTTTTTCAATCGCATCGGTGGCAAATCCATCTCCGAGGTGGCAGCCAACTTCGCAGTGCGCGCGCCGCTGACCAAAAAAACGATTCCTTTCTTTGACAGCTTCAAAAAGAACTCACCCAACTATCCGGTGTACACGGCATTTTTCGCCTATGACTCGATCTTTCTATACGCTGAGGCGGTCAAGCGCGCCGGCAGCTTCGATAACGATAAGGTGATCAAGGAGCTGGAAAAGACGCGCTACGAAGGTGTGGCCGGCGAAATCACCTTTGATGAAAACCACGACGTCATGCCGGGCAAAGGCAAGACGAATCTGGTCTTCGTGCAGTGGCAGGACAAGGGCGAGCGCGTGGTGCTCTTTCCCAAGGAGCTGCGTACCGGGAATTTCATCCTGCCACCCTGGATGAAAAAATAAATTGGAAATCCTGATCTACGGCGCTGTCACCAGCGCCATTTACGCGATGCTCGCGGTGGGTTTCACGCTGATTTTTGGCGTGGCCCGCGTCTTGAATCTGGCGCATGGTTCCTTCTATGCGCTAGGGGCGTATGGGGCCTATGTACTGACCTCGGTGATGGGTCTGCCGCTGTGGCTGGCAGCGATACTGGCAGTGGCTGGTGTTTCCGTCTTCGGCGTGCTGGTCGAAAAAATCCTGATCCGGCCCTTGCGCTATTCCCAGCTCGGTGTGCTGATGATCACGCTCGCCATTGCGCTGGTGGTCGAGCAGACTTTGTTTCTCACCTTCGGTTCCGAGTACCGCAATGTGCCAGCCTTCGTGGATACCAAGATCAACATCGGCGGCGTGGATGTGGCGGGCCAGCGTTTGCTCACGCTGATCGTGGCGGGAGTATCGATTTCGCTACTCTATCTTTTCATACAGCGAACCCGTCTGGGCAGTGCGATTCTCGCGATCTCCCAGGATGCAGATGCCGCCAAATACATGGGCATACCCAGTGATCGCATCTTCTCGCTGGTGATGGCGATTTCGGCAGCGCTGGCCGCGCTGGCCGGCATACTTGCGGGGCCCTTTCTCTCGGTGCAGCCGTCGATGCATTTGCTGCCCATTGTCAAAGCTTTTGCGATCGTGGTGGTGGGCGGACTGGGTTCCATACCCGGCAGCATTCTCGCGGCCTTCATGCTGGGCTATGCTGAAACCATCGTCGCTTATGAAATTTCGACCAGCTGGACCGAGATCGTCTCGGTGCTGGCCACACTGCTGATGCTGGTCTTCCGGCCGGCTGGTATCTTCGGTAAAAGGACGGCGTTTTAAATGGCAGCGCTCGGATCTCTCGATAAACTGAGTTCGACTGCAGGCGTCGTCTCGCTCGGACTGCTCGCTATTTTGCCTGTGCTGGCGGGCGGCAGTTATCTGGTAGGTGTGCTGACGGTGGCTGCGATTTACGGCATCTGGGCAGTTAGCTGGGACTTCATGTCCGGGCTGACGGGGCGTGAAAATTTTGGTCACTCACTCTTTATAGGTGTCGGTGCGTATGCTGCAGGTTTTCTGAATGTGCAGATGGGTCTGGGGCCGTGGTGGAGCCTGCCAGCGAGCATGGTGCTGGCCATGTTCTTTGGACTCTTGCTGGGTTTCCCGACGCTCAGGCTCAAAGGGCCTTACTTTGCACTAGCCATGCTGTCGGCGGCGGTGATCATGCAGCGTCTGATGCTGATTTTCTGGGAATACACCGGTGGTGAAGAAGGCATCCAGGACATCACGCCCCTGATCAAAAATCATTTGCACTATTACTGGTTTGTGCTCGGTGTGCTGGGTCTCACTACCTGGCTGCTTGCCTGGCTGGCGCGTTCGCGTTGGGGGCTGATACTGCGTGCCATCAAGGGCGATGAAGCCACGTGCATGGCCGCTGGCTTGCCGATCACGACGTACAAAATCATCTCGCTGATCATCAGTGCTGCCTTCGCGGGACTGGGTGGTGCGCTTTACGCGCACTATCAGTTGCAAGTGAGCCCGCAGCTGTTTGCCGTGGTCACGTCGATTACGATTATCACGATGGTGTATGTCGGTGGTATCGGTACCATTTTCGGACCCGTTGGCGGGGCGCTGTTGTTGACCGTCATGACCGAGGGACTGCGCAATTTCGGCGAATGGCGATTGATGATTTACAGCGTCTTGCTGATTCTTATTCTGTTCTTCTTGCCCAATGGTGTTGTTGCGCCTGTCTGGAAAAAAATTCGGGCAAAGTTGTTCTCGCACGCACACAGTACCGGTGTGCAGGGGTCAACAGATAAAGCGACAGGGGAGGCGTGACATGGCGGACTACCTTCTCGATGTCAAACAACTTAACAAG
>JBDKLM010000006.1:0-8142 GCA_039806005.1 Pseudomonadota bacterium
GTTTCGGTGAAATACAGCTCCGTATAAGCGAGCTGCCACAACAAAAAATTGGAGATGCGCTGCTCGCCACCAGTGCGAATGAAAAGATCGGGCTCGGGCGCATGCGCCATGCAGAAATACGGCGCGAGATCCG
Organism: Pseudomonadota bacterium; assembly: GCA_039806005.1. Lineage (GTDB taxonomy): Bacteria > Pseudomonadota > Gammaproteobacteria > Burkholderiales > Burkholderiaceae_D > Pernthalerella. Next base: position 134 of record JBDKLM010000006.1, read on the forward strand.
CTTCGGTGTAGTGCGTGAGCCCGGGACGCTCGGCGAGCATTTTGTTCATTGCCTGCAGCATGTCCCAGCGCCCACCATAGTTCGCGCAAATGGTGAGCGTCAGACGCTTGTTATCTGCAGTTTTCGCTTCCGACTCGGCAATCTGCGCCTGCAGCTTCGCGTCGAAGCGAGACAGATCACCGACAATCTTGAGGCAGATGCCGTTGGCATGCATGCGACTGACTTCGCGATCCAGAACGGTGGAGAAAAGGCGCATCAGCATGGCCACTTCGTCTGGCGGTCGACGCCAGTTTTCCGAGCTGAACGCAAACAAGGTCAGGTGGCCAATGCCTCGTTCGATACAGGCCCGCACGATGCCACGGACAGCTTCGACACCCTTCACATGCCCGGTCACGCGCGGCAGATAACGCGAGGTGGCCCAGCGCCCATTGCCATCCATAATGATGGCCACGTGCGCCGGAATCAGCGAGGTCGCGGGAATATCAAGCGTCGAACTGGTTTGGCTCATGCGGCGGTTTCCATTGGCAGGGATGATCGGAGAGAGGCAACTTGTGCCCTCCTTCGCTTACACCGTCAGCACTTCCTTTTCTTTCTCGGCGACCAGTTTGTCGATTTCTGCGACAAATTTATCGGTCAGTTTTTGCACATCGTCCTGCGCACGACGCTCATCATCCTCGGAAATCGCTTTGTCCTTGAGAAGTTTTTTGAGCGCTTCATTGGCATCGCGCCGAATATTACGGACCGCGATTTTGGCATCCTCGGCTTCGCTCTTGCAGAGCTTGACCATCTCCTTGCGGCGCTCTTCCGTGAGCGCGGGAGTGGGCACACGAATGAGGTCGCCCTGGGTGGAAGGATTCAGACCCAGATCAGATTCACGAATCGCTTTTTCGATAGTCGCGATCATTTTCTTTTCCCATGGCTGCACGCCAATAGTACGCGCATCGAGCAGCGTGATATTGGCCACCTGACTGATATGCGTCGGCGTTCCATAGTAATCCACCTGCACGTGATCGAGTATCCCGGCGTGCGCCCGTCCGGTACGCACCTTGGCCAGATCGGCCTTGAGCGTATCGATCGACTTTTGCATCTTTTGCTCAGTATTCTTCTTGACGTCAGCAACAGTCATGCTGTCCTCCTGTAAAACGGCTGAATAAGTTCGTGCTACTCGGCGATCACACGTGAACCAGCGTACCCTCATCCTCGCCCAGAATGACGCTTTGCAGCGCACCGGGTTTGACGATGGAGAATACTCGTATGGGCAGCTTCTGGTCACGGCACAGCGCAAAGGCGGTGGCGTCCATCACTTGCAGACGCTTTGCGATCGCCTCATCAAAACTGATTTTGGAGTAACGAGTTGCGTTCGGATCTTTTTTGGGATCCGCACTGTAAATACCATCGACTTTAGTCGCTTTGAGAACCACCTCGGCGCCAATCTCGGCGCCGCGCAGTGCAGCCGCCGTGTCCGTGGTGAAGAAGGGATTGCCAGTGCCGGCCGCGAAGACGACGATCTTGCCCTCTTCCAGATACTGCAATGCCTTGGGGCGGACATAGGGCTCGACGACCTGCTCGATGCCGATCGCCGACATCACACGAGCTGTCATTCCGGCCTGCCGCATCGCATCAGCCAGCGCGAGCGAATTCATCACCGTCGCCAGCATGCCCATGTAATCGGCAGTGGCACGATCCATGCCCTGCGCACCCGGAGCGACACCGCGGAAAATATTGCCACCACCGATGACAATGGCAACTTCAACGCCCAGTTTCGCCACATCGGAAACATCGGCCACCATGCGCTCGATGGTCAGGCGGTTGATGCCATAAGCATCGTCCCCCATCAAAGCCTCGCCGGAGAGTTTTAGAAGTACGCGCTTGTATACGGGTGTCGTCATCAGCAATGCTCCCATTTCCCTTATCGTCGTTGAAGGGGCACCGGCGCGCCCCTTCTGCTTCGTTCTAAATTCAATCCCGGAAAACCCTCATATTTTAACGGCTGCCAGCCCGCTTGTAACAAAGCTGGGCAACCGCAATTTCAGGGACACAGACTTATTCAGCGTCTCCCTGAAAAAACGGGCCTTGCGGCCCGTAATGATCAGATCAACCTTTTTGTGCGGCGGCTACCTGCGCCGCGACTTCGGCAGCAAAGTCATCCTGCTTTTTCTCGATGCCTTCACCCACCACATACATCACAAAGGACTTCACCGAGGTATTAGCCGCCTTGAGCATCTGCTCAACCGTTTGTTTGTCGTTCTTCACAAACGCCTGATTAAAAAGCGAGACCTCTTTCAGATATTTTTGTACCGAACCTTCCACCATTTTCGCGGCGATGTCGGCAGGTTTGCCGGACTCTTCCGCCTTCAGGCGCGCCACCGAACGTTCTTTCTCGATCAGGTCCGTGGGCACATCATCCGACGACAGCGCCACAGGCTTCATCGCCGCAATGTGCATCGCAACATCCTTGCCCACCTGCTCGTCCGAACCATCAAACTCGACCATCACCCCAATGCGGGTACCGTGCAAATACGAGACCAGCTTGGACGATGTCTGGAAACGGTGAAAGCGGCGGATAGACATGTTCTCGCCGATACGGCCAATCAGTTCAGCACGAATTTCTTCAACGGTTTTGCCATCAAGAGGCAGTGCGGACAATGCGGCCACATCAGCAGGATTTTTCTCGCCCACCAGACGCGCCACATCTGCAGTGAATTTCAGGAAGTCGTCATTCTTCGATACAAAGTCAGTCTCGCAATTGACTTCGATCAGCGTACCAACACCGCCAGCGATATGCGCTGCCACCACACCTTCAGCGGTCACGCGCGAGGCTGCCTTGGAAGCCTTGCTACCCAGTTTGACGCGGAGGATTTCCTCAGCACGCGCCATGTCACCATCGGCCTCGGTCAGTGCCTTCTTGCACTCCATCATTGGGGCATCTGTTTTTGCCCGCAGTTCACCCACCATTGCTGCTGTAATTGCCGCCATACGTTTCTCCTTGATTCTTGACGAGAACGCCACCGGGGCGTCCCTATTCCACAATTCATTACTGCATCCTGCTGCATTCGACAGCGCACGCTGCTCGAAAAAAAGGGGCGAACAGTCGTTGCCCCATTTTTTCAGCCTAAGCGGTGCAGGCTGTTGATGCGGGAGGCATCAGGCCTGATCGCTGACCTCGACAAATTCATCGGCACCCGCTTTGACGGACTCGACGATGTCATTCATCGAATTCGAACGGCCCTCGAGAATCGCGTCGGCCACGCCACGCGCATAAAGCGTAATCGCCTTGGATGAGTCATCATTGCCCGGAATGACGTAAGTCACGCCTTGCGGTGTGTGGTTGGTATCGACCACGCCAATGACCGGAATGCCCAGTTTGATCGCTTCAGTGATCGCGCCTTTGTGATAGCCGACGTCGATGACAAAAATTGCATCCGGCACGCCATTCATGTCCTTGATGCCACCAATCGCTTTTTGCAGCTTGTCGAGTTCGCGATTGAACATCAGCGCCTCTTTCTTTGACATCTTTTCCACGGAGCCATCAGCAATAGCGGCTTCCATTTCTTTCAAGCGCTTGATCGAGGTCTTGATGGTTTTGAAGTTGGTCAGTGTGCCGCCGAGCCAGCGCTGGTCGACAAAAGGTACGCCTGCACGCTGTGCCTCAGCCGCGATAATGTCGCGGGCCTGACGCTTGGTACCCACCATCATGATGGTGCCGCGATTGGCGGACAGCTGGCGGATGTATTTCATCGCATCCTGGAACATGACCATGGTCTTTTCCAGATTGACGATATGAATTTTGTTGCGATGACCGAAGATATACGGGGCCATCTTGGGGTTCCAGAAGCGGGTTTGGTGGCCAAAATGGACACCGGCTTCCAGCATTTCACGCATGGTAACGGACATGAACTATTCTCCAGGGTTGGGTCTGGAGCCTGGCCAGTCACCCCACCGACAAAGTCGGTAGCAGGCACCCTTGGCGGCACAGGCTCGCGATTTACAAAATAACAACGCTTGTTATCCTGAATCTTGGCGAATGGCCTAAACGACCTTTATCTACCGCGATTCAAGCTAACCCAAGATTCTACCCGAGATTCCATCCAAGTTACAAACTCTGAAGCACATGAGGGCGCCCGTTTTCGCGGTCGACTATAATCCCGGTTTCGCGACCGTTAACACCTTTATTCACCCACCACCGCCGAGACTCTATGGGCTCCATCTCGATCAAGACAGACGAAGACATTGCCGGCATGCGTGTCGCAGGTCGTTTGGCATCGGAAGTCCTTGATTTCATTACACCTTATGTGAAGGCCGGGATCAGCACTGGCGAACTGGACCGCCTGTGCCACGAATACATGGTGAATGTGCAGCAGAGCATTCCCGCCCCGCTGAATTACTGCCCACCCGGTTACACCCCCTTTCCCAAGGCCATCTGCACCTCCGTCAACGACGTCGTCTGCCACGGCATCCCTGGTGACAAGGTGCTCAAAAACGGTGATGTTATCAATATTGACATTACCGTCATCAAAGATGGCTACCACGGCGACACCAGCCGCATGTTTTATGTCGGCGAGCCTTCCATCCTTGCCAGACGCCTCACCGATATCACCTACGAGTGCATGTGGTTGGGCATCGCCAAAATTCGGGCCGGCGCTTATCTCGGTGACATCGGACACGTCATTCAGCAACATGCGGAAAAAGCAGGCTTCTCCATCGTGCGCGAATTCTGCGGTCATGGCATCGGCAAAGTCTTCCACGAAGAACCCCAAGTGCTTCATTACGGCCGCCCCGGCACACTTGATCAGCTCAGGGCCGGCATGATTTTCACAGTAGAGCCCATGGTCAATGCGGGCAAACGTGAAATCCGTGAAATGGGCGATGGCTGGACCATCAAGACTCGCGACCGCAGCCTGTCCGCACAGTGGGAACATACGGTTCTGGTGACAGAAACTGGTTATGAGGTTCTCACCGTCTCGGCGGCGAGTCCGGCGCCACCTGCCTTCATTCAGGAAAGCCATGCGGGCAAGCCAGCCGCCATGGTCTGACATGGTTCAGCTGGCTGCTTCGCTCAAAGAGCAGCTCAAGCTAGGACGTCAGGCTATCGTCGCTGACTATGAACACGATCGCCGCCCCGAACGCTTGCTCAAGCGCATGCGGCAAAACGCCGATCTTGTACTCACCGAGGCATGGAAACACTTCGCGATGCCCAAGTCGGCATCACTGGTCGCCGTGGGTGGCTATGGCCGGGGCGAACTCTTCCCCTACTCCGATATCGATTTACTCATCCTGCTTCCCGCAGCGCCTGATGCGGCACTCAAGTCCAAACTCGAACAACTGGTGCAATTGCTCTGGGATCTGGGGCTGGAAATTGGCCATAGCATTCGAACCGTTGATGAATGCCTGACAGAATCTGCTGCCGACATCACGGTGCAAACCAGTCTGCTGGAAGCCCGTCTGATTTACGGCAGCAAGACACGTTTCGAAGAACTGCAGCGTCGATGCGCCGAAGCGATGGATGCACGCGCATTTTTTCAAGACAAGATCCTTGAATTGCGCCAGCGCCATGTGAAATACGAAAACACGCCCTACAGTCTGGAGCCCAATTGCAAGGAAAGCCCCGGCGGACTGCGTGACCTGCAAGTGATTTTGTGGGTTGCCAAAGCAGCGGGGCTGGGTGATTCATGGCGCAAGCTCGCCGAGCGCGACATGATCACACCGACCGAAGCGCGTCAGCTCGCCGCAAAAGAACGTGCCTTCAAGGATATTCGCATACGCCTGCATCTGCATGCGCACCGCCGCGAAGACCGTTTGATTTTCGACGTGCAATCCGCCATCGCCGAAACCTTTGGCTTTGTCACCACCGACACCCGTCGCGCCAGCGAAGTACTGATGCAGCGGTATTACTGGGCTGCCAAGGCGGTCACCCAACTCAACACGATCCTGCTGCAAAACATTGAGGCACACCTCTTTCCGCAACCCAGTGTGTCCCGCACGGTCTCGCCCTACTTCAATGAAGTCAACGGCATGATCGATATCGCGCATGAGCGCGTCTTTGCAGAGAACCCCTCGGCGTTGCTGGAAATTTTCCTGCTGCTGGAGCAGCATGGCGAACTCAAAGGCATGACCGCGCGTACCCAACGCGCCATTTGGCACGAACGGTTTCGAATTGATGCGCAGTTCCGCCGCGATCCCGCCAATCGCGACCTGTTCATGCAAATCATCCGTGCGCCCAAAGGCATCACGCACACGCTGCGCTTGATGAATCAGTTATCGATTCTGGGTCGCTACTTGCCCAACTTCCGCCGCATCATCGGACAGATGCAACATGATTTGTTTCACGTATATACCGTGGATCAGCATATCCTGATGGTGGTACGCAATGTACGTCGCTTCGCCATTCCCGAGCATGCGCACGAATATCCATTCTGCAGTCAGCTCATGGCGAATTTTTCACAGCCCTGGTTGATTTATATCGCAGCCCTCTTTCACGATATCGCGAAAGGCCGGGGCGGCGATCACTCCGAACTAGGCAAGCGCGACGCGCGCGCGTTTTGCCGGACGCACGGGCTGTCAAAAGAAGAAACGCATCTGGTGGTTTTTCTTGTCGAGCATCACTTGCTCATGTCACAGGTCGCGCAAAAACAGGATCTATCAGACCCGGACGTCGTGCGCGCATTCGTAAAAACCGTCAAGAGCGAGCGCTATCTCACCGCCCTCTATTTGCTGACGGTTGCCGACATACGCGGCACGAGCCCCAAAGTCTGGAATGCCTGGAAAGGCAAACTGCTCGAAGAGCTTTACCGCATGAGCCTGCGCGTGCTCGGTGGCGAAGCACCCTCCGCAGATAGGGAACTGCGCAACCGACAACAAGAAGCCATCGCCTCGCTGCGCCTTTACGGGCTATCCGAGCATGCGCATGAGGCGCTCTGGAAAACGCTGGATGTCGGCTACTTTCTTCGTCATGATGCCTCCGAAATCGCCTGGCAGACGCGGGTGCTGTGCGAACACACCCAAAGTGAAAAACCTATTGTCCGCTGTCGCCTTGGCCCGATCGGTGAAGGCCTGCAAGTGGTGGTGTATCTGCGCGATCGCCCTGATCTGTTTGCCCGCATCTGCAGCTACTTTGACCGAAAAAACTTCAGTATTCTCGATGCCAAGGTGCAGACCACACGCCATGGATATGCACTGGACACTTTTCTGGTCAGCGAACCTACGTTTGCGGATAACTATCGCGAACTGATCACGCTGATTGAACATGATCTGGGTCAGTGGCTGCAATCCGAGTCTGAGCTGCCGCCACCCGGCAAGGCCCGGCTGTCGCGTCTCTCGCGTACATTTCCGATCACACCTCTCGTTCATTTGCAGCCCGATGAACGCGGTCAGTACCATTTGCTCTCTGTCTCCGCGAGTGATCGAACGGGCCTGTTGTATTCCATTGCCAGCGTGCTCGCGCGTTACAAGGTCAACCTGCACACTGCAAAAATTACCACACTGGGCGAGCGTGTCGAAGATGTCTTTCTGGTCGACGGCCCGATGCTCTCCAATGCGCGCAGCCAGATCGCACTCGAATCCGATCTTCTCGATGCGCTACGCGTTTAAGCTTTCATGAGCGAACCTGTACGACTGTCCAAACGCATGTCCGAGCTGGGCTTGTCTTCACGGCGCGAGGCAGATGAGTGGATCGCCAAAGGCTGGGTCCGCGTTGATGGCCAAGTTATCTCCGAACTTGGCAGCAAAGTGCTGCCGCATCAAAAAATCACCATCGAGCGTCAGGCGCAGGCTCAACAAGCCAAGCGCGTCACTGTTCTACTCAACAAACCCATGGGCTATGTCAGCGGTCAAGCCGAAGACGGCTATCAGCCCGCCGTGGTGCTGGTACGACCCGAGAACCGCTGGTCGCAAGACAAACTACCGATACAGTTCAGCCCGGGGCAGCTCAAAAGTCTGGTCCCTGCGGGCCGTTTGGATATCGACTCGGTAGGCTTGCTGGTCTTGACACAAGATGGCCGCATTGCAAAAAC
>JBDKLM010000007.1:0-12353 GCA_039806005.1 Pseudomonadota bacterium
GCAAACAGGGATTTTGTTCGCAGGCTATTTATTCACTTTCAAAATCAAAAGGAAATCCTATGAAAAAACTGATTCTCGCCAGCGCCATCTCGGCTGCATTCGTGGGCGGCTTCGCTCAGGCCGAAGAAGCTGCACCGCCAGAGCATGTGGTGGCTTACAACCTCGGCGTGACTTCGGATTATGTGTTCCGCGGTATTTCTCAATCGCGTAACCGGCCAGCGTTCAGCGGTGGTGTGGACTACTCGCACACACCTACAGGCCTGTATGCAGGCACTTGGGTCTCGACCATTAGCTGGGTGAATGACCTTGATACAGGTACCTCGTCATCGTCACGTGGCAACACACCATACGAGCAGGATTTTTATGCGGGCGTCAAAGGTGAGATTGGCGCTGGTTTCAGCTACGACGTCGGAGCGATCTACTACTACTACACGCGTAACAAGTTGAGCAATCCAGATGCGAACACCACTGAAGTCTACGGCAAAGTGGCATACGGCCCAGTGTACTTTAAGGTGAATTACGCGATTGGTGATGCCATTGCAACTTCCAACAAAGCAGGGAGTTATTACCTGGATGCGGGTGGCGATTTTCCGGTGATGGAGGGGCTGACACTCAATCTGCATGCCGGCTACTTCTCGTTTAAAGACGGCACCGGTGCCGCTGCAACTGCCTCAGATTACAACTACTCTGATTGGAAAGTGGGCGTTACCAAGGATTTCGGCAATGGTTTAACAGGCGCGTTGGCGGCTACAGGCACTAACGCTGACAAGACCTTGTGGAACTTCAACTCCACCGGCTACCTAGGCGACACCAAAGGCATTGTCACACTGACTAAAACTTTCTGATAAACCCAACGAGGCTGACATGAAACTCATCACTGCCATCATCAAGCCATTCAAGCTCGATGAAGTGCGCGAGGCCCTGTCGACCATCGGTGTACAAGGCATCACCGTCACCGAGGTCAAGGGATTCGGGCGTCAAAAAGGTCACACCGAGCTGTATCGCGGTGCCGAGTATGTAGTCGACTTCCTGCCCAAGACCAAAATCGAGGCAGCAGTTGACGACGCAATCGTCGAACGCGCAATTGAGGCGATTGAAAACGCGGCTCGCACCGGCAAGATTGGTGACGGCAAGATCTTCGTTTACGACCTGCAGCAAGTCGTACGGATCCGCACCGGCGAAACCGGCAAAGAAGCACTCTAAAAGGGGATTTAACATGAAAAAATGGTTTACAAGCCTTTTGAGCGCCGGCCTTTTGCTGATGGCAGTGGGCATGTCTCCTGTCGCATCCGCTGAGGACGCGCAACCTGCTGCAGCTCCGGCTGCAGCGACCGCACCTGCTGAAGCGGCGCCAGCCGCAGCGGCACCTGCAGCTGCAGACGCTCCCGCCGCGGCAGCGCCTGCAGCACCTACGCCCAACAAGGGTGACACCGCATGGATGATCGTAGCGACGCTGCTGGTCATCATGATGTCCATCCCCGGTTTGGCATTGTTCTACGGCGGCCTCGTTCGCTCGAAGAACATGTTGTCGGTACTGATGCAGGTGATGATGATTTTCAGTGTCATCACTGTGCTCTGGTTCATTTACGGTTATTCACTGGCCTTCACTGAGGGCGGCAGCTTCTTCGGTTCCTTCGATCGTCTGTTCATGAAAGGCATGACACCTGATTCGCCGGGTGCAACTTTCAGCAAGGGCGTCGTGATTCCCGAGATGATTTTTGCCTGCTTCCAGGCGACTTTTGCGGCGATTACTTGTGGACTGATCGTGGGTGCTTTCGCTGAGCGCATCAAGTTCGCAGCAGTGATGATGTTCATGGTTATCTGGTTCACTTTCTCTTATGTGCCCATCGCACACATGGTTTGGTTCTGGCCGGGTCCTGACGCCTTCACTGACGCGGCTGCCGCTGAAAAAGCCACCGCAGTATCTGGATGGCTGTTCCAGAAGGGCGCGCTGGATTTCGCTGGCGGTACTGTCGTTCACATCAATGCAGCGGTGGCCGGTCTGGTCGGTGCGATTGTCGTTGGCAAGCGTGTCGGTTTGGGTCGTGAATCCATGGCGCCGCACTCGCTGACGCTGACCATGGTGGGCGCTTCTCTGCTGTGGGTGGGCTGGTTTGGCTTCAACGCTGGTTCGGCGCTCGAGGCGAATGGCTCTGCTTCACTGGCATTTGCCAACACCTTGCTGGCAACCGCTGGTGCGGTGGTCTCCTGGTCTCTCGCCGAGTGGATCCTCAAAGGCAAGCCATCGATGCTGGGCGCTGCTTCGGGTGCCGTGGCTGGTCTGGTGGCCATTACGCCTGCTGCCGGTTTTGTCGGCGTGATGGGAGGTCTGGTGATTGGTCTGCTGGCTGGCGTGATCTGCCTGTGGGGCGTCAATGGCCTCAAGCACATGATCGGCGCGGATGATTCGCTGGACGTCTTCGGTGTACACGGTATCGGCGGTATTTTGGGCGCGATCCTGACCGGCGTGTTTGCAGCGCCGTCGCTGGGTGGCACCGGTATCTACGACTACGTTGCCAATGCGGTCGCTCCCGAGTACTCGATTGGTGGTCAGGTCTGGATTCAGTGCCAGGCTGTGCTGACCACGATCATCTGGTCGGGCATCGTGGCCTTCATTGCGTACAAGCTGACTGACATGGTGATTGGACTGCGCGTCACCGAGGAAGAAGAGCGCGAAGGTCTGGACATCAGCAGCCACGGCGAGACCGCGTACCATCGCTGATCCGCAAGCCGGTTCGCTGTATACCGGCTCTGTGCGACACGTCAGAAGCGCCTCCTTCGGGAGGCGTTTTTGTTTGGTTTGCGTTGGCGAGCGGCATTGAGACCGGTGCGATGCCCTTCTCTGGGGCATGCTCGCTGCTTGTCCGTTAAAATCAGCGTTTTGGCGCGGATTTCAGATCCCTTGGCCGCCTGATTTTCTGGAAGGTTTTCGATGGTTCCCCACTTGGTTACGGCTCTCAACGGCCCTTTGCTCGAGCTCGAGAAGAAAATACTCGCGGCGACCCCGGCGATCGAGCGCTGGTTTCGCCTTGAGTGGCAGGAGCACACACCGCCGTTTTATTGCTCGGTCGATCTGCGCAACTCGGGCTTCAAGCTGGCCCCAGTCGATACCAATCTTTTCCCGGGCGGTTTCAACAATCTCGCGACCGAGATGCTGCCACTGGCCGTGCAGGCGGCGATGGCTGCCATCGACAAATACTGTCCCGATGCAAAAAACCTGCTGCTGATCCCCGAGCGGCACACGCGCAATACCTTTTATCTGCAAAACGTTGCGCGTCTGATGCAAATCTTTCGCCAGACCGGCTTGAATGTGCGACTGGGCAGCTTGTCAGAGGAAGTCAAAGAGCCAACGCCGATCGAACTGCCCGACGGCAGCACCATCACCCTCGAACCTCTGGAGCGACTGAACAATGGTCGTCGTCTGGGGCTGAAGAATTTCGATCCCTGCACCATTCTGCTCAACAATGATCTGTCGTCCGGCATACCGGCCATTCTTGAAAATCTGCATGAGCAGACGCTGCTGCCACCGCTCCACGCCGGTTGGGCGGTACGTCGCAAGACACAGCACTTTGCTGCTTATGACGAAGTGATCAAGAAATTTTGCAAGCTGATCGATATCGATCCGTGGATGCTCAATCCGTATTTTGGTAAATGCACGGGAATCAATTTTCATGAGCGCACCGGCGAAGACTGCCTGGCCAGCAGTGTCGACACTGTGCTGGCCAAGATTCGCAAAAAATACAAGGAATACGGCATCAAGGAAACGCCTTTCGTCATCGTCAAAGCCGATGCGGGTACCTATGGCATGGGCATCATGACTGTGCGTGATGCCAGTGAGGTGGTCGATCTGAATCGCAAGCAGCGCAACAAGATGTCCGTCATCAAAGAAGGCATGGAAGTGTCCGACGTCATCATCCAGGAAGGCGTGCATACCTTCGAGCACATCAATGATGCTGTGGCCGAGCCTGTGGTGTACATGATTGATCGCTATGTGGTGGGCGGTTTTTATCGCGTGCATGCCGAGCGCGGCATCGATGAAAATCTGAATTCGCCCGGCGCTCATTTTGTACCGCTCGCTTTCGAGCAACAGCATGCCTTGCCAGATCTTGCCGCCAAACCCGGCACAGCTGCACCCAACCGTTTCTACATGTACGGTGTTGTCGCGCGTCTGGCCTTGCTGGCGGCGTCGGTAGAGCTGGAAAAAACCGATCCCAATCCGGAAGAGTATTGAGTCGCCATTCATGAAAATCGCATTCGCGGCCGACGCGCTATCCAGCTTCAAGATTGCGAAGGATTCTACCTACGCGATGATGGTGGAAGCTGCCGCGCGTGGCCATGAAATTCACGCATTCAGTCACGCGGATTTGATATTCGACGGTACCGGTGTGAAAGCCACTGTTGCACGAGTCAACATTACCGGCGACACGGGTGCGTGGTATCGCGCTGAAGCGCCGGTGCTGCAATCACTCAGCGCTTTTGATGCGGTGGTTGAGCGCACTGATCCGCCGTTCAATATGCAGTACATCTACGCCACTTATCTGCTGCAGCGTGCAGAGGCTGAAGGTGCACGCGTGTTCAACCGGCCGCAAGCGATTCGTGACCATAATGAAAAACTGGCGATTACAGGTTTCCCTGAATTCATTGCACCCACGCTGGTCACCAGTGAAACCGCACCAATACGCGCATTTCACCAGCAGCACAGCGACATCATCCTCAAACCTCTCGATGGCATGGGCGGCGCAGGTATTTTTCGGGTAGGCAGCGATGGGATGAACCTCGGGTCCATCATCGAAACCCTGACGGCAGACGGCACTCGCACCATCATGGTTCAGCGCTACATTCCCGAGATTGTTCACGGTGACAAGCGCGTGTTGCTGATTGGCGGCAAAGTTGTCCCTTACTGCCTGGCTCGGGTACCGCAGGCGGGCGAAGTGCGCGGCAATCTGGCGGCCGGCGGTACGGGTATTGCGATGCCTTTGTCCGATCGCGAGCGGGAAATCGCCGAAGCACTCGCACCGGAATTGCATTCGCGGGGATTATTACTGGTAGGATTGGACGTGATCGGCAATTACCTCACCGAGATCAATGTGACCAGTCCGACCTGCTTTCAGGAGATCATGCAGCAAACAGGTTGTAACGTTGCCAGCATTTTCATTGATGCGCTGGAAAAAGCCAGCGTATGAACGATGTTTCAAAAGCATAAATCGAGCTAATTTTTTGATCCTGCGGCCCATGTCGCCGCTACAAACGCATCACAGGCAATGGTAGGCATTCTTCTTCTGACACATGCGCCGCTGGGCAAGGCTTTCATTGAAGCAGCCACGCATGTCTTTCGCAACCTGCCCGCTCAGGTGGAGGCGGTCGACGTGGTTGCTGATCAGGATCCCGAGGAAGTGCGTCGACTGGCCTGCGAAGCGATCGGACGCATCAACGATGGCACCGGGGTTTTGGTGATCACGGATGTCATGGGTGGCACGCCCTCAAACTGCACACTGCAGCTGGGTGTTCCGGGTGAAGTTGAAATTATTGCAGGCATCAGCCTACCCATGCTGCTGCGTGCAATCACCTATCGCCACAACACGCTGGACGTCACTGTTGAGATGGCGCTCGCTGGTGGTCAGAGCGGTGCGTGCCGTATCGACAATCGCGTGCGCCTTGCACCTAATTAAACCTCCACATAATAAAAAATATGATCAGCAGAGAAATTGAAATCATCAACAAGCTCGGACTTCATGCGCGCGCGTCGGCCAAGCTCACTCAGCTCGCTGCCAAATACCAGAGCGAGGTCTGGATGACGCGCAATCAGCGTCGAGTCAATGCCAAATCCATCATGGGCGTCATGATGCTCGCCGCGGGCAAGGGCGCGGTCGTCACCCTTGAGGCCGATGGTCCCGATGAACAGGAATGTTTTGATTCGCTGGTGCAGCTGATCGAAGCGCGTTTTGGCGAGAGCGAATAGACAACTCGCGATTCGCTGGACGGTGAGCTCCTACAAATTTTGAACTGACGATCTGATGGCTTCCTTCACCCTGCATGGCATTCCGGTATCGCGAGGCATCGCGATTGGCCGTGCACACTTGTTGAGGCCAGCAGCAAGAGACGTCAAGCATTATCTGGTTGCGGAAGAAAAAGTTGAAGCCGAAGTGGCGCGTCTCATTGCCGCGATCGATGCCGTCAATCACGAGCTGCAGACGGTACGACGCGATCTGCCACCCGACGCGCCTTCCGAACTGGCCGCTTTCATTGATGTGCACGCGCTGATTCTGGCCGATCCCATCATCGCCGAACATCCCCTCAAGATCATCCGCAGCCGGCATTACAACGCCGAGTGGGCGCTGCTCACACAAATTGATGAGTTGTCGGCGCAGTTCGACGAAATCGAAGACGCCTATCTGCGCGAGCGCAAGAACGACATCCTCCAAGTAGGTGAACGCATACTCAAGCAATTGACTGGCAGTGCCAGTGCGCTGCCAGCGCAGACGGACAGTGGGGAGACGAGCGCTCAGATGATCGTCGTCGCCCACGATATCTCGCCGGCGGACATGCTGCAGTTTCGCGATCGCGCCTTTGTCGGTTTTGTCACTGATCTCGGCGGGCAGAACTCGCACACCGCGATTGTCGCTCGAAGTCTTGATATACCGGCAGCCGTGGGCATGTCGAATGCATCCGCACTGATTGCCGAAGATGACTGGATCATCATCGATGGTGACGCCGGCATTGTCATTGTCGATCCTGCGCCTGTCGTGCTTGAGCAGTATCGCGAGATCCAGAGTCAGCTGATTCGCGAAAGAAAAAAGCTTGGCAAGCTGCGCAAAACTCCGGCGATCACACGCGATGGCACGCATATTCATTTGCTGGCCAATATCGAGCTGCCCGAGGACTGTGCTGGTGCGCTGGATGCCGGCGCGGTGGGCGTCGGACTGTTTCGCTCCGAATTTCTCTTCATGGGCCGCACAGGTCAGGCAGCCAAACTGCCTTCCGAGGATGAACAGTTCGAGTCTTATCGCAAGGCTGTCGTCGCAATGAAGGGCCGACCCGTCACCATCAGGACGCTGGATGTCGGTGCCGACAAGCCGCTCGACAAGGACGAAGAAACGGCGCTCAACCCCGCACTCGGACTGCGCGCCATCCGCTATTGCCTGTCAGAGCCGCAGATGTTCCTCACGCAGCTGCGCGCGATTTTGCGCGCTTCGGCTTACGGCCCCATCAATCTGCTCATTCCCATGCTTGCGCATGCGTTTGAAATCGATCAGACGCTCTCGCTCATTGAGCAGGCCAAGGCGCAATTGCGCGACGCCAAAAAGAAATTCGATGCCAAGATACCGGTGGGCGCAATGATTGAAATACCGGCAGCAGCACTCACGCTGCCGCTGTTTATCAAGCGACTGGATTTTCTCTCGATAGGTACCAACGATCTGATTCAGTACACGCTGGCGATCGATCGCGTCGACCATGAGGTCGCGCATCTCTACAATCCTCTCCATCCGGCGGTGCTGCAATTGCTGTCCATGACGATTTCTGCCGGCGCCAAAGCCGGCGTTCCGGTCGCGGTCTGCGGAGAAATTGCGGGTGATGTCAAGCTCACCCGCTTGCTGCTCGGGCTTGGGTTGCGCGAATTTTCCATGCATCCGGCGCAGCTGCTCTCGGTGAAACAGGAAATTCTCAACAGCGACATCGCCTTGCTTGAGCCTTCGGTGAAAAGAATCCTGCGCAATTACGAGCCGGTCGCGATTGCCGAGGCCGTCGAGCGTCTTCGGGTCTTGTAATGCAGCGATTCATGGCCACCCAAGGCCTCGTTTGACGCTGAGCCCCGAGTTCGCTATCCTTGCGCACATGCGCCGATTTGACCTTAGCTTGCGGGCGCAAGGGACTTTCCCTGATAAATACGGCTAAAGCGAGCTCGAATCGACTCCCGAATTCAGCCCGACCAGCCAAATGCTCTCGGGCTTTTTTATTTTCGGTTCCAGATGAAATCCATAGGCGTCGTTACCCCACAGTCCATGCACTTCAAGCAGCCGCTGCCGCTGCAAAGTGGCGCCACGCTGTCCGATTACACGCTGGTCTATGAAACCTACGGCACGCTCAATGCCGATGCCTCCAATGCCGTGCTGGTGTGCCATGCGCTCAATGCCTCGCACCATGTGGCGGGTGTATACGAAGGTCAGCCAAAAAGCACGGGCTGGTGGGACAACATGGTCGGCCCCGGCAAGGCGCTCGATACCGATCGCTTCTTTGTCATCGGCGTCAACAATCCCGGTTCGTGCTTTGGCTCGACCGGACCGATGCACACCAATCCTGCGACCGGAAATCCTTATGGTGCGTCCTTTCCCGTCGTGACGGTTGACGACTGGGTGCACGCACAGGCCCGGCTGGCCGATGCGCTGGGCATACGACAGTTCGCTGCCGTGATGGGTGGATCGCTGGGCGGCATGCAGGCACTGGCCTGGAGCATGCTTTATCCGACGCGTGTCGCGCACTGTCTGGTGATTGCTTCCACACCCAAGCTAAGTGCGCAGAACATCGCCTTCAATGATGTCGCACGGCAGGCCATACTCACCGATCCGGATTTTCATGACGGGGACTTTTACGCGCATGGCGTCGTGCCCAAGCGCGGCCTGCGCGTCGCGCGCATGATCGGCCACATTACCTATTTGTCCGATGACGACATGGCTGAAAAATTCGGTCGCGATTTGCGCGGCGATGACTATCAGTTCGGCTATGGCATCGATTTCGAGATCGAATCCTATCTGCGCTATCAGGGCGACAAATTTTCCGAGTACTTTGACGCCAACACCTATCTTCTCATTACCAAAGCACTCGATTACTTTGATCCGGCGCGCACGTTCGACGGCGATCTCTCTGCCGCCCTGGCCAACACGCAGGCTGAATTCCTGCTCGTCTCTTTCATGACGGATTGGCGATTTGCACCCGAGCGCAGTCGCGAAATCGTTCAGGCATTGGTCAAGAATGACCGACGTGTCACTTATGCCGAAATCGATGCACCGCACGGTCACGATGCGTTTTTGCTCGATGATCCTCGCTACATGGCGGTGGTGGGCTCTTATTACGACAGGATTTGGCAGGGATTGTCGGCGCGACCGCTCGCGGTGCAAAGAGAGGCGGCATGATTACGCAGCGATTTGCTGGTCTGCGAGCTGATCTCGCTTTCATTGCACACTGGGTGGCGCCTGCATCGCGCGTACTTGATCTGGGCTGCGGCGATGGTGCCATGCTTGAATACCTGCAGGTCGACAAACACTGTAGCGGTTATGGCGTTGAAATCGATGATGCGCACATTCCACGCTGCGTGCAACGCGGCGTATCCGTCATTCAGCAGGATATGGAAGGCGGTCTGGCGATGTTTGCCGATGATGCTTTTGACACGGTCTTGTGCCTGTCGGCGCTGCAAATGATGAAAAACGTTGAAGGTGTGCTGCGAGACATCACGCGCGTCGGCCGTGAGGCCATTGTGTCTTTTCCCAATTTTGCGCACTGGCCGCACCGCGTAGCGCTGCTGACGGGCCGCATGCCTGTCTCCGAGAGTTTGCCTTATGCATGGTATGACACGCCGAATTTGCGCTGCGCGACGATCAGTGATTTCGAGGAACTTGCCGAGGAAGTCGGTCTCGAAGTACTCGAGTGCGTCGCACTGCGTGACGATGGAACGCCAGTCACTTTTCTTCCGAACTGGCGCGGCAGTCTCGCTGTTTTCCGTCTGCGCAAACGATGATTCCGTCCTGCCGGACGCCCCCGCTTTCCTTTAAAGACGACGCATGAATCAGGAATCTTCTGCAGCCGTGCCAGCGCCTGCGCGGGGCTGGCGCCACTATTTCAACCGGCACATGCTGATTTGCGTCATGCTGGGTTTTACTTCCGGGCTGCCGCTGTTCATTCTCTACAACCTGCTCTCCGCATGGCTGAAAGCCGAGCAGGTTGACCTGAAGTCCATCGGCCTGTTTGCGATGGTGGGTTTTCCCTATACCTGGAAATTCCTCTGGTCGCCGTTGATGGATCGCTTTCGTTTTCCCTTGCTCGGGCGACGACGTGGCTGGATGTTTTTTACTCAGCTTGCCTTGCTGGCCACGATAGGCAGCATGGGTTTTTATTCGCCTACAACCGACTTGACGATCATTGTTTTTCTGGCGGGCCTGGTCGCATTCCTGTCGGCCAGTCAGGACATCGTCATTGATGCCTATCGCCGCGAGATGCTATCCGATCGCGAGCAAGGGTCGGGTACCGCACTGTTCGTCAACGCCTACAAAATGTCCACACTGGTGCCCGGCTCGCTGTCACTGATTCTGTCGGACTTCCTCAGCTGGCAACTCGTGTTTTCGATCACGGCATTGTTCATGCTGCCCGGTGTGCTGACTACTTTGCTCATACGCGAGCCCAGCATTTACGGAGAACCACCGCGCACCCTGCGCGAGGCCGTCGTGCTGCCCTTCAAAGAGTTCATCGAGCGCAGCGGCTGGTCGCATGCCGCCATGATTTTGGCTTTTATTTTTCTGTACAAGCTGGGCGATTCCATGGCTACTGCGCTCGCGACACCGTTCTACATGGAGCTCGGTTTCACACGGACGCAGATCGGATTGGTCGCCAAGAACGCGGGCTTGTGGGCCAGTCTGGCGGGCGGTATTCTGGGTGCGGTATGGCTGGAAAAAACGGGCGTCAATCGCGGCCTATGGATTTTCGGTGTACTGCAGGCGGTAGCAATTCTCGGTTTTGCTTTGCTTGCCCAAGTGGGTGCAGGTGATCCCGGTGTCGTGCCCGACACCTTGCTGCTTGGGCTGGTGATTGGCATGGAAGCGTTTGCTGTTGGTTTGGGTACGGCAGCTTTCACTGCGTATATCGCAACGGCGACAGATTCACGATACACCGCCACGCAGTTTGCGCTATTCACCAGTCTCGCAGCGGTACCGCGCACCTTCTTCAATGCGCTCACTGGTTTCATCGTTGCGCATACCGGCTGGGTTGAATTTTTTCTGATCTGCTTTGCACTCGCGCTGCCGGGCATGCTGCTCTTACCCAAAATCGCACCATGGAATGCACCTGCTGGTGCGGCTGACGAAGCCGGCTAAACCAAGCGCGCGAAGACACGATGCTCAACTTCCTCTGGCTCGGTTTCTTTTTCCTTGCTGCTGCCAGTGCACTCTGGAGATGGCTGGTGGCGGGTGATCCTGCGGTCTTTGCAGCGATGGTCGAGAGCTTGTTTGCGATGGCCCGATTGTCGGTCGAAGTAATGATCCTGTTGTTTGGAACGCTCACGCTCTGGCTAGGGTTTTTGCAGATTGCAGAAAAAGCCGGACTCGTTGAGCGGCTTGCACGCATCCTGTCGCCACTGTTTGCCCGGCTAATGCCCGAAGTGCCCTCCGGTCATCCGGCACTCGGACTGATCACGATGAACTTCACCGCGAATGCGCTGGGTCTTGATAATGCAGCCACACCCATAGGCTTGAAAGCCATGCGCGAACTGCAGTCGCTCAACCCTGAACCTGAACAGGCAAGCAATGCGCAGATTCTTTTTCTGGTGCTGAATGCTTCATCGCTCACCCTTTTGCCTGTCTCGATTTTCATGTATCGCGCGCAGCAGGGTGCGCCCGATCCTACCTTGGTTTTTTTGCCCATCTTGTTGGCGACAGCCGCTTCTACACTCGCCGGATTTTTTGCGGTGGTCTTCATGCAGCGTTTGCGCTGGCGCGATCCGGTGGTATTGAGCTGGCTGCTCGGTACTGCGCTGCTGCTTGGCGGTTTTATTGCGCTGTTGTCGACCCTCTCATCAGTTGCATTGGCCAATCTCTCATCGGCGTTGGGCAATGCAGTGCTGTTCGGGCTCATTCTGGTGTTTTTGCTGGCCGGTGTGCTGCGCAAGGTGGCAGTGTATGAAGCGTTCATCGAGGGTGCGCGCGAAGGATTTGAGGTCGCAAAAAATTTGCTGCCTTATCTCGTTGCGATGTTGTGCGCCGTGGGTGTGTTGCGTGCCTCAGGTGCACTCGATATTTTGCTGGCGTTGATTCGTGACGCAGTGCTGTGGGCAGGCTGGGATGCACGCTTCGTCGATGCCTTGCCGACAGCACTGGTCAAACCATTCTCGGGCAGTGCCGCGCGTGCGATGCTGATTGACACCATGAACACGTACGGTGTGGATAGCTTTCCGGCACTGCTGGCAGCGACGATGCAGGGCAGCACCGAGACCACGTTCTATGTACTGGCGGTATATTTTGGCGCGGTGGGTATACAGCGCGTGCGTCATGCGGTGGGATGCGCGCTAGTGGCAGATCTGGCGGGCGTGCTGGCGTCTATTGGGGTTTGTTACTGGTTCTTTGGATAAGTAGTGGTTTAGTGCGTACCTTCAG
>JBDKLM010000008.1:0-27014 GCA_039806005.1 Pseudomonadota bacterium
GGCACCATCCAACATGGGTGTGGTCGGTCGCTACATTCTGACGCCTTCGATCTTCCGTCATCTGCGCGAACTTCGACCCGGTGCTTGTGGCGAACTGCAACTGACCGATGCCATCGCCCAGCTGATGCGTTCCGAAGCGGTCTTGTCTTATCAATTCGATGGCAAGCGTCATGATTGCGGCACCAAGCAAGGCTATCTGCAAGCCACGGTGGAGTTCGCGCTGAAACATCCTGAAGTACAAGACGTGTTTTATCACTTTCTTCAACGGCTTCCGGCGATCGACAGATCCGATTGGCAGCCAATCGTTTCAACCGACACACTACCTGCGCACTGAGCCAGAATGACCCGATCCATTCTCGTTACCGGCGCCACGGGCTATATCGGCTCTCACACCTGCGTCTGCCTGCTCGAAGCCGGCTGGCGTGTGATTGGCATCGACAATCTCTCCAACAGCTCACCCCGCGTTCTGTCTCATATCGCCCGCATCACGGGTACCGAGCTACCCTTTCAAGTGCTTGATGTGCGCGATCATGTCAACCTCTGCCGCCTGCTGCAGCGAGAAGAAGTGTCGGCGGTGATTCATTTCGCAGGTCTCAAAGCCGTTGGCGACTCCGTCCATCGACCGCTGGATTATTTTGACAACAATATCGGCGGGACAATTACATTGCTGCGTGCACTGCATCAGCATGGTGTGCGCAAGTTGGTTTTCAGTTCTTCAGCCACCGTGTATGGGGAACCCGATCGCATGCCGATCACCGAAGATGCATCGCTGTCCGTCACCAATCCTTATGGACGTACCAAGCTGATTATTGAGCAATGTCTGACCGACCTGCTGCAGTCCGATCCCGAGTGGCGCATTGCAACGCTGCGCTATTTCAATCCGGCCGGTGCACATGAAACCGGTTTGCTAGGCGAAGATCCGCGCGACACGCCGAACAATCTGATGCCTTATATCGCGCAGGTCGCGATAGGACGTCGCGAGTGTCTGACCATCTTTGGCAACGATTATCCGACACCGGATGGCACCGGTGTGCGCGATTACATCCATGTGATGGATCTGGCGCGCGGACATCTGGCTGCGCTCGAGCGACTGTTTAACCACCCGGACAGTTTTACCGTGAACCTGGGTACGGGGCGTGGCGTCAGTGTGCTGGAGGCCGTGGCGGCGTTTGAAGCCGCGTGTGACAAAAAAATTCCCGTGCGCTTTTCAGGTCGTCGCCCCGGCGATGTGGCGAGCTGCTATGCATCACCTGAATCTGCCAGCGCATTACTGGGATGGCGTGCGGAAAAAATGCTGGCCGAGATGTGTGCAGATCACTGGCGCTGGCAACGCAATCATCCCGATGGTTATTGATCTATACCCAAGTGCTTGAATCGCCATGAGCATGCGCAATTCGCGACCTGACCAGCGCCGCACAATGGACACATTCTCACTTCATCAATGCAGACCACCCCATGATCCCTTATGAACCGACGCACGCAAAACCAGACAAGGTGGCACTCATCACGGGAGTTACGGGACAGGATGGCGCCTATCTCTCAGAACTCCTGCTCGCCAAAAATTATCTGGTTCATGGGATCAAGCGACGTAGCTCGCAACTCAATACCGGGCGCATCGATCATTTGTATCAGGATCCGCACGAATCACCACGACGCTTCGTGCTGCATCACGCCGACATGACCGATACGGCATCGCTGATACGCGTGATACAGCAGACTCAGCCGGATGAGATTTATAACCTTGCTGCCCAAAGTCATGTTGCGGTCTCTTTTGAAGAGCCGGAGTACACGGCCAACTCGGATGCACTGGGTACGCTGCGACTGCTGGAAGCGATACGCATTCTGGGGCTGGATAAAAAAACACGTTTCTATCAAGCTTCGACCTCGGAGTTGTATGGAAAAGTTCAGGAAATTCCACAACGCGAAAGCACGCCCTTCTACCCACGCAGTCCCTACGCAGCAGCGAAACTGTATGCCTACTGGATCACCGTGAATTACCGTGAAGCCTATGGGCTGTATGCCTGCAATGGCATTCTTTTCAATCATGAATCTGCGGTGCGCGGCGAGACCTTTGTCACGCGCAAGATCACGCGCGGCCTCGCGCGTATTGCACTGGGTCTGCAGGATTGTCTGTATCTGGGCAATCTGGAATCTCTGCGCGACTGGGGCCATGCGCGCGATTATGTCGAAATGCAGTGGATGATGCTGCAACAGGAGACGCCGGAAGATTATGTCATCGCAACTGGCCAACAGCACAGCGTTCGGGAGTTTGTTGATCGTGCTGCACTAGCCCTGGGTATGGAACTGTCCTGGACTGGCAGGGGCATAGATACATGCGCCTGTGTTGCATCTGCGGGTGAGTACGAGGGTGTGCGATGCGGTCAGGTCATTGTGCGTGTCGATCCGCGCTATTTTCGTCCCACTGAAGTGGAGACCTTGCTCGGTGATGCCAGCAAGGCAAGGGAAAAACTGGGATGGGAAGCGCGCATTTCCTTTGACAGCCTCGTCAGAGAAATGGTCGAGAGCGACCTTGCCGCAGCGCGCAAATATGCATTGATCCGCAATAATGGCTTCACCGCCTATGCGCATCATGAATAAGCAATCTGTGGAACGTATCTTTGTTGCTGGCCATCGCGGCATGGTCGGTTCGGCGCTGGTACGTGCACTTCGCAAGCGTGGTAGCTGTCAGCTTGTCTTGCGCAGCCGTGATGAATTGGACCTTGGAGATTCGGCGCAAGTTGATGCCTTCTTTGCAGAAAACGCGATCGATACGGTCTATCTGGCCGCGGCACGCGTCGGTGGTATTCATGCCAACAACAGCTATCCTGCAGAATTCATTCGCACCAATCTGCAAATCGAAACCAACGTAATTCACCATGCCTGGCGCTACCGCGTCAAGCGCCTGCTGTTTCTTGGGTCTTCCTGCATTTATCCGCGCAATGCACCCCAGCCCATGCGCGAGGAATATCTGCTGAGTGGGGCACTTGAGCCTACCAATGAACCCTATGCAGTGGCCAAGATTGCCGGCATCAAGCTTTGCGAGAGCTACAACCGCCAATACGGTACGGATTTCCGCAGCCTCATGCCAACCAATCTCTATGGTCCCGGTGATAACTTCCATGCCCAGGACAGTCACGTCTTGCCGGCACTGATGCGTCGCTTTCACGAGGCGCAACAGTCAGGTCAACCGGAAGTACAGGTCTGGGGAAGCGGGGAGGCCTTGCGTGAATTTTTGTACGTCGACGATATGGCCCAAGCCTGTCTGTGGCTGATGGATCAACCCAGAGCGGTTCTGGACAAGCTGGTTCCACCGCAACGATCCCATATCAATGCGGGCAGCGGCGAAGAAATCCGGATCGCGTCACTGGCAATGCAGGTGGCAGAAGTGATGGGCTATGAAGGTCACCTCGTGTTTGATCGCAGCAAGCCGGATGGAACGCCTCGCAAGCTGCTCGATTCCACTCGTTTGCGAAGCCTGGGCTGGAAACCGCTCATCAGTCTGCACGAGGGGCTGCAGAGAACGGCAGAGGACTTTCTTTCCGCACATGCAGTCAATCCCATGATGCACGTGCTGCCAAATACTCGCGACGACCATTGTACGCGTGACACACCTCGCCTTCGCTTCTGAGCCTCTGGCACCTCATACCCACTTCAAAACATA
The DNA here is from genome assembly GCA_039806005.1 of Pseudomonadota bacterium. Classification (GTDB taxonomy): domain Bacteria; phylum Pseudomonadota; class Gammaproteobacteria; order Burkholderiales; family Burkholderiaceae_D; genus Pernthalerella. The sequence continues at coordinate 3,662 of JBDKLM010000008.1, forward strand.
TTAACGATGCCCTCAGCATCCGCAGCCGACCCTTTTCTGATTCTGCTGGCAGCACTCATGGTGGTGCCAGTCGCATTGGCTGTTTGTCTTCGCCTGCCCGCTGCGGTATCACTGGGATTTGTGACGCTACTCTGTGTTTTTTCATCCTCCACCTGGGGACAACTGCAAGAGGAAAACACGCTGTACGCACGTGGCACAGGATTGTTTTATTTTTCACTGATGAATCTGCTGCTATGGCTGGCCTGTGCAGCGGCTGCGATTCGGCATACAGTCAATCAGCCACTGGGCATGATGCCCTCGCCTTTCCCAAGGTATCTGGCAGCATTCGGTTTCATGCTGCTCGGTCATCTGGTATTGGGATTGATGGCGGAGCATCCGCTACCGGCGATACTCGGCTACAGCGGCCTGATTAACGTCCTCAATATGCTGCTGTTCAGCGTCTTGCTGCTCATGACGCTGAATCAGGAAAAGCACAGGCAGCGCCTGCTCTTGCTTCTGTTGGCGCTGGCGGCGATACGGGCCATCTTCGGTCTGGGGCGCTATGCGTTTTTTGGTGGTGATAGCGCCAATCCCTACCGAAACTTCGAAAATCTCGATATACGGCTGGTCTATTTCGACATTGGTGACAACTATATCGCCGGGCTCGCCGCCTTTTGTCTGGCCTGGCTTTTACTGATGCCGGGAGTGCGCATGTCGCTTCCAAAGCGAGTGCTGCTCTGGGGTTGGCTGGTCGCCGAGATTGCCACTGTAGTGCTTTCATTTCGTCGCTCATCCCTGATAGGTGTGTCGCTCATGTTTGGCATACTCATGTGGCGACTGCCCTGGCAACGCCGCCTGCTGTTCGGCGCATTGGGTATCCTGGCACTGATTCCGGCAACTGCAACGCTGATGCAGCAGCGACTGCGATTCAGTACCGGCAGTCAGAGTTTCATTGCGTCTTTGCTTTATGACGTCGGACCGGATCGCGGCACTGAAGTCAGTCGGTTTTATGAACTCGAAGCAGCAGCACACAGTCTGGATGGCAACTGGCTATTCGGTTTGGGTAGTTGGGGGACTTACTACGGCAATGAAGATATTCTTGACTACCACTTCGGAAAATTCGATTTCGTCCATAGCGGCTTTGGTCATTTGATACTGAAGTCCGGCGTCGCAGGTCTGCTGATTTTCGTGGGACTGCTTGCAAGCTTCACCTTGCACTATCTTCGTCACCGACGAGCAATGAAGGGCAATAGCGCCTTGCTGGCTGATGCAGGCTTCGCTGGTCTTTTATTCTGGATACCAACGCTGCTGATCGGCACACCCGTCATCGAGTTTCGCACCATGCTGCTGCTGGGGCTGACGCTGTGCATGCCCTATCTCGCTCAATTTTCACATTCAAGCCAGACATCACCCCGGACGTCTCTTTATGCTGCTGCGTAATTCATTGTGGCACTTGAGCGGAAATGCGATACCTGCACTGGTGGCATTGGCCACGGTACCTTTCCTGATTCGCGGATTGGGCCTGGAGGGCTTCGGCATCGTCACCCTCATCAGTTCGGTGGTGGGTTATTTCGGTGTGTTGGATATCAACTTATCGGCAGGATCCATACGCTACCTATCGCACTATCACGCACAAAATGATCGTGAACGTTTTGCCGAGACATTCTGGTTTGGTTTCATTTTTTATACATTGCTTGGACTGGCAGGCTGCACTCTACTCTTTGCATTTGCTCAGCCATTGCTCACCTTGTTTTTCAAGGCATCTGATATCGCTACAGACCAAACGCTGCAGGCGCTGCAGTTGGCCGGTCTGGGATTTCTTGTGTCCCAATGGCAGAACTACCTGATGATCGTGCCGCAGGCGTTGCAGCGCTATGACCGAGCGGCACAAGGCGAAGCCTTCTTTGGCGTGATGGTCAATATCGTCTCGGCGACAGTTGCAATGACCGGCAGCGGTATCGCCTATGTTATCGGCGCACGGATAGCAGTGTCCGCACTGCACAGTCTGTGGCTGGTGTGGCTACTGTCAAATTGGAAGCTGGAATTGAGACCGGTATGGCCGCGTCGTTCGATTGCCACCGACTTGACTGGGTTTTCCGCCTACGCTTACCTGTCACGACTGGCTTCGCTCTTGCATCAACACGCTGACAAACTCATCATCGGCGCGCTTGCAGGACCCCAGGCACTGACTTTCTACGCGGTGCCATCGCAACTGGCCAGCCGCATACTCGGTCTCACTTATCGACTCTCCAGCGTCATTTATCCGCGCGTCTCGGCATTGGCCGCACTCGGTGAGTCAGCGCAGCTACGCCACATGTATCTGGATGTCACACGACTTCTGACCTATATCAACTTCGCCGTCCTCGGCATCATCGCACTGACCGGGGAAGAATTTCTCAGACGCTGGGTCGGCGCTGAATTTGTGGGTGGCAGCTATCCGGTTCTGCTCCTGGTCACGCTCGGTCTGCTCATGGATTCACTGACGAATATTCCTTCCATGGTCAATGACGGTCTGGGACATCCGCGCGTGACTGGCAGCTTTGCATTGGTGCGCGGCTTGCTCGGCGTGCCTCTGGTATTCATTGGCACGCAATACGGTGGCATCTTGGGTGCGGCGTCAGGTCATCTGTTGGCGTCTGTGGTGATGACCTTCGCCTTTCTGCTTTATGTACATGGACGGACTGTGCCTGTACGCTTGGCGGACACCCTGCGTCTTTCATGGATGCCGAGTGTGATCACTGGTGCTTGCGCATTGTCATTGATGCTGCCATTGAAATACTGGCTACCCGAGACTCTGATTGGCATGCTCATGCTGACGGGCGTGGCGACGACGACACTGATTGCTGCAGGATTTGCGTTCGTGGTCAGTTTCGATGAGCGTCACGCTCTGTGGTCGGCGACGCGTCGCTATTTGCCAGGATTGCGCTGACATGCGCATTCTGATGGTCAGCGAAGATCTGCCAACGCCTGCGATGGGCGGACTCGCCCGTCACGTGCTGGCGCTATGCCAGGCATTGATCGAGGCAGGTCATCGCGTGGACTTGATGGGTAATGATGATTTTCCTCTCGAAGTCACTGGAGAAGTAGTGCGCTTTGGTGGTCAATTTTTCCCTGAATTGCGAGGGCAATTCAGCGGCTGGAAGGAAATGTACTTCGGCGTTTTCATGCCGATCAAACGCAGTCTGCTGGCCCGGCGCTTTGCGCAAGCGATGCAGCGCAGGGCCGATGACTACGAGGTAATTCACTACCATGGCCACTTGCCCAATGTGGCTTACTACTTGCCTTCTACAATCAATTTTTTGCAGACACGTCATGATCAAGGCAGTGATTGCCTGATTCATACTCGATTTCGTCGCGGCGAAGTCTGCAAGGACATTCATCCTCAGGCTTGCGCCGCTTGTCGAACATATCACCCCAACTCGCTGCAAAAATACATCTCGGCACTTGCCGTTCGGCGCTTTCGTTACGAAGTGCAGACGGGATTCGCCCGACATAAAACCGTGTTTGTCTCTGACATGCTGCGAAAGAATCTATCGCGTTATCTGGGTGAGCAAGCTTGGGGGATCACGGTACATAACTTCATTGATATGTCGCACTTGCAAAATCTGAGCGCCCATCATCCGATAACGCTACCGGACGACAGACTGCGGGTGTTCATCGCCGCCAAGCTCTACCCTGCCAAGGGCGTAAGTGCTTTGCTCAGGCTTCTGGAGCCCCAACTCGGCCATCAAATACGCATGGATATTGCCGGCGATGGTGAGGAAGAGGCACTACTACGGAAGCGCTATGAACATGTGAATTTTCATGGTTGGCAAAGCATGGAATCCACGCTGCAACTTGCGATGCGTGCTCACGTGATCGTGGTGCCTTCCGTGTGCGAAGAAGCTTGCTCCACCACGGTTCTGGAAGGCCTTTTGCTAGGCAAGACCGTATTTGCCCTGCGACGTGGTGGCACACCTGAACTGCATATCTATGCCAGCGGGCCTGAACAGCTGCGACTGTATGAAAACCTCAATGACCTTGCCCATGCATTATTGAATTACAGGCCCAGAGCAGATTGCACGGTGTCACCCCAAGTTCCCGCCGATGCCCGTCATGCCGCGAGACGCTTGCTTGCGCTGTATTCTCTGCCACCCGGGCCTATCGCAAAACAAGCAATCAGTGCATTGGATCCATGGCAAAGCGTCCCCGAAAAGACAAGGCATGCTGAAGGCCAAAGAAGCGCCACCTTAACAGCGAAGCGCGCGACAAACTCCCCTTCACCATGACCCCTCTGCTACCGGGATTTTCCATCATCACCTGCACCCGCAACAGTGAGCCCTGGCTTGCCGATTCTATCAATTCCGTGCTGATACAAGAGGCTGTGGATCTTGAATATATTTTTGTGGATGGAAAATCTACCGACGGCACACTGTCTCTCATAAAAAATATCGAATATCCGATCAAGCTGATAGAAAACCGATGCAATGGCATCAGCGATGCGATGAATGCCGGCCTTGCGGTGGCTACCCGTGACATTGTCGCTTTCCTTCATTCGGATGACTTTTATCTGCACGCCGATGTACTCAAGATCGTAGCCGAGAGCTTCAGAACCACGCACTGCCAATGGCTGTTTGGTCGGACACTAAGTGCCATTGATGGGCAGCTGATACCCGAGAGCTACACAGCGCCACGCTACAGCCGCAGACAACTTTTGCACGGCAATTTCATCCCGCATCCCGCATGCTTCGTCAAACGCTCATTATTGATGCAAGCGGGCGGCTTTAATACCAAGCTTCGCTACGCCATGGATTACGACCTTTGGCTGCGACTTTCTCTGCTGGCAGATCCCCTTGAAATACACAAGCCACTCACGGCTTTTCGCGAGCACGCAGGCAGTCTGTCAACCCGGGAACGCAGCGCTGCGGTGCGCGAAGACTTGCAGGTCCGACTTGCGCACGCCGGATTCAATCCACTAAACCGGCTGATGCACAGGGCGCGTTATGTCGCACGGCGATGGCGCGACAGTCGTCGGGCGCAGACACCGGAAGTCAGTCATGCGTGATTTTTCACTGATATTGGCTACCGTGGGTCGTACTGCCGAGCTCAATCGCCTGTTTGACTCGCTTCTGGTACAAACATTTCATGATTTCGAAGTGATCGTCGTCGACCAGAATCAGGATGAGCGACTGATGCCCATCGTGCACAGGGCACGCTGTCTGGGCCTCGCTGTTCGGCACCTGTATCACTCCCCGCCCAATCTGGCGCTGGCACGAAATGCGGGTATCGCGCAGGCCAGCGGCCAGTGGTTGGGCTTTCCGGATGATGATTGCTGGTATGAGCCGCACACGCTGGAGCGCATCAGGTTACGCAGCCGTCGTCGCGATCGGCCACAAGGGATCATCAGCCGATGGGTGGAACAGGATGACGCACTTCCACCGGGCCTATTGACTTGGCATCGCTCTTCACGCTTTCGGGATATTCCCGTGTCGTCGATTACCCTTTTCTTTCAGCGCAGTCTGATCGATCGCATCGGCGGGTTCGATGGTCGCTTGGGCGTGGGTCGGTGGTTCGGCGCCGGGGAGGAAACCGACATGATTTTTCGTGCACTGCGTGCGGGCGCACTCGTTGCACACGAACCTGATGCGCATGTTCACCATCGGGTCGAGCCACCGCAGCTTGCGGTGAGTCCTAACGCGCTGAAGAGCGCGCGTCTGCGAGCGCGGGGTACCGGGGCCATGTATGCGAAACATCGACTCCCCGCTTGGGTGATCATGCGAGGTCTGGTGTCACCACTACTCAAACCAATGCGTCACATCGGTTCGGCAAACCTGATCGGCCAGCAACTCATCCACGGCTATGCCATTAGCCGTGGACGTCTGGATGGCTGGCTGGGATGGTGGTTGCATCATTGGCGCGAGCAGCTCTTGCAGCGCCACTCGCCTTCGTCATGATTTTTACCCCAATTTTCAATCACCACGCGAGATACTCCGGTAGACCTCACGATCTCGATACAGCTGCAGCTGCGCGCACTCGCTCATGAGTCGATTGACATTCAGTCTGTCGGTCGATGATGGTCATCCACTGGATTTGCGCATTGCCGACAGGCTGGCCCGACACGGCTTGCGAGCGAGCTTCTATCTGCCCATTCGCAATGCAGAAGGTCCGCCAGTGATGACGGCGGCACAAGCCAGAGAACTGTCTCGGTATTTCGAGATTGGCTCACACACGCTGGATCATCACTACCTGACACGAGTCAATGATCGCGAAGCCTGGCGTCAGATCAGCGAAGGAAAAAACGAGCTGGAGCAGCGCATAGGACAAGCCGTCTCCGGCTTTTGCTACCCCGGTGGAAAATTCCATGATCGACATGTCTCCATGGTCAGATGCGCTGGCTTTACTTACGCACGTACCACGAAAAATATGTGTGCCGACACAGGCGAGCAGCGTTTTGCGATACCGACCTCGCTGCAGTTTTATCCGCACAAGCGGCATGTATTGATCAGAAATTTTATTTCGCAAGGATCCTACGAGAAACGATGGCCGGCCTTTCGGGCCATCGTGATGGAGGATGACTGGCTGATGCGCCTGTATCGGCTGTTCGATCATCTGGAGCAGCACGGTCAGGTTTTTCATTTGTGGTGTCACGCACTGGATATCGAGCGACTGCAGTTATGGAAGGCTCTGGATCACTTCCTTGGCTTCGTTGCCCGTCGAATTCCGCCCGGGCGGCGCCTCGACAATGCCGGGCTGATCGGCCTCCGGCGCCGGGACATAGCGCTCATCTTTCCAGATCATGAGAAAGTAATGTGATTTCACACCCATCACTCTGACATGACCAAGACGCCAGGGCAGATGCCCGGGCAAGACATCCACCATGGTCTTGATCTTCATCGCATCCAGCAAACCTGCATGCGGCGGCGGACGCAGCCAGCCTGACAAAGGGTGCCACCGATTGGGTGTGGAAACAAAGACTCCTTTTTTCGCGATGCGCAGTAATTCTCTGAGCAGTCTGACCTGACGCTCAAAGCTTACGCAAGTTTCGATTAATTCGTGACAGGCCACCCAATCGAGAGCTTCATCATCAAAAGGCAGTCGGATGTTTTCCTGCACGGGTCTGCAATTGGATGTATTGAGCTTGAGACGGCGATGGGCATTCTTGCCGGTATAGGCTTCCTCGCCACCACTGAAGTTGATGAAGGCTTCATCAATGCGCTGCCGTGTTCTCTGACGTGCGCTTTCTATCATTTCTGAAAACATCCGGGCATTCCGTCTGAAAGAGAAGCTTATCTTCGCCAAAGGGTCAGATAAAGTTTTGCGCACAGTCAGTGAGCCTCCTGCTCATTTGCGCTTCAATCAATACTGATGATCTTTTGGGCGAGGTGCCTATGCGAGCTGATAGCGTAGCTTTGCTCGGAACCCGTATCGATACCCTGTCATGGGAACAGGCACTGGGGCGTATCTTGCGATGGGCCAGCGAAAAGCAGTCAAGAATGGTTTGCCTGTGCAATGTGCATGTGGTTGTCAGTGCCCGGCATGATGAAGCGCTCGGGCGAGCTTTGCAGCTTGCCGATATGTCGACGCCCGACGGCGCACCCGTCGCCTGGCTGATGCGCAAAATCGGATGGCCAGAGCAGCAGCGCATCAGTGGACCTGACTTGATGTGGCATTTGATGGCTGAAGCAGCACGCTTGCAGTTATCCGTGTTCTTGTTGGGCAGTACCGAAACCACACTGGCTGGCCTGACACAAAGACTGCAGCAGGCCTTTCCGGATTTGCAGATCGCCGGCAGGCTATCGCCACCCTTTCGACCCTTGAGCGTGTCTGAAGATGACCACATCATTGACATCATCAATGCCTCGGGGGCGCGATTGCTGTTTGTAGGATTGGGCTGCCCCAAGCAGGAGATATGGATGGCAGCGCATCGTGATCGTGTTCGGACCGTGATGCTGGGCGTGGGTGCGGCATTTGATTACCATGCGGGCGTACTGCCTCGTGCGCCGCAGAGCTGGCAGCGGCTGGGGTTGGAATGGCTTTACCGCTTGTGCCGCGAGCCCTCGCGGCTGATGAGGCGATATCTCGTGACGAACAGCTTATTTCTTCTGGCGCTCCCCGGCGAGTTGTGGCGAAGTGCCCGGCACTGAGAAACCTGCGTGTGATTCTTCGCCCATCATCGTTTGCCACGCCTTGTAACTCAACACGCCATGCCCTTCGACTTCGGCGAAATGAGAGGGCGTACTGACATAGACATTGCTGTCAAATTCAGCGAAATGACGCACATTCCGATCTCCGTGATGACTCCAGAGACGAAAGCTCGGTATCTCTTTGCGAGATATGAACTGATTTCCTTCGATGCGGTTATGCCTGATGGATGCAAATGGGGCAGTCTCATTAAAAAGAATATGTTCATGCATGTTTTCAGCAAAGATATTTTTCGTTATCAGATTGTTGAAGGCATTGTGCAGTTGCATACCGCCGGAATTCTGCATGATTTGATTCGCGCGAACAGTGACGCCATTGGCGAAGTCATCCAGGTAGATCGCATGCGACATGCGCCCCTGGAGATGCATGATTTTATTTCTCTCGATGACCGCATCCAGGGATTGTCTATCACGCGCAAAGATGTAGATACCACCGCAATCACCTAGCCTGAGACAAGCGCCATCAATCACATTGTCCGTAACCATCGCATGGCGAAATACACGCATGCCGATGTAGGCTGTGTTTGTGATGCGGTTGCGCTGCAGGGTCTGGCCGCGCGCTGACTCAAAGACAATCGCGCCTTTGGACCGACGGGGCATGCCCAGCATGCCGGCACCATCAATCTGGCTATCGACAATATTTACATCACTGGCATCATCATTGGCCCGTATGCCGTTCTGTACGGTCCCGCTGACCCGGATTCTTTGCAGCCTTGCGCCGCTGCCACCGATGAGAATGGCTTCCTCGCCGCTGTTGGTGATATCGACGTCCGACAACACCAAGTGGCGACTGTCGCTGCCATCGATACCCAGCGTAGCGGCAAAAATATTCAGATCATGGATGCTTACATCTTGTGACCCACTTGCATTAATGGCATGCGCGCGTTGGGTCGCCCAGGCGCGTCCCTCGGGCGATTTACCATCGGGTGGCCATACATGCAGCCAGCCATCGGCATGTATCCACTCACCGGGCGAGTCCAGCATCCACCGCTTGCCCTCGACATAAAATTCGGTCTTTGGGACCAAGCCAAAGCCGTCGTCATCGCCAGACGCAAGTTGCAAAATTTCGCCTTCATAACGCGCAATCGTTCGCGTCTGTATCAACCAGTCTGCAGCACGCCAGACCAGAGTCGCACCGGCCAGTTCGGCATCGGGCAGCTTTGCCTTCAATTGCAGCGCCGAGCGCTTTTGCCCTTGCAGCCACTGATTCGGGTGATTGGGATGATGGGCGAGGGACAGAAATTGACCTGCCACTTCGAATTGCACCGGCGCGTTCTCAAGTCGGGCCGACCAAAGTCGTGGATCCCGAGCATTATTTTCCCAACCCATAACCGGCTGCGCTGGCGTGATCGTCGCGCGGCCACAATCACCGAGTGTGGTCACGGTGACGCTGCGGCGGTTTGACAAATCGAGTTCCCCGACGTAGGTGCGACCACATTCAAGTAATACCGTATCGCCATCGTGGATGTGCGTTGGCATCGGCAATGGGGTTGCCATTGCATGCGAACTTACAATCAGCAGTGCCTGTATCAGTCGACTCATTGATCAATATCCTCCCATTCGAGCTATCCTGATCTTTTGTGATCGGAGGCTGTTGGAGAAAATCAAAAAAAGACCAGCACAAGGCTGGTCCATGAGGAAATTTATAAAAAACAGGCTTAGCGCATCAACTCAGTTTCCACGACCGAACGTAGTTGACTTCGTATGAATTGCCTATACCCGTTGGTGTCGTATTGTCAGGTGTTCCGCTCGCACTGCCGTACCAGAGGTCCAGCATGATGTACATCGGATCCGGCATCGTGACATTCAGGGTGTAAATTTCGCGACCGTCAAAGTAGAAAGTCTGCTTGTTCGGCTCCCATTTCAAAGCATATTTATGGAAGGCTGCGGACAAATCCGAGGTTAGTATGGTCTTCGATCCACCGAGACGCCCGGCATCCAGCCATACGGTGGGTGCATAGGCGGTGGGATGCAGGTTCGAATCAGACCATCCGCTGTTGGGTCCGCCACCCGAATACGCTTCCATCACGTCAATCTCCGGACGTCGAGTGCCTATGTGGTTGAATAACCAGAATGCGGGCCAGGTGCCTTTACCAATCGGGAGTTTGGCCTCGATCTCGAAAAAGCCATAGGTCTGATAGTACTTGCCGTCGGTGTCGATAGTACGGTTGAAGAATTTTCCACTCGCATCACGTTGTGGCCATATTTTCAAACTACCGTTGGACACCGTGTAGTTCTTGGTGGCGTTACTGGTTTCGTACCAAATGGCATCATTCCATACCGCAGTGTTAAAAGAATCGAATTCTTCCTGAAAGGCGAGCTTGTACGTCCCGGCAGCCTGACCGAAAGGCATGGGTGTGCTGGTGGTGGGTGTAGTTGAAGTCGCTGGTGTTGTTGTAGCGGGATTGGGAGCCGTTGTCGTTGGCGTGGTGGTCGTCGTTGTAGTACTTGTACCTGTCGTCCCGCCCGAGGAAGATGCGACGGTGGTCGTGACCGTACCATTGGGATTGGTATTGACGACCTTGGCTGATGCCAGATTACCCGCTGAGTCAATTGCGTATTGCGCAGTGCCGGAACCACCCCCACAAGCCGCCAGTATAAAAGAAACACTGGTAGCTGCAGTCAGCGACCGCGCGCGCATCGTTTTGCTTTTACGTGTGAATTGTTTTATCAAAATTCTCTCCATCGATTGAGTCTGATCTGCTCGACAACACAGATCGTTTGCAAAGCCCTCTTGAGAGCGTTGCCGATGGATAAGAGTTCCGGAAGGGAATTAAAAAAATTTAATTTAGTAACTAAGCTGTCGATCAGACAGCAGACAAACCATTGACATTGATCGATGCTGCAACCGAATTTTCGGGAGTAACAGAATCATTCTGAACAAGATCGATTTCCTCCACGAGCGTGCTGGATGCATTCTTGAGCTGCCCAATAACATGCTCTGCGAGCCGTAGTGCCAGTGCGGTGATGGTAATTGTTGGAAAATTAGCGCCGGCGGTTGGAAACACCGAACTGCCTGCAATATACAAATTCGCGATTCCATGAACCTTAGCGTTCGCGTCCACCACACCCTGCTTTTCATCGATGTGCATGCGCGTCGTTCCCATGTGATGCCAGGTGCCCTCAGCCTCCAGAGTCGCTGGCCATCCATGCAACTCAATGGAAGGATCAAGTACTACTTCAGCAACACCTGATTGCCTCAGCTCACTCGCAATCAAGGCAAGGCTGCGATCAGCGGTGCGTCTGACCTGTGCATCAAGTCGCCAATCAACTTCAACGCGCGGCATACCTAAGGCATCTTTTTGTGTAGAAGACAAGCTGATATGACTCTCCGGATTGGGTGCTGGCTCGATGATGACTTGAAAACTGACTTTTTTGATCATGGCACGCGGATGAAATAGCCGCGTGAATCCATAAGTAAAGGTATTCAGTGGCTCTTTGGCCATGGTCAGTACATCATCGCGCAAACGCCAGCCAGGCTGATCTTTGGACAATAAGGCCTGCTTGCAGCGAAACAGCGCCTGCGCACCCCGACTGCCCTCGCCCGGAAACTCGGAACAAAAACAGATACGCGCATTCAGCAAGCGTTCTTTTTTCAATGTCTCTGGCGTAAGTGCCAGCTGCGCTGCAATGTGAACGCCCTGAGCAGCGACAGCCGAATTCATGTAGTGGTACTTAATGTCATACAGCTTGTTACGCGACCATGGACGAGAAAATTGAATGTCGCCACTTAAAAGACGCGGATGATCCATGAAAAATCGACCAACCAGGTCATGCTGATTACCCAGACCAGCAGGGAAAATTTTGTTCGACGCCAGCAGCAATCGCGCATTTTCGATACCGCCCGTGGCTAGTATGAAGATACGCGCGGCGACCCGCATTCGTTTTCCGGTTAGAGACTGCACCGCGACTTCCTTGATGCGCCCCGCAAGCATATCCGGCACGAGCTGGGTGACATTCGCATACAAAAAAACACGGACATAGCGGGCATTGCGCAATTCGCGTCGGTATTCCTTCCCGAATCGCACTGGTGGACTGAACTGAGAAATCGTATCGCGCACCTGACCGGAATTGAATGGCATGCGACGCACATCGGGTCGTGCAATTGCCTTTTCCCAGAAGTCAGGGTCAAAATTGATGGGGCCCAGCTTGAGGACTTCATGGGCACGACCGTAATACGGCTCAAGATGAGACAAACCAAACGGCCAGCCGCTATAGGGTACCCAGTCGCGTTGCTCGAAATCCCAGGCATCCAATGGCCGGCTCCAGCCCCCCCAACAATTGCTGCTACCCCCAAGAAAACGTGCACGGCAGCCGTCGGCAAACTGATAATTCAATCCAGTTGCCTTGCCGCGATATAAATCGCGCGTCTCTTGATCTGGTTGCAAACCACCGCTCTCCAGTAGACAGGTATCGATACCCTGCTTTTCAAGCTCACGCGCGATTGAAATTCCAGCGACGCCGCCACCGATGATGCACACCGTGGCGATCAGCGCTTTATCCTGACTGATCTGGCGCGTGTCTATGAACATGCGTTCCCCCGTTTAATGATGGCGCCTCTGTTTAATTTTTTGCCTTGCTCGCTGTGCCATCTGACCCGCCAGCAGCCAGGGATGCGCGAGCGCATGCAACCAGGATCTGAACACCACTGCCCGATACAAGCTCCACCTCCGGCCACCGAGGCGAGTCTTGTAATCGTAAGATCCCCAAAGAAAATGAAATCGCTCGGCTCGGCTGGCGATAGCCGCTTCAATCGTGAGCGCGCAGCATAGAAATCCCAGTCGAAGATCATCATGTCGAGGATCGTGCGCGATGACATGCATGAAAATGGATTTTTCGAGTCGGGTGCACAGAAGGCCTGCGCAAATCTCGCCTTCGATCTCGATGACCGAAAGCTGTCCACATTCCCGGATCATCGCGCGCAAACATTGCGCCTCGCGCTCATTCATATTGAAAGACCGGCCTTTGCGCGACATGCGGGCCCGGCTGAGCTGAAGGACTCGATCAAACTGAGCTTCACTCATGTCGTATCCATTGATTTGTCGAAAACGCAGATCTGGTTGCTTGCGACAGCTGCGCCGATAGTGATAGCGAAGCTTTTCACGCGTCTGCAATGAGAGACTGGCCTTCCAGGCTTCGGCAGAATCTGGCAAGGCCAGCAAATAATCTTCCGAGTACTCGGCTTTCAGCAGGGGCAGGAGCATGCCATTGCCCTGGATGTGAATGGCATGCAAGCAAATCGCATCGACTTCCGCGTATGCCCTGAACAAGGCTCTGGCGAATTTGTTCAGCTGTCCTGCATCAAGCACATGCATTTCATTGATGACTCGTGCCACCCTGCCCCTCACCTGAAATAAAATCACCCCCGCAATACCGCAATTGCTGCGCGTGACCCATGCCTGAATATCGGAACGCAAACTGCCGTGCACACGCAAATGCGGTTCACTGCAAAAAATACTCTGATAAATGCCATGCAGCGCGGGCCAAATATAGCCAGGCAAAGGCCATCGATGAAATTCGGCAGCAAGACCGGATTTCTCAGTCATAGTGTTCTCGACAAATGCAGCAGTGTGCATGGCGGTTCGAATCAGCAATAAGGACGTCGGGATGGTTTACGCACTCACATCCGTATTCGGATGGCGCGATATCGCGCCCGAGTAACCAAGCTGCCGAAATTTCCCATAGCCGTAATGGCCGCCATAGCCATAGCGACCTGGGCGAACTGGCATGTCATTGAACAGCAAACCCTTGGCTGAAAGCCCGGCACGCGCGAGGCGTTTGAGAGATTCGCCGACCTCGGCAGGTGTAGTCACGCCAGCTCGCGTGGCGAGAAAAATAGCCCCTGCATGCGACCCTAGTATCAAACTGTCTGCAACCGCCAGCAAGGGAGCTGCATCAATGAGGATGAGGTCATACTGTGGCGCCAGGTGCGCCAACATGCTCGCCATCGCAGGACGCAGCAGTATTTCGGACGGATTTGGCGGCAGACTACCGGTGGCGATGAAATCCAGATGCTCAAGCACGTCTTTCCTCAGTACGCCATCGATCGGTGCGCCGGACAGGAGATCCGACAAACCTCCCTGCCGGTCCCCATGAAAATAGCGATGCAAATGGCCATCGCGCAAATCACCATCAATCAGCAGCACCCGTCGACCACTTGCCGCCATGATGGCAGCGAGGTTCACGGAGACGAAGGACTTGCCCATACCTTCCGTCGGACCGGTGATCAGCACGATGCGGTTGGATGCATGATTCATGCAGAATTGAAGCGCGGTACGAAAATTACGCAAGCTCTCGACAGCGATATCCATGCTTGAAATACGCGAGAGCAGAGGTAGATTTGCCGACTCGTCACTACGCTCGGCGAGATTTTCCTGTGTTCGACTGTGGGGAATGCTGGCGTAGACCGGTACACCCGAGGCGCGCTCGAGCTGCACCGGATCGTCAAAGGCCGTTTGCAGAGAGCGACGTAGGAAGGCGATCAGAATACCGACAAACAGCCCAGCGAAGATGGCAATAGCGATAATACGCGGCCGGTTGGGCGTGACAGGCTGCTCTGGCCTTTCTGGCGCATCGACCAGTCGCACATTGCTGGTCCTACCCACGGTCGTCAGTTGCAATTGTTGGGCTGATGACACCAGAGCGGCATAAAGCTCGCTGTTGACTTTCACATCACGCGAGAGTCGTACCATCTCCTGCTCCAGTACCGGCAGATTTTTCAGCTCGGCCGCAGTCTGCCTGATTTCAGTATTCACATCGCGCAGCTGTTCATCGGTACTGATGACTGCGGGATGATTGGGTGTGTAACGCGAGAGCAGCTCAGTACGCTTTTGCTCCAGTTCCATTCGACGGGTTCGCGCGGCAGCGGAACGCTGCAGTGTGATGCGACCTTCCTCACCCAGATCGACCGAGCCGTGCATATTGCGGAACTGGTTATAGCGAGCCTCAGCCTGTTCCAGTTGTTGCTTTAGCTCGGGCAAGCGCTGATTCAGATAAGCGAGCGACTTGTCGGCTTCTTCGGTACGTCGCGCACTGTTTTGGGCCATGTACTCGCGGCCTATTGCATTGAGTAGCTGATAGACCGAATCCGCACTACTGCCCTTCAATGTCGCTTGCAGAATGCCGGATTGCTTGCCGATTTCACTGACATCGAGTGCGCGCTGCACCGACTCGATCGTGGCGAGACGAGAACTGCGTATGAGATCGAAACGTACACCGGACCGGCCACGCAGTTCGTCAATACGCAATACGATGAGACCAAAGCGCGTACTGACGTTGATCGTCTCGGCTATTTTTCCGCTGAAGCTGATGCCACTTTCTTTTTCGGTGACCTGATAGCTACCCTCGTCGCCCACCTGTAAAGTGAAACTGCGATTTTCGAGCAATACAGGCACAGTAAACTCTGAAACCTTGATATGCTCATCACCCCAGGCATAGCCACCCGTGTCCTGCAGTGCAGGCAGCAATTCTTGAAGCGGCATATTGTGCTGTACCAGCCAGTTGCCAATGATCGGGAATCGTATTGGTCTGGCATCGATGTACAAGCGGAGATGGTCGATGGCATGAGCGATCACCATCCTCGAGCGGAGCAATTCGACCTCAGCGGCTGCCGCTGTCTTGTAATCAATGATGGAACCCGCCTCGCCCAAAATATTTTTAGGCTCGCGCTGGCCTTTTTCTTCAACATGCACCATCAAGCTCGCTTCGTAGACCGGTCGAGCCAGCATTGCATAGAGTACGCCAGCCAAAGAAATGCACAGCGTGATTAAAAAAATCAGCCAGCGCTGATCGATGATTAACTGCACATAGGCCATCAGATCAGCTTCTTTATCCTCCGCCAGGATCACAGGAGGCTCGGATGGCGTGATCAGATGAGGAGACAATGAATTCATTGGGCTTCCGGGAATCAATGTATCAAGCAAGTAGTGTTGCGTGCCAGGCCGGGAAGCCGACACTGCACGGCGCGCTCGATCAGGCACAGTGAGTGACAAAACGCGGCCAGTCCATGCTGATATGGATCGGGAATATCCAGTCCGCAGGGCTGGCCAAGACGTTCGACTTTTTTACTGGCGAGTGGATAGCGGCGAATAACAAACTGGGTTTGGGCACTGTCCATGGTGAACACAAGATCAGCTTCACGCATCATCCAACTCGCCACATTTCGAGAACGATGCTCGCTGATATCGATGCCGGACTGCCACATCAACTCAATCGCGAGTGGGTCAGCAGGGCTGCCTTCCATGGTGCTCAGACCCGCAGAAAAAACATCATGCATGGGCAGCAGCTCTCGCAAAATTCCCTCAGCCATGGGACTGCGACAGATATTGCCTGTGCATAGCAAGAGAATATTGCGAATCACTTCAGCGTCCTGGTGTGGTAGCGATCACCGCAGTGGGCAGCGCACCGGGGATCATCGCGCTGATCGTACGGTTCCAGTTCGTCAGAGGAGTCGCAGCGACATACACCACATCTCGCGGATTGAGTTCGAATCCCTCGGCCATGGCTAGCGCACCTGGTGCATTGGCATCGAGTTGATACACCACTGACGATTGACTGTTACGACGAACGACATAGACCTGACGCGCGTCGCCGGTGACAGGATTGATGCCACCGGCCTCGCCCAATGCTTCGTTGAGTGTCAGACGACCGTTGCGCATGGGTAGCGCCCGTGGCGATGTCACTTCACCCGAGATAAAGACTTTGGTTTCATCGCGCGAGAGTACGCGCACGACATCACCGCTGACAAGCATGATGGACGAAGGATTGACGCCGCGCTGAACCAGTTGCGGCATATTGATCTGGTAGGTCTTGCCATCGCGACTGACCATGATGCGACTCTGATCTGCCATCGGTGTAACGCCACCCGCACGATTGATGGCCTCGGTGAGCGTCATCGGTAAATCGTCGATGGCCTGAACACCGGGTTGTTTGACCTCACCATCGACATAAATACGCTTGCTGCGATAGGTGAGTACCCGCAGTGTGACTTTGGGATTTTTCAAATAGCGAGACAAGCGCTGGATCAGCTGCTCATGTACCTCGACGGTGGTGAGTCCTGCCACCTTCAACTTGCCCGCATAAGGAAAATCAAGCATCCCTTGTCGGTCTATTTCAAATCCGGATTGTGGCTGCATGGGACTGACTGCGACACCGGCTACTCCCAATGCACCGGGTACGCCAGCGGGCAGCATGGAGGCTGATAATTCGGGATGGTCCCAGACCACGATGTGCAGAACATCACCCGCCTCGAGGCGGTAGACTTGAGCCGGCTGTATCAGGGCGCTGATGTCTTCGGCGACTTGCTGATCGCGCAGCTGTTTTTCCTGCCGCACCAGACGCGGGGTGATCGCAAGAATTTCGGCGGGCGCCATCGCAGGATCAGTGCCATCAGCCTCCACGACGGGTGGCTGCGCTTTGCCAAACTGAATACCGGGCGCCATCGATGTGCACGCGGACAGCCACAGCACCACTCCCATTGCCAACACCCTGCTGCGCATGATGACCCGCCTCCCCTGAAACGTACCGGCCTACCAATCTCTGGGAATGACTGTAGGTGGATCATCAGGATGCGCTCTTGATACCCCTCATGCTTCTCGCAGGGTCTGTATGGGCGGCCTCGAGAGAACGTTACGAAGGCCGAACCATCCACCCGACAAGGCACAGACAATGCCCGCTGCAATACCGATGATCCAGACCAGCGGGCTGAATTGCCATTCGAATTCGAAGACCTGATGCGCGAGCACCCATCCCACCAGCGAGGCACCGCCGGCGGCAAGCAGACCGGCGGACGTACCCACCAGCAAGCACTCGACCCATTGCGCGTGTGACAGTTCACGTCGTGTGGCGCCGAGCGCTCTCAGCAGTCCAGCTTCATGGGCGCGCTCGTTCTGTGAAATCAGCATGGCAGCTGCGAGCACCATCACACCTGACACCAGCGTAAACAGAAACAGAAACTCGACTGCAGCAATCACCTGATCAATCACTTGCTGTACCTGAACCACCATGCTGCCAACATCGACAATCGTCAGATTGGGATAGTGACGTACCAGTTGGTTGACCAGCGACTGTTGGGTGACAGGCAAATGAAATGCAGTGATGTAAGTCGCGGGCAGATTTTTAGCGGCGGAGGGATTGAGTATCACGAAAAAATTCACGCGCATGGACCCCCAATCCAATTTGCGCAGACTCGTTATTTTTACATCGATGCTTTGCCCACCCACATCAAAGCGCAGTACATCGCCAAGCTTGAGTCCCAGGGTTTTTGCCAGACCCTGCTCAACAGATGCTTCAGGTTGTGCATCATCAAACCAGCGTCCCTCGATAATCGTGTTGTGAGCAGGAAGCTCCATCAGCGTGGACAGATTGAATTCTCGCTCGATCAGTCTTTGTGCGCGCTCCTCGGTATAAGTGGCACTGCTGATATTGCGCCCGTCAACCTGCAACAAGCGTCCGCGTATCATCGGCGCAAGACTGACATCGGCAATGCCACTCTGCACGAGTTCCCGTGCAACCGCCTCCCGCTGATCGGGTTGTATGTTGATGATGAAGTGATTGGGTGCATCCGGTGGTGATGACTGGCGCCAGGCGGCAACCAGATCCTGTCTGATAACGGTCAGCAGCAGCAAGGCCATCAGACCAAGTGACAAGGCAACCATTTGCAAGACCGTAGCGGCTGGTCGACGTTTGAGCGAAGTTTGCGCAAAACGCCATGCAGGCCAGCCAGGTGGTATGCGTATGCCCTGCAGCAATCGCAATAGCAGCCAGCCCACCAGAAAGGAGACCGCCAGCAAGGCGATGAATCCACCCGAGGTCAACAGTCCCAGCCTGAGGTCGCGTGCCTGCCAGAGCAGCAATCCCAGAAACGAGAGTAATGCCAGCAGATAGCCAGACACTGTGAATGCTTTCGGAGGATTCTGCTCGCGCCGAATCACACGGTTATGCGGGACGTTGCGCAATTGCAGTACTGGCGGTATCGCAAATCCGAGCAAAAGCAAGAGACCGGTTGCCACGCCCTGCACCAGCGGCATCCAGCCCGGCGGCGGCAGTCGCGTCGTCATCAAGGGACCCAGCCATTCCAGCAATAGAAAATGGGCGCCAAAGCCTATGGCCGCCCCAAGCAAACCACCAAGGGTAGCGATCAGGATGAATTCGATCATGTACATGCGTGTGACTTCGCTTTGCCTCATGCCAAGGCAACGCAGCATGGCGACGGCATCGAGATGGCGTTGCATGAAACGTCGTGATGCCATTGCAATGGCCAATGCCGCCAGCATGGCGGTCAACAAGCTGACCAGCGAAAGAAATTGTCGCGCACGCTCGAGGGTCGTTCTCATTTCGGGACGACCGGTTTCGAGCGACTCAAGTTGTACGCCACGTACGTCATGGGTCTTGATATCGTTTTCCAGCCAGCGCTGAAAAGAGGCAATGTCCGAAGGATTTCCTGCAAGCTGCAGGCGGTAGCTGATGCGAGAACCGTTTTGCACCAGTCCGGTCGATTCAAGATCAGGCAGCGCCAGAATGACGCGTGGTGCAAAGTTCATGAATCCTGCACCGCGATCTTTTTCAAGAAGAATTTCAGCAGCAATCGTAAAGCGCCGCTCACCCAGTGTCATGGCATCACCCAGATGAAGCCCGCGCAATGACAGAAACGCCGTATCCACCCAGACCGTACCTGGCTGCGGCGCCCCCTTGGTGGCGAGCTCGGCGGTTGCCGTGCGCAGACGAAGCTCACCCCGCAAAGGGTAGGCGGATGAAACAGCCTTGACTGCCACCAGGCGTGTATCTTCTGTCTCTGCACTTCCGGTCGTGGCCATGCTGGGAAAGCTCACCACATCGGCGCTGATCAAACCGCGGGAAGCGGCTTCGGCGCGCCACACCTCGCGCAGAGGGTAATCGCTGCGTACCAGCAAATCGGCGCCCAGCAGCTCTTTTGCATCACGCTCGAGCGCGGCATTCATGCGATCAACGAAAAATCCCACTGCCGACAAAGCCGCCACGGCGACGGCCAAAGCAACAAGCAAAAAACGTAACTCGCCAGCGCGCCAGTCCCGGCGCGTCATGCGCAAGGCATGCCGCAGGGTCATCAACGCATCAGAGGAAATGCTCATGCAGGGTCTCCAAATACCCACCCACGATTTACGCAGGCAAAGGGGGATTGTAAGAGACTTGGGGATATGCCGAGCAAACCCGCGTTTTTATAACGAATCAGCGTAGATGAGCTCGTAAAATCAAGGGCCTTAGCATCCACGCGATTGTCACACCCGATATACGTGACAACCACGAACGCTCACATCGTGGAGCCCTTGATGCCATCCTGATGGGTACGCTCGAAATTCTCCTGACAGGGCGCACAACGTTCTGCAAAGGGAATAGCCTGCAGTCGTTCGAAAGGAATTTCGTAGCCACAATGGATGCATTCGCCGTAAGTACCACTATCGAGTTTTTTACGCGCCAGTTCAATCGCACGCAATTCATGCATATCGCGACCCACAGCTGCATTACCGATGTCGATCGACAAATTGGCGAACGATAAATCACCAGGATCAGGGACTTCGCTGGCCAGCTGCACATAGTCATCCTGCAGACTGACCTCGCGCTTGATGTCATCACGCAGATCTTGCTCGCGATCGTTGAGCAATTGATACAAATACTTTTTTTGTTCCTGATTGAGGTACTCCATGAGGCTTCCTTGGTCTCGGGTGAATTGATGAGCAGTGAGGTATTCGCATGAATTGCAAGCCCACTGCCATGGACCATTTTGTTGTCATAGAAGCCAAAGGAATTTGATATAAAACAACGACGCCAACGGTGTCGCACACTTGATGAATATGGGATTTGTTATGCGAAAAATCGATTTGAATCGCGCATTTATCAAAAATTCAATCGAATAAAATTGCAACTTTAAAAACAAAAACTTGTGCCATCGCAGAGTGTCACCTGCGATTGATTTGTCTCAAGCCCGCACTGCTAGACATCAAAAAAATAATCGCTAGACTGCCGTTTCTAGTCATTAACTTGCAGACTGACACAAAGAGCGATCCCATGAGTGCTTATCTTGACGACAGTAACTACATCACAGAAATCCTGCCTCGCAGCGACGATCTGATCAATGAATTTCTCGACGCCTCGGTGAAAACCCAAGGCAGCGCACGAGAAATTTATCTTTTCCGCGAAACCATGCTCAGCCTGACGAGGCTATTGAAATCGGAGCAGCTGGTGGATATGCGGCAAAGCGTGAATAAACTGGTTCCCTCATCACTGCGCCCCAGACCCATTCGGCGCGGCAGAGGACGTCGCCAGCCATTCATTCACTCTGGTCAGTGGGATTTGTTGCTGGGTCGGCCTGACTAAGGAACGGTTCCCATTCTGCGTTCACGACGCATGCGCGTCCATGATGTGCATCATGGGCGCCCGCAGTGGATGTTGGGAACACTGGATCCCGGCCTGCGCCGGGAACTTCAGTTTTGAAGGGCCTGCCGAATTTGCTCCAGCGACGCCGGATCTTCGATCGTCGTCAAATCGCCAGGATCCCGACCTTCACAAAGGGCTTGTATCGAACGCCGCAGTAATTTTCCCGAGCGTGTCTTCGGCAACAGATTCACGCAATGCACACGTGAAGGTCGAGCGACGGCACCGAGTTGCTTGTCTACCACCGCCCAGACTTCTTTCTCCAATTGGGCGCGCGCCTCGGGGGTGGCGGTGCTGGACGCGACCTTGGGTATCACAAAGGCGACAGCGACCTGACCTTTCAGTTTGTCCTCGACGCCGACAACCGCGACCTCGGACACATTCGGGTGACTGGAGATGCTCTCTTCGATTTCTCGCGTACCCAGGCGATGCCCAGCCACGTTGATCACATCATCCGTGCGCCCAAGAATGAAGTAATAGCCATCCGAGTCCCGAATGCCCCAATCAAACGTGGAATACACCTGCTCGGTCGCAAAATTATTCCAGTAGGTATTGATGAAGCGCTGATCATCGCGGTAGACCGTTTGCATGCAACCCGGCGGCAGCGGCCCCTCAATCACCAGCACGCCTTTTTCATTGTCACCACAGAGAGCACCCGTGGCTTCGTTGAGCAGTTTGAGTTTGTAACCGGGCATGGGTACGCCGGGACTGCCAAGGCGCGTCGGTTTGTTTTCAACACCTCGAGCGACCGACAATACCGGCCAACCGGTCTCCGTCTGCCAGTAGTTGTCGATGATGCTGACACCCAGTTCATCGGCAATCCAGGCAGAGGTCGATTCATCCAGCGGCTCTCCCGCAAGATAGAGTGCCTTGAGCGATGACACATCGTATTTCTTCATCAACTCGGGCGGCTGCTTTTTCAATACACGCACCGCAGTCGGTGCAGAGAACATGCGCGTTACTTTGTGTTTTTCGACGATCTGCCACCAGATACTGGCATCAGGCCTCAGCGGTGTGCCCTCGTACAGCACGGTCGCCATGCCCGCAATCAATGGTCCATACACAATGTAGGAATGACCAACGACCCAGCCGATGTCCGAGGTAGAGAAATACGTTTCACCCGGCTTGCCTTCAAAAATGTAGTCCATCGAGGCAGCCAGCGCGACGGCGTAGCCACCGACATCGCGCTGAACGCCTTTGGGACGACCGGTGGTACCGGAGGTGTACAAAATATAGGAAATATCCTCCGAAGCCAGCCACGTAACTGGAACACGCGCGTGCAGATATTGTTCGCGCAGCGCGGTGTAATCAACATCGCGCCCCGTCACCATCTCCATCGCAAAGCGTTTGCGATCCACCATCAGCACGTGTGCAGGCTTGTGCGAGGACAAGGCAATCGCCTGATCCAGCAGAGGCTTGTAGGGTACGGGTTTGCCCCCACGCGAGCCAGCATCTGCAGAGATGATCAGTTTGGGTTGCGCGTCTTCAATGCGTGTTGCCAGACTGTTGGAAGCAAAACCGCCAAAGACTACCGAGTGAATCGCTCCGATACGCGCGCAGGCCAGCATCGCAAACACTGCCTCGGCGATCATGGGCATGTAGATCAGTACCGTGTCACCCTTGACCACACCCAGTGATTGCATGATCGCTGCCATGCGCTCAACCTCGGACTGCAGTTCACTGAAGCTCCAGGTTTTTTCGGCGGGCGTGCCATCCGGTGTTTCGGTGGTGATCGCGATCAATGCTGTCTGCTCACCCTGACGTGAGGCCCAGCGATCCACGGCGTT
>JBDKLM010000009.1:0-42179 GCA_039806005.1 Pseudomonadota bacterium
GCGAACATTCGGATATCCATTTGCAGCTGTTCGCCGAGAGCAGCAAGGATGTGGCGGTGTTTTTGCTGAATGCGGGCATGGACTACGAAGTCTCGGAGACGCCGCACTTCCGGCGCCCGGATCGCAGCGTTGAGACCCTGTCCTTTTTCTGGAAGCATGAGGTCGTGCACCTGGCTGTGTACGAACAGGATGATTTGCGTGGCGGCGCGAGAACCAGCAACGGCAAGCGTATTGAACGAGCCGATATATCGGCCCTGAGAACTTTACTGGCAGAGACGGAAAGTAATGAATAAATCCAAATTATCGGCATTTGTCGCGATTGCCATTCTTTTTGTCTCCATTGGCGCTTATTTTGGCTTAAAACGCTTGAATCCTGCTCCGGCGGAAAATGCCGCGATCACCACCCTGATGCAAACCAGCCTGCCCGACACAAAAAATCAGCAACGCAGCCTGACCGAGTGGCGGGGCAAAACCTTGCTGATTAATTTTTGGGCAACCTGGTGTCCTCCCTGCGTGGCAGAAATGCCTGAACTGGTCGAACTGCAAGCCGACATTGCGGGCCGCAATGTTCAAATTATCGGTATCGGCATCGATTCACCCTCCAACATTCAGCAATTTGGAGAAAAACTGCAGATCAGTTATCCACTGCTGGTGGCCGGAATGCAAGGTACCGAGCTGTCCAAGCAATTGGGCAATCAGGCAGGCGGACTGCCTTTTACGGTCCTGATCGGGCCCGACGGCAAGATCCGCCAGACCTATCTTGGCCGTCTGGATATGAAAAAAGTGCGCGCCGACTTGGCTTCGCTATAGATCCGATAAGCGTTTCCGCTTGCCATCCTGCTGCATTTTGCAGCAAAATGTCGGCTTCTTCGTCAATTCAAGGCCTATCTTCATGGCAACAAGCTTGCTTATGGTCAATGGTCCGAACCTGAATCTGCTCGGCACCCGCGAGCCTGAGGTCTACGGATCGACGACTCTGGCAGAAATCGAGCAGCAGGCAAGCGCCCAGGCCAAGGCGGCGGGAGCGACACTGCACTGTTTTCAAAGCAATCACGAAGGCGAACTGATTGACCGTATCCATGCAGCAAAAAAAGAGGGGATTCAAGCCATCATCATTAATCCCGGCGCGCTCACGCATACCAGCGTGGCGTTGCGGGATGCACTGGCGGGCGTGGCCATACCGTTTGTCGAGCTACATATCTCGAACATCTATCGCAGAGAAAGCTTTCGGCACCATTCCTATCTGTCCGATCTCGCAGCGGGTGTGATTTGCGGCCTGGGAACTGATGGCTACCGGATTGCCATCGAATTTGCAGTTAAAAAACTTTAAGTGGCGGCGATAATCGCCAAACCCAATTTTCTCGTGTTCCGCTAAGCTGTTCGGATCCTCGGGAATTTTCCTCAACCTAGCAGGCAGAACTTCAATGGATTTAAGAAAACTCAAGACTCTGATCGATCTGGTGGCCGAGTCCGACATATCGGAACTGGAAGTCACCGAAGGAGAAAGCAAAGTCAGGATCGTGAAATCCGGCACACCTGCACCTCAAGGTCAGGTCGTGATGATGCAGCCTCAGGCGGCCCAACCGGCACCGGCCGTCGCCCATGCCGCGCCACCACCGCAGGCAGCCGCTGCCATCGAAGCCGCCCCGGCCGAACCAACGGGCCACGTAGTCAAGTCGCCCATGGTCGGCACCTTCTACCGCTCCTCTGCACCGGGCGCAGTGCCTTTCGTCGAGGTAGGCTCGGTGGTCAAGGAAGGGGACACCCTGTGCATCATCGAAGCCATGAAACTGCTCAATGAAATCGATACGGATGCGAGCGGCACCATACGTCAGGTTCTGGTCGAAAACGGGCAAGCGGTCGAATTCGGCCAGGCCTTGTTCATTATTGGTTAATTTCGCAAAGCGCGAGGCCTTCAGGACCGAACCAGGGTGCTGACACTCGCGCGCTAAGGGCATCTCCCTATCTATGTTTGAAAAAATTCTTATCGCTAACCGTGGCGAAATCGCTTTGCGCATACAACGTGCGTGCCGCGAAATGGGCATCAAGACCGTGGTCGTTCATTCGGAGGCTGACCGCGAAGCCAAGTACGTCAAGCTGGCAGATGAATCCGTCTGCATAGGCCCGGCGCCTTCAGCCCAAAGCTATCTCTCGATGCCGGCCATTATCAGCGCCGCTGAAGTCACGGATGCCGAGGCCATTCATCCCGGCTACGGCTTTTTGTCCGAGAACGCCGATTTCGCCGAGCGCGTGGAGCAATCGGGATTTGTCTTCATCGGTCCGCGTTCGGACTCCATCCGACTCATGGGTGACAAAGTCTCGGCCAAGCAAGCGATGATCAAGGCGGGCGTACCCTGCGTACCAGGCTCGGATGGCGCTTTGCCGGATGACCCGAAAATCATCATTCAGACAGCGCGTCGAGTCGGCTACCCGGTCATCATCAAGGCTGCCGGTGGTGGTGGGGGTCGCGGCATGCGCGTGGTTCACACCGAAGCTGCATCGCTCAATGCGGTCACGATGACGAAGACTGAAGCGGGCGCCGCATTCAGCAATCCGGAAGTCTATATGGAGAAGTATCTCGAAAATCCGCGTCACGTGGAAATCCAGATACTCGCCGATGAGTTCAAGAACGCGATCTGGCTGGGCGAGCGCGACTGTTCCATGCAGCGCCGCCATCAGAAAGTGATCGAAGAAGCACCAGCACCCGGCATTCCACGCAAGCTGATCGAAAAAATCGGCGACCGCTGCGCTGAAGCCTGCCGCAAGATCGGCTACCGTGGCGCAGGTACTTTCGAGTTTCTGTACGAGGCGGGCGAGTTCTACTTCATTGAAATGAATACGCGTATCCAGGTCGAGCATCCGGTCACGGAAATGGTGACTGGTATCGATCTCGTGCAAGAACAGATTCGCATCGCCGCCGGCGAAAAGCTGCGCTACCGCCAGCGCGATATCGTACTCACCGGCCATGCGATCGAATGCCGCATCAATGCCGAAGATCCATACAAGTTCATCCCCTCGCCCGGCCGCATTCAGTCGTGGCACGCGCCCGGCGGCCCTGGTATCCGCGTGGATTCGCATGCCTACGCCGGTTATTACGTACCGCCGAATTACGATTCTATGGTTGGCAAGGTGATTTCGTACGGCGCGACCCGTGAACAGGCGATCAAACGCATGCAGATCGCACTCTCGGAAATGGTGGTCGAGGGAATACTTACGAACATTCCGCTGCATCGCGAACTGATGGTCGATGCGCGCTTTGCCGAAGGCGGGACGAACATTCATTACCTCGAACAAAAACTCGCCAACAAAAAATAAGCGGTCATCATGAGCTGGACCGAGATCGTCCTGGAAGTACCGCGTGATCAGACCGAGCAAATATCGGATGCGCTGATGGAAGCTGGCGCGCTCTCGGTCTCCGTCGAAGATGCCGATGAGGGTACCGAGGCCGAGCGCCCCCTGTTTGGCGAACCCGGCATGGAGCCGGCGGAGCATGCATGGGAACACAGCCGCGTCGTTGCACTGGCAGAGGCAGAAGCAGATTGTGCCGCCATCGTGCGCGATGCCTGCCTGATGTGCGAGCTGGACCAACCTCTGGCTTTTTCTTTGCGCGAGGTCGCGGAACAAGACTGGGTCCGACTGACCCAATCCCAGTTTGAACCTATCCATATTGGTCGTCACATCTGGGTTGTGCCCAGCTGGCATGATGCGCCCGAGCCCGACGCAGTGGTGCTCGAACTGGATCCCGGCCTTGCTTTCGGCACCGGCAGCCATCCCACGACGCGTTTATGCATGGAATGGCTGGAGGCGAATGCCCCAGCAGGAAAAACGATGCTGGATTACGGTTGTGGGTCAGGCATACTGGCGATGCTGGGGAAAAAACTCGGTCTGGGGTCTGTGGATGGCGTGGATATTGACGAGCAGGCAATTACGTCGGCTCAGGACAACGCAGAACGCAATCACTGCGAGATCAGTTTTTTTCTGCCAGAAGATTTCAAAACCGCGCGATCGACCACTCGTTATGAGCTTGTGATGGCCAATATTCTCTCCAGTCCGCTGAAACTGATGGCGCCCATGCTCTGCGGCCGTGTAGCAGACGGTGGCGCATTAGTACTGTCCGGTGTGCTGGCTCGGCAGGCTGATGAAGTCATCGCAAGCTACGCGCCACTTATTGCACTGTCCGTATGGGCCGAACTCGATGGCTGGGTCGCCCTTGCTGGCTGCCGTACCGACTGATTCGCACCTCATGTCCACCGCACTTGCCACTCGCTGCCCTTACTGTGAAACGCAGTTCCGCGTAACGCCGCAACACCTCGCGCTGCGTAATGGCATGGTCCGCTGCGGCACATGCCGGGAGATTTTCAATGGCAATGATTATTTGTCCGAACGCGTGGTACCGACCGACACGGCAGCAGTCACCCATACGGAAGATGACGCGGCGGGCCCAATAACGCTGCTTGATCTCGGACCAGTGCAAGATGGCTCGCTCCCTAGCGAGTCAAGCATGCAGGAAGAACTTGATGCGCTCTCCAAGGCTATCGCTGAATTGCAGAACAAGCCATGGACCGAACCGACGTCAAGCGGATTGTCGACGACTGACGAAGAAGAAACGGAACCATCGGCACCAGGTTTTGTTCAAGAGGCCCGTGAGCGTCAGCGTACCGGGCGGGCGTGGAAGATTCTGCTCATGCTTGGCGTGCCGCTGTTGCTGATCACCTTGTCTGCGCAATTGGGATACCTGTTTCGCAATGAAATTGCGGCGCGCTCGCCCGAAGCAGCAAGATACATGCGCGCTGCCTGCCGTCGAATTGGTTGCGCTATCACGCTACCGGCACAGATCGACGCCCTGTCCATCGAGTCACGTCAACTACAGGCTCTGCCAGATCAGGCGAATCATTTCGAGCTGGTGGTCTTGCTTCGCAATATCAGCGACACAAGTCAAACCTGGCCGGCGCTGGATCTACAGCTCAATGACGCAATAGGACAGGCTGAAATTCGCAAAATCTTCATGCCTTCCGATTTCCTGAAAGCCAGCGAGATTCGTGCTGGCATACCCGCTGCGTCGGAACGCGAGATTCGTCTGCGCTTTGAACTGAGTGGCGATCCGGCCTACGGTTTCAATATCCGAATTTTTTATCCCTGATTTTTTCTCCAGAGACCCGGGCCATCGGCTCACATAACAACATCATCGATATGACTTCACTGATTTGCGGTTCACTTGCGTTTGACACCATCATGTCCTTTCACGGACGCTTTTCGGAAGCGCTGCTGGCCGATCAGCTTCACAAGATCAATGTCGCATTTCTTGTGCCCGGCATACGGCGTGAGTATGGTGGCTGTGCAGGCAATATCGCTTATAACCTGAAGTTGCTCGGCGGTGATCCACTGATCATGGCCACGCTAGGACAGGACGGCGCTCCCTATATTGAACGTCTGAAAAAGCAAGGCATCAGCACGCGTTGCATACGCAGCTTCGATGATGCGTATACGGCGCAGGCTTTCATCACCACCGATGCAGACAATAATCAAATCACGGCATTTCACCCCGGCGCGATGGGCAATTCCCATCACAACAAAATCAGCGAGGCCGGCGATGTCAAACTGGCCATCGTGGCACCTGATGGTCGCGATGGCATGATCGAACACGCGCGCGATTGTGCGGCGGCGAAGATTCCTTTCATTTTCGATCCGGGTCAGGGCCTGCCCATGTTCAGCGGACCTGAACTGATTGACTTCATCGAGCTGGCAACCTATGTTGCGGTCAATGATTACGAAGCTGAACTTCTCACCGAGCGCACCGGTCTTTCGCTACCTGAAATCGCCGAGCGTGTTTCGGCACTGGTGGTCACCCGCGGTGAGCAAGGTGCGGAAATTTTCACTGCAGATGGCCGCTTTGATATCCCGGTGGTGCGGGTGCATCAGGTGGTTGATCCTACGGGCTGCGGCGATGCATTCCGCGCTGGCATGCTGTTTGGTCTCACACGCGGCATGGACTGGATGACCATAGGCAGACTGGCTTCATTGATGGGTGCCATCAAGATAGCGAGCCAGGGTGGCCAGAATCATGCGCCGACACTGGGCGCGATTGAAGATCACTTCCACAAGGAATTCGGCTACCGGTTCTGAGTGCTCACCAAGGCTGAACAGCGTTCAGCCTTCGGCAGATCTCTGTTTCGAGACGCCCGGAAAATCGTCACAACAATCGCTCGCGTACCTCTTCCACCGAGAGCGTACTGTCGATATCGAGCAACTTCTGTCGACTGGTTTGTCCGCGCAATATACGAACATCACGTTGCCTGACGTCCAGCTTGTCGGCAATGAACGCGATCAGGGCCTCATTGGCCTTGCCATCGACGGGTGGTGCTTGGAGCCGTATCTTCAGCGCATCGCCGATCTCCCCGAGCACCTCCGAGACACGCGCACCCGGCTGCACATGGACGGCTATGCGCAAAGACCCGGCATGCCGGTGACACCAGGCTTGCGTCATCACAAACTGTAAATCAGATTATCTGCAAGAAAAACAGCAATACGCAGGATGAGGAAGGCAACCAGCGACGAGAGATCGACACCGCCGACAGGAGGTATAAAACGCCGCAGAGGTCGCATCAGCGGTTCATTCATGGCTCTCACCATGGGGGCGAGCGGTGCATGCGGATTCACCCAACTGAAAATCACATCGACGAACAACAGGATGATCAGCCCGTAAAGTATCCAGTGCACTATCGATAATGCAGATAGCAGCAGCCATGGCTCAACCGCAAACACCGAACGTACTGCCAGTTGCAATGCGATCGAGAGCAGTCCGACCAGACAAGCCCCCACCAGACTCGCCCAGTCATACCCACCCAAGCCGGGCAGCACACGGCGCAGTGGCAACACCAGCCAGTCCGTCAACCGGAACATGAACTGACTCAGCGACAGCGGTGGACGAACCCGAACCGCCTGCATCCAGAAACGCAGCAAGAGCAAGCCGGCCAGCAGCGTGGCGATGGTGTCGACGATCAGATTGAAAATACTGTAAAACAAGGCTTACCTCAACGACTCACCGAGAACGAGCAAAAGAAAAAAAACCGCTGCAGAAAGAGCATCTGCAGCGGGATTTTGCCCAAAAAGCAGTCAAGCTTCCGAACAACACTCGCTCAGGGACGAATACCCGTCGGGAATGGCCAAGCCGCAGCAGGGCTGAGTACGGTCTTGATCGCTGGTGCTGGTGCCGGTGCTGGCGCAAGTGCCGGTGCTGCTGGCGCCACGGAAACGACTGGCGCTGGCTTCTTCACTACTACAGGCTTTTTAGGCGCTGCCTTTTTGGGTGCTGCCTTTTTGGGTGCTGCCTTTTTAGGCGCCGCCTTTTTTACCGCAGCTTTTTTAGCCGCCGGCTTTTTTGCTACTTTCTTGGCGACCTTTTTAGCGGCTGGCTTTTTCTTTGCGACGGCTTTCTTGGCCGCAGGCTTTTTCTTCGCTACGACCTTCTTCGTCGCTTTCTTTGCTGCTTTTTTCGCTACCGGTTTTTTCTTCGCGGCGGCTTTTTTGGCAGCAGGCTTCTTCTTCGCTACTGCCTTCTTCACGACTTTCTTGGTCGCTTTTTTCGCTACTTTTTTCGCTGCTGGCTTCTTCTTGGCGGCGACTTTCTTAGCAGCTGGCTTCTTCTTCGCAACTACCTTTTTGGTCGCGGCCTTCTTGGCGACCGGCTTCTTCTTTGCAGCCGGCTTCTTCTTGGCTGCAGTTTTCTTCTTTGCTGTTGCCATTGCTTTCTCCTTCATGTGATCACATATCACTTGGTACAAGTTGGAAACCCGTCTGGCACCATGAAGGTCCAAGCGGATTATTCATCGGCACAAACAAAAGTTTGTTTGCGCTAATGAATTCGGCACCAGCTGAACTGCTGCATCTCCTCGTCAATGCAGCACTTCAGCCAATTTGTTCAGCGGCACACCGCCGACTGGAACAAAAAAAACGCCGGCATGCAGGCCGGCGTCGGAATAATTTTGCAGAAAGACCAACTCTTTTTTCGAAGAATACGCTGCCTGGCCCGGAAGCTTCGGACTCATGAACGCAGTAAAAAAAGTGGGGTGAGCTCGCGTACTGTCCATTCAGTCCGGATGCCGCCTTTCGTTGTTCAAGCTGCTTATCGAATCTTCCTCAAAACGCCTGCGCTCGCAGGCGGCTTGGGGAGGGCTCCCAAAAATTCATGGGCAGACCAGCGACTGGCCTGCCCTTGGTTCATTCGCGGTCTGCGCTTATTCCCAGTTGAGCGCACCGCCGGTCTGGTACTCGATGACCCGGGTTTCGAAGAAGTTGCGCTCTTTCTTCAGGTCGATCATCTCGCTCATCCACGGGAAAGGATTTTCTTCCTGCGGGAACAATGCCTCCAGTCCGATCTGCTGCGCCCGACGATTCGCGATGAAACGCAGATAGCCCTTGAACATCGCTGCATTGAGGCCCAGCACACCACGCGGCATTGTATCCTCAGCGTAGCGATATTCCAACTCCACCGCTTGCAAAAACAACGCTTTGATCTCTTCCTTGAAGGCCGGCGTCCACAAATGGGGGTTTTCGAGCTTGATGGTATTGATGAGGTCGATACCAAAATTGCAGTGCATGGATTCGTCACGCAGGATGTACTGGTACTGCTCGGCGGCACCCATCATCTTGTTCTGACGGCCCAAGGCCAGAATCTGGGTAAAGCCGACATAGAAG
Source organism: Pseudomonadota bacterium (assembly GCA_039806005.1). Lineage (GTDB taxonomy): Bacteria > Pseudomonadota > Gammaproteobacteria > Burkholderiales > Burkholderiaceae_D > Pernthalerella. The sequence continues at coordinate 8,695 of JBDKLM010000009.1, forward strand.
AACAGACCCTCCATCAGGCAGGCAAAGACAATCAGCGACTTGAGCAAGGTTTGATCGCTCTCGGTCGTGCCAGTCTGGAACTCGGGGTTAGTCAGCGTCTCGATGAACGGAATGAGGAACTGATCCTTGTCGCGAATGGAGGTGATTTCGTTGTACGCGTTGAAGATTTCCGACTCATCCAGACCCAGCGACTCAACGATGTACTGGTAGGCGTGGGTATGGATCGCCTCTTCGAATGCCTGACGCAGCAGGTACTGGCGGCACTCCGGCGCGGTGATGTGGCGGTAGGTACCCAGCACGATGTTGTTGGCCGCCAGTGAATCGGCGGTCACGAAAAAGCCCAGATTGCGCTTGACCAGGCGACGCTCGTCCTCGGTCAGGCCATTGGGGTTCTTCCACAGCTCGATGTCGCGCTGCATGTTGATTTCCTGGGGCATCCAGTGGTTCGCGCAACCCGCCAGGTACTTGTCCCATGCCCATTTGTACTTGAACGGCACGAGCTGGTTGACATCAGTCTTGCCATTGATGATGCGCTTGTCGACGGCATTGACGCGGCCTTGCGTGTCGCCGGTCTTCTCTGGGCGCGCAAGTATGCCTGGATTGAGGGCGGTGTCGGCTTGAAATGCCGGGACGGGAACACCGGTGGGCACGGACTGCAATTGCGGACGTGCCTGCGGTGGCCGGGCTGCGGATGCTGCGGTGTCGTCTTCCCAGGAGAGCATGGTGTTTTTTTCCTCAGTTACCTATAGGGTTCATCGTTAAAGCATAGTCCGAGTACGGATTGCCGGCTTGATCGTTATCCCGACGATGCAAGCCGGCAGAGCATTACTGGCAAGCCTCGCATTCCTCGAAACCGGGGTCGCCGGGTCGCAGCATGCAGGCCGGGCCATCGGCTTCCGCTGCCGCACCCACCGTCGCGGGCATATCGGAGGAGACCGCGTTGAGCGCACCCGCCTTCGATGTCGATTTCTCGGTGTGTGTGGCGCCAATAGTGCGCAGGTAGTAAGTGGTCTTCAGTCCACGCAACCAGGCAAGCTTGTACGTCTCATCAAGCTTCTTGCCGGAGGCGCCTGCCATGTAGATGTTCAGAGACTGTGCCTGATCAATCCACTTCTGGCGACGCGAGGCGGCTTCGACCAGCCAGCTTGGATCGACTTCGAAGGCCGTGGCATACAGGTCGCGCAGATCCTGAGGAATGCGGTCGATGCGGGCCAGACTGCCGTCAAAGTATTTCAGATCCGCGATCATGACTTCATCCCACAAACCACGGGCCTTCAGATCGCGCACCAGATGCTCATTGATTTCGGTGAATTCACCCGACAGATTCGATTTCACGTACAGATTCTGGTACGTGGGCTCGATACAGGCTGACACGCCAATGATGTTGGAGATGGTTGCGGTCGGTGCGATCGCAACGCAATTGGAGTTGCGCATGCCGTGCTGCTTGATGCGATCGCGCAGCTTGCTCCAGTCCAGCGTTTCAGTAGTATCGACTTCGAGATAACCACCGCGCTCTTCGGCCAGCAGCTTGAGCGAATCCTGCGGCAAGATGCCGCGATCCCACAGAGATCCGCGATAAGAGCTGTAGGTGCCACGCTCTTCGGCCAATTCAGTAGAGGCCAGGTAAGCGTAATAGCAGACCGCCTCCATCGAACGGTCGGCAAACTCGACCGCTTCTTTCGAGGCATAAGGCACGCGCATCATGTGCAGGCAATCCTGGAAACCCATGATGCCCATGCCAACGGGACGGTGCCGCAGGTTCGAATCACGCGCCTTCTTCACGGCGTAGTAATTGATGTCGATCACGTTATCGAGCATGCGCATTGCCGTGTTGATGGTTCTCTGGAGCTTGTCGTGATCCAGCTTGCCATCCTTCATATGCGCCGGCAGATTGACCGAGCCCAGATTGCAGACCGCGATTTCGGAATCATTGGTGTTGAGCGTGATCTCGGTGCACAGGTTGGAGCTGTGAACCACGCCCACGTGCTGCTGAGGCGAGCGGATATTGCAAGGGTCCTTGAAGGTGATCCAGGGATGGCCGGTCTCGAACAACATCGAGAGCATCTTGCGCCACAGATCCAGCGCCTGAATTTTCTTGAACAGCTTGAGCTCGCCGCTCGCGGCCTTGGCTTCATAGCCCAGATAAGCGGTCTCGAACTCTTTGCCAAACTTGTCGTGCAGGTCCTTGACATCGGAAGGCGAGAACAAGGTCCACTCGCCTTTTTCCATCACGCGCTTCATGAACAGGTCGGGAATCCAGTTCGCCGTGTTCATGTCGTGGGTGCGACGACGATCGTCACCGGTGTTTTTGCGCAGATCGAGGAATTCCTCGATGTCCATGTGCCAGGTCTCGAGATACGCGCAGACCGCACCCTTGCGCTTGCCGCCCTGATTGACTGCAACAGCAGTGTCATTGACGACTTTCAGGAAGGGCACCACACCCTGCGATTTGCCATTGGTACCCTTGATGTGAGCACCCAGCGCGCGCACAGGTGTCCAGTCGTTGCCTAGGCCACCTGCATACTTGGCCAGCAAGGCGTTTTCCTTGATCGCTTCGTAAATGCCGTCCAGATCATCCGACACGGTGGTCAGGTAGCAGGAAGACAGCTGCGAACGGAGAGTGCCCGAGTTGAACAGGGTCGGCGTCGAGCTCATGAAATCGAAGGTCGACAGCAAATGGTAGAACTCGATCGCGCGTGCTTCGCGATTGATTTCGTTGAGTGCCAAACCCATCGCAACACGCATGTAAAACGCCTGCGGCATCTCGATGCGAGTTCCCTGAATGTGCAGGAAGTAGCGGTCATACAAGGTCTGCAGACCAAGATAACCGAACTGCAGATCGCGATCGGCCACCAGGGCTTCGGCCAGCATTTTCAGATCGAATTGCGCGAGCTTGGCGTCGAGCAGATCGGCGTCGATGCCTTTCTTGATGAATTTCGGGAAGTACTCCAGATAGTGCTGGCCTGCATCGCCCTGCGCGACTTCCTGACCAAAAACTTCTTTGCGAATCGTGTGCATCAACAGACGTGCGGTGACCTGGCTGTAGGCAGGATCTTTTTCCATCAGCACGCGCGCTGCCAGAATGGCGGATTTGTAAAGTTCCTCAACGGGTACGCCGTCATACAGATTGCGCACTGTCTCGTGCAGGATCGCGTCAGCATCCGCGAATTGTTCCAGTCCTATGCAGGCCGAGGTAATCATGGCCTTGAGCTTGTTCATGTCGAGTGGCACGCGCTGACCATCGACTACGATCTGGAGCGTTGATTCGCGGGCTGGCGAGGGCTTGCTCGCCTGCTGCTGCGCACGCTCTTCCATGCGCTTGGCACGATAAAGTACATAGGCGCGCGCGACATCATGCTCACCCGAACGCATGAGCGCGAGCTCGACCTGATCCTGCACGTCCTCGATATGGAAAGTGCCACCCGCTGGCTGACGACGCATCAGGGTCGACACGACACCGACGGTCAGCTGTTCGACCAGTTCACGCACACGCGCCGATGCTGCGCCCTGACCGCCATTCACGGCCAGGAACGCCTTGGTCATGGCAATGGAAATCTTGGAAGGTTCAAAACCCACCACCGCGCCGTTGCGGCGGATGATCTTGTAATCGTGCAGCGGCGCAGTCGCACCGGGAGACGAGGGTGCGAGTGCCGAGACGGCGGGTGCGCCACTGATGTTGCCTGTGGACTTGGCTGAAATTTCCTGACTGGTCTGCACTGCGCCTCCCCAAATGGTGATGCCCGGGCATTACTGCCCTGTTGTCTCTGTTTTGCCGGACAGACGCCGGCACCATGATTTCTACTTACCGGCTAACGCGCCGTACGCTGCATTGCGCAGACACACCGAAAAGATTTGCTACTGATGGGCCCTGGCCAAGCCCCACATTCATCCGGGTTTGCACCCTTTAAAACGCTTCGCCCATTGTGTGGGCTGGTGTAGCCTGGTCAGTTCAGTTGAATTAGTGAAAACACTAGATCTAGTGGATTCAGCGATCACTGACACTAATTCTAGTGCCCGGCTGCTCAACTTGCAACCGATTTTTACGCTTGGAAACTCAGCGCAAATGCAGTTTTTGTGTCAGAAAACCCGCGCGCCGACAGGGTTGTCATTTCGGATTGGTAGCGCGCCCAGTCAAAATGCGGCCCCGGGTCAGTTTTGCGGCCAGGTGCAATATGTTCATGCCCCGTTACATGCGCCAGCGGATGCGCAATCGCTAACGCTTTTGTTAGCGCAATCAGTGTTCCATATTGCACATCGCAAAATGGCGTATGGTCATCGCCCTCCAACTCAATGCCAATTGAGAAATCGTTACACCGTTCACGGTCATCAAAAGTTGACACTCCGGCGTGCCAGGCGCGATCGTGTGTGCTCACAAATTGGCTTGCCCTGCCATCGCGCCGAATTAAAAAATGGGCAGACACGCGCAAGCCTTCGAGTTGCGCGAAATACGGATGTGCCTTGCAATCAAGCTGGTTGGTAAAGAGTGCTTCGATGGCCTCACCGCCAAACTCGCCGGGCGGCAAGCTGATGTTGTGAATCACGAGCAGATCAATCGCCACTTGCGGAGGACGGGCGTCGCAATTCGGGCTAGGAACCTGGCGGATTTCCCGGCACCAGCCGGCGTCATCAATCGAAAAGCACAAATCAGTCGGCATCATGAATCATCAATCGCTGCATGCGGTAACGTAGTTGCCGCAAGCTTATCCCAAGAAACGAGGCTGCGCGGGTTCGATTGAAGCGCGCCTGGCGCAGCGCGCGCTGAATCAGTTCACGTTCGATACCAGCCAGATGCAGCGGCAGAGAGAGCGGCAATGCGTCTGCTTGCGCAAGCCGCGCCACGGTGGAAGGTAATGCATCGTTGATCAAATCAGGTCGGGCGAGATTTTCGAAATACAAATCATCCGGCTCGATGCCAGTGCCCGCAGAAAAAGCCAGCGCTCGCTCGAGTACGTTTTCCAGCTCTCGCACGTTACCGGGAAAATCATAGGCAACCAGTCTGTCCATCGCCGCGGCACTGATCACCGGCTTGCCGGCTTGAGGGACAAGTCGCTTCAGAATCGCATCACATAACAAGGGAACATCCTCCCGCCGCGCACGCAATGGCGGCAAAGAGAGCGCAATGACCTGAAGACGGAAATACAAATCCTGACGAAAGCGGCCGCACTCCACCAGCGATGCAAGATTCTGATGCGTGGCTGACAAAATACGCACATCAATCGCATCCTCGCGCTGCGCACCCAGCTTGCGCACCCGGCGCTCCTGAATCGCTCGCAAGAGTTTGACTTGCATGGCTAACGGCAGTTCGGCCACTTCATCAAGAAACAGCGTGCCACGATGGGCCGCATGGAAAAACCCCTGACGCTCCTCGCTGGCACCCGTGAATGCACCGCGGCGATAGCCGAAAAATTCAGCCTCCATCAGATTTTCAGGAATGGCGCCGCAATTCACCGCAATGAAAGGCTGACTGGCTCGCGGACTGTGCGCGTGAATATCGCGCGCTGCAAGCTCCTTGCCGCTACCCGACTCACCATAAATCGCGACTGGTGCGGTGCTGCATGCGAGCTTGCGTATGCGTTCCCGCACTGCCTGTATGGCCGGCGACTTGCCCATAAGACGAAATGCGGCCGGGGAAACAGCATCAGAAACAGAGATCATGGCCAGCGCCAGAAACGGGACGCGGTAGGGTAAGACAAACCGACCTGTGCGACCGCACGATCCGCGCAAAACACAACAACTCACCTGGACATCTGGCGAGACTTCAAACTATCTCTAGAAGATAACGAAACAGCCAGACCGCGAAACGCCGCTATGCGTTGCCATGCAAGCGTCGGTGCTCTTCGCTGCAAAAAGTGAGGGCGCTGGTGCCATGCACCGCTTCAGAATGAGGAAGATGGATACCGCATTGCGCACATTTGACCATCGCTTCAGCGCCGCCATCCGCACTGGAGTTCTGGGCCGTCCGGCCTGCTTCTGTCGACGAAGCGGACCGGGAGGAAGACGATCTGGAAGCGGTATACCAGCGCCAGGCCAGATAAATGATCACGGCCCACAGCAGATATTTCACGCCAGCCCCCTGTGCAACACCACCTCCATGACGAAGCGGCTGCCAACATAGGCGAGCAAGAGCGTGGCGAAACCTGTGAGCGTGAAAGAGAGCGCTGTCTTGCCGCGCCACCCGCGCCATTGACGACCGGCCAGCAGCACGCCGAACAGCAACCAGGACAGCATGGTGAACAAAGTCTTGTGTTCAAGGCGGAAAGGCTTGCCGAAAACTGCCTCGGAAAAGAATACGCCGGAGACCACGGTCAGCGTCAGTAACAAGAAACCAAAACTAATCAGCCTGAATAACACGCGCTCCATCGTTAGCAGCGCCGGCAAGCGATCGATGGCGAGTGCGAACCAGCCCCGCTGAGACGCCGCTGCAGGCAGCGCATGCAAACGCGACTCCTGCATTGCCATTAACACCGCATGAAAGGCAGCAATGGTGAGCGAGCCGTAGGCCAGCGTCGACAAAGCCACATGCCACGAGAACCAGGGCGACTTGCCCGCCAGAGGAATTTCCGATCCCGGAAAAAATGCCGGCAATACAATCACGATCGCTGCAATGGGCAACACCAGACGGCGCAATCCATCGACCGACAAATTTCGGTTTTCTATCCAGTAAGCCGCCACGGTCATCCACAACGCCGCCGAGAGCATCACGGCAAAACCCAGTCGAAGATAGTCGGGTGTAATGACGATGCTGGCCAGCGCTGCGCCATGCAATAGCCAGCCCACAGCCGTGCCCAGCGTAATGAAGCGGCGCTGCTGCTCGGGCAACAAGGAGCAAACGATGTAGAGTAATCCGGCTGCGTGAATGAAGAGAAGTTGCATAGACAAAGTGTACACCATGGCTCTGACGCAAAAGTTGGCGGCCTTATTGGATCAGCGCTTGGCCGAGGCGGGCTTCGGGTAGAATCCTCGGGTGATTTTCCTCAGCGCGTGTGCGCTTCTGCACTCCCTTTCCTGATCCACATTCAAGACATCTCATGCTCGACAATCTGACCCAAAGGCTGGCCAAAGTCGTCAAGACCATGCGCGGCGAGGCACGGCTGACCGAATCGAATACGGCCGACATGCTGCGCGAAGTTCGCCTGGCACTACTCGAGGCCGACGTAGCTCTGCCGGCGGTACGCGATTTCATTGCGCGCGTGAAGGAAAAAGCGCTCGGTGAGCAAGTCGTGGGTTCACTCACGCCGGGACAAGCGCTGGTGGGCGTGGTTCACGACGAGCTCGCCAGCCTGATGGGCGCTGATCTTGGCCCAGAGGCCAGCCAGCTGTCGTTTGCCACTCAGCCACCGGCCATCATCCTGATGGCGGGCTTGCAGGGTGCCGGCAAAACCACGACGGTCGGCAAGCTGGCCAAATTTTTGCAGGAACAGAAAAAGAAAAAAGTACTCACTGTCTCCGCTGACGTTTATCGTCCCGCAGCCATCGGGCAGCTGCAAACCGTCACTGCGCAAGTCGGCGCTGATTTTTTCCCCTCCAGCGCAACCGACAAGCCAGTCGATATCGCGCTCGCAGCGCTCGATTACGCGAAGAAGCATCACCATGATGTGTTGATCATCGATACCGCCGGTCGTCTGGGTATCGATGAGGCGATGATGCAGGAAATCAGTGCCTTGCACGCAGCAGTCAAACCGATCGAAACCCTGTTCGTGGTCGATGCCATGCTGGGTCAGGATGCGATCAACACCGCGCGCGCGTTCAGCGAAGCATTACCTCTCACCGGCATCGTACTGACCAAGCTCGATGGCGATGCCCGCGGTGGTGCTGCGCTCTCGGTTCGTCACATCACCGGCAAGCCCATCAAGTTTGCAGGCGTCGCAGAAAAACTCGATGGCCTCGAGCCCTTCGATCCGGGCCGTATGGCCAATCGCATTCTCGGCATGGGCGACATATTGGCCCTGGTCGAAGAAGCGAAAAAAGGGGTCGACATGGCAGCGGCCCAGGATCTCGCACACAAGATCAAAGGCGGCGGCAAGTTCGATCTCAATGATTTCAAGGCGCAGCTCTCCCAGATGAAGAAAATGGGCGGACTGTCGGGGCTCATGGATAAACTGCCTGCCCAGTTACAGCAGGCAGCCGCAGGTGCAAACATGGGCATGGCGGAAAAGCAGGTGCGCCGCATGGAAGGCATCATCAACGCGATGACGCTGCTGGAGCGCGCAAAACCCGATCTGATCAAGGCTTCTCGCAAGCGCCGGATCGCTGCGGGTGCTGGCGTTCAGGTGCAGGAAGTCAATCGCATGCTCGCCCAGTTCGAGCAAATGCAGGGCATGATGAAGAAATTCAAAGGCGCCGGCATGATGAAAATGATGCGCGGCATGAAGGGTATGTTGCCCGGCATGCGCTGAGATTCGGGCCAATTTTCAGAGTGAGGAACCGCTTCCAGAGCAGGCGCTGCAGGGTAACTGCGGGACTTGTCGGAGACAAGTCACATGCTCTCCACCCTGCCTTCACTCTGGCAAAAAGCTTTTGGTAACGCGCTCTCATAGGGAAAAACCCGAAAAAAGCTACAAAAAATGCTTGCATCACGGCCAAAACCCTAAGACCATTGGCGGTGCGTGAATTGGCGCAATTTTTCACCACTACAGCAATGGAGGTTTAACAATGGCTACAGCCAAAAAAGCGGCAAAAAAACCCGCCGCGAAAAAAGCCCCGGCAAAGAAAAAGCCGGCAGCTAAGAAGCCCGCAGCAAAAAAAGTAGCAGCGAAAAAAGTAGTCGCAAAGAAGCCAGCAGCAAAAAAAGTCGCTGCTAAAAAGCCCGCCGCAAAGAAGGTCGCCGCTAAAAAGGCACCTGCCAAGAAAGCCAAAGCAAAAACCACTCGCAAGCCAAACGCAGCATTCATGAAGCCGCTGACACCGTCCGCAGCACTGGCCGCTGTTGTTGGTTCCAATCCGCTGCCGCGTACTGATGTGACCAAGAAGGTCTGGGACTACATCAAGAAGCACAAGCTGCAAGACAGCGTCAATCGCCGCAACATCAATGCAGACGACAAACTGAAAGCCGTTTTCGGTGGCAAGAAGACCGTCTCCATGTTCGAGATGACCAAACTCATCTCTGGCCACTTGAAATAATCCTCAGGTGCCGAACAAAAACGCCCGCACAATTGCGGGCGTTTTTGTTTACACGTCCTGCGTGCCGATGCGCTATTTCCCCTTCTGGTAAGCGCCAATCGATTTCGCCAGATCCTGGTATTCCTCGCAACGCTTGCCGCAAATCTGCTCTAGACGCGCCAGATGCTCGGCCGCCTTGTCAGGCTGACCGGCCTTCAAATAGGCTTCGCCTATGTATTCATGCGCACCGCGGTGATTCGGGTCAATGCGCAACGCCTCCTTGTAATGGGTGAAAGACAAGTTCAGGTCATCGAGATGTCGATATGCATAGCCCAAATAATTATGGATATCAGCACTCTCGGGCATACGCTTGAGCGCGCGCGACAAGGCATCGACGGCCGATTTCCAGTCCTTGCGTTCAATGGCTTTTTTGCCGGCGACAAAATCAGCGTCTTCTTTGTTGGCGGCGGGCTTGGACTCCGTCATATTGGCTATCGCAACGGGAAGGCTCAAAGCCAGCATCAGTGCACAAATCAGTTTTTTCATCTTCTCTCCTCGGGTTTCAAGCCTGTCAATTCTGCATTAATGCTCGAGACAATAAGGCAGACGCTGTAATTTTTCGCCGTGACCGACTGTCGTTGATTCAGGGCGAATTTTTAGTGTTCCCATCGATTCCATGCAGCGCGTACCGCGTTCGGATAATCTGGCTTGCCACGACTCCCATTGTATCGGCCCAACGCAAGGTACAAATTGCCTCGCTCCATATCGACATACATACGCAAAATCGCGCATCCATAACGAAGATTGGTTTGCATGTGAAACAGCCTTGAGGGCTGGCCATCGCCAATCACGCGGGTCCAGAATGGCATGACCTGCATGTAGCCGCGCGCACCGGCTTTCGATATCGCATATTTGCGAAATCCGGACTCGACCTGAATGAGTCCCATGACCATCGCAGGGTCCAGGCCCGCGCGGCGCGACTCATACCAAACCGTCTGCAGGAATTCAGTACGCAACAGCGCATCCGGCATGCGACTGTGTAGCCGACGCGACATCGCATCAAACCAGCTTTGCCATGATGCCTTGTCGGTGTCGCTGGCAAACGACAGTTGCGGTGGCCTCGAATCCGAAATCGCACGAGCGAGAGCCAGGCGCACTGCATCGGCCAGCGCTTCCTCGCGCTGATTTCCAGCCTGCGCACCTTGCTGCACACCGACAGCCAGCAGCAGCGCCAACCCGAATCCGGACCAGCGCGAAACGGTGGCTGCTGCCGTCATAGATCAAACCAGATGCGTGCGCAAGAATGCCAGCATGCCGTCACGCGCCACCGGGGTGGCCGCTTCCTCGCGACGCCCCTGATATTCGAGCATGCCTTCTTTGAGACTACGCTCTCCAATGACAACGCGATGCGGCACACCGATCAGCTCCCAGTCGGCAAACATCACACCAGGACGCTCGCCGCGATCATCCAGAATCACGTCGATGCCAGCCGCAATCAATTCGTCGTAAAGATGGTCGGTGGCCTCGCGCACGGCATCGCTGCGGTCATAGCCCATGGGACAGAGCACCACCTCGAAAGGCGCGATGGATGTGGGCCAGATGATGCCCTTGGCATCAAAATTCTGCTCGATTGCCGCGCCCAGAATGCGGGTGATGCCAATGCCGTAGCAGCCCATTTGCATCAGCTGTGGTTTGCCGTTCTCATCGAGATAGCTCGCTTTCATGTCTTCGGAATAGCGCGTACCCAACTGGAACACATGACCCACCTCAATGCCACGCTGCACCTCAAGCACGCCCTTGCCGTCAGGTGAAGGATCACCGGCCACGACATTACGCAGATCAGCCACCACGGGCTCGGGGAGATCCCGTCCCCAGTTCACGCCGGTGTAATGAAAGCCCTCCGCATTCGCACCGCACACAAAATCACTCATGGCAGCGACTGTTCTGTCGGCAGCGATCTTTACTGACGCGCTCGCATTGATGGGACCGATGTAGCCGGGCGGCGTACCAAAATGCTCGAGAATTTCGGTGTCACTTGCAAAGCGGAAGGCGCCAATCCCGGGCAGCTTGCCTGCCTTGACTTCATTGAGCTCATGATCGCCGCGTACCAGCAGCAACCAGATCTCGCGCGGGCCTTCATCTTTTTCAACCGACAACACCACCGATTTCACGGTTTGCGCCAAAGGCAAACCGAGCAACTGAGCGACATCGTCGCAGCGTGTCTTGCCCGGCGTAGGCGTTTTTTCCAGCGTCTTGCCGGGTGCCGCGCGCGGCGCAGCGGGCGCGACCGCCTCGGCTGCTTCCATGTTGGCCGCATAGTCCGATGTCGGGCAGTACACCAGCGCATCCTCGCCGGTGTCGGCAATTACGTGAAATTCCTGCGACCCCGAGCCACCGATGGCGCCATTGTCAGCCGCCACCGCACGGAAACGCAGGCCGAAGCGCGTGAAGATGCGAGTGTAGGCATCGACCATCACCTGATAGGAATGGCGCAAGCCATCCACATCACGATCAAACGAGTAAGCGTCTTTCATCGTGAATTCACGACCGCGCATCAGGCCAAAACGCGGCCGGCGCTCGTCGCGGAATTTGGTCTGAATATGATAAAAGTTGACGGGCAGCTGCCGGTAGGACTTGATTTCACTGCGCGCGATATCGGTGATGACCTCCTCGGAAGTGGGCTGCATCGCGAAGTCGCGGCCATGACGATCTTTAATTCGCAACAGCTCCGGACCCATCTTGTCCCATCGACCCGTCTCTTGCCAGAGTTCCGCTGGCTGAACGAGCGGCATCAGCAGCTCAACCGCGCCGGCACGGTCCATTTCCTCGCGCACGATGTTCTCTACCTTGCGGATCACCCGCAAACCCATGGGCATATAGTTGTAAATACCAGAACCCAGCCGTCGGATCATGCCGGCACGAAGCATCAGCTTGTGGCTCACGATTTCGGCATCGGATGGGGCTTCTTTGAGAGTTGAAATAAAAAAACGGGATGCGCGCATGGAGTGTGAAATCTTTTGAAAAAGAGGGGGTTATAATCATTCCAATTTTAAAGTATTCGCTGGCCACCGAGCCGGCGGATCGCACGACCCTCGCTCTGGACCGCCCACCCACCGTGTGCCGCCCTCGCCTGCAGTGCGTCCGCGCCGGTGTCCGCAGAAAAAACGAGGCACATCATGCTAGACCGCGAAGGCTTTCGCCCGAACGTCGGCATCATCCTGCTGAACCACCAAAACGAGGTCTGGTGGGGCAAGCGGGTGCGTGAACATTCCTGGCAGTTTCCCCAGGGCGGCATCAAACACGGCGAGACGCCCGAGCAGGCGATGTATCGCGAGCTCGAGGAAGAAGTCGGCCTGCGTTCGGAACACGTCAAGATCATCGGCCGCACGCGCGACTGGCTGCGCTACGAAGTCCCCGATCATTTCATCAAACGCGAGGTGCGTGGTCACTATCGTGGTCAAAAGCAGATCTGGTTCCTGTTGCGCATGGTAGGTCGCGACTGTGATGTGAACCTGCGAATTTCCGAGCATCCTGAGTTCGACGCCTGGCGATGGCATGACTATTGGGTGCCCATGGACATGGTCATCGAGTTCAAGCGTGACGTTTATACACGGGCGTTGCAGGAACTGTCGCGGTTTCTTACTCGTTCGGCCTCGGGCGCACGTCGCCCGCCTCACGATCGCTCACCCCAAAAATCTGTGTCGGCGCCCAGCGAGCCTTCTTCAGTGACTGAATCGGATACCAAATGACACTCGCTCGCCCTTGCTGCAAGGCGCTCTGTCTGGCCTTTGCATTGCTCCTGCCATTGGCCGTATGCGCGCAGGAGAATCCGGCGACTTCAGACAAATCTGAAGATCCAACACCATTGGTATTGCCCGCGGCACCGGCCAAAGAAAACCTGCTGCCTTTCTATGTCAGCCCACAGGCGACGATGAACTTCGCCATTGATGCGCCCTCAGTGAACGTCACGCCGGATGGGGTGGTGAGATTCACACTGGTCATCACCAGCGCCGAAGGCGCTCGCAATATCAGCCATGAAGGCATGCGCTGCAAGACGGCCGAAAGAAAACTGTACGCCACGGGCGGTGCCGATGGAAACTGGTCCACATCACGCAACGATGCATGGAGTCAAATTCGGGATGTGGGCGCAAACCGTCAATACGCTGCGCTTTTCAGTGATTATTTCTGTGACTTGGGTTCGGTCGCCGGAAACGCGGCGACGATTGTGAAACGGATACGGCAGAAGAAACCCTTGCGCTGATTTCAGGCATCCGTCGGCAATGGACACCACACCTAGAGCAGGACCAGATTATCCCGGTGAATCAGCTCGACCTCTTCGACGTAGCCGAGAATCGCCGCAATCTCGGATGAAGGTTTGCGCATGATGCGCTTAACCTCGGCGCTCGCGTAATTCGACATGCCGCGCGCAATCGGTGTACCCGCAGCATCGACGCAGGTAATGACATCACCCCGGCCGAACTCACCACCGACATCGGTCACGCCAATCGGCAGCAGTGACTTGCCTTCTTCGACCAATTTTTGTACCGCGCCCGCATCCAGTGTGACCTGCCCTGCAGTCTTCAGATGATCGGCCATCCACTGTTTACGTGCGGTGAGTCGTGCAGTTTGCGCGGTGAGTTGTGTACCTATCGCCTCACCCTCTGCGAGTCGTACCAGCACTTGATCTTCCCTGCCCCACGCGATCACTGTATGCGCCCCTGAGCTCGCCGCACGTCGCGCGGCCAGTATCTTGGTCAGCATGCCGCCACTGCCGATGCCGGAGCCGGCACCACCGGCCATAGCCTCCAGTGCGGGATCGCCGGCCTTGGCTTCGTGTACGAATGTGGCATCGGGGTTCTTGCGGGGATCGCTGGTATACAAACCACGCTGATCCGTCAGGATGATAAGTGCATCAGCTTCAATGAGATTGGCCACCAGCGCACCGAGCGTATCGTTGTCGCCAAACTTGATTTCATCGGTGACGACGGTATCGTTTTCATTGATGACAGGTACAACACCCAGTTCAAGTAAGGTGAACAAGGTGGAACGTGCGTTCAAATAACGTTCGCGATCCGCGAGATCGGCATGCGTCAGTAGCACCTGCGCAGTACGCAAGTCATGCGCACGAAAACTGGTTTCATAAATCTGCGCAAGACCCATTTGGCCAACAGCGGCACAGGCCTGCAGCTCGTGAATGGCAACCGGACGGCGCTCAAAACCCAGACGCAACATGCCTTCAGCAACGGCACCCGAACTCACCAGCACGACCTGCTTGCCCATACGGCGCAAATGCGCGATCTGATCCGCCCATTTGGCGATCGCCGCATGATCCAGCCCACGACCCTCATTGGTGACGAGTGAAGATCCCACCTTGACGATTACGCGCTGCGTCTGCCGGATGATGGACTGCATGATCAGTCAGCGAGTTTGAAACGGGGATCATCGGCATCAATGGAATCAATGCCCATTGCGGCCTCGGTCAAGCCAGATTGTTCGCGCTGTTCTTGCTGGCGAAGTGAGGCCAGATGCTCGTAGATTTCCTTGACCAGGTCATCACAACCCTCATGGGTGAGCGCAGAGGTGCGAAACATGGGACCTTTCCAGCCAAAGCGCTTGATGAAATCCTTCACCTTTGCATCGCGCTCGCCTTCGGGCACCATATCGAGCTTGTTCAGGACCAGCCAGCGTGGCTTGTCGAACAAAGTCTCGTCATATTTTTTCAGCTCTTTCACGATGGCCTTTGCTTCTTTGACCGGATCGATATTCGCGTCAAACGGCGCAAGATCAACGATATGCAAAAGGAGCCGCGTGCGCTGCAAGTGCCGAAGAAACTGCACACCCAAACCAGCGCCGTCTGCCGCACCTTCGATCAAGCCCGGAATGTCAGCAATGACAAAACTTTTTTCATGACTAACCCGCACCATGCCCAGATTGGGATGCAAGGTCGTGAAGGGATAATCGGCAATTTTGGGACGCGCATTCGATACCGCAGCGATGAAGGTGGATTTGCCTGCATTGGGCATACCGAGCAGACCGACATCCGCAAGCACTTTGAGCTCGAGACGCAGTTCGCGACGCTCGCCTTCTTTGCCATCGGTTTTCTGGCGAGGTGCGCGGTTGGTTGATGTTTTGAAATGGATATTGCCCCAACCGCCTTCACCGCCCTTGGCGAGCAGAGCCACCTGACCATGCTCGGTTAGATCGGCGATGATGGCGCCATCTTGTTGATCGGTGATGAGCGTACCCACAGGCATGCGCAGATAAATATCGTCGGCACCTTTGCCGTAGCAATCCGAACCACGACCGTTTTCACCGCGTTTGGCGCGGTGAAGCTTTGCGAAACGATAGTCCACCAGCGTGTTGATATTGCGGTCGGCCACCGCGAAGATACTGCCACCCTTGCCGCCATCGCCGCCATCGGGGCCGCCAAACGGACGGAACTTTTCACGGCAAAACGACGCAACGCCATTGCCGCCATCGCCGGCGACGACTTCGATTTTTGCTTCGTCAATGAACTTCATGAGTTTCTGCCGCTATAAAGTAAAAAGGCCCTACCTGCGGCAGAGCCTTTTCGCAGGGTGTTCGCGTTGATCAGGCCGGAACGACCATCACCATGTGACGCTTTTGAGCACCTTTGATCGCAAACTGGACTTTACCGTCCACGAGTGCAAACAGGGTGTGATCCTTGCCCATGCCGACGTTCTCGCCTGCGTGAAGCTTGGTGCCGCGCTGACGAACGATGATGCCGCCTGCATTGATTGTCTGGCCGCCGTAGACTTTGACGCCCAGTCGTTTCGATTCTGAATCGCGGCCGTTACGCGTGGTACCGCCGCCTTTTTTGTGTGCCATTTGGTGCTCCTGATGACGGGTTGAGTCGGATCAGCGGCTTAGCCGTTGATCGAGACAATCTGCAATTCGGTGTAGTTCTGACGATGACCCTGACGCTTCTGGTAGTGCTTGCGTCGACGCATCTTGAAAATCTTCACCTTGTCGTGGCGACCTTGCGCCACTACCGTAGCCAGCACCTTGGCACCCTGAACCAGTGGCGAACCAAACTTGATGGTTTCACCGGCGCCCACTGCGAGCACCTGATCCAGCGTGATTTCGGAGCCAATGTCTGCCGGTATCTGTTCTACTTTAAGTTTTTCACCAGCAGCAACCTTGTATTGTTTGCCACCGGTTTTTATGACCGCGTACATGGGAACCTCATTGATTGATCTATCGGGATACAGCCGTGGCGCCATTGCAGACGCCCTTTCTTGCCCGGCCTGACGAAAAGCCGTTGCCAATTCGGGAAAACCCCAAATTATACATGGACTTAGCGTGCCGGTCAAAGCGCAATTGCGGCCAATTTCCTGGGGCTCGGCCGTACGGACCCGGGCCGAACCTGGCGCTTGTATAGCGGGGCGCCGGCGTATAATCCCGGACTTTCGCCGATTCTCTGCCCATTTATCGTGTCCGCCCCCCAAACCGCGCCCCAGAACCAGCCTTTGAGTGTCATCGCGGCGGACATGCAGGCGGTCGACGCCGCCATCCGCGCCCAGCTGCACTCCGACGTCCCCCTGGTCAGCCAAATCGCCGACTACATCATCAGCGCCGGCGGCAAACGGATCCGGCCGGCGCTGGTGCTGCTGATGGCCAATGCCTGGGGCTACCGGGGCGATGCGCACTTCAAACTGGCCGCCGTCATTGAATTCATCCACACCGCCACCCTGCTGCATGACGATGTGGTCGACGAGTCCGATCTCCGGCGCGGGCGGCAGACCGCCAATGCACTGTTTGGCAACGCCGCCTCGGTGCTGGTTGGCGACTTTGTTTATTCCCGTGCATTCCAGATGATGGTCTCGGTTCAGAACATGCGGGTCATGCAGATTCTGGCGGATGCCACGAACGTCATCGCCGAAGGAGAAGTGCTTCAGCTCATGAACATGCACGATCCTGACGTGACCGAAGCGCGCTATCTGCAAGTCATACGCTCCAAAACGGCCAAGCTCTTCGAAGCGGCCACTGAGCTTGGCAGCCTGCTCGCCGGCGCAACCGAAGACCAGATCGCCTCTGCCGCCGAATACGGGCGATCGCTAGGTACCGCTTTTCAGCTGATTGATGATGTACTCGATTACTCAGGCAATCAGAGTGACATCGGCAAAAATGTCGGTGACGATCTGCGCGAAGGCAAGCCAACCCTGCCTCTGATTTACCTGATGCAGCACGGCACCGAACAACAACGAGAGCTAGTACGGCAATGCATTTCGCAAGGTGACGAAGCGCACTTTGACGAAATACTCTCCGCAATTACCAGTTCCGGTGCGTTGGAGTACACGCGACAGCAAGCCGAGAGCGCTGCCCAGCGCGCGAAAGACTCTATACAGGGACTACCCGAAGGCCATTACAAGGACGCGCTGATTGCGCTGGCCAGTTTTGCTGTCGAGCGCAATCACTGAACCATCGCATCGGCAAATTCAAGCAGCCTTGCTAATGATTTTTGCTTTCAGCTCCTGATACTCGGCATCACTGATCACGCCGCTATCGAAAAGTTTTTTCGCTTTTTCAAGATTGGCAAACAGATCACCCTCATCTGATTTCGGTGCGCCCTGACCACCCACGTTCACCACCGAAGCGCCACCAGCATTCGACGGGTGAAAAGAGCCAACAAACGCTGCTGTGGACTTTATAGCCAATCGCCATAGGTGTAAAAACTATGATGCGCAGGTTCGTCGAGCCTGATTATTGAAATTGAAATTGTCAGCACAAGTTGGGCCAGCCATCTTGTATCAAATAACCCTGAAATCACGACTACCCACATGCTTGAAAGGCCACGACCCCAACAGTAAAATATCGCGCTGCAGTGTACGCAAGCACTGATTCGGGGTGTAGCTTAGCCTGGTAGAGCGCTACGTTCGGGACGTAGAGGCCGGAGGTTCGAATCCTCTCACCCCGACCACTCCCGCACACCTTCGGTCGATTGACACGTAAGTCGCCTGTACCTGACGAACTCTGCCTACAACCGCTCCCTTTGATTCCGCTCGTTTGTATGCTTTTTTAGTTATCTTTGGGTACGGCCACAAGGCAGTCAATCCTCACAGGCCGCTGATAAACAAGGAGCACGCCATGCAACCACTTTCGAATCCTGTCGGATGGTTTGAGATATACGTAGACGACCTGTTACGCGCCAAGGCTTTTTATGAAGTAGTACTGGATCGTGGGCTTAAAGAATTTCCATCAGATGATCAGTCAATAAAAATGGTGATGTTTAAGGGAAATCCAAGCGAACCCGGCGCCAGTGGCGCATTAATCAAACATCCATTGAAGCAGCCGAGTACTGAGGGCACATTAGTATATTTTTCTTGCTCAGACTGCGCAGCTCAAATCAAGTTAGCTGTCGAACATGGCGGAAGTGTATTCAAGGAAAAGACCCGTATCAGCAACAATGGATTTACCGCCATTATCGGTGACAGTGAAGGCAACGCTATTGGTCTTCATTCATTCACTTGATTGACTCATCTACTGCAAAACTGAATTTTTGCTAGGGACCCTGGTACGAATTTACCCTGTAGATGGTGAGCATCGAAATCTCGACTTTTAAATCGCCGACTTGACGAAAGCATCTACGGCCTTTCGTGAATAGTAAGCTCTGATTCACCTGCGGCCATACAAACAAAGCACGCTCTCGTGAGCAAATCGAGAACTCATTGCGCTCTCACAATCAGTCTCCCACCACCCTTTGATCACCCCACCCCCTCGCAAAACCCAACCTCGCCAGACTGGTCGAATTCCTGTCAACCACTGGAGAATTTGCGATGAACAAAACACTGCTTGCAACGACTGTTGTTGCAACGATGGCCTGTGGCTCTGCCTCGGCGCAATCGGGGGTGACCCTGTATGGCAATGTGGATGCGTCACTGGTCACTGCCAGCGGCATTGGTACGACTTCCGATCACCGTAACAGCTTTGGCGAGGGTAACTGGGCGCCGTCGGTGTGGGGTGTGAAGGGCAGCGAGGATTTGGGCGGTGGCATGCGCGCGTACTTTCGACTTGAGGGTGGCTTCAGTTCGGCCAATGGTGCGATCGCCAATGGCGGCACCACTGGCGTGTTCAGTCGCCAGGCGAATGTGGGCCTCAATGGCGCTTTTGGATCGGTCTCGGCAGGTCTGAATCAATCGCCATTTACTTCGGCCTTTACGTCGACGCTGGGGCTCACAGGGCAGAATTTTTATGTGCCTGCGCTATTGCTTCACCGTGACGGCAGCGTGCTGAATTCTTCACTCGTGACCGTACCCGCCTATACCGGTGGCGCAGATGGCGATCCTTCGTTGGGTAGCACCGGGGGCTTCTTCATTCCGAATTCAGTCATCTATAGCTTGCCGACAGAGGGACTGGGTGGCGTGATCGCAAGTTTGATGTATGCGTTCGGTGGCACGCCGGGAGACTCGGCACGCAATCGATTTTTATCGGGTAATGTGGGCTACACGACGGGTGATCTGAATGTGGTGGCGGCATTCTCTGATCGAGAAGCGCAGTACCAGCAATATCTGTTGGGCGGAAGTGTCCCTGTGGGCCAATTCAAGCTCGCCGCGAATTACGTGCACTTCAAACCAGAAATCGGCGACTCAAGCAATACCTGGACGCTAGGGGCGCAAATGAAGGTCATGCCTAATGCCAGCGTGGGCTTGAACTATGCGCGCAATGACAGCACGGGACATCCCGCCATCATCAATCTGTCTGCCGTGTATGCGTTGTCAAAAACGACGAACTTGTATGCTGCGCTCAATCGCGGGACGGATGGCGCGCCTTCTTCTTACTCGGGCTGGGTCGATGGATCGGCAGATGCGACACTGGCGCAATCCGGGTCATCGAATGCGCTGATTCTGGGATTGCAGAAAGGCTTCTGAGTCTCTCATCATCACGCTTGCCCTGTCATCGATAGGGGACTGGGCAGGTGCTGATCAAGAGGTTTTGGGTGTGTGGCGCAATGATCGGAACACGAATGGGTCATCATAGAAAGCCCCCGTTTGCTCCGGCCACCAGCCCGGAACGCCCAATACAGGCAAGTGCCCAAAATCACGGGATGAAAAACCTGTGCTGATAGCCGCAGCAATGCTGGAATCAATGTCTTCTTGCCGCTGCTTCTCGGCGAGTGCAAACCACGATGGCTCGACCAGCCTTATCCAGACGTGGGCAGTGATGGCTTTATAGGGTTGAACCAGCTTCTCCATCAATGCATGTCCAAACAAAACCACAGCCACCTTGGAAAAAAATTCGTCAGGCGATTGCTGCAACAAAACCTGCCAATGATGGTGACGCAAAGCCTCGGCCATTTGTGCATCACTGCATACAAAGATTGTCGCATTCTCGTCAAACAAAGTCGCGGCATCACGCGCACGGCCGCGTGTACCCGAACTCATTGCAGGATCAACACCCGTGCTGCTCGATGCGATCAAGGCGTTTGCGGCATGCAAGGCATTCAGTGTTTTTTTGATCTGCGGGAAATGCAGCCAAATGAGTGCATTGAAAAAGTCGTGCAGATTGTCACGCGTGGGTACCTGACCGCTCGCGTGTATATGCGCTTCGTAGGCAATATCGGCGGGCAGACGGTGCTGAGGCACGAAGACGATCTCGCGACCGCTTGCAGTCTTGAGTTCCTGCGTACGGGCGATCTGATTGGCTGACCGCAACCAGTCGCTACTGCGGATCAGTGCCTGCCCTGTTTCCCTAATTGGTGCGAGCCAGG
Source organism: Pseudomonadota bacterium (assembly GCA_039806005.1). Taxonomy (GTDB): domain Bacteria; phylum Pseudomonadota; class Gammaproteobacteria; order Burkholderiales; family Burkholderiaceae_D; genus Pernthalerella. The sequence goes on from JBDKLM010000009.1 coordinate 29,522, forward strand.
GTCGCTGCCAGTCAATGCCATCCAATGACACGATGGGTTCAGACAAATGTCCAGTGCAGTTGGCTGCCTGCATCCAGAGGAACGACGGAGGCGCCGGCCATGGGAAGTTCGTTGGGCACGGTCCACGACTGGCGGCGCAGAGTGATGGTGCTGGTATTGCGAGGCAGTCGATAAAAATCCGGGCCGTAAAAACTCGCGAATCCTTCAAGCTTGTCGAGCGCGCCGGCCTCTTCGAAGGCTTGTGCATACAACTCCATCGCATGCAAAGCGGTGTAGCAACCGGCGCAACCACAGGCATGTTCTTTCAAACCCTTGGGATGCGGCGCCGAGTCGGTACCAAGAAAAAACCGAGGATTCCCCGAAGTCGCCGCCTCGATCAATGCGAGACGGTGAGTTTCGCGCTTGAGAATCGGCAGGCAATAGTAATGCGGACGTACACCGCCTTTGAAAATCGCGTTACGGTTGTAGAGCAGATGATGTGCGGTGATGGTGGCGGCGATATCGCCTTCGGCATCGCGCACGTAATGCGCCGCTTCGCGCGTGGTGATGTGCTCGAAGACGACTCTTAGTCCCGGCAAATCGCGTCGCAGCGGCTGCAGTATGCGATCAATGAAAACTGCCTCACGATCGAAGACGTCAGTATCACCATCGGTGACTTCGCCATGAATCAGCAAGGGCAAACCCAGCCGCTCCATAGCTTCAAGCGTGGCCATGCAACGACGAATGTCAGTCACGCCAGCATCGGAATTGGTGGTGGCGCCCGCCGGATAGAGCTTGACTCCGTGAACGATGCCGCTATCGACAGCACGATGAATTTCATCGGGCGTTGTGTTGTCGGTCAGGTAGAGCACCATCAGTGGCTCGAAACTTGCGCCCTCGGGTAGCGCGGCGATGATGCGCTGCCGATAAGCGGCCGCCATCTCGGTGGTGGTTACCGGCGGCTTGAGGTTGGGCATGACGATCGCTCGGGCAAACTGGCGCGCGGTGTGCGGCACGACATCGCGCAGCACATCACCATCACGTAAATGCAGATGCCAGTCATCGGGGCGCTTGAGGGTCAAAGTGTCGATCGGTGCAGCGCTGGACATGGACGGATGCTTTCTGAAAAAATATGCGGCAACAAAAATGATCTACAACACCAGAATGACACGATAGTCATTCACGTTGGTGCGCGTCGGGCCGGTGACCAGCAGATCACCCAGGGCTTCGAAATAACTGTAGCCATCGTTATTGGCGAGCATTTTTTGCGCGCTCACGCCCTTGGCCGTCGCGCGTGCCACGGTGTCCGGAAAGAGCAGCGCGCCGGCATTGTCTTCGGTACCATCAATGCCATCGGTGTCGGCTGCGAGTGCGTAAACCTCTGGCATGCCATTCAGCTCGGCGGCAAGTGAGGTCAGGAATTCCACGCAGCGACCACCGCGACCATTGCCGCGTACGGTGACGGTGCACTCACCACCGGAGATCAACGCAACGGGGGGTTTGAACGGCTGCTGATGATCACGGATTTCACGTACCAGCGCCGCATAAACCTTCGCGACTTCGCTCGCTTCGCCAGTAACGGTGTCACCCAGTACAACGGGCGTGATTTGATGCGCACGAAAAAATTCCGCGGCCGCCTGCAAGCTCTGATGTGGCGTTCCAATCACGGTGTTGGTGACATGCGCTAGTGCCGGATCACCTGGCTTGGGTGTCTCGTCGATCTTGCCTGCTGCACCAGCTTCCAGGTGCGCCAACACCGAGGCCGGCGCATCGACCTTGAAGCGTTTGAGGATTTCAAGCGCATCGCCGTAGGTACTCGGATCAGCGCAAGTTGGGCCCGACGCAATCGCGCTTGGGTCATCACCGGTGACATCGCTGATGATGAGGGTGAGCACTGGCGCGCGGCAGGCCGCCGCCAGCCGGCCACCCTGTATGCGCGACAAATGCTTTCGGACGATGTTCATTTCGGTAATGGGGGCACCGGAGCGCAGCAGACTATTGGTCACCGCCTTGAGGTCGGCCATGGGCACGCTGTCCACAGGTAGCGAGAGAAGGCTGGAGCCGCCCCCCGAGACCAGCGCGATCAGCAAATCATCCGGGCTCAGGGAGGCGGTCAGGGCAAGGATTTCGGCGGCGGCCTGCTCGCCTGCGCCGTCCGGTACCGGATGGCCTGCTTCCAGCACGCGTATGCGCTCGGTAGGCATGCCGTGGGCATAGCGGGTAACCACAAGCCCGTCCAGCGCTGCGCTGGCGGGCCAGACCTGCTCAACGGCTCTGGCCATGCTCGCCGCGGCCTTGCCAGCCCCGACGACGAGGGTGCGGCCCTTGGGTGGCGCGGGCAGGTGGGCAGCGACGATTTTGAGGGGATCAACGGCGCCCACGGCGGCATGGAAGCTGTCGGTAAGCAGGGTTCTGTGATTCATGGCGTGGACGATGGGTCGTGGCGTTGGATGTAATGCGGCATTGTAAAAGAGCCCTGCCTGAGGCCGCTTGAAAGTTATGCAGGTTGCTCAGGCCCGGTTCAGATTGAGAGCAGCACTGTCGGACGAAACGTCTTCGGTAACGCCAGTGGGGTCGTCCTGCGGCGCTTGCTGACGCTCCCACATGTCCGCATACAGACCCTGCTTTGCCAGTAATTCTGCGTGCGAGCCACGCTCGACAATACGCCCCTGCGCCATCACCAGAATCTGCGTCGCGTCGGCGATGGTAGACAGGCGGTGCGCAATCACCAGGGTCGTGCGATCACGAGCGATATCCTTGAGCTGCGCCTGTATCGCCTGCTCGGCATGCGAATCCAGCGCCGAGGTGGCTTCGTCGAACACGAGGATGGCCGGGTTTTTGAGCACGGTTCGGGCAATGGCGACACGCTGTTTCTCACCGCCGGAGAGTTTCAGGCCGCGCTCGCCCACCATGGTGTTATAGCCGTCTGGCAGGCTTTCAATGAAGTCGTGAATACAGGCCGCGCGTGCAGCTGCGATGATGTCTTGCTGACTCGCGTTTGGTCGGCCGTAAGCAATGTTGTAGGCAATCGTATCGTTGAAGAGCACGGTATCTTGAGGCACGATGCCGATCGCGCTGCGCAAGGAAGATTGCGTGACATCGCGAATATCCTGACCATCGATCAGGATGGCCCCTTTGTCGACATCGTAAAAACGAAACAGCAGTCTTGCGAGTGTTGATTTGCCGGAGCCACTGTGACCTACCACGGCCGTCGTTGTACCGGCACTGATCGTGAAATCAACGTCAAACAGGATTTGCCGATTTTTTTCATAGCTGAAATCGATCTGACCGAAGTGTAATTCCGCTTGCCGAATTGCCAGCGGTTGCGCTGAAGGTGAATCTGCAACTTCACGATGTTGATCGAGCAGCGTGAACATTTTTTCCATGTCCGCCAGACTTTGCTTGATCTCGCGATAGAGCACGCCGAGGAAATTGAGGGGGATGTACAACTGAATCATGAAGGCATTCACCAGCACCAGATCACCCAGAGTCATGGTGCCACCAATGACGCCGAGGGTGGCACGCCACAAAATGAGCGTGACTGCCGAGGCGATGATCAATGATTGACCGGTATTCAACAGCGTCAGCGATGTTTGCGAACGCACCGCTGCTTTCTCGTAGCGCTGCAGGCCTTCATCGTAGCGTCTGGCTTCATATTCTTCATTGCTGAAGTATTTGACAGTTTCGTAGTTGAGCAAGGAGTCGATTGCGCGGGTATTCGCTTTCGAGTCAAGTTCGTTCATGGTGCGGCGGAAATTAGTGCGCCACTCGGTAATCATCACCGTGAAAACGACGTAAGTGACTAGCGCAACAAGCGTAATCACAGAAAACCAGATGTCATACTGCAGCGCCAGATAGCTCAGCACCAACGTGATCTCAATCGCAGTAGGCAGAATGCTGAACAGGATGTACGACACCAGCGAAGAAATACCGCGGGTGCCGCGCTCGATGTCTCGGGTGATGCCGCCGGTCTGGCGATTCAGATGAAAACGCAGCGATAGTGCATGCAAATGACGGAAGACTTTGAGCGCGACTGTGCGAACCGCGCGCTGGGTCACTTTTGCAAAAAAGAATTCGCGCAGCTCGGTGAATACGGTGGTGGAGAGCCGCAGCAAACCATAAACAATCAACAAGCCGACGGGCAGTATGAGCAAGGATGCTGGCCTCTCGGGCGTGATGGTCAGGCCATCAATGAGCTCCTTGAGAACAAGCGGTACCGCCACGTTGGCGATTTTGGCGAAGACCAGACACAGCAACGCAAAAATCACTCGCCATTTGTAGGCCCAAAGATAAGGCAAGAGAGTCTTGAGCGTGCCCCAGTCATTGCGCGTGCTCTGATTCGCGGGCGCATCGGCGGGTGGGCGGGCATGGTGGCGCATGATAGTCGTGGATTCTGCCGGACGAGGATGGGAGAGTGCTCTTGCTTGCGTTATGCTTGCGCAATCAGGAATTGTAGCGTTTATGACGGATCAACACAGGGGACAAGCATGAGTGGAACAGAAAACACCAGCCTGCCGGAAGGCATGCCAACACTGCGAGTCATGCCCATGCCGGCAGATGCCAATATCCATGGCGATGTGTTCGGTGGCTGGATCATGGCGCAAGTGGATATTGCCGGCGCACTGCCTGCGGTCAGAAGAGCCAATGGCCGCGTGGGGACGGTAGCGGTGAATTCCTTTGTCTTCAAGCAGCCTGTGTTTGTGGGTGACCTGCTGTCGTTTTACGCGAAGATCGTCAAAACGGGCACCACGTCCATCACCGTGAATGTGGAAGTCTATGCCGAAAGAAACCGGCTGCAGGCGGAGGTGGTAAAAGTCACTGAGGCGACGCTCACCTATGTGGCAACGGATGACAAACGTCGACCCCGACCTTTACCACCCTTGCCCTGACAAGTCGAATGCTTACGCGGTCTTGCTGTCGCGCAGTTCACGACGCAAGATCTTGCCCACATTGGTCTTGGGCAGTTCATCGCGAAACTCGATATGCTTTGGCCGCTTGTAACCCGTCAGCTGCTCATGGCAATACGCCATCAGACTGTCGGCAGTCAGATCAGGATCGCGGCGAACGACAAAAAGCTTGACTGCCTCGCCTGAACTCGCATCTGGCACGCCCACCACCGCACATTCAAGCACACCGGGATGCATGGCAACCACGCCCTCGACTTCGTTGGGGTATACGTTGAATCCGGAGACAAGCACCATGTCTTTTTTGCGGTCGACGATACTGACATAACCGCGCTCATCCATGAAGCCGATATCCCCTGAGCGGAAAAATCCATCGGCAGTCATGACACGCGCCGTTTCTTCCGGACGCTGCCAGTAGCCCTCCATGACCTGAGGGCCACGAATCGCGATTTCACCCACGGCACCGCTGGCCAGCTTATTGCCATCGTCGTCAAGTATGGCGATCTCGGTGGATGAAATAGGCAAGCCTATGGTGCCAGTGAATTCGGATGAATCTGCCGGGTTGGCGGTGGCCACGGGTGCGGTTTCGGAGAGACCATAACCTTCGACGATACTTTTGCCGGTGATTTGCTGCCAGCGATCATTCACTGCTCGCTGCACTGCCATGCCACCCCCATTGCATAATTTCAGGCTTGAAAAATCCAGGCTGGCAAAACCCGGATGATTGAGCAGACCGTTGTAGAGCGTATTCACCGCCGGGAATAAATTGAATTGGTGCTTTGAGAGTGTCTTGATCAGACCCGGAATATCGCGCGGATTGGGAATCAGAATATTCATGCCGCCCAAACGTGTCCCCATCAGGCAGCATACGGTGAGCGCAAAGATGTGATACAGCGGCAAGGCACAAACAAAAGTCATTGCTTCAACGCGTGGCGGCTTGTCCATGGCGGGCTGCAGCCAGGCTTCATTTTGCAAAAGATTGGCGATGACATTGCGATGGCTGAGCGTCGCACCTTTGGAAACACCGGTGGTACCGCCCGTGTATTGCAGGAAAGCGATGCTGTTGTGATCCAGTTCCACCGGGCTAAGTGTCAAAGATGTGCCTTCGCCGAGCGCCCGGTTGAAACGTACGGCATTCGGCAAGGAAAACTCGGGCACCATCTTTTTGACCGTGCGGATCACGAAATTGACGATGCCACCCTTGATGCCTCCCAGCAGATCCCCCATGCTGGCCACCACCGCGACCTTGATCTGCGTTCGCGCGATGACTTTTTCAAGCACGGAAGCAAAGTTTTCCAGAATGATGATGGCTTCAGCCCCCGAATCCTTGAGCTGATGCTCAAGTTCACGCGCTGTGTAGAGCGGATTCACATTCACCACCACATAACCGGCGCGAAGTACCGCAGCAATGGCAACGGGATACTGCAATACATTGGGCATCATCAGCGCCACGCGCGCCCCTTTGCTGAGCCCCTGGGCCTGTAACCAGGCACCCAGTTTTTTGGACATCAGATCAACGTCGGCATAGGTGATGAAACGATCCATGCACACATAGGCATTGCGCTGTGCGTATTTATCGAAGGCCTCTTCGAGCAAGTGCACCAGCGAGCGATAACGCGTGTAATCAATTTCGGCAGGTACGCCGGGCGGATATGACTTTATCCAGAATTTATCCATGCTTGACCTCGGAGTGGTGTTCGCGGTCACGAAGCACGGCTGACCGGATGATCCCTGAAGGGAATGTCACTTGATTTATTGCATGGAATCCTAGCCGATAAATTTTGAATTGTCTCTTATTGCATCGCAGCAGCCGGGACCCCTGTTGTTTCGATGCCTGCGTTCTGCGATGGCGGCACGGAGGGAGACTCGGGCGGCAGATAGGCAGCCAATGCTTTGCGGCGAGCGGTGTTATCCATTTTGGCCAGCGTGCGTACCGACTGATAAAAAGTGGGCAGATGCCTCTCCCTCTCGAGCATGGCGCGGAAAGCGGGCGCCAGATCGTGATAAGTCGAGATCAGCGCAAAATGGGCATTGGTCATTCGCTCACCAAACCATCGGTCATAGCCTGAGTAGCCATCCCATTTGGTCTGTTTGATATGGGCGTAGCGCTGCTGCAGGTCCGCAAATATCTCGGCTTTGCGTTGCCGCTTCTCGGCATCACTGACGGGACGATTGAAATTTTCTTCGAGCTGGCGTGCATAGGTAGACAGCAGTGCGAGGAATTCTTCCTTGCGTTCCTGATAAGCGCGGTATTGCGCGCGCATTGTGGCATCGCCCTTGGCTTCGAGCCAGCGCATGACGCCGATTTCTTCGACCGCAGTAGCAAATGATTCATTGAATTGCGAATCACCCGGGGCATAGGCCACTTGATGCGCGAGCTCATGAAAAATCAGGCGCGCCAACTCGGGTTCGGGATATTCAATAAAGGTTGACAGCACAGGATCATTGAACCAGCCCAGTGTGGAGTAAGCAGGTACGCCCGTCACGCGCACATCCAGATTTTGGCGACTGAGATTATCAGCAAAGCTTTGCGCCGCTTCCCGACTGTAGTAACCGCGATAGTCAACACAGCCGGCCACCGGAAAGCACCAGCGCTCGGGTGTGAGTGAAAGTTCCGGCGTGGCGATGACGTTCCACAACACGTATTTGCGTTTTAGATCAGCGTACCTGGTGTAGCTGCCGTTATCAGGCAGCGCGAGTTCTTTGGCTGCAAATGCGCGAATCTCGCGTACACGCTTGAGCCGCGCCTTCAGATCATCTGCGACACCCGGATCGGCAAGCCAGTGATCTATGGGCTTGGCATCTGCCAGAATGGCCAGATGGCCCTGAACCGCTTGCGTGTAATAGCCTAGCTGCGCGCAGCCACCCGCCAACAGAGGGACGAGCAGTGCAAAGGCTGCGCGAACGATGATGCTCATCGATGCTGTCTTGAAAACCGGGCAAACCATCGTGATCGTTTCCAGGGTCAATGCCAGGGAGGGGAGAATGAATTGGGACACTTATGTTCGCATAAATAATTTTGCTGAATTGGCAATTTTGCGGGCGAGTCGGCACAAGGTAATATTGCATACACAAAGCGCTGCTCAGACAGCAAACCAAGGCCTGCCCGAGTCTGCGGGCATCCATTCAGGAAGAGACCAACATGAAACTGATCGATCCTATTCTCGGGTTCCACAACGAACTCAAGCAAATCCGCCGCACGATTCACGCGCACCCTGAGCTGTCGTACGAAGAATTCAAGACCGCCGATCTGGTGGCCGAGAAGCTGACGAGCTGGGGCATACCGGTGATTCGGGGTATGGGCGTGACTGGCGTGGTGGGCGTGATCAAAAACGGCACCAGCAATCGGGCTGTGGGCTTGCGCGCTGACATGGATGCACTTCCTCTTCAGGAAATGAACAGCTTCGAGCACAAGTCGCAGCACGAAGGAAAGATGCATGCTTGTGGCCATGATGGTCACACCACGATGCTGCTGGGTGCTGCGCATTACCTTGCCCATCACAAAAATTTTGATGGCACGGTGTACGTGATTTTCCAACCCGCCGAGGAAGGTGCAGGCGGCGCCAAGCGAATGATGGATGAAGGCCTGTTCGAGCAATGCCCCATGGAGGCGGTATTTGGCATGCATAACTGGCCGGGCGCACCAGCCGGCACAATGGGTGTGGTGTCGGGACCGATGATGGCGTCCTCGAATGAGTTTGAATTGACCATCAAGGGCAAAGGGTCGCATGCAGCGCAGCCTCATCTGAGTACGGACCCGGTGATGGTGGCAGTGCAGATTGCGCAAAGCTGGCAAACCATCATCTCGCGCAATAAAAATCCCCTGGATGCCGGTGTATTGTCGGTGACGCAAATTCATTCGGGTAGCGCGACGAATATTGTGCCTGATTCGGCGAGCATGATCGGCACGGTACGCACCTTCACCATGGAAACGCTAGATCTGATTGAAAGGCGCATGGGAGAGATCGCGCAGCACACCGCGGAGGCTTTTGGTGCGATGGTGGAATTCAATTTCCGGCGCAACTACCCGCCGCTGATCAATCACGAAATGGAAACCGAGTTTGTGATTGGCGTGATGGAGGATGTGGTGGGCAAAGACGGCACATTGACAAAAATCGAACCAACCATGGGTTCGGAAGATTTTGCGTTCATGCTGCTGGAAAAACCGGGCTGCTATGTCTTCATCGGGAATGGAGATGGAGAACACCGAATGGCAGGCCACGGATTGGGGCCCTGCAATTTGCACAACCCCAGCTACGACTTCAATGATGAGTTGCTACCTATAGGCGCAAGTTACTGGGTGCGTTTGGCAGAAAAATTCCTGGCAGCGCCACCGCTGCGGTGATTTTTTTGCGGTCGGTCTAATCAACCTTATTTGCCGGTCGTACGACGCGACCCGGTTTCAATAATCCGATACGCAGGCGGGGCCTTTGGCCCCGTGTTGCTGTCTACGGTTTCCAGCAGATCAAAATGCCAAACCTGGTCATGGAATTCAGCGACTTGAGTTCCATGCGCAATACTGATGACCGTCGTGTTTGGGAGCTCTTCCAGTAACTGTTGGTAGAGCGACCTCTCGGTTTCTGTATCAAGTGCACTGCTCGCTTCGTCGAGAAATAACAAATCTGGCTTGGTCAACAGGGCACGCATGAAGGCGATGCGCTGCTGCTCACCGGGTGACAAGCGCTGACTCCAGTTATCTTCAACATCAAGCAATGGCGCAAGGTGATCAAGGCGACAGGTCTGCAGATAGTGGCGAATGGCGAGGTCCTTGAAGACATCTTCACCACTGGGATAACCAATTGCCGAACGCAAGGTACCCATCGGCAGATAGCTACGTTGCGGAATAAATAAAACGCTGAGCTTGTGCGGAATTTCAACGCTACCCGAGCCATAGGGCCAGATGCCGGCCATGGCACGGAACAAGGTCGATTTGCCACACCCGGAAGGGCCGGTCACAAGAATTCGCTGCCCATTTTGAACGCGCGAAGTGAATGCGGTATTTACTTGCGTGCCATTCGGCAAGTGCAGTACCAATTCCTCAATGAGCAGCGCGCCCACATTGTTGTGGAGGACAGAAATTTCCGACACCTGCCCATGTGCGGTGTTAACTGCTTCGTGAAAACCGGCGAGACGATTGACACTGGCTTTCCAGTCGGCGAGTTGTCCATAAGCGTCGATGAACCAGGACAGCGCAGATTGCACCTGCCCGAAGGCAGAAGAAATCTGCATCAGCCCACCCAGTGTTATTGCACCCGAAAAGTAGCGTGGTGCGCCAACCAGAAATGGAAAAATTACCGCAAACTGCGCGTAGAAAGTCGATGTGATATTCAAGCGCTTGCTGGTTTTCATGATGGCCCACCAGTTCTCACGTATGCGTGCGAACTGGCCGGACAATTGATTCCGAGCGTGTTCCTCCCCCTGATACAAGGCTACAGGCTCCGCATTTTCACGCAAACGAATCAGGCCAAACCGAAAATCGGCTTCAAACCGTTGTTGATCGACGTTCTGCTTGACCAAGGGCTTGCCAATGAAGGCAACTAGCAAGCTACCTAAGCCAGCGTAGGCAATGGCAAACCAGACCATATAGCCAGGGATGCTCCATTCCTGACCACTCAACATGAAAGTCAATGGCCCACTGACAGACCAGAGTATCCCGATGAACGAGATGAGTGTGACCACGCTGGAGAGCAAACCAAGAGAGAGCGAGAGACTGCCACTGGTGAGATATTTCAGATCTTCTGCTATACGCTGATCAGGATTGTCAGCACTTCGGGTTTGCTCGATACGGTAGTAAGACTGATTTTCCAGCCAGAGGGTCATGTACTGATTCGTCATCCAACGGCGCCAGCGTATTTCAAGTGCTTGCGTGAGGTAGATTTTGTAAATCGCAACGGCGATGTAAATGAATGCGAGCCAGGAAAATCGCCACAATTGATTCCAGAACTCCGGCAGATTTTTTGTTTCCAGAGTGTTGTAGAAGTCGCGATTCCAATCGTTGAAGAGCACATTGAGATACACGAGGCCCAGCGAAAGGGAGACCACAGAAAGCAGCAATAGGCGCGCAGGCCATCTTTCCTCTGAATACCAGAAGGGCGATATCAGCTTCCAGATTTTTCCCCAAGGCTGTGTGGGTCGTGTGGCGGTGGTAGTCATGAGGACTTGCATTTCGTTGCTGCAGCAGGATGAAGCTCGCCAGCAGTGTTTTTCTCAATGCTCGGATTTTTGTTGTGACTCTATAGACAGAGGGCAGGCTCGCTACGGCGCGCCCTTCCGGTTTTTGGCGGATCCGCGTAGAGTCGCCTTTGACGCCCGCCCCCCTTTTTTACAGTCTAACGAAGGGCCGAGCGAGCGTGGCTTGATGAACCCTTGCTGAATTTCGGGGGAGCGTCTCAGGAAAATTTATCTGCAGCGCTTCCGACTCGTTGTCCCGGATTGTGTTGCTCGAGCTCGATCAAGATAGCCGAGTGGTCTGCTGTGGGATGGGTAGTCACCAGATGACGGAAGTTATCGGCAACGAGGCTCGTAACTGGCAATCGTATGCTGGCGGCCTCGGCGGCGTGCAGGATATTTTCCAGGTCTTTCAGCTGCGTTTTGACCTGGCCGCCAGGCACAAAGTTCCTGTCGAGCATGCGCTGGCCGTGAACTTCGAGGATTCGACTTTCGGCGAATCCTCCGCGAATGGCGGCACGCATCGCGGCAGGATCTGCGCCGCCTGCTTGGGCCAACATCATGGCTTCGGCAACGATGTTGATGGTCGCGCCAACGATCAATTGGTTACAGAGTTTGGCTATCTGGCCGCATCCGGCAGGCCCAACGCGCGTCGGGCGTCCCATGACCGAGAGTACGGGTACTGCGCTTTCATATGCGTCTACATCGCCGCCTGCCATGATGGCAAGTGTCGCTGCTTCCGCTCCCAATACGCCACCCGATACAGGCGCATCGAGGAAGTGAACACCCTTTGCGGCAAGTAGGGCGTAAAGGTCTTTTGCTTCGGATTGCTTCGTCGAACTCATGTCGATAACGAGGCTGCCCTTTTTCATTTTCGGCAGTGCGGCTTCCAACACACTGCGCACTTCAGGGCCAGCGGCAAGCATCGTGATGATGATGTCGGCGTCGGCTGCATCCGACGGAGTCAACGCCACCGTTGCACCAAATGGTACAAGCGCTTCAGCTTTGGCAGTGGTGCGGTTCCAGGCTTTCAGCGGGTAACCCGCTTTGAGCAGATTGATCGCCATGGGTTTGCCCATGAGGCCGATACCAAAAAATGCGATGCTGGGTTTTTGATTGCTTGTTGTCATGTCTCCCCCGAATTGTTGAGAATTTTATCTTTCTGCGCTCGATCGCTGGCAAAAAAAAACCCCCGACTGACATACAGACGGGGGTTTTTCACATAATAGCCTGACGATGACCTACTTTCACACTGGTTGCAGCACTATCATCGGCGCAAAGTCGTTTCACGGTCCTGTTCGGGATGGGAAGGGGTGGTACCAACTCGCTATGGTCATCAGGCATAACTTGTAAAGTCACCTGTGTTGCCCTTACTGCCGGCAATCACAAATAACCCAATCTGGAAGAAGTAGTTTTTACTGCAATTTTGGCGGTCGTGATGCTCAATCGATTCATTGGCAAACACATAAACACTTGTCTATAACAGTCAATGTTATAGGGACAAGCCGCACGGGCAATTAGTACTGGTTAGCTTAACGCATTACTGCGCTTCCACACCCAGCCTATCAACGTCCTGGTCTCGAACGACCCTTTAGGGGAATCAAGTT
>JBDKLM010000010.1:0-56225 GCA_039806005.1 Pseudomonadota bacterium
CAACGTGTCGATCACGGTCAAGCTGATCAACCCGATTGCGATGGAAGAGGGTCTGCGCTTTGCGATTCGCGAAGGTGGCCGTACCGTCGGCGCGGGTGTCGTTGCAAAGATCATGGACTAATCAGACGCCAGGCCAGACAGGCTTAGTGTCAGTAATGCCGCGAGCGAAAGTTCGCTCGCGGTTCGCTCTTTTAAGGAAGCATCATGGAAAAGCAAAAAATCCGTATTCGCCTCAAGGCATTCGACTATCGTCTGATCGATCAGTCGGCACTCGAGATCGTTGACACGGCAAAGCGCACAGGCGCGGTCGTCAAGGGCCCGGTACCTCTGCCAACGCGCAAACAGCGCTGGGATGTGCTTCGGTCCCCGCACGTGAACAAGACCTCGCGTGACCAGTTCGAGATTCGTACCCATCAGCGTCTGATGGATATTGTTGATCCGACAGACAAGACCGTCGATGCGCTGATGAAGCTGGACCTCCCGGCTGGCGTGGACGTAGAAATCAAGCTGCAGTAATTTCGGCAATTTGCGTGAACAGGCGGCCGCAGGTACTTGTGGTGGCGTGATTCTCGCGCTATAATCGCCGGCTTCGGTAAAAGCCCGCATATTTCGTGCTTTTTCGTTTCAGTTTTATAAACATCAGCCCTGCCCAATCGTAGGCGGGAATGGAGAAAACAATGAGCCTGGGCCTTTTAGGTCGCAAGGTTGGCATGATGCGCATCTTTACGGATGAGGGCGATTCAATCCCTGTCACCGTTCTGGATGTGTCTGACAACCGTGTGACACAAATCAAAACGCCTGAAACCGACGGATATACTGCCGTCCAGGTTACTTTCGGTAAGCGTCGTGCCTCGCGCGTGACCAAGCCCGCCGCTGGGCATCTGGCCAAAGCCGGTGCAGAGGCTGGTACCGTTCTCAAAGAATTCCGTGTTGATCCTGCCAAGGCTGCTGAGTTCAAGCCGGGCGACACTGTTGCCGTGAGCCTGTTTGAGGTCGGCCAAAAGGTCGATATTCAGGGTGTGTCCATTGGTAAGGGCTACGCTGGCACCATCAAGCGCCACAACTTCCGTTCAGGCCGTCAAACTCACGGTAACTCCCGCTCGCACAATGTGCCGGGTTCGATCGGTATGGCTCAGGATCCTGGCCGTGTTTTCCCCGGCAAGCGCATGACCGGTCACATGGGTGATGTCACTCGTACCGTCCAGAACCTCGAAATCGCCCGTGTTGATGCTGAGCGTCAACTTATCCTCGTTAAGGGTGCGGTTCCGGGTGCAAGGAATGGACAGGTCGTGGTTTTCCCGGCGATCAAAGCCAAAGCAAAGAAGGGGGCTTAATCCATGGAACTCAAGCTCCTGAATGCACAAGGCCAGGCGGCATCGAACGTCGCTGCGCCAGACACTATTTTCGGTCGTGATTACAACGAAGCGCTGATTCACCAAGTCGTCGTTGCCTATCAAGCGAATGCTCGCAGCGGTAATCGCAAGCAAAAAGACCGCGAAGAAGTGAGTCACACCACCAAAAAACCCTGGCGTCAAAAAGGTACCGGTCGCGCTCGTGCCGGTATGTCGTCTTCACCGATCTGGCGTGGAGGTGGCCGTACTTTCCCGAACAGCCCTGATGAGAATTTCTCTCACAAGGTCAACAAGAAAATGTATCGCGCTGGCATTTGCTCGATTTTGTCGCAGCTTGCTCGTGACGGTCGCTTGTCTGTGATCGAGGAGCTGTCGGTCGAGGCGCCAAAAACCAAACTGCTCGCGCAAAAACTGAAAAACATGGGTCTTGATTCGGTGCTCGTCATTACCGACAGCCTGGATGAAAACCTGATGCTCGCTGCCCGAAACCTGCCGAACGTGCTTGTGGTTGAGCCGCGTCAGGCCGACCCAATGTCGCTGGTGTTCTTCAAGAAGGTCTTGATCACCAAGCCCGCGCTGGCAAAGATTGAGGAGATGCTGGCATGAGTGCAGTCATCAAACATACTGAAGAGCGCCTGATGAAAGTGTTGCTGGCTCCGGTTATCTCGGAAAAGGCTACTTTTGTCGCAGAGAAGAATGAGCAAGTCGTTTTCCTGGTAACGCAAGACGCTACCAAGCTCGAAATCAAGGCTGCTGTTGAACTGCTTTTCAAAGTTCAGGTCGAGTCCGTGCAGGTGGCGAACCGTGCTGGCAAGATCAAGCGGGCTGGCCGTTTCACGGGTCGTCGCAACAACACCCGTCGTGCTTTCGTGTGCCTCAAGCCTGGTCAGGAAATCAACTTCACCGAGGAGGCTAAATAATGGCACTCGTTAAGTTAAAACCGACTTCGCCTGGCCGTCGTGGCATGGTCAAGGTGGTCAACCCAGACCTCCACAAAGGTCGTCCTTTCGCGGGTCTGGTAGAAAAGAAGAGCAAGTCCGCAGGCCGTAACAACAACGGTCACATCACAACCCGCCATATTGGCGGTGGTCACAAGCATCACTATCGTGTCGTGGATTTCCGTCGCAACAAGGATGGCATTCCAGCCAAGGTCGAGCGTCTTGAATACGATCCCAACCGTAGCGCACACATCGCTTTGCTGTGCTACGCGGACGGTGAGCGTAAGTACATCGTGGCCAGCAAGGGCATGGCTGTTGGCGATCAGTTGATGAATGGTCCTGAAGCGCCTATCAAGCCAGGTAACTGTCTGCCGATTCGCAATATTCCCGTCGGTACCACCATGCATTGCGTCGAAATGCTGCCTGGCAAGGGTGCGCAAATTGCACGTACTGCAGGCGCAGGCGTCGTGCTGATGGCGCGCGAAGGTATCTACGCTCAGGTGCGTCTGCGTTCCGGTGAGGTGCGTCGCATTCATGTGGAGTGCCGTGCAACGATCGGTGAAGTCGGCAACGGCGAGCATAACCTGCGCAAGATCGGCAAGGCTGGTGCGGTGCGCTGGCGTGGTATTCGCCCTACCGTCCGCGGTGTGGCAATGAATCCGATCGATCACCCGCATGGCGGTGGCGAGGGCAGAACTGCTGCCGGTCGTCATCCGGTGTCACCATGGGGTCAGCAGACCAAAGGCAAGAAGACGCGTCGCAACAAGCGTACGACGTCGATGATTGTCTCGCGTCGCGGTAAGAAATAAGGGGTAAGACATGGGACGTTCATTGAAAAAAGGGCCGTTTTGCGACGCCCACCTGCTGAAAAAAGTCGAAGCTGCACAAGCAGCGCGCGATAAAAAGCCAATCAAGACCTGGTCACGTCGTTCGACGATCATGCCTGACTTCATTGGCCTGACGATCGCTGTGCACAATGGTAAGCAGCACGTACCGGTTTACGTGTCCGAGAATATGGTTGGCCACAAGCTTGGTGAATTCGCACTGACCCGGACGTTCAAAGGTCATGCGGCTGACAAGAAAGCTAAGAAATAAGGTCCGATGATGGAAACTAAAGCTACCCTGCGCAGCGCGCGACTGTCGGCTCAAAAAGGCCGCCTCGTTGCCGACCTGATTCGCGGCAAAAAAGTCGACCAAGCGCTCAACATTCTGACCTTCAGCCCCAAAAAAGGTGCTGTGCTGATCAAGAAAGTGCTCGAATCGGCGATCGCCAACGCCGAGCACAATGACGGCGCAGATATTGACGAGCTCAAGGTCAAAACCATTTATGTGGAAAAAGGTGCAGTACTGCGCCGTTTCACCGCACGTGCCAAAGGTCGCGGTGACCGCATTTCAAAACAAACCTGTCACATCTACGTGACTGTCGGTAATTAAG
Source organism: Pseudomonadota bacterium (assembly GCA_039806005.1). Lineage (GTDB taxonomy): Bacteria > Pseudomonadota > Gammaproteobacteria > Burkholderiales > Burkholderiaceae_D > Pernthalerella. The sequence goes on from JBDKLM010000010.1 coordinate 3,726, forward strand.
GGAGTCACGATGGGACAGAAGATTCATCCAACCGGCTTTCGTCTTGCCGTCACCCGTAACTGGGGATCACGCTGGTATGCAGGCAACAGCAACTTTGCCGACATGCTCAAGGAAGACCTCTCGGTCCGTGCATTCCTCAAGAAGAAGCTGAAGAATGCATCGGTGGGTCGTGTACTGATCGAACGTCCTGCCAAGAACGCGCGCATCACGATTTTCAGTTCGCGTCCTGGTGTTGTCATTGGCAAGAAGGGTGAGGACATCGAAGTACTGAAGTCATCGCTGGCGAAGATGATGGGCGTGCCTGTGCACGTGAACATCGAAGAAATTCGCAAACCAGAAACCGACGCGCAACTGATCGCTGACTCGATTGCTCAGCAGCTCGAAAAGCGGATCATGTTCCGCCGTGCGATGAAGCGCGCGATGCAAAACGCAATGCGTCTAGGCGCGCAAGGTATCAAGATCATGTCGTCCGGCCGTCTGAATGGCATCGAGATTGCGCGTACCGAATGGTATCGCGAAGGCCGAGTGCCGCTGCATACCCTGCGCGCTGACATTGATTACGGTTTCGGTGAAGCAGAAACAACCTACGGCATCATCGGTATCAAGGTCTGGGTTTACAAAGGCGATCGTCTGGCCAGTGGTGAATCACCAGCCGTCGAAACAACTTCGGATGACGAGCGCAAGCGTCGTGCACCGCGTCGTGACGACGGCAAGCCTGCCGGACGCACAGCACGTACCAAACGCGCGGATGCGCCTGCAACTGCAACGGAAGGTGCTGCCGCGCCGGCGCCCGCGGCTGCAAAGCGGGTTCGCGCAAAGAAAGCTGACGCACCGGCTGCGCCAGCTGAGAAGGCGGGAGAATAATCATGCTGCAACCAGCACGCAGAAAATATCGGAAAGAGCAAAAGGGTCGTAACAAGGGCATTTCGCACGAGCGTGGCACTGCGGTGTCGTTCGGTGAATTTGGTCTCAAGGCAACCGCACGCGGTCGCATCACCGCACGACAGATCGAATCAGCTCGACGCGCAATGACTCGCCACATCAAGCGTGGTGGCCGCATCTGGATCCGCATCTTCCCGGACAAACCAATTTCGAACAAGCCTGCCGAAGTTCGTATGGGTAACGGCAAGGGCAATCCGGAGTACTACGTTGCCGAGATCCAGCCGGGCAAGGTGCTCTACGAGATGGATGGTGTTGACGAGGCCCTGGCGCGTGAGGCGTTCCGCCTTGCAGCGGCAAAGCTGCCTCTGGCAACCACCTTCGTTGTGCGCCAGGTTGGCCAATAAGGGGATACGAATGAAAGCATCTGAACTACACGGCAAGGACGTTGCAGCCCTCAAGAAAGAGCTCACGGATCTGCTCAAAGCCCAGTTCGGCCTGCGCATGCAGGTCGCGACGCAGCAGCTGCAAAACACCTCGCAGCTCAAGAAGGTGCGTCGTGACATTGCGCGCGTCAAGACTGTGATTAACCAGAAGGACGGCCAATAATGAGCGCGACAGAAAAGAAAGCGTTAAAGCGTACCCTGGTCGGTACCGTCGTTTCGGACAAAATGGACAAGACTGTTACCGTGCTGATCGAGCGCCGTGTTCGTCACCCTCTGTACGGCAAAATCATTGTGCGCTCGAACAAGTACCACGCACATGACGAGGGTAATGTTGCCAAAACAGGCGATACAGTCGAGATTCAGGAAGGCCGTCCGATTTCCAAGACCAAGGCCTGGACGGTGACTCGCGTGGTCGAAGTTGCGCAGACTGTTTAATCGCTTGCTAGCCCGGCCTTAGGTAGTGCATAATGTCGGGCTTTCCTGCTTTCACTAGCAGGTGTTGTAAACGCAGTAAAACTCCGTAGCTTTTTGTCAACCCAATCGGTGGAGCCGCTTCGCGGGACTATCGGCGGGACCAAGACTGACCGTTGAAGGGTGCACAGTGCACCCGGCGCGGATTAAGTTGGGAAAGAAAAATCATGATTCAAACTGAAAGCCGGCTCGAAGTAGCCGACAACACTGGTGCACGCGAAGTGCTCTGCATCAAGGTGCTGGGTGGTTCAAAGCGGCGCTATGCAGGTATCGGCGACATCATCAAGGTCACCATCAAGGAAGCTCAGCCTCGTGGTCGCGTCAAGAAAGGCGAGATCTACAACGCTGTTGTCGTGCGTACTGCCAAAGGCGTGCGTCGTCAGGATGGCTCACTGGTGCGCTTCGATCGCAATGCCGCCGTGCTGCTCAATGCCAAGCTGGAGCCTATTGGCACACGTATTTTTGGACCGGTTACCCGTGAGCTGCGCACAGAGCGCTTCATGAAAATCGTGTCCCTTGCGCCCGAAGTTTTGTAAGGAGTCGCCATGGATAAGATTCGTACAAAAGACGAAGTCATCGTTTTGACTGGAAAAGACAAAGGCAAGCGCGGTGTGGTCACACAACGCGTCGACGCCAATCATCTGGTCGTTGACGGTATCAATGTCGCGAAAAAAGCGGTGAAGCCTAACCCGATGACAGGTGCAACCGGCGGCATCGTCGACAAGCTGATGCCAATTCATATTTCCAATGTCGCGTTGTTCAATGCAGCGACCGGCAAGGCAGATCGTGTGGGCATCAAGACCGTGGACGGTAAAAAAGTCCGCGTCTACAAGTCCACTGGCGAAGTCGTGAAGGTGTAATCAAATGGCACGTCTACAACAACACTACAAAGAAAAAGTCATTGCTGATTTGACGGCCAAATTCGGCTACAAGTCGGTGATGGAAGTGCCGCGTCTGACCAAGATCACGCTGAATATGGGTCTGTCGGAAGCGGTCGCTGATAAAAAAATTATCGAGCACGCTGTTGGTGATCTGACCAAGATTGCTGGTCAGAAGCCAGTTGTTACCAAGGCTCGCAAGGCGATTGCCGGGTTCAAGATTCGTGAGGGTTATCCGATCGGTTGCATGGTCACACTGCGCGGTGCGCGCATGTATGAATTCCTGGATCGTCTCGTGACTATCGCTTTTCCTCGTGTGCGCGACTTCCGTGGCGTTTCAGGTAAAGCGTTTGACGGTCGCGGCAACTACAACATCGGTGTGAAAGAGCAGATCATTTTCCCCGAGATCGAGTACGACAAGATCGACGCGCTGCGTGGCATGAATATCAGCATCACCACGACAGCAAAGACCGACGACGAAGCGAAAGCGCTTCTCGCCGCATTCAAATTCCCGTTCAGAAACTGAGGCTGCCATGGCAAAACTGGCACTGATTAACCGCGAACAGAAGCGCGCCGCACTGGTAAAGAAATATGCCGCCAAGCGCGCCGAATTGAAGGCCATCATCGACGATCAGTCGAAATCGGAAGAAGAGCGTTACGACGCGCGTCTGAAGTTGCAGTCGCTGCCGCGTAACTCTGCGCCGAATCGTCAGCGTAATCGTTGCGCACTGACCGGTCGTCCGCGTGGCACATTCCGCAAATTCGGTCTGGGTCGCACCAAGCTCCGTGAAATCGCCATGCGTGGCGAGATTCCGGGTATGACTAAAGCCAGCTGGTAATAGGAGAATAAGCGATGAGTATGAGCGATCCTATCGCCGATCTGCTAACGCGTATCCGCAACGCGCAGAGCGTCAACAAAACAACCGTAGCCATGCCTTCATCAAAGCTCAAGGTGGCAATCGCCCGAGTGCTGAAGGAAGAGGGCTACATCGAAGATTTTGCGGTAGCAGAGCAGGGCGGTAAGCCTGAGCTGCGTATCGAGCTGAAATACTACGCAGGTCGCCCGGTCATCGAGCGTATCGAGCGTGTATCACGCCCGGGGCTGCGTATCTATCGTGGCAAGAGCGAGATCCCGACCGTGATGAACGGCCTGGGTGTCGCGATTGTGTCCACACCCAAGGGTGTGATGACCGATCGCAAGGCGCGCGCAACCGGTACCGGTGGCGAGATCCTTTGCTACGTGGCCTAAGGGGGAAGTGATATGTCTCGTGTAGGAAAAATGCCAATCGCTTTGCCCAAAGACGTCGAAGTGACAATTACGGCAGAGAAGATCACTGTCAAAGGTCCTCAGGGTACGCTGTCCTTGCCCTTGACTGGTCAAGTAGTGATCAAGAACGAAAACGGAACCTTGAACCTGACGCCGGCTGATGAAAGCCGTGAAGCCAACGCAATGTCGGGCACTGTCCGCGCGCTGGTCAACAACATGGTCAATGGTGTCACCAAAGGTTTTGAAAAGAAGCTGTCCCTGGTCGGTGTGGGTTTCAAGGCACAGGCACAGGGCGACAAGCTGAACCTCTCGCTGGGATTTTCGCATCCTATCGTTCACGCTATGCCTGCTGGTGTGAAGTGCGAAACCCCAACGCAGACTGAAATCGTTATCAAGGGTATCGACCGCCAAAAGGTGGGTCAGGTTGCTGCTGAAGTGCGTGCCTACCGCAGTCCCGAGCCTTACAAAGGCAAAGGCGTCCGCTACGTGGACGAGGTTGTGGTGATCAAAGAAACCAAGAAGAAGTAAGGGTTGACCATGGACAAGAAAGAATCTCGCCTGCGCCGCGCACGCCAAACGCGTGCCAAGATCGCAGAGCTCAAGGTAAATCGCCTTGCCGTGCATCGCACCAACATGCATATCTACGCGACCATCATCAGCCCGGACGCCAAGGTTCTTGCGAGTGCATCAACCGCTGAGGCGGAAGTTCGCAAGGAGCTCGCGGGTCAGTCCGGCAAAGGTGGCAACACCGCTGCTGCTGCTCTGGTCGGCAAGCGTGTCGCAGAGAAGGCATTGAAGGCGGGCATCGCGGAAGTCGCATTCGATCGCTCCGGTTTCCGCTATCACGGTCGGGTCAAAGCAGTTGCGGAAGCAGCTCGCGAAGCCGGTCTGAAGTTCTAAGGGATAGTCATCATGGCAAAAATGCAACAAAAAATGCAAAGCGAAAAGCCCGACGATGGCATGCGCGAAAAAATGATCGCGGTCAATCGTGTCACCAAGGTGGTGAAGGGTGGCCGAATCATGGGTTTCGCAGCCTTGGCGGTAGTCGGTGATGGCGATGGTCGCATCGGCATGGGCAAGGGCAAATCGAAAGAGGTGCCCGTCGCTGTCCAGAAAGCGATGGAAGAGGCGCGTCGCAAGATGATCAAGGTATCCCTCAAAAATGGCACGCTGCACCACACCGTTCATGGCCGTCACGGTGCGTCATCGGTGATGATGATTCCCGCGAAAGATGGTACTGGCGTGATCGCTGGTGGTCCGATGCGCGCGATCTTTGAAGTCATGGGCGTGACGAACGTAGTTGCGAAATCGAATGGCTCCACCAATCCCTACAACATGGTTCGGGCGACGCTGAACGGCCTCGCGAAGATGAGCACCCCATCCGAGATTGCTGCCAAGCGCGGCAAGACGGTCGAGGAAATCTTGGGCTAAGGTGATCAATATGGCAAACACAATCAAAGTCAAACTGGTTAAAGGCCTGATCGGCACGCGTGAGTCACATCGTGCAACCGTTCGTGGTCTGGGCCTGCGCCGCGTGAATTCGGTCTCTGAGCTCGAAGACACACCGGCAGTGCGCGGCATGATCAACAAAGTATCGTATCTCGTGAAAGTGGTGTCGTAAGCATCGCTTGCGAACGGAGCAAATATGGAACTCAACACTATTCAACCCGCAGCCGGTGCCAAGCACGCAAAACGTCGTGTAGGTCGTGGTATCGGATCCGGCCTTGGTAAAACCGCAGGTCGTGGTCACAAGGGTCAGAAGTCCCGCGCAGGCGGCTTCCACAAGGTTGGCTTTGAAGGTGGTCAGATGCCACTGCAGCGTCGTCTGCCAAAGCGCGGCTTCAAATCACAATCCAAGCCATTCAAGGCCGAAGTTCGTTTGTCCGACCTGGCAAAACTGCCTGTCGCGGACATCGACCTGTTGGCGCTGAAGCAGGCGGGTTTGATTTCGGAGCTGGCTCGAGTGGTGCGAGTCATTAAGGCCGGTGAGCTTTCCAAGAAAATCACGCTCAAGGGCGTGATCGCGACCAAAGGTGCCAAAGCAGCTATTGAAGCTGCTGGCGGATCGGTCGAGTAATCAAGGCCTGACAGGAACAACGTGGCAACTTCACCAAAACTCGCGAAAAGCGCTGCAAGCGGCTTCCCTTGGGGACGCTTGTGGTTTTTGCTTGCCGCATTGGTGGTGTTCAGGACAGGTGCGCACATTCCCGTGCCAGGCATCGATCCCGTACAGCTCGCTGCCCTGTTCAACCAGAACCGTGGCGGTATTCTGGGCATGTTCAACATGTTCTCGGGCGGGGCACTATCACGTTTTACGATTTTTGCGTTGGGTATCATGCCGTACATTTCGGCATCGATCATCATGCAATTGCTGTCGGTTGTATCGCCACAGCTCGAAGCCCTGAAAAAAGAGGGTGAGTCGGGTCGCCGCAAGATTACGCAGTACACGCGCTACGGCACACTGGTATTGGCGACTTTTCAGGCCATAGGTATAGCGATTGCGCTTGAATCCCAGGCGGGTCTCGTGATCGATCCGGGCCTCGGGTTTCGTTTTACGACCATGGTCACCTTGGTGACTGGCACGATGTTCCTGATGTGGCTTGGTGAACAAATCACCGAGCGCGGTTTGGGTAATGGTATTTCGATCATCATTTTTGCGGGAATCGCGGCTGGTTTGCCGAATGCGCTTGGTGGCTTGTTTGAGCTGGTTCGCACTGGATCAATGAATGCACTCACCGCGATTTTGATCTGTCTGGTGGTGGCGCTGGTGACCTATCTGGTGGTCTTCATTGAACGGGGCCAGCGCAAGATATTGGTCAACTATGCGAAACGCCAAGTAGGTAACAAGATTTACGGTAGCCAGAGTAGCCACCTGCCGCTCAAGCTGAACATGGCCGGCGTTATTCCGCCCATCTTTGCTTCGTCGATCATTTTGTTTCCGGCGACGATTACCAGCTGGTTTACCTCAGGTGAAACCGATAGTGCCGTGGTCCGCTTTCTGAAGGATTTGGCTGCGTCAATGGCGCCTGGTGAACCGATTCATGCGTTGTTGTATGCAGCAGCGATCATCTTCTTTTGCTTTTTTTACACGGCACTCGTGTTCAACAGCAAAGAGACTGCGGACAACCTGAAGAAGAGTGGGGCCTTCGTGCCTGGTATACGGCCAGGTGAGCAGACAGCTCGGTATATCGACCGCATTTTGACTCGGCTTACGCTTGCGGGCGCTGTGTACATCACACTGATCTGTTTGTTGCCGGAATTCCTGATCGCGCGGTGGAATGTGCCTTTTTATTTCGGGGGCACCTCGTTGCTGATTATCGTTGTGGTCACCATGGATTTCATGGCGCAGGTACAAAATTATGTGATGTCGCAGCAATATGAATCTTTGCTGCGTAAAGCGAATTTCAAGGGCGGTATCGCGCCCCGTTGATTGAGAGGAATAAGCACCTTATATGTCCAAAGATGACGTGATTCAGATGCAGGGCGAGATTTTGGAAAATCTCCCGAATGCGACCTTCAGGGTCAAGCTGGAAAACGGGCATGTGGTTCTGGGACATATTTCGGGAAAAATGCGAATGAATTACATCCGCATCCTTCCCGGAGACAAGGTGACGGTGGAACTGACACCATACGATTTGAGCAGGGCGCGGATTGTGTTCCGCACGAAATAACTAGCGTACTAAAAATAGCGAAAGAAAGAGGGCCATCATGAAAGTGCTCGCATCAGTAAAGCGGATTTGCCGCAACTGCAAGATCATCAAGCGCAAAGGCGTAGTCCGCGTCATTTGCACCGAGCCGCGCCACAAGCAGCGCCAGGGTTAATTAACGTTATTGACTGAGGAATAACGAATGGCACGTATTGCAGGGGTTAATATCCCCAACCACCAGCACACCGTGATCGGCCTGACGGCGATCTATGGCATCGGTCGTCCACGCGCAGAGCAGATCTGCTCGTCCACCGGTGTACCGACCAACAAAAAAGTCAAAGATCTCGACGACAACGAGCTTGAAAAGCTGCGCGACGAAATCGGCAAATTCATTGTCGAAGGCGATCTGCGTCGTGAGTTGTCGATGAACATCAAGCGTTTGATGGATCTGGGTTGCTATCGCGGGATGCGGCATCGTAAAGGTTTGCCATGCCGCGGTCAGCGCACCCGTACCAACGCACGTACCCGCAAGGGCCCGCGCAAAGCCGCGCAAGCGCTGAAGAAGTAATCCTGTAGCGGATTCAAGGAAAACACCATGGCAAAATCACCGAACAACGCCGCTTCCGCGCGCGTTCGCAAGAAAGTCAAAAAGAACGTTGCTGAAGGCATTGCGCATATTCATGCATCGTTTAACAACACCATCATCACGATCACCGATCGTCAGGGCAATGCATTGTCCTGGGCGACTTCCGGTGGTGCCGGTTTCAAAGGCTCGCGCAAATCCACGCCGTTTGCGGCACAGGTGGCTGCCGAGGCTGCGGGCAAAGTCGCTGTCGAATGTGGCGTGAAAAATCTGGAAGTGCGTATCAAGGGTCCAGGCCCCGGTCGCGAGTCTGCCGTTCGCGCGCTAAACAATTTGGGTATCAAAATCACCCAGATTCAGGATGTGACACCTGTTCCGCACAACGGCTGCCGTCCACCCAAGCGCCGTCGTATCTGATTTGTTGTTCTGGCAGTACCCGAAGGTAGCCCGCCATCACTGGCGGGTTTTGTTCTGAAGACCACTGTTCGGTAGCACGCAGACCGAACTTGCGCCTGGTGGAAAATGACATCCATCTGAGGCGTTAAACGATAAGGAAAAATCGTGGCACGTTATATCGGACCTAAAGCAAAACTATCCCGCCGTGAAGGCACAGACCTGTTCCTCAAGAGCGCGCGTCGTTCTCTGGATTCCAAGTGCAAACTGGACTCCAAGCCAGGCCAGCATGGCCGTACTTCCGGTGCTCGCACTTCGGATTATGGCAACCAGCTCCGCGAAAAGCAGAAAGTCAAGCGCATGTACGGCGTGCTTGAGCGTCAGTTCCGCCGTTATTTCGCAGAAGCGGATCGCCGCAAAGGCAACACCGGCGAAACGCTGCTGAAATTACTTGAAGCCCGTCTCGACAACGTGGTCTATCGCATGGGATTTGCGTCGACCCGCGCCGAAGGCCGTCAGCTCGTATCCCATAAAGCCATCACGATCAATGGCAATGTCGTCAACATTCCCTCTTATCAGGTGAAGGTTGGTGATGTTGTTGCGATTCGTGAAAAGGCGAAGAAACAAGTTCGTATCGCCGAAGCATTGTCGCTTGCAGAGCAGTCGGGCTTCCCAATGTGGGTTTCGGTCGATGCCAAAAAGATGGAAGGCTCGCTCAAGTCCTGGCCTGACCGTTCGGACTTCAATCAGGAAGTCAACGAATCTCTGATCGTCGAATTGTATTCGCGATAATTTCCCCGGCATGGGCCGCGCCGCGGCCTGTGCCTTTCGATATGCCATCAGCCTTATCGGTGTAATGAGCCGAGGGTATTGAAAGGATATTCATGCAAAACAATCTCTTGAAACCCCGCGTTATCGAAGTCGAGCCTCTAGGCCCCGGCCACGCCAAAGTTGTGATGGAGCCGTTCGAGCGTGGCTACGGTCACACTTTGGGTAATGCTCTGCGCCGCGTGCTGTTGTCGTCCATGGTCGGCTACGCGCCAACCGAAGTCACGATTGCCGGCGTTGTCCACGAGTACTCGTCGCTCGACGGAGTGCAGGAAGACGTCGTCGACATCCTGCTGAACCTCAAGGGCGTAGTTTTCAAACTGAATAACCGCGATGAAGTCACACTGACCCTGAAAAAAGAGGGTGAAGGTGCTGTTCTCGCCTCAGATATCGATCTGCCACATGATGTCGAGCTGATCAATCCCAATCATGTGATCGCCCACCTGACTCCTGGCGGCAAGTTGGACATGCAAGTCAAAGTTGAAAAAGGCCGTGGCTATGTACCGGGTAATGTGCGTCGCCTTGCAGAAGACGCGAACAAAACCATTGGTCGCATCATTCTTGATGCCTCGTTCTCGCCGGTTCGTCGCGTTTCTTATGCGGTGGAATCTGCGCGTGTCGAACAGCGCACCGACCTCGACAAATTGGTCATGAATATCGAAACCAATGGCGTGATCACACCGGAAGAAGCGATTCGTCAGTCGGCTCGTGTGTTGGTGGATCAGCTGAATGTCTTCGCCGCTCTCGAAGGAACCGAAACCGCAGCCGAAGCCCCCTCGCGTGCTCCGACGGTCGATCCTATCCTTCTGCGTCCAGTCGACGATCTGGAGCTCACGGTTCGTTCGGCGAATTGCCTCAAGGCAGAGAACATCTACTACATTGGTGACCTTATCCAGCGTAGCGAGAATGAGCTTCTGAAAACCCCGAATCTGGGTCGCAAATCGCTCAATGAGATCAAGGAAGTATTGGCCTCACGTGGTCTGACCCTGGGCATGAAGCTGGAAAATTGGCCGCCTGTCGGCTTTGACAAGTAATTCATTCAACATTCACCGGCCCGCGCCGCCCTTCATGGTCGGCGATAGAAGAGCTGGATATATAAAACTGTAAAGGAACTATCATGCGTCATCGTCACGGACTTCGTAAGCTCAACCGCACGTCGTCACACCGCCTCGCCATGCTGCGCAACATGACGGTCTCTTTGCTTCGTCATGAAGCGATCAAGACCACGCTGCCCAAGGCAAAAGAGCTGCGTCGCGTTGTCGAGCCAATTCTGACTCTGGGTAAAACCGATACATTGGCCAATAAGCGTCTTGCGTTCAATCGTCTGCGCGATCGCGAGATCGTAGTCAAGCTGTTTGCAGAACTTGGCCCGCGCTATGCGACCCGCAATGGCGGTTATCTTCGCATCCTGAAAATGGGTTTCCGTCATGGCGATAACGCCCCGATGGCCTTCGTCGAACTGGTCGACCGCCCAGATCACACGACAGCCGTTGAGGACACGAGCGGCGAGTAAGTCCGGTGCGTGATTCGAAAAACAAAAGCCAGGGTAAGCCTGGCTTTTGTTTTTGAAAGTGTTGAATTGCAATTTCATCAGCAGCACTAACACCGCGCTTCTGTTTTAAACAAGCACCAGCCATCACAGATTTTTCTATAGCTGAATGACTATTCTCACCGTCAAAGATCTTTACAAATCCTACGGCGATGGCGACAACCGCCACACCGTGGTGGACGGCATCTCCTTCTCGCTCGAGAAGGGTCAGTGCTTCGGCCTGCTGGGGCCCAATGGCGCAGGCAAAACAACGACATTACGGCTTTGTCTCGGCTTGACGGTGCCGGATCGAGGCAACATCAAGCTCGTTGGGCATGAGGTGCCCAATGACGCGCGGCGTGCCCGTTTGCGCATTGGTGTCGTGCCGCAGATGGACAGTCTCGATCCAGACTTCACTGTAGAAGAAAACATTTACGTTTACGGCCGTTACTTTGGCATGAGTCGCGCGCAGGTACGAGAGCGTATTGACTGGCTGCTGGATTTCTCCAGCCTCTCGTCCAAGCGACATGCCCGCATCGGAGAACTTTCCGGTGGCATGAAAAGGCGCCTGACGCTGGCACGCGCCCTCGTCAATGATCCCGACCTCATATTCATGGATGAGCCAACGACTGGCCTTGATCCCCAGGCGCGCCATTTGATCTGGGAGCGTTTGAAAGCCTTGCTTGCCGAAGGCAAATCATTACTGCTGACTACGCATTTCATGGACGAAGCTGAACGTCTTTGTGACCGCTTGGCAGTTATTGATCATGGCCGCTTGATCGCCGATGGATCGCCGCAGGCGCTCATTGCCGAGCATATCGAATCACAAGTCGTGGAAGTCTATGGTGATAATGCCAGCGAATGGGCCGTGAGTGCGTCACATCTGGCTGACCGTATCGAATTCAGCGGCGAGACTGCGTTTTGTTACACCGATCATCCTGATGCACTTTTGCAGAGCCTGGCAGGCGCTGGAGGCCTGCGCTACCTTCACCGGCCCGCTAACCTGGAAGACCTGTTCCTTAAATTGACTGGTCGCGACATGCGCGATTGAGACTCTGACCATGGCATCTCTTTACTATCAGGCACCCCGATTCAGTCTGCGCTTCATACCCGTCTGGCAGCGCAACTTTCTTGTCTGGCGCAAGCTGGCTTTCACTAGCATCGTCGGCAACATCGCCGAGCCCTTGATAACGCTGGTGGCATTTGGCTATGGACTTGGCAGCCTGCTCCAGCATATCGACGGCGTGCCATATATCGCCTATCTCGCCAGTGGTGCAATTTGCATGTCCGTGATGATGGCAACGACGTTTGAGGCGCTCTATTCAGCTTTCTCGCGCATGCATGTGCAAAAAACCTGGGATGCCTTGCTCAATACGCCGCTTGATCTGGATGACATCGTGCTGGCTGAAATGCTCTGGGCCGCCAGTAAATCGCTGATCTCCGGTATTGCCATACTCGCCGTGCTGCTTGCGTTGGGCATCGGTTGGTATCCAGGGGCCTTGCTGGTGCCACCCCTGCTTTTTTTGGTTGGCATTACCTTTGCGTCACTCGCGCTAGCTATCAACGCGCTGGCCAAAGGGTATGATTTTTTTACTTATTACTTTACGCTGGTACTCACGCCGATGATCTTCCTCTCGGGCGTGTACTACCCCGTGACACAACTCCCCGGATGGTTGCAGGTAATCGCAGGCTACCTGCCGCTGAGCGCTGCGGTTCATCTTGTGCGACCATTGTTGCTCGGCCAAACGCCAGAGCCGGTGCTGCAGCCCCTGCTGCTATTGCTGGCGTATTGCGTGGCCGGATTTTATCTGGCTACCGTTCTCACGCGTCGCCGATTATTGAAATAAACCCGAGATCGATCGCATGGAGCAGATCTTTATTGTCATGACTCATATGCCGGACGCCGAGAGTGCCGAAGTCCTTGCCGGCGCCTTGGTCGAGACCAGGCTGGCTGCTTGTGTCAATCTGTCCCCGACTGTGAAGTCCGTGTACCGATGGCAGGGCAAGATCGAAAGAGCCAACGAAGTCACCCTGACTATCAAAACGACCCAAGGTCATTACACCGCCCTCGAGGCAGCCATACGCGCGGCGCACCCTTATGAGGTGCCGGAGATTATTGCCTTGCCAGTCGTCGCAGGTCTTCCTTCATATCTCCAGTGGATCGTTGCTGAAACCTCGCCCGATCAACATGCCTAAATTTTTCAATGTACTCCTCCTCACCTTGCTGTGGATGCGTCCGGCCATGGCCGAGGATCAGTTTTTGCCACCCGAGCAGGCGTTTCGTTTTAGCGCACAGATGATCGATGCGTCGATGATCGAAGTACGTTTCGATATCGCCAAAGATTATTACCAGTACCGTGAGCGTTTCACGTTCAAGGCTGATGGCGCGCAGCTAGGGACGCCCATGATCCCGCCGGGCAAAAAGAAATTTGATGAAACCTTCGGCAAAACGGTCGAGATCTACCGGGAACAAATTCTGGTGCGACTGCCCGTGACCGCCGATGCGCCATTTACTCTCATCGTTGGCAGTCAGGGTTGTTCCGATCGTGGGCTGTGTTACGCGCCGATGGAGTCTGTGCTCAAACTCTCGCCATCGGCCGCTAACTCGCCTCAGGTTACAGCGTCAGTGCCGGTGGACGCAAAGCCTACGGCGGAAACCGAAATGGGCCGCATCGAAGCATCGCTGGCCAGTGGCAATCTTTTGCTGATTCTGCCGCTGTTCTTGCTCCTCGGTTTGGGTCTGTCATTCACACCTTGCGTGTTGCCGATGGTCCCCATACTCTCATTCATCATCGTCGGGGAGGGCGCGCGCACCAGCCGCAGCCGAGGCTTTGTTCTTTCTCTTGCCTATGCGATGGGGATGGCGTTGGTGTACACCGCGCTTGGCATTGCGGCTGGACTGATTGGTGAAGGTTTGTCCGCAAATCTTCAAAGTCCACCTGTACTCATTGTTTTCGCGCTTTTCATGGCCTTGTTGTCGCTCTCCATGTTCGATGTTTACCAATTGCAGGTGCCGCCATCGGTGCAGCTGAAGCTCACTCGCTGGTCCGAGCAGCAAAGAGCAGGCAAACTCGCCGGCGTGTTTGTGATGGGTATGTTGTCTGCGTTGATTGTCGGTCCTTGTGTGGCCGCACCGCTTGCCGGTGTGCTTGTGTACATCAGCCAGACTCGTGATGTTGTGATCGGCGGCAGTGCCTTGTTTGCCATGGCAGTCGGCATGAGTGTGCCGCTCCTTCTTTTGGGCTTGTCTGCGGGTGCGCTGGTACCCAAGGCGGGTCACTGGATGCAGGCGGTCAAGCCCTTTTTCGGAGTGCTGATGCTGGCACTGGCCTTATGGATGGTGGCTTCGCTTCTGCCTGCCTGGACGCTGATGCTGGGTTGGGGAGTGCTGGGCGCAGCCTACGGTGTGTTCCTCCTGATGTCTCGCCAGCTGGGTCTGCGCGGTCGCGCCATTGGTGTGATCTTTGTCTTGTTAGGCGCCGTGCAGTTGGCAGGCCTTGCCACCGGAGGTCGTGATGCGTGGGCACCGCTCGCGCATTTGACAGGCAAATCCCACACCAAGATCACTTTCAAACGTATTCATTCGATAGCGGAGTTGGACCAAACGATTGCAGCGGCGCGTGGCAAGCCCGTGATGCTGGACTTCTATGCGGATTGGTGTGTGGCTTGTCTGGAAATGGAAAAACTGACGTTTACCGATCCGGCTGTCAGTGCAACGATGCAAGACATCTTGCTGTTGCAAGTCGATGTCACTGCCAATAGCGCCGACGACAAAGCCCTCCTGAAACGTTTTTCGCTCTTCGGTCCACCGGGAATTATATTTTTTGACAGACAGGGTGAGATGTTGCAAACGCCCCGGGTCATAGGCTTTCAACCGCCAGCCGTATTCCTGCAATCTCTCAAGCAACTTGATTCACGCTGAGGATAGGTAATTTAGACGGAATGCTCCGCTTGAATCGTTGATTATTTTTCAGACGCGCATCGCCGAATTTGGAATTTCGGTGTTGGCAGAATCGACGAACCGAACCAGCTTGCCTTCTGGCAAATTCACCAAGGTTTTGGATACGCCATCAGCGCCCAAATACTCTTTGGAGCCTTCTGAAATATTGCCTTTGATCTGAGCCTTCAGAGCCCAAAAAAGTCGCTCCATTTTGTCTTCGCCGATCTTTCCCGCTTCTAATTTTCCCTTTATAAAATCCTTCACGATGCTGCCTGAGCCCAAGTACTTTTCGTGATCAGGATTTTTTAATTGCTCAGGCTTCGCGCGAGAAAAAACCAGGGTTTTGCCGATTTTTCCCTTGGGTGTGATGAATTTCTCTTGGCGCCCTATCGCAACATCGTAATTCAGGCGCTCATCTTTTAAATTATGGGCGCCCAGGTTGGGATTCCTGATTACAGAAGGAAGCAAGAATTTACCCATATATGCCTTCAATTAATAGTTTTTCTCACGATCATCAGAGAATGCGATTGCAGCCATTGCTTTTGCCGCTGGCATCATCACACAGTTATGCAGCAGATCTGGAGCCAAATGTCGCGCCGCATTAAAGCCTTCGATTGGCGAAAGGCCCTTAGTAAATCTGTTTTTAGTCTGTGCTTGTGTAACGATCACAGAACAAAAGTTCATCGTTCGATCAAATTGACTCTGGGTTTGTGGGTGGGATTCCGGACCGAGCCACCTCGTGGCTCGCGTGACCGTAGCGTGCGAGGTAAATCGGAACGAGGATGGGGGTGGCTGTCATGCGCCCCCTCTGGAATCTGAAGCGCGCGTCAGAGCTTTCTGGCGACTTCTCTGGCGAAGTAGGTCAGCACGCCATCGGCGCCGGCGCGCTTGAAGGAGAGCATGGCTTCCATCATGGTCTTGTCGTGATCGACCCAGCCATTTTGTGCTGCTGCCTTGATCATCGCGTATTCGCCGCTGACCTGATAAGCGAAGGTCGGTACTTTGAATTCATCTTTGACCCGACGCACGATATCCAGATACGGCATGCCGGGTTTGACCATGACCATGTCGGCACCTTCGGCAAGGTCGAGGGCGACTTCGCGCAAGGCCTCGTCTGAATTGGCGGGATCCATCTGATAGGTTGCCTTGCTACCCTTGCCAAGATTGGCCGCAGAGCCTACCGCATCCCTGAATGGGCCATAAAAGGCCGACGCATACTTGGCGGAATACGCCATGATGCGCGTGTGAATGTATTTTGACTCTTCGAGTGCATGTCGAATCGCACCGATGCGTCCGTCCATCATGTCGGACGGCGCGACAATGTCCACGCCTGCCTCGGCCTGCACCAGTGACTGTCGGACGAGAATCGATGTCGTCTCATCATTGAGCACGTAGCCCTCATCATCCAGCACACCGTCTTGCCCATGGCTGGTGAAAGGATCCAGCGCGACATCGGTGAGTACGCCCAGTTCCGGGAAGCGCTGTTTGATTTCTCTGACGGCGCGAGGTACCAGCCCGCTGGGGTTGATTGCTTCGATGCCGTCCGGCGTCTTCAACGCCGGATCAATGACAGGGAATAGTGCCAGCACTGGAATACCTAGCGCAACGCACTCTTCGGCCACGGGCATCAGCAAGTCCAGCGACAGTCTTTCAACGCCGGGCATGGAGGGCACTGCCTCACGTCTATTTTGTCCATCCAGAATAAAGACCGGATAAATCAGGTCCGCCGCAGTCAGCGTGTTTTCGCGCATCAGCGCTCGAGAAAACGCATCTTTGCGCATGCGCCGCATGCGAATGGCTGGGAACTGGGCGGATGAGTGATCGGACATGATGGCGAGTAGAAAAATTTTCTGGTTCGTAAAGCCCAGGGCGGGTCTTTGAGCGCAGGCTCGATGAAACTTTTGGCGCCTGCGGGTCTCAGACAAACAGGTGATTCGTTCACCTCCCGCTTCTCCTCCCTGAGCGGGGTTGTACTGCCTCAAAGCGGTACAGCGTTGGGCCCTGGAGACTTCCCCTTTCTCCGGGGTTTTTTTATGTCAGGCGGGCTGTTCGCTGTCGCCGCCTATGCCCAGCAGTTCGAGGATTTTGTGATCCGCTTCCTCGAGACCGCTGCGCTTGAGCGCAGAAAACAATTGCACAGAGAATGGCAGAGGACGACCTTGTTCGTCAACATAACTTGACAGTACTGAGTGTCCGAGACGTAGCGCATCAGCTGCTTCGCTGCGATTGAGCTTGTCTGCCTTGCTTAAAATGCAATGTACTGGCTTGCCGGTGGCGGCGAACCACTCCAGCATCTCGGTATCCAGTTCCGTGAAAGGGCGTCTTGCATCCATGATCAGCACCAGCGCCGCGAGCTGCTCGCGTTCTTGGACATAGCGTCCCAAAAGCAGCTGCCAGTGGTCTTTTGCCGATCCTGATACCTCCGCATACCCATACCCCGGGAGATCAACGAGAAATGCCCGGATCTCGTCCACCCGAGTGGCATCCTTGCGGTGCTGGCCCACGTGGGCGCCGCCCAGAGAAAAAAAATTGATGTGTTGCGTCCTGCCTGGGGTGCGGGATGCGAAGGCAAGTTTTTTCTGGTTGCACAGCACATTAATGGCGGTTGACTTGCCCGCGTTGGAGCGACCGGCGAAAGCAATTTCAGGAACTTTATATTTTGGCAAATCCGGTAATCGATTAACCGTCGTGAAAAAGCGGGCTTGCCAGAGAAGGGACATGAGGCTGCGTGCAGCAGAGGCGCGGACAAAGAAAGGACAGTCATTGTAGTACAATCGAGGGCTTGAAATTTGGCTCGAAACGCGCTGAAAGTGGTCCGGCTCCGTTGCAACACTGCCCTTGGTCTGCTCAAGCCTCAAGCTCAAACAAAATCAATCCAACGCCCCGGATAATTGAATGAAATCTGCCTCGTCCTCGTTTATTAAATTCGCGTCCCTTCTTCTGTTGGTCTCCTCTTCCTTGGCTTACGCCAACGATGCGAAACCTGCTGCTGCAGCAGACCCTGCCAAGGGCGGCAGTCTCTATGCCAATGGCGATGCATCACGCGGTGTACTGGCCTGCGTTGCATGTCACGGGGCTGCAGGCAACTCCACCATTACACAAAATCCCAAGCTGGCGGGTCAGCACGCGGCCTACCTGAAGAAACAGTTGCACGATTTTCAGGGCCCGAACCGCAACAACGCCATCATGACCGGGATTGCGAAGGCGCTGGATGACAACGACATCAGCAACATTGCCGCTTATTTGGACCAGCAGAAGCCTGCGCCGGGCGCAGCACGCAATAAAAACACCGTCGAACTCGGGAAGAAAATCTACCGTGCCGGTATCGCTGAAAAAAATGTCCCTGCCTGTGCAGGCTGTCACAGCCCTAACGGCGCTGGCATTCCGGCGCAGTTTGCGCGTGTCGCCGGTCAGCATCAGGATTACACCGTTGCTCAGCTGACCAATTTCCGTACGGGCGCACGCAGCAACAGCGCCCAGATGACCGCGATAGGCAAGCGGCTGTCCGACGAAGAGATGCAAGCAGTGGCTGATTACATTGCAGGTCTGAAGTAAGTACGGAGCACGCAAGTCAGGCCGACATGCGGCCGCGAGGGGGTGGCTGAGAAGTCGCCCCTTTTGTTTTCTGCGTTACTGTTTTCTAACCCTGAAAGATAAAGACCCACAAGGCTGGTGGATATGGGCGGCTGGCTGCCCTCGCAAGCATAAAATGGCGTCATAACCGAACAGCGTGCCCAGCCGCCATGGCCTTCAGTAATTACCCGAGACAAAGCGCATCACATTCATGACTACGAGCACTGAGGGAATCGTTCTGCAAACCCGCCGCCGATGGCTGTCCGATGCCGTCGAGCTGCTGTCTTCCATGCGCTTTGCGATCAGTCTGCTGACAGTCATATCGATCGCGTCCATCGTGGGCACAGTCGTGACGCAAAATGAACCCATGCCGAACTATGTGAATCAGTTCGGTCCCTTCTGGTTCGAGATTTTTGCGCGGTTCTCCATTTACTCGGTGTACTCGGCCTGGTGGTTCCTGCTGATCATGGCTTTTCTGGTCACATCCACCTCACTGTGCATCGCGCGCAACGCGCCGAAAATGCTCAAGGATATGAAAAGTTGGCGCGAAAGCGTGCGTGAACAATCCTTGCGCAATTTTCATCATCATGCCGAGTGGTCCGCGCAGCAGAGTGGCGAGCAGTTTGCAGCGCAAGTGGCTCGACTTGTTACAGCCGACGGCTATCAAGTGAAGCTGGTGCAAAAAGGAGAGGCAACGCTGCTGACTGCCAAGCAAGGTGCTGCCAACAAGCTGGGTTATATTTTTGCGCACTCGGCCATCGTGATTATCTGTGTCGGCGGTTTGCTCGATTCGAGCCTTCCTATTCGCGCACAACAATGGTTGTTTGATAAAGAAGCCTTCATCGGCAATGGTGTCATTGCTGAAATTCCGGAACGTCATCGTCTGGGGCTGGGCAATCTGACCTTCCGTGGCAACACGTTTATACCCGAAGGCTCTGCGAGCAAGACGGCAATCATACCCGTGGGTGAGGGGGTGATGATTCAGGAACTGCCCTTCACTCTGCAGCTCGAAAAATTCGTGGTGGATTTTTACTCAACGGGTATGCCCAAGCTGTTTGCCAGTAATGTCATTGTGACTGACCATGAAACCGGCAAAAGCTTTCCAGCGACGATCAAGGTTAATCAGCCATTGATTTACAAAGGCCTGGCGGTTTATCAGTCGAGTTTTGAAGATGGCGGAAGTCATCTCAAGCTGGTGGGCTATCCCATGAACGGACCCGGTAGCAGCTCATTCCCGGTTGAGGGTGAGGTGGGGAAATCCACGCCGCTCGTCAGCAGTGGCGGCGCTGAATACACGATTGAATGGTCGGGATTCAGACCATTCAATGTGGAAAATACCAGTGTCAATGGTCAGGATGTCCGTGCCGTTAATCAGGCCAAGAGCTTCAACGAAAAATTCAGCGCAACGCTGGATGAGCGACTGGGTTCTGCCGCCAATACCAAAAAAACCAAGGAATTGAAAAACGTCGGCCCCAGCGTTCAGTACAAACTCCGCGACAAGACCGGGCAGGCACGCGAATTCAATAACTACATGCTGCCCATCATGTTGGATGGCAGCGAGGTCTTCCTTGCTGGTCTGCGCGAGTCGCCTTCCGAAGGTTTCCGCTATCTGCGTATTCCTGCCGATGACAAAGGCAGTGTCGATGAATGGATGCGCTTGCGGGCTGCCATCAGTGATAGCGCCCTGCGCGAAAAAGCAGCGGCGCGCTATTCGCAAAAAATGCCGCTCACTTCTACTGACAACAAAGCCTTGCGGGATCAGCTCAAGGCATCGTCACTGCGCGCCATGAGTATTTTTGCTGGCGATCGAGAATCTTCTGGCTATATTGCGATCGCACGCTTCATCGGTACCTTGCCTGAAGAGCAGCAGGAAAAAGCCGCAGATGCCTTCATGAAGATACTCAACGGCAGTCTCTGGGAGCTTTGGCAGGTCGCCCGTGAAAAAGACGGATTGCCGCCAGTGACAGCGGATGAAAAGCACGGTCGTTTTCTGCAGGTCGCAAGCAATGCGCTGGCCGATGCTTTTTTCTATGGTGCGCCGGTGTTTTTGCAACTCCAGGGTTTTGATCAGGTGAAAGCTTCGGTGCTGCAAGTGACGAAATCACCCGGGAAAAATGTGGTCTATCTTGGATGTTTGCTTTTGGTCCTCGGTGTTTTTGCGATGCTCTATGTGCGCGAGCGTCGGCTGTGGATCTGGATTCGACCACAAGAGGGCGGCGGCACGCATGCGCTGATGGCCATGAGTTCACAGCGACGCAGTCTGGATTTCGACAAGGAATTCGAGCGACTCAAGGCGCGATTGAATCCTCAATGAGCGCGCAAGCCCGGCAGCACTGAACTATACTTGCCAGACCCGCTGCAGTACACGGAGAAAAATGATGGAACTCACTGAAGACCAAACTTACACCGAAAATCCCGGCATTCTCAAAAGTGCCAGTGTGTTCGACTGGATTTTTGCGCTGGTGCTCGCCGCTGGTGCGCTGTTTGCGTTCAATCGTTACGGCGATTTCATGGATATCTATGAAAAAGCGATCTTGCTGACGGCGGTGCCCGTGTTCGCTGGCTTGGGCTGGTACTGGAAATCTTCTCGCGTGTTGATGCTGCTGATTTTTGGATTGTCATTGTGGGCCATTTCCATGTATGCCGGCAATCTAGAGATGGCGCAATCCCGGTTTTTCCTGAAATACTTGTTTTCGAGCCAGTCTGCCATTTTGTGGATGAGTTTTCTGTTTGGCTTGTCTACCGTATTTCACTGGGGTGGTTTGCTCTCTCGTTCAGATTTTGGCGGCGCCGTAGGCAGTCGCTTGTGCTGGGCAGCGATCTTGATGGGCTTCATTGGCCTGATGGTGCGCTGGTATGAGTCGTATTTGCTGGGAGCGGATATTGGTCATATCCCGGTGTCGAATCTCTACGAAGTGTTCGTATTGTTTTGTCTCATCACAGCCTTGTTCACTGTCTTCTACGAAGAGAAATACGAAACCCGTCAGGTGAGTGCCTTCATCCTGCTGGTGATCTCGGCGGCAGTTGGATTTTTGCTCTGGTACATGACCAGCCGCGATGCACATGAAATTCAGCCGCTGGTACCCGCACTGCAAAGCTGGTGGATGAAGATTCACGTGCCCGCCAACTTCATCGGCTATGGCACGTTTGCGCTGGCAGCCATGGTTGGTGTCGCTTACCTGCTCAAATCCAAATCCCTTCTGGCAGATCGTCTGCCCTCGCTCGAGGTACTCGACGACATCATGTACAAGGCGATTGCGGTTGGTTTTGCATTCTTCACGATTGCCACGATTCTCGGCGCGCTCTGGGCCGCCGAAGCTTGGGGTGGTTATTGGTCATGGGATCCGAAGGAAACCTGGGCGCTGATTGTTTGGCTGAATTACGCCGCATGGCTGCACATGCGCCTGATGAAAGGCTTGCGTGGGCAAGTGGCGGCCTGGTGGGCGATCGGCGGGCTGCTCGTGACCAGCTTTGCTTTTCTCGGCGTGAACATGTTCCTGTCCGGCTTGCACTCCTACGGCGAGCTGTAAACTGCCCGAATGAAGGCTGTCACCGGACGGCCTTCGTTCAATAAAGTCCCACCTGCATAGCATCACGGAGCCAGCATGCTGATCAAACTCCCCCGTTCAACTGACCCACTGCCCTCCGAGATCACGCCGCAAGCGTTGCTGCAATCACGTCGCCAATTCTTGGCCCAACTCACTGCGGGTAGTTTGGCGGCGAGCGCTTTGGTGGAAGCTGCGATGGCCAACGACGCGGCCTCCCGTGCGCGCCTACCGGCGCGTATCAATCCAGCATTCACCGCTGCAGACAAACCGACGCCCTTCGCAGATGCGACCAGCTACAACAACTTCTATGAATTCGGGCTCGACAAGGGGGATCCTGTTTTGCGAGCCGGATCTTTGAAGACCAGACCCTGGACAGTGCGTATCGATGGTGAAGTCAGAAAGCCACAGACGCTTGATATCGACAGCCTGCTGAAACTTGCGCCCATTGAGGAACGACTGTACCGGCTGCGTTGTGTCGAAGGCTGGTCGATGGTGATTCCCTGGGCAGGTTATTCGCTGGCCGAGTTGATACGCAAAGTCGAGCCAACGGGTAATGCGAAATTTGTCGAATTCACCACGCTCGCCGATCCGGCGCAAATGCCAGGTATAGGCAGTCGAGTCTTGTCCTGGCCTTATGTCGAAGGTCTTCGTCTGGATGAGGCCATGCATCCGCTCACGCTGCTCAGTCTGGGTATGTATGGACAAGTTCTGCCGAATCAGAATGGGGCGCCAGTCCGAATCATCGTGCCCTGGAAATACGGATTCAAGTCGGCGAAATCCATAGTGCGTATCCGTTTTACTGAAACCCAGCCCAAAACAGCATGGAACAGCGTCGCACCTGACGAGTATGGTTTCTATTCCAATGTGAATCCGGAAGTCAGTCATCCGCGGTGGTCGCAGGCCACAGAGCGCCGTATTGGCGAAGATGGCTTCCTCACGCGCAAGCGCAAGACCCTGATGTTCAATGGCTACCCGGAAGTGGCATCGATGTACTCGGGCATGGATCTCAAAAAATTCTACTGACCGTAAACATGCGCTGGGGCCCCCGACAACTGCTCTGGGCGAAGTGGATGGTGTTTGTGCTTTCGCTGCTGCCTGTGCTGCGTCTGATTGCCTTGGGTTTGCAGGAAAAGCTCACTGCGAATCCGATTGAATTCATTACTCGCGCCACGGGCGACTGGACGCTGTATTTCCTGTGTCTGACACTCGCCATAACGCCCTTGCGCCGACTCACAGGTTTGACTGCCCTCATTCGGTTGCGCCGCATGCTGGGCTTGTTTACCTTCTTTTACGCCAGTCTGCATTTTCTGACCTTCATCTGGTTCGATCATTTTTTTGATCTTGCCGAGATGATGCTCGATGTTTTGAAGCGACCCTTCATTGCGATGGGTTTCTCGGCCTTCATGTTGCTGGTGCCACTGGCGTTGACGAGTAACGACGCCATGCTCAGGCAACTTGGCAGGCGCTGGTCTCTGCTGCATCGCCTGATTTACCCCATCGCGATACTGGCTTTGCTTCATTTCTGGTGGATGCGGGCAGGCAAACATAATTTTGCCGAACCGCTGGTGATGAGTGTTGTCGTCGCTGTGTTGCTGGCGCTGCGACTGATGTGGCTGCGCAGGGATTTTCTGCGCTGACGATGAATTTGATTACTGCGGAATGGATTCGAGTGCGAATAGCTCCGCAGCCGTTTCTCGCCGGCGGATCAGACTGAACTGATCGCCATCCACCAGTATTTCAGCCGCGCGACCGCGCGTGTTGTAGTTGGAGGCCATTGTCATGCCATAGGCGCCGGCTGACATAATGGCCAATAAATCGCCGGGGGCGATTGCCAGCGATCGCTCACGAGCGAGCCAGTCACCGGATTCACATACAGGCCCGACCACATCATAAATCTGTGATTCGTGGCACTGCGGTTTGACCACTTGAACGCCATGCCAGGCTTCATACATGGCCGGACGCATCAGGTCATTCATCGCTGCATCGACGACAGCGAAATTCTTGGTGCTGCCATGTTTCAGGTAGTGCACTTCGGTCAGAAGTACGCCCGCGTTACCGACAATAGATCGGCCCGGTTCGAACATGATGGTCAACGGCTTGCTGTTGTAGTGATCGGCACGCCAGCGATCAATGCGCGCAAACAGTCTCGCCAGATAATCAGCCACAGCCACGGGCTTTTCCTGGTCATAGCAAATGCCGAGACCACCACCGATATCCAGATGGTGCAGCGCGATACCTTCCGCGGCAAGCTGGTCGACCAGCTCGATGATTTTGTCCAGTGCTTCCAGCAGCGGGGCATCATCAAGCAGCTGAGAACCGATATGGCAGTCAATACCTGTTACTTCAAGATGGGGCAGGCTGGCCGCGACCCGGTAGGTAGGCAGCGCATCTTCAAAAGCGATGCCGAACTTGTTGTCCTTGAGGCCGGTGGAGATATAGGGATGCGTTTTCGCATCGACATCCGGGTTGACCCGCAGCGATACGCGCGCGCGTTTTCCCATGCTGGAGGCGACTTCATTCAGTCGATGCAGCTCCGGAATTGATTCAACATTGAAGCACAGGATGTCATGCGACAGCGCCAGTTGCATTTCCTCGCGCGTCTTGCCCACGCCGGAAAAAATGACCTTGTGCGGGTTGCCGCCTGCCGCGATCACGCGTTGCAGTTCGCCCCCGGAGACAATGTCAAAACCCGAACCTAATTTCGAGAGCAGGTTGAGAATCGCAATATTGGCATTGGATTTGACTGCGTAGCAGATCAGCGCCGATCCTTCATTGCGGCCATGCGCACGGCATGCGCGGTCGTAAGCAAGAAAATTTTCAGTCAGGCTGGCGCGTGAATAGACATAGCTGGGTGTGCCAAAGGTTTTCGCTATCTCGCTCAGTGCGACCCCTTCGGCAAACAGTTCGCCATCACGGTAATGGAAATGCGGGATATTCACGGCGTTTGGGGCTGGCGAGTGGTGTCGGGTGTGGCAGGCTGCGCATCAAATTCCTTATCGGTCTTGGTGCTGGGCGCGGGACGATCGGGCAGGTAGAGTGGGCCGGTCTGTCCGCAAGCGCTAAGTCCGGATAACGCGATCGCCGCTAAAATGATGCCTAATCTAAGCATGATGTTCGAAATTCACTTGAAGGCCGCGGTTGTTGAGGACTGCGACCTGTTAAAAAATCTACGGGAGTTTAGCATGAGCGAATCGGAGTTCCTTGCCCTTGCGGAAGCCGTGCTGGATGCGATCGAAACAGGCATGGAACGCGCTGGCGAGGCTGCGGACGTTGACCTGGAGTGCAGCCGTAGCGGCAATGTGCTGGAAATCGAGTTTATTGATCAGGGCTCGAAAATCATCGTCAACACCCAGGCGGCGATGCAGGAAATTTGGGTCGCCGCTAGAGCGGGTGGATTTCACTACCGCATGGCAGACGATCAGTCTTGGAAAGATACCCGGGATGGATCAGAACTCTTTGGTGCGCTCTCCCGGCTGGCCAGTGCGCAGGCAGGCGCGATACTTCATCTAAAGACAGGCGACGGTGATCCTTCATGAATCGACAATTGGTTCATTCCATCTAGAAGATTTCGCTCTGGGACTCATCCTCTTTTTTGTCGCCAGGTCCGTCGTTATCACTCGATGGCGTTAGCCCGATTGAGGTCACGCCGCTGCCATCAGCAAATTCGGTATAGACGTAATCGCCCGCGTAGGTGGTCACGCCTGCTGGCATGACTCGTTCCTGTACCGGTAATGCTTGCAGTGCCTTTTGCATGTAGCCGATCCAGACCGGTAGTGCCAGACCACCCCCCGTTTCGCGACTGCCGAGATTTCTGGGTTTGTCGAAACCTATCCACGCCACACCCACCAGTTTGGGGTGATAGCCTGCGAACCAGGCATCAATGGCGTCGTTGGTGGTGCCTGTCTTGCCGGCGATATCGGAGCGCTTGAGCGCCAGTGCCCGCATCGCAGTGCCATGTTTGACCACATCTTTGAGCATACTGTCGATCAGGTAAGCGTTGCGAGCATCGATGACGCGCAGGTTTTCATCGCCAGCGCGTTCAGGGCTGACTTGAAATAGCGTGCGACCATTGTTGTCGGTAATCTTCGAAATCAGATAAGGATTGATTTTGTATCCGCCATTGGCAAAGACCGCATAAGCGCCAGCCATCTGCAGTGGTGTGACCGCTCCGGCGCCCAGAGCCATTGTCAGGTAAGGGGGATTTTTTTCGCGGTCAAATCCAAAGCGAGTCACATATTCCTGTGCGTAGTTGACGCCGATGCGATCCAGAATTCGAATCGACACCATGTTTTTGGAGCGCGTCAGACCTTTGCGCATTGACAATGGGCCGTCATATTTGCCGTCGGCGTTCTTGGGTTCCCATGCTTGCGACCCGGTTTTGCCGGCATCGAATACGATGGGCGCATCATTGATCATGGTCGCAGGCGACAGGCCTTTTTCAAGTGAAGCGGAATAGATGAAAGGCTTGAAGGTAGAGCCGGGCTGACGCCAGGCTTGTGTCACGTGGTTGAATTTCGTGCGGCTGAAATCAAAACCGCCAACCAGCGATTTGATACGGCCATCTTCCGAGCTGATGGAGACGAAAGCCGATTCCACTTCGGGCATCTGAATAATGGACCAGCCGGCACCCTCCTGCATTACGCGTATGATCGCGCCGCGTCGTATGCGCTTGTTGGCTGGCATTTTCTCCGTGAGTGCTGCTGCGGCAGCGCCGAGTTCGGTATTGGCAATGGTGATTTCTTCGCCGGACGCCAGCAATGCCTGCACACTCTTTGGGTTGGCGGACAATACCACTGCAGCAATGATGCCATCGCTATCCGGGTGTTCGGCGAGTTCGGATTCTATGGCCGCTTCCGCTTCGGATTTATTGGCCGGAATATCCATGTAGCCTTCCGGTCCGCGATAAGGCTGACGTTTTTCATATTCAAGCACACCACGACGCAAGGCGAGATAGGCAGCATCCTGATCGGCTTTGGTGATGGTAGTGAACACATTCAAGCCGCGCGTATAGGCATCTTCGCGGAATTGGTCATAGACCATCTGTCGGGCCATTTCCGACACGTATTCGGCATGAATACCGAAATCCGTGCTGTCCATCTTGATCCGGAGTTCTTCGTCACGCGCCTGTTCATATTGGGCTGTGGTGATGTAGCCCAGGTCATGCATGCGCTGCAAAATGTACTGCTGACGCGCCTTGGCGCGCTTGGGGTTGACGACGGGATTGTTGGCGGATGGCGCCTTGGGAAGACCGGCCAGCATCGCGGCTTCGGCAACGGTCACTTCATTGAGCTTTTTGCCGAAATAAATCTGGGCAGCCGAGGCAAAGCCATAGGCTCGCTGCCCCAGATAAATCTGGTTCATATAGAGCTCGAGAATCTGGTCTTTCGTGAGTGTCTTTTCGATTTTCCATGCGAGCAGCACTTCATACAGCTTGCGCTTAATGGTCTGTTCGCTGGATAAAAAGAAATTACGCGCCACCTGCTGCGTGATGGTGGAGGCACCCTGACGGCTGCCGCCAAAGGTATTGTTAATCATCGCGCGCAGAATTCCCCAGTAATCGACGCCGCCGTGTTCGTAAAAACGATCATCCTCGATCGCAAGCACTGCCTGCTTCATCACCGGGGGAATGTCTTTGTACCGCACCAAGCTGCGTCTTTCCTCGCCGAATTCTCCGATCAGCATGTTGTCTGCAGAAAAAACACGCAATGGCATTTTTGGCTGATAGGTCGCCAGCGCATCAATGTCCGGCAAGCTGGGATAAGCCATCATCAAGATGAAGCCCGCCAGCAGCACGCCGATCAGTACCAAGCCTCCCATGGTGGTCAACAGACTCAGTGCCATCTTGAGGGGGGCCGGCAGGCTGAAGGGGCGCTCGCCCTTGGGCGCATCTCCGTTGGGAGTGGATGAATTCATTCGGGAAGAGGTGAGAGAGGCATGAAAGCCATAGTGGACACCATTATAGCGTTTGCCTCGCAGCGTTGAGCTCGCTCATGGCAAGGCTTGCTGTGTTCAACACCTCTGATTCCCTGAATTGCGTCGGCATTTGACAACGCCAAGCCCAGCCGGCTTTACATTCTGAAAAGGCACTTGTTAGCATCCGCGTCAAATTTTAAAAATGACAATACCTCTTGTGCGGAGTGTTCACGAATGTTTTCTGTGGGATCGTGGTTTCGTCACCATCACACACCGGTACTGGGTGTCGATGTCAGTCCGGCTGGCATACGCATCATGGAGCTCGCTCGCGAGGGCAAACATTTCCGAGTCGCACATTACGCACAGGAGTCCGTGCCACCGGGCGCCTTGCGCGACGGCAGTTTTTCACAGATGGAGCCGCTCACCGAATCACTGCGCCGAGCGCTCAAGCGCAGTGGTACGCGCTTGAAAACGGCGGCTATGGCGCTGCCGTCCGGCGCCGTCATCAAAAAAATGCTGATGCTGCCCGCTGGCATGTATGACGAAGAAATGGAAATGCAAGTCGAGACTGAAGCAAGCCAGACGCTGCCATTCTCGCTCGATGAAATTAGTCTCGATTTCGTCACAGTGGGCCCTTCGGAAAATCACGAGGGTTATGTGGATGTCATGCTGGTGGCCGCTCGCAAGGAGCGTATTGATGAAAGGCTCGCACTGGCCGATGCAGTGGGCTTGCGTCCGGTGGTGATCGATGTTGAATCCCAGGTCATGACAGCGTCACTGGGACTGCTTGTCCCGGAACAACAAGACCATCAAGACCAGCCCGTTGTCTTGCTGCAGTTGTCCGGTGAAGGTAGTCATTGCTACATCATCCTCAATGGCCTGGTAATTTTTGAGCGCGAGATAGGAGTCTCCTTGCCGCGCCACGATCAAGGAAAATCACATGTAGCCCTGGAGTCGATCAGGGAAGCAATTTGCCAGGAACTTGCACGGGCTTTGCAACTATTTTCGACGTCCACACAACATAACAGCGTTGCGCACATTTATATCGCCGGGAGCATTCGCGTACTCGGCCTTGATCTGGCCACATTCGTCGAGCAGCGATTGGGCATAGCCAGTTCGCTGCCGGATCCGTTTGCGGAAATGAATGCGACATCTCTCGATACTCGGCTGCGCGAAGATGCGCCGGCTTGTCTTCTGGCCTGTGGTTTGGCGCTGCGGAGTTTTTCAAGATGATTGAATTTAATTTGCTGCCATGGCGTGAAGCGCAGCGGCGTGAGCAAAAGCGCTTGTTCAATGGCTTGCTGGTGTTGTCGGCATTGTGTGGGTTAATAGTGGTTCTGATCGTCAGTGCAGTGAATGCGGCTCAAGTTTCAATCCAGAATGGTCGAAACGCCTTGCTTCAGTCAGAAAACAAGATTCTTGATAATCGATTGCGAGAAATCAAAGGATTGCGAGAGGATATCAATGCCCTCAAAGCCAGACAATATGCGGTCGAAAGTCTGCAATCCGATCGAGCCAGACCTGTGCACTTACTCGACGAGTTGGCTACGCGAGTGCCTTCGGGTGTTGCGCTCAAATCGATCAAACAAAATGATCATCTCGTTCTGATCGGACTGGCGCAATCGAATGCGCGTGTATCCGAGTTCCTTCGCAACCTGTCGCAGTCATCGCCATGGTTCGGAAAAGCGGAACTGGTTGAGATTAAAGCCGCCAGCCTCGGTCAGGGAAAAGAAGCGAGGAAGGTTTACGAATTCAATGTAACCATTGCTGCTGCTTCAGTGGCCGATCGACCATGAGCCGAATTAAGCGTCGCCCCTCTTTCAACTGGCAGCTTGTCGCGAGTCAGTTTCAGGGCTTGCAAGGACGACACCCGGGTACCTGGCCTATTGTTCCCAGGCTGTTGTGTGCTCTGGGCGTTTCGCTGGTGGTCATCGTGGCAGGCGGATGGCTGATCTGGACGGCCCAATGGGAAGAAATGAACTCGGGTCAGGCTGAGGAAGTTCGTAAGAAGCAGGACTTTGTTGAAAAAGTTCGTCAGTCAGGCCACCTTGATATCTTGCGTCAGCAAAAAGCGCAAGTGCAGTCGCAAGTCGAAAAGCTCGAGCAACAATTGCCCGGCAAGTCCGAGATGGACGCTTTGCTCTCTGAAATCAATCAGGCGGGCATCAATCGCGGGTTGCAGTTCGAGTTGTTCAAGCCGGGTCAGGTCAGATTGGATGATTTCTATGCAGAGCTGCCCATCCAAATCAAACTCACAGGCAAGTATCACGCGTTGGCAGCTTTCACGAGCGATGTCGCCAATCTACAGCGCATAGTCACTATCGACAGCATAGCGATCAGCCAGTTGGCCGATGGTTTGCAAAGCTTCGAAGGTGTCATTCACACGTTCCGTTATCTAGACAAGGACGAGTTGGCATCTCAAAAGAAATCGGCCGAAGACAGCAAGAAGCGAGTGAATAAGTGACTTGCTGGCGATATTCCTGTCAATGCTTTTGCACGGTCACGTCATTGCATTCAATAAGGGTGCTCAGTCTGATCAGCATTCTTCTGATGGGCTGTAGCGAAGCCCCTGAAAATGATTTGCGCGCCTGGATGAACGAGATCAGGCAGCAGTCGCATCCGCTGCCGGTTGAATTGCCACCCCGGCCTGCGCTTGAGGCATTCAACTACCAAGCCGCTGGCCGACTGGATCCCTTTGACATCACCAAAATTTCTGCCTCCCTCAGTGCGGAGCTCAATGTCAAAGGCTTGGAACCAGATATGCGTCGTGCTCGGGAGCCTCTGGAGTCCTTTCCGCTCGAAAGCCTGCGGCTGGTGGGAAATATGCGTCGACGAGGGCAAGTGGTTGCGCTGATTGAAGCAGACAAAGTCATACACCAGGTGCATCTGGGTAGCCACCTTGGGCCCGATATGGGCAAAGTGATAGCGATTAGCGAAGGCGCCATCGAAATCGAAGAAATGGTGCAGGACGTTAGCAATACCTGGTCCAAGCGACGTGCGCAACTGGTATTGCAGGAGAAACGCTGATGAAAGCAGTGACTTTGGACGCGGTGCGCTGGTTGATGGGTTGCATAACGTTGGTGTTCATGATTGCCGGCGCAAAAGCAGAGCCCAATGCGATTACAGGTATAGAGGCCGGTCATGCCGGATCGCTGCTCACACTGCGCATCACCATGCGTCAGGCACCTGTCGCATTACCGGGCAGCTTCTCCACCATTGCCCCACCGAGAATAGTGCTGGATTTTCCTGACACGCTGAATGCCATCGGGCAAACCCGGCGAGTGTTTGATGAAGGCGAGCTGCGTCATGCGGATCTGGTGCAGGCAGCAGGGCGTACACGTGTGGTGATCAATCTTAAGCGCCCACAGCAGTTCAATATGCGCATTTCGGGAGAGACGCTGATAGTGACGCTGGTCGATCAGAAGGTGGGCAAAGACGAAAGTGCCCCCGCCGCGAACCTGGTGACGGAAAAGAATGCGATTGTCGATCTGGATTTTCGACGAGGTGACAGTGATACCGGACGCATCATCATTGATTTGGCAAAAGCGCAGGCTTCGATAGACGTTCGTCGACAGGGCCAGTCCTTGATTGTTGATTTCATGAAAACCAATTTGCCCGAAGTCCTGCGGCGCAAACTGGATGTTGGCGATTTTGGAACGCCAGTGCAATTCATTACTACGCGTGCGGAGGGTGACACAGTACGCTTGCTGATTGAGCCGCGTGGTCAATGGGAGCATCTGGCTTGGCAGACAGATCGTCGGCTCGTGCTGGAAGTGAGATCTGTGAAGCAGGAGGATGGAAAACTCCCGTCGGGCAATCGCGGCTATCGCGGTGACAAGCTGTCGATGAATTTTCAAAACATCGAGGTGCGTGCGCTGCTGCAAGTGATTGCGGACTTCACCGGCCTCAATGTGGTCGCCAGCGACAGTGTGAGCGGCAATCTCACGCTCCGGTTGAAAGATGTCCCGTGGGATCAGGCCCTAGATATTGTGATGCAGGCCCGGGGCTTGGATATGCGCCGTAACGGCAATGTGCTTTGGATTGCGCCCAAAGATGAATTATTGACCAAGGAAAGGCTGGAACTAGAGCAGCGCGCACAGATATCCGAGCTGGAGCCGTTGATCACGGAGACTTTCCAGCTGAATTATCAGAAGGCAGATGCCTTTCGTCAGGTCTTCGGTCTTGATGCTCAGGCAGGGCGTGGCAGTATTCTGTCGCGTCGCGGTAGTGCATCCGCCGAGCCACGGACCAACAAATTGTTTGTTACCGATACGCCCAGCCGGCTTGAGGAAGTGCGCAAACTGATACAGCTTACCGACATACCGACACGTCAGGTCATGATCGAAGCCCGTATCGTCGAGGCAGATGACACGTTCAGCAAAAATCTTGGTGTGAAGCTGGGTTTTGCTGATCTCCGCAGTGCCCGCGGAGCGACCACGGGCATCAACTTGTCCGGCGCCAATCGACTGGCGGTGACCGGAAATTATCAGGGCGTTGGCGAGCAGACGCTGCAAGCGACTGTCACGCAACAATCCTTCGTCCCCAATACGCAGTTTGTCAACTTGCCAGCGGCATCAATCAATGGTGCATCGCCGGCGAGTGTGGGTATCAGCCTGTTCTCGGCCAACGCCAATCGCTTTCTGAATCTTGAGTTATCTGCGTTGGAAGCGGACGGCAAAGGAAAAATCATTTCCAGTCCACGCGTAGTCACTGCCGATCAACAGCCGGCCGTGATCGAGCAGGGTGAGGAAATTCCATTTCAACAGGCGACCAGTAGCGGCGCGACCTCGGTTCAGTTCAAAAAAGCGAACCTCAAACTCGAGGTTACGCCCCAGATTACCCCCGATGGCAATGTGATTCTGGTAGTCGATGTCGCCAAAGATTCTCGTGGCGTTGCCGTCGGCGCCAGTTTTGCCATCAACACCAAGCATGTCAAAACCAATGTGCAGGTCGAGAATGGGGGTACTGTCGTCCTGGGCGGCATTTTCACCCAGACCGAGATTGACAGTGATCTCAAGGTGCCCTTGCTGGGCGACATTCCGGTGCTGGGGCATCTGTTCCGCAGTAAAAGCCGCACCCGAAATCAGACCGAGCTGCTGATATTTATTACACCCCGCATCGTCACGGATTCACCTGCGGTCCGCTAAACCAGACCGGGTCGGAGGGGTCTCCATAGCCTGTCGCAGGATGCGATAAACTGTCGCCTTTCCGGGCAAATACGCCCGATTGGCGGCAATGATGCAGACTTCGACAAACAATATCTTTCTGGTTGGCCTGATGGGTTCAGGCAAGACCACGATAGGCCGCTCGCTTGCAAAAAAACTGAATTTGCGTTTTGTCGATGCCGATCAGGAAATCGAATCACGAACAGGCGCATCCATCCCTCTCATTTTTGAAATCGAAGGTGAAGCCAGTTTTCGGCAGCGCGAGGCGGACGTGATACGTGATCTCACCGCGCAGCAAGGCATTGTCTTGGCCACAGGGGGCGGTGCTGTACTGAATGAAAACAGTCGGCGCCTTTTGCGCGAGCGCGGAACGGTGATTTATCTGCGCGCATCAGTGGCCAGTATCATTCAGCGCACCAGCCATGACAAAAATCGTCCACTGTTGCAAACCGCCGACCCGAAAGCAAAGATAGAAGCGTTATCCCGCGAGCGCGCGCCGCTGTATCAGGAAGTCGCGCACATCATCATCGAAACGGGGCGACCGAATGTGCATTCCGTCGTTCAAAACATTCTGTCGCAACTACAGAGCAAACCCGAGACCCTGCCGGTTGACAATGCATCGTCAACCAGGGCTGAAAACCGCGAAGCCGAATCCGACTCTCTGCCATGACATCAACCCACTCTGTTTTTGCAGATCTCACGGTATCCCTGGGAGAGCGCAGCTATCCGATCATCATTGGCCGTCATTTGCTGGACCAACCCGGTTTTGCCAATCATATTCCCGGCAAGCGAGTCGCCATCGTGACCAACACCATCGTCGCGCCTCTATATCTGCAGAGATTGACTGACATGCTGCAAGCGACGGGCAAGCACTGCCTCCCCATCGTATTGCCTGATGGGGAAGAAGAAAAAAATGTCGATAACCTCATGCGAATTTTTGATGCGCTTCTCAAAAATAAATGTGATCGAAAGACGACTTTGGTGGCGCTGGGCGGCGGTGTGATTGGTGACATGACCGGATTTGCTGCAGCGACTTATATGCGGGGCGTGCCCTTCGTTCAAATTCCAACCACACTGCTGGCGCAAGTCGATTCTTCCGTCGGTGGCAAAACAGCGATCAATCATCCGCTGGGCAAAAACATGATTGGCGCGTTTTACCAGCCCCAAGCGGTACTGGCTGATACCGCAACCTTATCCACGCTGCCGCAACGAGAACTCTCGGCCGGACTCGCAGAAGTCATCAAGCACGGTGCCATCATCGATGCCGAATTTTTCAGCTGGCTGGAAGCGCACATGGATCAATTGATGGCGCGGGATGATGCCGCGCTGGCGCACGTGATTCAGCGTTCCTGCGAAATCAAGGCGGAGGTCGTGCGACAGGATGAGCGCGAATCAGGACTGCGCGCCATTCTGAATTTTGGGCATACCTTCGGGCATGCCATCGAAGCGGGAATGGGATACGGCGAGTGGTTGCATGGCGAGGCCGTGGGGTGTGGCATGGTGATGGCAGCGGATTTGTCGCATCGGCTGGGCTATCTGTCAGCACAAGACAAGTCGCGCATTGTTGCCCTCGTAAAGGCTGCTGGTCTGCCTGTGGTGGCGCCTGATTTGGGTGTCGATCGCTGGCTTGAGTTGATGGAAGTCGACAAGAAAAACGAGGGCGGGCAGATCAAATTCATTCTGCTCAAGCCGCTGGGTCAGGCCATCATCACTGGCGTACCCAATGAAATGCTCAAAGCGACCTTCGCTGCTTGTGTACGGCAAGGATCATGATGATTGATTTTGAATCGCATCTTGCGCCGTACGCTGCGCGTGCTTCTGCCTCTCGCGGACGTCATTTTTCCGAAGGTGCTTCCGATACGCGCAGTGAATTTCAGCGCGACCGCGACCGCATCATTCATTGCACAGCCTTTCGTCGACTCGAGTACAAGACTCAGGTATTCGTCAATCACGAGGGTGACTTGTTCCGCACGCGGCTGACGCACAGCATCGAAGTCGCGCAGATTGCGCGCTCGCTCGCTCGCAATCTGCAACTGAACGAAGACCTGGTCGAGGCCATTTCGCTGGCGCATGACCTGGGGCACACCCCTTTTGGGCATGCGGGGCAAGATGCGCTGAACGCATGCATGAAAGCCTATGGCGGCTTCGAGCACAACTTGCAGAGTTTGCGCGTGATCGACAAACTGGAGCAGCGTTATGGCGCGTTCGATGGTCTGAATCTGATGTTTGAGACTCGTGAAGGAGTGCTCAAGCACTGCTCGTTGCCCAATGCAGAACAATTAGGCGACATCGGCCGCCGCTTTATCGAGCGCAAGCAACCCAGTCTCGAAGCGCAGCTGGCCAATCTGGCGGACGAGATTGCGTATAACAACCATGATATTGATGACGGCCTTCGTTCGGGCTTGCTGACGATGGCACAGCTTGATGAAGTCACCTTGTACGCGCGCTACTGGTCGCTGGTCCAGAAAGAATTTCCGGGTATTCAGGGGCGACGCGCGATCAATGAAACCGTCCGTCGCATGATCAATGCGCTGGTCGTTGATCTTATCGATACCTCACGCGCCAAGATACGCGACGCCGGCGTCAAATCGATTGAGGATGTACGCAATTCGCCTGCGCTGATTTCTTTCTCCGATACCATGCAAAAGGAAGCCCAAGCCCTCAAGCGCTTCCTGAGAGCCAATCTGTATCAGCATTATGTCGTCAATCGCATGACCAGCAAGGCTCGACGTATTGTCACTGACTTGTTCAATATCTTTCTCGAAGGGCCGCAATTGATGCCGCCTGACTATCAAATCACCGGCGGGAATATCGAGGAGCAGGCGCGCAAGGTTGCCGATTACATCGCGGGTATGACAGATCGTTACGCAATGCGCGAGTATCGACGCTTGTTTGCCGTCGACGAAATCTGATCAGGTCATCGGCTGAAGCGCCGAGCTCAGCAATCATTCGACATCTGTCTAGTCCAGCGCACGTAGTGGATGTGCATACGCTGGCCATGCACTCTCAAAGAAGCGCTCTATCATCTCCGGTGTGACCTCGGCCAATGTTGCCGGGTTCCATGTAGGGCTGTGATCTTTGTCTATCGCCAGAGCACGCACGCCTTCAATCACCTCGCCATGCTCGAAACAGCGTCTGACCATCGTTCGCTCCATGCGCAAACAATCTCCGATCGTCAGTCCCGCTGCACGGCGCAGTTGCGACAGGGTCACGCACATCATCAGCGGCGAGCGTTTTCTCATGATCTCCAGAGTTTTGACCGCAAATTCGCTGCTGTCGGCCGAGAGTGATGTCATGAGTTCGGGAATGGAATTGCACGAAAAATGTCGTTCAATCGACTCTCGCACGCGTGCAAGACGACTGCTTGCCGGGTCTGCTTGAGAAGCGAAAGATGCTGCGAAGGCTGTGATCGCGTCGCGGAGACCGGCTCCCGATGATGCAATCACGACGGCTTGCAAAGCAGGCAGTTCGGTAGCGGGTACAAACACATCAGCCAGTCCGGCATAAAGCGCGTCACTGGCGCCGATCATCTCGCCCGTTACCCCAAGGTAGGTGCCAAGCTGTCCGGTGGCGCGCGATAAAAAATGTCCGCCACCTACATCCGGGAACAGTCCGATACCGACTTCGGGCATGGCCATTTTGGTGCGTTCGGTGACTACACGGATGCGGGCCGCCGGCCCTGCCTGAGCGATACCCATGCCACCCCCCATCACCACGCCGTCCATGAAGGCGATATAAGGTTTGGGGTAGTGGTGAATCAGATGATTGAGCGCATACTCTTCAGTAAAAAAATCTTCAATCAGTGCCGCGCCCTCGGTCGCCGTCGCCTTGCCCTTTTGATAGAAGAAACGGATGTCGCCGCCTGCGCAGTAGGCTTTTTCGCTGCTGCTTCGAACCAATACGCAATCAATATCCGCCTGATCTCGCCAGTCCAGCAAGGTGCTGCTCATGGTTCGTACCATATCGAGTGTGAGTGAATTCAGGGCGCTTGGGCGGTTCAGCGTAATGATGCCGGTGTGACCGCTAACTTCAGTCAATACAAGGTCGCTCATAAGGTGGGCTCGGACAGGTGGTCAGTCGAAAGCCGTGAGTGTATCGGGAATGCGTCCCTCTGCGCTTTGGAAGCGGGAAAGCCGGTCTTTTGCGCAGGATTAGTCCGCTTGGGCGTGACGATGGCGATGCGCCGAAACAGAGGCGTAAAAAAGGGGCGCGATTGCGCCCCTTGTCAGGTTTGTGGTGAGAATCAGGCTGCCTCTGCCTCCGGGCCAGCGTAGCGCTTGATGCCTTCGTGCTGATGGTCCTGAATCTTGTCCTTGTGTTTCAAGACCTGACGGTCGAGCTTGTCCATGAGCAGGTCGATGGCCGCGTACATGTCCTGGGCTTCGCTCTCGACATGCAAATCCTTGCCGCGCAAATGCAGATTGATTTCCGCGCGCTGGCGTTTTTCTTTTTCGGTCAGGGAGTCGACGGAGAGTGTGACGGTGATATCAATGACGTTGTCAAAATGACGCTTGATGCGTTCAAGCTTGCTTTCAACATAAGCCCGCAAGGCGGGGGTGAGTTCCAGATGATGCCCACTGATTTTCAGATTCATACAGAGTGCTCCTTGGTATGGCGTTGCTGCCGTTTTTTTGCAAATCATCACGAGTTGATTCGCAGGGCGTACAGCAACGGTTAAAAACTCGGGAAGCTACAGGGACTTGCGCAGGTTGACCGGAGGAATTTTCAGGGCTTCGCGATACTTTGCCACCGTACGTCTCGCGACGACCATTCCCTGCTCGGCCAGCATATCCGTAATTTTGCTATCGGAAAACGGGTTCTTGGGGTCCTCAGCTCCTATCAGTTGTTTGATCAAAGCACGTATGGCGGTCGATGATGCCTCGCCCCCAGCTTCCGTGGCCACATGACTGCCAAAGAAGTATTTCAATTCAAACATGCCATGGGGTGTCAGCATGTATTTTTGCGTAGTAACTCGAGAAATTGTGCTTTCGTGTAAACCCAGTGTATCAGCTATTTCTCGCAGTACAAGGGGCTTCATTGCGACTTCCCCGTGAGAGAAGAAATTGCGTTGTCGCTCTACTATCGCCTGCGATACCCGCAGAATGGTGTCAAAGCGCTGGCGCATGTTTTTGATCAGCCATTTTGCTTCCTGAAGCTGCGAAGTGAGTGATCCCTCGCCCTTGTTTTGCTTGAGGATGTTGGCGTACATGGCATTGACTCTCAGCTTGGGCATGACGTCACGGTTCAGAGTCACTTGCCAGCCGTTCTTTGCCCGTTTGACAATCACATCCGGCACCACGTAATCCGAAGCATCACCTGCGTATGGCGCGCCCGGGTGAGGATTGCAGGCCTTGATTACTGCTTGCGCTTCGCGCAAGTCTTCGTCGTCGCAATCGAGAGCCTTCTTGAGCTTGTTGAACTCGCGTTGGGCGAATAGTTCAAGGTAATTTTCTACCAGCGTGAGCGCCATGCGGCGCGTAACGAAGGGCACTTTTTCCATACGCCGGATTTGTAGCGACAAGCATTCCGAAGCATTGCGCGCGCCCACACCGGCGGGATCGAAACTCTGCAGCAGCTTGAGGGCTACCTGCATCTCATCCATATCGATATCGAGCTCTTCGGGAAGGCGACCGTGAATGTCTTCCAGCGGTTCTTCCAGATAACCATTGTCATCCAGCGCTTCAATGAGCAGTTCCACCAGCGCGCGGTCGCGGCGATTGTCGACAGTAACCGAGAGTTGTTCCAGCAGATGCTCGCGCAGCGTACATTCGTGCGCTTCGAGCTGAGGACGCGCATTGTCATCCTCGGGCGCTTTCGATGAACGTGCTACATCATCAAAGCTCCACTCAGCTTCGGAGCCGCCGCCCTCCTCGCCTTGGGCGGGCGCATCGAAAGTACCCTCTGATGCGGCACTCGCATCGCCACTGGGTTCGGCTTCAGATGATGACGCTGTCGGCGCCTGGCTGATCGCACCATCGCCGAGCAGGCGGATCGAATGGTCGAGCGGATCATCGAGTCGTTCCAGCAAAGGGTTGTCAGTCAGCATTTGCTCCAGCTCCTGGTGCAATTCCAGCGTGGACAGCTGCAGCAATCGTATCGATTGCTGCAGCTGTGGCGTTAACGCCAGATGCTGTGAAACGCGGAGCTGCAGGGTCTGCTTCATGGAGACTCGCCCTTACATGCGGAAATCTTCACCGAGGTAGACCCGGCGAACTGACTCATTGTTAACGATGTCGGCCGGACTGCCCGAGGCCAGCACCGAACCCTGATTGATGATGTACGCACGATTGCAAATACCTAGGGTTTCGCGCACATTGTGGTCTGTAATCAGCACGCCAATCCCGCGCGCTTTGAGAAAGCGCACGATGCGCTGAATTTCAATTACCGCAATCGGGTCCACGCCGGCAAACGGTTCATCCAGCAAGATAAAGCGCGGGTTGGTTGCCAAGGCGCGTGCGATTTCGACACGACGACGTTCGCCACCTGATAGCGACAATGCCGGGTTCTCGCGCAAACTCTCGATCTGCAATTCTTCCAGCAAGCTATTGAGTCGCTTGTCGATTTCCTCGCGCGCGAGCGGTTTGCCATCGGACTTTTGTAACTCCAGTACAGCGCGAATATTGTCTTCGACCGATAGCTTGCGAAATACGGAAGCTTCCTGCGGCAGGTAAGACAGCCCCCGCTCGGCGCGACGATGGATGGGCAGGCTGGAGATGCGCTCACCATCCAGAAGAATTTCGCCGGCTTCAGAGGGCACCAGTCCGACAATCATGTAAAACGATGTGGTCTTGCCTGCACCATTGGGGCCAAGAAGACCGATCACTTCACCGCTGACGACCTCAAGTGATACATCTTTCACTACGCGACGCACACCATAACTTTTCTGCAGGTTGCGTACGCTGAGGGTGCTGGAAGCGTTTTGCGTCATGGGATTATTTTTCTGCGTTACGCGGCTGAATCACGACCCGTACTCTGCCGGTTCCAGGCTTGCTTTCACCGGTGGTCGAGTTGGTGACGGTATAAAACTCGGTTCTGCTGTCGTAGGAGACGAAATCGCCCTCGACTTCATCGGTGACTCTGCCGGCTTCGGTCATTTTTATTTTCGCGTTCTTGAACAGTTTTGCGATTTCGGTTTTGGTGTCGTATTCGATGCGATCAGAGGCGCTGCCATCAATCCACATATCTTTGCCGCCGTCTCGCTTTTGACGAAACTTGGTGACCCCGCCGGGCGCTGCGTACAGAGTCGCAAACTGATTGCCTGCCGCGTCTTTGCGTACCGTCATTTTGTCTGCATGCATGACCAGTGTGCCGCGCGTCAGCACGACATTGCCAGTAAAGACATTCGTTTGTTTGGTTTCATCGTAGGTACCGTGATTGGCCTCTACCTGCGTCGGTTTGTCGAAATCCGCTTTTTCTGCGTGTGCCGCCTGCAGCATTACGACAGCCATCAGTGCGGCAAAGCTTGATCGGATCATTCGGGACCGGAGACTGTTTTTCATCGCGTTCATCCTTGAAATCGGGCGCGTTCAACCCGCCTATGGTTTATTGGGTGGTGGATAAATCCCATTGACTCTGCTCTCCAGGGTTACCTCGCGTGTTGCGTTATTGGCGACCATACCGGTGCCGGACAGACGCATGCTGCCGACGCGAATGTCGACATGGCGATCAGTGGTCACGATATCTTTTTTCGGCAGTACGAGCATGTATTCAGAGGTGACGGTCAGTGGTTCGTCGCCTCGGGCTTGTGCGCGCTCGAGAATGACGTTATCGATCAATTTCACTTCGGTGTGGTCGCCGTTGATATTGGCGGTTTCCGCTCGCACCGTGGTGGGTGGCCGGTCAGGGGAAAAATTTCGCACGACGGGCTTGTCAATAACGCTGTGCTTGTCCACGGGGTAGTGCTTCATTTTCACCCCTTCGATCACGTATTCCACTCGGCCCTTTCCGTCCACTTTCGAATAGGTGAAGTTCTCGACAAAATAGTCGGGATCCGTGCGCTCGGTCTGCGAGACTGTG
The DNA here is from genome assembly GCA_039806005.1 of Pseudomonadota bacterium. Taxonomy (GTDB): domain Bacteria; phylum Pseudomonadota; class Gammaproteobacteria; order Burkholderiales; family Burkholderiaceae_D; genus Pernthalerella. Next base: position 44,801 of record JBDKLM010000010.1, read on the forward strand.
TTCGATGCGGACTGCTGGCTGAGTTGTACCAGCCAGAAGCTGCCGGCTGCCATCAGCGTGGCGGCACCCAGAAGCACCAGGGCGGGTATGCGCTGGTAGATGCGGTTCGTCATGCGAGATACGGCGCCAGCGCCGCCTGGTAGTTGTCTTGCGCGCGCAAAATGAAATCGCACACTTCGCGTACCGCGCCCAAGCCGCCGCCCGCTTGTGCCACATAGTGCGCACGGGAGCGGACTTCCTCATGACCATTGGGCACGCTGGCAGCGAACACGACACGGGTCATGACTGGCAGATCAATGACATCGTCACCCATGAAGCCGCAATCCTGAGCGGTGAGGCCCATTTCTGCGATCAGAGTTTCGAACGCCAGGCGCTTGTCATGAACGCCCTGCAGTACGGTGCTGATACCCAGATCCGCTGCACGCTTGGCCACGACGGGTGATTGTCGGGCGCTGATGATGGCGGTTTTCACGCCTGATTGCTGCAGCAGCTTGATGCCATGACCATCCAGCACATTGAAGGTCTTGATGATCTCGCCATCATTTCCGTAACGAAGACCGCCGTCGGTCAGCACACCATCTACATCGAACACCATCAGCTTCACTTGTTTGGCGCGCTCCATCGCTGTGGCTTTCTGAGTTGGCTGCATCAGATCACCTTGGCGCGCGTGAGGTCATGTATGTGCAATGCGCCCACCAGCCGGCCATCAGTATCGGCTACCAGTACCTGATTGATTCGGTGAGATTCCATCAGATCCACGGCCTCTACCGCCAGCTGTTCCGGGTGTACCCGGCGCGGATGCTTGTGCATCAACTCGCCGATCGCGGTGCGTGAAAAATCCTTGCCTTGCTCAATGAGGCGACGCAAGTCACCGTCCGTAAAAATTCCCACCACGCGAAACGCATCGTCAACGACGGCGGTCATCGCCATACCTTTGCGCGTGACTTCAAGCAGCGCTTCCGGCAGGCTCATGTCCGGGCGCACGGCGGGAATGTCATCTCCGGTGCGCATCACATCGCGTACATGGGTGAGCAGGCGTCTGCCAAGCGCGCCGCCGGGATGTGACCGAGCAAAATCTTCTTCCCGAAAACCGCGAGCGTCCAGCAGCGCCACCGCCAACGCATCGCCGAGCGCCAAGGTGGCGGTCGTACTTGCGGTCGGCGCGAGATTGAGCGGGCAAGCTTCACGGTCGACCGCGACGTTGAGGTGTACATCGGCGAGCTTCGCCAGAGGCGACTGGGGATTGCCAGTCATTGAAATCAGTTTTGCGCCCATGCGCTTGACTACCGGCAGGATGGCCATGAGCTCATCCGACTGTCCGGAGTAAGAGATGGCGATCATCGCATCGGCCTCGGTGACCATGCCCAAATCACCGTGAGCCGCTTCGGCGGGATGAACAAAGAGTGCTGGAGTGCCGGTCGAGGCGAGGGTGGCCGCAATCTTGCGCGCGATGTGCCCGGACTTACCCATACCGGAAACCGCGACCCTGCCTGTGCAGCTCAGCAGCAAGGCAGTCGCCCGGGCAAAGGGGTCATCGGCAGATTGGGTCAGCCGATGCATCACCCCGAGGACGGCGTCGGCCTCGATTTGCAGGGTTTCTTGCGCAAGTTTCAACGCGCGTAATGCCGCAACGTTGTCAAATTGATGCGAAGAATTTTGCTCATGCGGTAAACTCATGCGCAAAGTATAGCCCAAGATCTAAAGCAAAAAACCTGCCAGACACAAGAAAAATGCCTGGCGGCGTCTTGCTGCGGATTCCGTTTCATAACGCTCATGGCAGTTTGCAGCCCGGTCCCACGCCTATGTATTCAGCCCTTGAACTCACCCTGATTCTGCTTGTTGCCGCAGTGCTGGGGGTCGTGGCATTTCGGATGATGCATTTGCCACCCATGCTCGGGTATCTGTCGGTGGGCATCCTGATCGGCCCGCACGCGCTTGGCCTCGCATCGAATAGCCCGGCCACGCATATGCTGGCCGAGTTCGGCGTGGTCTTCCTGATGTTTTCCATCGGCCTCGAGTTCTCTCTGCCCAAACTCAAGTCCATGCGGCGCAATGTATTTGGTCTGGGTATGGCGCAAGTGGTGGTCACCATTCTTGTGACGATGTTGTGCGGCGGTCTGCTTGCGAAATTTTTGCCCAAGATCTTCGATATTGGCTGGAGCGCCTCGTTTGCGCTCGGCGGCGCACTGTCCATGTCTTCCACGGCTATCGTCCTCAAGCTACTGACAGAAAAACTCGAACTGGAAAGCGAGCACGGACGCCGGATCACCAGCATCCTGCTGTTTCAGGATCTGGCGGTGGTGCCATTGCTGATTCTGGTGCCCGCACTCGCGCATCCTGGTGCGGACATCGTCGAAGATCTGGCCTGGGCCGGACTCAAGGCCGTCTTCGTGCTCACGCTCCTGCTTACATTCGGACAGGTGCTGTTGCGTCGGTGGTTCCGAATCGTCGTTCAGCGACGCTCGCATGAGCTGTTCATGCTCAACCTACTGCTGATCACGCTTGGCGCTGCATGGATCACCGAGATCGCCGGATTGTCGCTCGCCCTGGGCGCGTTCATAGCCGGTATGCTGATTTCGGAGACCGAGTATCGACTTCAGGTGGAGGAAGACATCAAGCCATTCCGTGATGTCTTGCTTGGATTATTTTTTATTACGGTTGGCATGTTGCTCGACATGCGCCTGGTGATTGAAAACTGGTTGCTGGTGCTGGTGCTTCTCATCGTACCGCTGATGATCAAGTTCGGGCTGATTGCACTGCTGGCTCGATTGTTTGGCGCATCACCGGGTATTGCAATTCGCACTGGTCTGGGTCTGGCGCAGGGTGGTGAATTCGGCTTTGTGTTGCTCAATCAGGCAGGTGCTCTCGGCCTCGTGGATCAAAACTTGGTTCAATTGATCTTGGCAGCCGTGGTCTTGTCCATGCTCGCCACACCATTTATTTTCGCTAACGCCGATCGCATCGTGATGAAGCTGTCGGCCAATGAGTGGATGGAGCAATCGCTCGCACTTACGCGAATTGCTTCGCGGACCATCGGCGAAGAGAAACACATTCTCATTGCCGGTTTTGGTCGCAGCGGTCAGAGTCTGGCGCGCCTGCTTGAAGAAGAAAAAATCGCTTACCACGCATTGGATCTTGATCCGCAGCGTGTACTGGAGGCGCAAAACGCTGGCTGGCAAGTCTCTTATGGGGATGCAACTCGTCGCGAAAGTCTGATGGCAGCCGGTATTCATCGTGCGGCCGCCTTGGTGATCACCTATGCCGATACCCATATGGCGCTCAAAACACTGCACTTTGCCAATGAACTCGCGCCAGCGCTACCTGCCATCGTCCGCAGTGTAGGTGAAGATGATCTCGACAAACTGCGTGCTGGTGGCGCAGATGAGGTGGTGCCCGAGGCGATGGAGGGCAGTTTGATGCTCGCTTCTCATGCGCTGTTGCTCATGGGAGTGCCTTTGCGTCGTGTCGTGCAGCGCGTTCAGGCTGCGCGAAGCGAACGCTATGCATCACTGCGAGGTTACTTTCACGGTATCGATGACCTTGCCGATGACGACGAGCATTTGCAGGTTCGGCTGCATTCCGTGCCCTTGCAGGGCAGAGCAGCTGCAATTGGCAAGACACTGGGTTCCCTGAATCTCTCGGCCCTGGGCGCAGAAATTACTGCAGTTCGGCGAGGCAAGGTTCGTTTGCCATTTTCTGCCGACATGCAACTCGAAGCTGGTGATGTGGTCGTGCTTCGAGGTGACGCTGAGGCTATTGAGCGCGCTGAAAAACAGTTGCTCTGATCGCAGCAGTCGAGCGTTCCTCGGCGATCTGCGATCAGGCGCGCTTCTTTTCCTTTTTAGGCAGCAGAGGGGCGAGATATTTCCCCGTGAAGCTGACCGAATTTTTTGCGACCTGTTCCGGTGTACCGCTGGCGATAATCTGACCACCGCCTGCGCCACCCTCTGGTCCGAGATCGACCAGCCAATCCGCTGTCTTGATCACGTCAAGGTTGTGCTCAATGATGACGACAGTGTTGCCCTGATCGCGCAAGCGATGTATCACTTTCAGCAGCAAGGCAATGTCGTGAAAGTGCAACCCTGTGGTGGGTTCATCAAGGATGTACAGCGTGCGTCCGGTATCGCGTTTGGAGAGTTCCAGTGAGAGCTTCACGCGCTGAGCCTCGCCACCCGAGAGTGTGGTCGCGCTTTGTCCCAGACGTATGTAGCCCAGTCCTACATCCAGCAGGGTTTGCAGTTTGCGAGCGATTAGCGGTACCGGTTTGAAAAATGCATGTGCATCTTCCACTGTCATCTCGAGTACATCAGTGATGTTCTTGCCTTTGTACTGAACTTCCAGTGTTTCGCGGTTGTAGCGCTTGCCGTGGCAGACGTCGCAGGGCACATAGACATCCGGCAGGAAGTGCATTTCCACCTTGAGTACGCCATCGCCCTGACAGGATTCGCAACGGCCGCCTTTGACGTTGAATGAGAACCGGCCTGCCGAGTAGCCCCGTTCCTTTGCCTGCGGGACCGTCGAGAACAATTCACGAATCGGCGTGAATACGCCGGTGTAGGTCGCCGGATTCGAGCGCGGCGTGCGTCCTATCGGCGCCTGATCGACAGAAATCACCTTGTCGAAATGTTCGAGGCCGGTGACTTTGTCGAATTCAGAAGGCTCTGCTTGTGAGCCATACAAATGACGAGCCAGCACGCGGTACAGCGTGTCGTTGACCAGCGTCGATTTCCCGGACCCGGACACGCCGGTCACACAGGTGAGCAGACCGACCGGCAATTCAAGATCCACCGCTTTGAGGTTGTTGCCGCGCGCACCGCTGATGACCAGTTGCTTGCTCGGGTCGGGTTTGATGCGTTGTTCCGGTACTGCGATGGCGAGGCTGCCGTTCAAATATTGCGCTGTTAGAGATTCGCGATGCTTCAGTATGTCGGCCAGAGAGCCGTGCGCAATGACTTCACCACCATGCACGCCTGCACCCAATCCCATGTCCACCACGTGATCGGCGCAACGAATTGCATCTTCATCGTGCTCGACCACCAATACGGTGTTGCCGATATCCCGCAAGTGCTTGAGGGTTGCGATCAGACGATCGTTATCGCGCTGATGCAAACCGATCGAGGGTTCGTCGAGCACATACATCACGCCAGTCAGCCCCGAGCCGATTTGCGAGGCCAGTCGTATACGCTGCGCCTCTCCGCCCGACAAGGTATCCGCGCTGCGATCCAGCGACAGATACTCGAGGCCTACATTGTTGAGGAATTTCAGTCGAGAGATGATTTCTCGAATGATGCGCTCGGCGATTTCTTTTTTTGCGCCCTTGAGCTTCAAGGTTTCGAAAAAATCCAGCGTATCGCGCAGCGGCATTTCCGCTATCTGATAAATCGCACGTTGCTGAGAACCTGTACCCACCTTCACAAACCGCGCCTCCACACGCAGGCGAGTGCCTTCACACTCCGGGCATTGCTGTTCATTGATGAACTTGGACAGCTCTTCCTTGACAGCTAGCGAGTCCGTTTCGTGGTAGCGACGCTCGAGATTATTGACTACACCTTCGAAGCTGTGTTCCTTGATGACTGTGCGGCCACGTTCATTGACATAGGCAAAAGGTATTTTTTCTTTGCCCGAGCCGTACAAAACGACTTGCTGGGCTTTTTCAGGCAAATTTTCGAAGGGCACATCGACATCGAATTTGTAATGCTTGGCCAGCGAGGACAACATCTGAAAATAAAACTGGTTGCGTCTGTCCCAGCCTTTGACGGCGCCCGATGCCAGCGACAGATTGGGAAAAGCGACGATGCGTTTGGGATCGAAAAATTCGATATGTCCGAGACCATCACATTCCGGGCAGGCGCCCATAGGATTGTTGAACGAAAACAGACGCGGCTCAAGCTCTTGCAGGGAGTAGCCGCAAATCGGGCAGGCAAATTTATTTGAAAAAATTTGTTCGCGACCGCTGTCCATATCAAGCGCAATTGCACGGCCTTCTGCGAGTCGCAGTGAGGTTTCAAAACTCTCGGCAAGGCGCTGCTTGATGTCGCTTTTGACTTTGACGCGATCAATGACGACGTCAATGGTGTGCTTCTCGGTTTTCTTCAGCTTGGGCAAATCGTCAGCTTCATAGATCTTGGCTTTGCCGGTGCCGCTTTGTATGCGAAAACGTACAAAGCCTTGCGCTTGCATCTGTTCGAAGAGGTCGCTGTGCTCGCCTTTACGGTTGGCGATGACGGGCGCCAGAATCATCAGTTTGGTGTCCTCTGGCATCGCCAGCACGGTGTCCACCATCTGTGATACCGATTGCGCCGCGAGCGGATTTTCAGGGTGGTCAGGGCAGTGCGGTGTGCCCACGCGCGCATACAGCAAGCGCAAATAATCATGAATTTCAGTGACAGTGCCGACAGTAGAGCGCGGATTGTGTGATGTGGCTTTTTGTTCTATCGATATCGCCGGGGACAGACCTTCGATCATGTCGACATCGGGCTTTTCCATCAACTGCAGAAACTGACGTGCGTAGGCCGAAAGTGATTCCACATAGCGGCGCTGGCCTTCGGCATACAGCGTATCGAAAGCCAGTGAAGATTTTCCTGAGCCGGACAGTCCGGTAATCACGATCAGTTTGTTTCGTGGCAGATCGAGACTGATGTTTTTCAGGTTGTGGGTGCGTGCACCCCGAATGCGGATTTCTTCCATGCGCTGATTTGGCCTTGAGTACGACAGATTGGTGCTTTTTTGCAAAAACCGCGGCTCATTGAGCGCGGATCAACCTGTTACTATAGCGGGTTTTCGTGACCAGCAATGGCACCGGTTTTCCGTTGCCGCCCTTGCGCTACTTATGTCTTCAACGACAATCCCAGATGACGCCCGGATGACGGCCCTCGAAGTGCGTGCCAGCGTATCGCTGGCCTCCGTGTTCGGTTTGCGCATGCTGGGCCTGTTCCTCATACTTCCCGTTTTTGCGGTGCATGCCAAATCGTTGGCGGGTGGCGAGAGCGCAGTGCTGGTTGGTCTGGCCATGGGCATGTATGGCCTCACGCAAGCGATTGGGCAGATTCCCTTTGGTATTGCTTCTGATCGCTATGGCAGGAAGCGCATCATCCTGATTGGTCTTGTGTTGTTCATTCTCGGTTCCCTGATCGCCGCAGTGGACCAAAGCATTTACTGGGTGATCGTCGGACGCGCGGTACAGGGTGCCGGGGCGGTATCTGCCGCAGTTACTGCACTCATTGCCGACTCTACCCGCGATGAACATCGAACCAAGGCCATGGCACTGGTGGGTGCATCGATTGGCCTGACCTATGCGGCGTCGCTAGTGCTGGCACCCTTGTTGTACACATCGGTTGGCATGCGTGGCATGTTCGTTCTGGTGGCTTTGCTGGCGTTGTTTGCGATTGCTCTGGTCATTTTTGTGGCGCCACAAGCTCCGCCACGGTCACCCGAAACCGTGTCATTCAAAACCGTGATTCTCGATCCTGAATTGATGCGCATGAATTTTGGTGTCTTTGCGCTTCATGCGATACAGATGTCGATGTTTGTGGTGCTGCCGAATGTACTGGTGAATGCGGGCGGCATTCCCATCGATCAGCACTGGAAAATTTATTTGCCTGTGGTGCTGGCGTCTTTCATTCTGATGCTGCCCCCGATTTTTCTTGGCGAAAAGCGCGGTCGCATGAAGCAGGTCTTCGTATCGGCAATCGGTTTGCTGCTGCTCGTCGAGATCGGTTTGCGTGCTGCCGTAGCGCAGTCATCATTGTCGTTTGAAATGGTGGTGATGCTGTTGCTGGCTTTTTTTGTCGCTTTTAACATTCTCGAAGCCAGCCAGCCCTCGCTGGTCTCTCGCATGGCGCCGGCCGGCGCGCGGGGTGCAGCGCTCGGGGTCTACAACACCATGCAGGCAGTCGGCTTGTTTGCCGGTGGTGCGGGCGGCGGTCTGCTTGCGCAGTATTTTGGTGGCCCCGCGGTGTTCACAGCGGGCTGTTTGCTGATTGTCGGCTGGCTTATAATTGCGGCTTCCATGAAAAACCTGCCTCGTCGCGCGCGACGCGAGGCTGTTCCCACCTGAGTTTCCCACTCTGTTCCGCGTTTTCCTGACAGGAGAAGTCTATGGCATCGGTCAATAAAGTCATTATCGTCGGCAATCTGGGACGTGATCCCGAAACGCGTTATATGCCCAGCGGTGATGCGATGACCAATATTGCTGTGGCGACCACGGACAAATGGAAGGACAAGGCTACCGGAGAGCAAAAGGAAGCGACCGAGTGGCACCGCATTGCTTTCTTCGGCAAGCTGGCCGAGATTGCGGGTCAGTACCTGAAAAAAGGCTCGCAGGTCTATGTGGAAGGCAAGCTGCGCACACGCAAATGGACCGACAAGGATGGCATCGAAAAATATTCGACAGAGATCATTGCGGATTCCATGCAAATGCTTGGTAGCCGTCAGGGTATGGGCGGTGGCAGTGCTGCAATGGATGACGGTAATTTTGGTGGTGGGGCAGCATCGCGTTCATCTGCCCCGGCATCCCGTGGCCCGGCAAAGCAGGCGCCCAATTTGTCCGATATGGATGACGATATTCCGTTCTGATGCACGCCCCGGCATGAGTGCCGCGTTAGACCGCTGCGCCATCGCTGCCGTATTCTTTTCCTCTCACGCCTGAGGCGTCATGGCTCGCTTGCCACGCCTCGTTATCCCCAATCAGCTGCACCATGTGATCGCACAGGGTCACAATGACCAGCCGGTCGTGCGCGATGATACCGATCATCAGGCATTTCTGAATTGGCTGCGCGAGGCGGCCCAGCAGTCCCGCGTGGCCATTCATGCCTATGTTTTGTTGCCCAGTCGCTTGCACTTGCTCGCCACTCCGTCCGATGACACTGGACTGAGCAGGATGATGCAATCGCTGGGCCGTCTCTATGTTCCTTATTTCAATGCGCGTCATGCCCGCACGGGCAGTTTGTGGGAAGGTCGTTTTCGCGCGACTGTGCTCGACCCCGTTGCCTACTTTGTGCCGTGTGCGCACCTGATTGAACAGCAGCCAGTCAGCGCCGGACTCGTCTCTGATATCGCTGCCTATCCCTGGTCCAGTTATGCCCATCACATCGGTCATCGCAAAGAGCCCTGGCTGACCGATCATCCCGCGTACTGGGCTTTGGGCAACACGCCCTTCGAGCGAGAGGCCGCCTACAAGCAAATCAGCGAATCGCCGGCCAGTGCCGACATGAACGAAAAGATCCTGTTGGCCACCCGGAAAGCCTGGGCTCTGGGGTCCGAGGAGTTCTGTCGGCGTCTTGCCAAGCTGACGGTACGTCGTTTGGCGCCGACCAAGCGCGGTCGCCCGCGAAAGCTGGTGGTAAAGCAAGGTGAGGCAGGTAGGCGGTCAGCCAAAGCGCGGTCTTCCCGATCTGGTCCGCGAGCCGGCGCGAGCACCCCTGAAAAACCGGATTGATTTGCTGCAACATGGGGCAAATGCCGCACCATGGTTACTCTGACCCCATTTAATTTCGCACGCTTTTGATGCTCAATTTAATTGGTATCCGACCCTAATTAAATTGATTGCCGTTCTTATTGCATTGCACTATCCTTGTCCACCTTTTTCATTGGCTGTGGAGTACTGCGATGCAAGCCCAAGGCTTATACGATCCGTCCAACGAACACGACGCCTGCGGCGTTGGCTTCATTGCCCACATCAAAGGTCAAAAGAGCCATTCGATCGTCGAACAAGGTTTATTGATCCTGAAAAATCTTGATCACCGTGGCGCCGTGGGTGCCGACCCGTTGATGGGTGACGGTGCAGGGATTCTGATCCAGATACCCGACCAGTACTACCGAGAAGAAATGGCGAAGCAGGGCGTCAGTCTGCCGCCGCCTGGTGAGTACGGTGTCGGTATGGTGTTCCTTCCCAAAGAAAATGCATCGCGAATAGCCTGCGAACAGGAGATCGAACGGGCAGTTCATGCCGAGGGTCAGGTGGTGCTGGGTTGGCGTGAGGTTCCGGTCAACCGGGACATGCCCATGTCGCCCACCGTCGCCGCAAAAGAACCTCTGATCCGGCAGATTTTCATCGGCCGCGGTCAGGACATCATGGTCACCGATGCACTGGAGCGCAAACTTTACGTGATCCGCAAGGCATCCGGTCATGCGATTCAGGCGCTGAACCTTTTGCATGGCAAGGAATTTTTCGTGCCATCGATGTCGGCGCGTACTGTGGTGTACAAAGGCCTGCTGCTCGCTGACCAAGTCGGGGTGTATTACAAAGACCTGCAGGATCCTCGCTGTGTTTCGGCGCTTGCGCTCGTGCATCAGCGATTCTCCACCAACACTTTCCCAGAATGGCCGCTGGCACACCCATACCGACTGCTGGCGCACAACGGTGAAATCAATACGGTCAAAGGCAACTTCAACTGGATGCGCGCGCGTGAAGGCGTGATGAAATCCGCAGTCCTCAACGAAGACCTGCAAAAGCTTTTCCCCTTGATCTATGAAGGTCAGTCTGATACTGCGTGCTTCGACAATGCGCTGGAGTTGCTGGTGATGGCCGGCTACCCGATTGCGCAAGCGATGATGATGATGATTCCCGAAGCGTGGGAGAACCACACGCTGATGGATGAAAATCGTCGCGCTTTCTACGAGTATCACGCAGCGATGATGGAGCCTTGGGATGGTCCTGCGGCGATGGCATTTACGGATGGACGCCATATCGGCGGCACACTGGACCGCAATGGCTTGCGTCCGGCACGTTACATCGTCACGGATGACGATCTGGTTGTCATGGCTTCCGAAAGTGGTGTATTGCCAATTCCCGAGTCCAAAATCATCAAGAAGTGGCGTCTGCAGCCAGGAAAAATGTTCCTAATTGACCTGGATGCCGGCCGCATCATTGATGATAAAGAACTCAAGGACACGTTCGCCAACGCGAAACCCTACAAGCAATGGATTGATTCCGTTCGCATCAAGCTCGACGGTCTGAAAGTGGAGGCTGAAGCGCGTGAAACTCACACCAGTTTGCTCGATCGCCAGCAAGTCTTCGGTTATACGCAAGAAGATCTGAAATTCCTGATGTCGCCCATGGCAGTCACCGCCGAAGAAGCGACTGGATCGATGGGCAATGACTCGCCACTGGCGGTCATGTCCAACAAGAACAAGCCGCTTTACAACTACTTCAAGCAGTTGTTTGCGCAAGTGACCAACCCTCCGATCGACCCGATTCGCGAAGCCATCGTGATGTCGCTGGTATCCTTCATCGGTCCCAAGCCCAACTTGCTCGACATCAACCAAGTGAATCCGCCGATGCGCTTGGAAGTCAGCCAGCCTGTCCTCGATTTTGCGGACATGGCCAAGCTGCGTGACATCCAAAAACACACCCACGGCAAGTTCAAGAGCGCCACCCTCGACATCACTTACCCCTTGGCATGGGGTCATGATGGTGTGGAAGCCA
>JBDKLM010000011.1:0-27881 GCA_039806005.1 Pseudomonadota bacterium
ACAGCAGATCAAAAATGAGCTGAATGAGATGAAAGCCCTTATTCAGAATTTAAAACAAACACTGGAGTCGCGGTAATGTCGTCACACCACCATCATCACCCTGAAAAGAACATGCTGCTGCTGATCATAGGCGCGATCGGCGTGGTATTCGGCGATATCGGCACCTCCCCACTGTATGCACTCAAAGTAGCCGTCGAGGCTTCTACCGGGAACGGTGCAGGCTCTCTAGAGCCCGCCGTACTGGGTATCCTGTCGCTGATCACCTGGGCACTGCTGATCGTGGTGACACTGAAGTACGTGATGATCATCATGCGTGCCGACAACCATGGCGAGGGTGGCGTGTTTGCGCTGACGGCGCTTGTGTTGACCAAAATTGGTAAACATCCGCGTGCCCGCTGGCTCGCCATTGGCGCCGGCACGCTCGGCGCATCGCTGTTTTTCGGCGACAGCATGATCACTCCGGCGATCTCTGTTCTGAGTGCCGTTGAAGGGCTAAAAATTATCGCTCCTTCACTTCAGCCCTATATCGTGCCGGTTGCGCTAGTGATGATTTCCGCCTTGTTTGCGATTGAGCGCTTTGGTACTGCCAAGGTTGGCGTCGTCTTCGGCCCGATCATGGTGGTCTGGTTCATATCGCTGGCACTGCTGGGTTTCGCAGAGGTTGTGCAGAACCCAAGCGTACTGCGGGCATTGAATCCACTCATCGCCGCACAATTCCTGCTCGCGAATAAAGGCGTAGCCATCGCCATCATTGGCGCGGTCGTATTGTCAGTCACCGGTGGCGAGGCACTGTATGCCGACATGGGTCACTTCGGACTGCAACCCATTCGGCGCGCCTGGCTCTTTCTGGTGTTTCCGGCATTGCTGCTGAATTATTTCGGGCAGGGAGCGCTTTTGATCCGTGACGCAGCAGCTTTGGATAACCCGTTCTACCGCCTGGCACCCGGCTGGGCGCTGGTACCGCTGCTATTGCTGGCATTCCTGGCAACCATCATCGCTTCACAAGCTGTGATCTCAGGCGCATTCTCCATCGCGAATCAGGCGGTGCAACTGGGTTACATACCGCGCATCCGCATTCGGCATACATCGCCTGACGAGATTGGTCAGGTGTATGTCTCCAAGGTCAACATCATTTTGTTCATTGGTGTTGCGCTGCTGGTGATCACCTTCCAGAACTCGGAAAATCTCGCCTCAGCCTATGGCATCTCAGTCACCGGAGCAATGGCTATTGATACCGTACTGGCCGCCTTTTGCATGATCGCGATTCGTGGATGGAATAAGACGATCTTCATCCCGTTGTTTGCGGCTCTGTTTGCAATTGACGTGTTTTTCCTGTCAGCGAACCTGTTCAAATTCTTTGACGGCGGCTGGCTACCCATCGTTGTGGCATTGGTCACTTTATTCGTCATGATTTCCTGGATCCGCGGACGGGACAGACTGTTGGCAGCGCGCTGGCGGGATGCGGTCCCCCTCAAGGATTTTCTGGCAAAGCTATCACCAGAGAGCACACAACGCGTCAAGGGCACAGGCATTTTCATGGTGCCGCATGACGACATCGTACCCATGGCATTGCTGCACAACCTCAAACACAACCGAGTCTTGCATGAACGTGTGCTACTCATGCGCATGCAGGTCGAGAGTACGCCTTATGTCGAAGACAATGATCGCGTTGTGGTAACGCATCTTGACCACAATTTTCACTCAGTAATCGTGAAATATGGCTTTATGGAAGAGCCGAATATTCCCCGCGCACTGGCTTTGCTGCGTGTGCGGGAATTCCATTTCAGTCTGATGGAGATTTCTTTTTTCATCGGCAAAGAAAAAGTCGTGGCACGCGAAGGAACTTCATGGTTCTTTGGCCTTTTCATTCTGATGCACAGGATGATGCTGGGCGCCACTGATTACTACAAGATTCCGGAAGACCATGCGGTCGAACTGGGTGGCCACATCAGTATTTAGTTGTGGCTCTGGCAAAGCAGCAAACCGACGCTATGTCGGGCAGTGACTACACATAAAAATTACTAACTTTTCAGGGGAATATCGTGAAAACTTTAGGCAGAATCCTGACTGATCCAACACACGAAAATTATCGTATCTGGCAGTCCATCGTGACCTTGTTCATCTTCACCTCCTGCATTGCGCTGGCGGTGGAGACTGTTCCTGAAATCTCTGAAAATTTTCAAAGAGAGCTTTTCATTTTCGAATGGATCTCAGTTGGAATTTTCACGATCGATTATCTTGCCAATCTTTTCTATTCTGAAGAAAAGCTGTCGTATGCATTCAGCGTCTGGGGCATTATCGACCTCGTATCGATTCTACCTTCGTATCTGATGCTATTGAACCTCACCGCGTTGCAAGGCACAAAGGTGCTGCGACTGGTTCGTGTCGCCCGGGTACTGCGAGTACTGAAACTAGTCAAGGTGGCTGTCGGCGAGACTAGCGGAAAGCAGAATCCCATTCTGGCCAACCTGAAGATCTACTTCATCCTGTTTTTCTCGGTGCTGATGATCTCCAGCACGGCCATGTATTTCGTCGAAGGCTCTCTGTATTCGAGCGATGCCATCGCGGCAGGTCAGAAGCTGATTGATGCAACGACCGAGGCAGGTCAGGAACCGGCGAAGTATGTGCCACTCGATCCAGTGAGCGGCAACCCCATCCCCGAGGACAAGCGATTCTTTACCTCGATTCCCACCGCCATGTGGTGGTGTGTCGTGACGATGACCAGTACGGGTTATGGCGATATGTTCCCCGTCACGGTGGGCGGCAGAATCGTCGCTGGCCTGACCATGATTCTCGGCTTGGTGTTATTCGCCATCCTCTTCAACGTGATCGGTAAGACGCTGATGGTGGTGCTGTTCGGCGAAAAATTAACGTCGACCGATGATTAAGTACTGAACACCGACTGAGGTGCGGACACAGGCACCTTCATTAGAAACGAGCCCACGTAGTTTGTGGGCTCGTTTTCTTCGCACTGAGTAAAATGTACAATCGGTATGAGGTCAGTGGACCGATACCGACGTATACCAAAATCGACAATCAAAATTTACGCCACACCGCGGCTGCGTGGCCGCAAGATGCCAATTCAAAGCAGTCTGCCTTGCAGGGAAAATTCACATGAAAAAAATACTGACGCTGGTTGCCCTCGCCACCCTACTGCCGGCGCGCGCCGAGTGGGTAAAAATGGCCGAAGCCAAACGCGGCAATGTTTTTTATGTCGACCCATCGACCGTCAGCACTGTTGACAACCGGCGTACCGTGCTTGAAATGATTGACTACAAACGACCCGACCGAGACGGTGACCAATCGGTTCGCATCAACCGGGAATATGACTGCCAAGGCCTGCGTTATCAAGTGCAATCGGCAACCTATCATCGTGGATCGATGGGAACCGGCGAGGTGTCGACGTCGACCGTTGGAACCATGGGGTGGACCGAGATCGATCCCAACACCCCGGCGCGCGCGATTCTAGATTACGTGTGCGCGATAAAGTAACAGCGAAACAGCACCGTTATTGCCGGCGTTGGTCTACGCACTTCAAAGTCAAATGCCAGAATTTAGCGCCCGACCCGCCGTATTCTTCCGGCAAGCTCAAAATACCCAGATGCATGGCCTCGAGCTCTTTCATTCTGTGATAACTCATCAATCCGCGCTTTGCCATCTCCAGGTAGGCTGAGCAGTTGGCATCGATTTCACCCAGCTCCGGACTTTGTGCGTGCGCGCACTCGTGGAAGTAAACAAAGTCCCAAGTGGCCGGCGCACCTTTGGAGGTTCGCTTGTACGCCTCGGCATCAATAATAATGGTCGGCCAGCCATCGTCATTTATGCGCATCACCGCACCAGCCCGTCCAAGCTCGGGGTTGCGACCTTCCGGCGTCTGGTAGGTGTTCCAGACTTCAATGGCCTTTCCCTCTTTGCCGTTGTGAGAGAACAGACACTCTACTTTGTCTCCGTTAGACAAAACGTATGCCGATACCGGATTGCACGCAGCGAGCAAAATCATAGCCAGCATCTTGCAAGATGCCGAAGCCAGGCGTTCAAGCATGGTGCGAGGCATACTCACTCCGATCGTTCAAGCTCATAAAAAAAGCCCGTCATCACTGACGGGCTTTTAAGGTAACACAGACTGCTATAGGTATTATTTCTGCAGCTTGAATACCATCAGCGTACCACCTTGCGGAACGCTGGTGACCGAGCCGTCGAGCGCATCGATACCGGACTGCATACGCTGCGCATCAATACCCCAGCCAGCTTGTACCGCAATGTACTGCTCGCCATTAACCTCATAGGAGGAAGGTACTGCAGTAACGCCTGAGGGCATGTTCTGCTCCCACAGTACTTTGCCGGTGGTCGCATCAAACGCGCGGAACACACGATCGTTCGTTCCGCCGGTGAACACCAGGTTACCCGCTGTGGTCAGCAGCGGCGACCAGATCGGACGATCGAACTTGTGCACCCAAACCATTTTGCCGGTGTTCAGATCCCAAGCCTGCAATTCGCCGATCGAGCTTGGCTTTTTGCCGTCTTTGTAACGCAGGCTACCCAGCACGCCGTCGATTGGGTAACCGATATACAGGTCGCCCTTCTTGTAGGTGATCTCATCAGCCTTCGGCAATTCCGAGCAGAGGTTGTTGTTAGCCGGGATGTAGAACAGCTTGGTCTTCGGATTCCAAGCCTCTGGTGGCCAATCCTTGCCACCCCACAGCGAAGGACAGAAGGACACTGCCTTGCCCATACCTGGTGTGTGCTCTTTGTTGTAGCTTGGGCGGCCGGTCGTCTTGTCGATCGACGTGAAGACGTTGTTGTGAACGTAAGGGACAGCATTCACGAAGTCGATCTTGCCACTCGATTGGCGGTCAAGCATCCACAGATAGCCGTTACGACCTGCGTGCACTGCACCCTTGATAGTACGGCCATTGACTTTGGTATCCATCAAAATCGGTGCGCTGACTTCATCCCAGTCCCATGCGTCATTGTGGTGGTACTGATGATGGCCTTTGATCTTCCCGGTATCGACATCCAGCGCGATCACCGAGGTGCTGTACAGGTTGTCACCAGTACGGCCTTCGGTCGGCCAGGGAGCCGGGTTGCCGGTACCCCAGTAGGCGATATTGTTGGTTGAATCATAGGTACCGGTAATCCAGACGCTGGCACCACCATGCTGGTGGGTATCACCAGGCCAGGTATCACCACCTGGCTCGCCAGGAGCGGCCGTGGTAAAGGTGCGCCATGCTTCATTGCCGGTTGTCGCATCAAATGCAGCGACGAATCCGCGCATACCAGTTTCACCACCCGACGAACCCACCAGAATCTTGCCCTTGGCGGCGAGTGGTGCGAGCGTGATGTAGGACAGTGCCTTGACGTCACCCACAGCTTTGTCCCAGATCACTTTACCGCTCACAGCATCGAGTGCAACCAGATGCGAATCAACGGTAGCAACGTACACCTTGTCGCCATACAGTGCCACACCGCGGTTGGTGTTATGCAGCATCAGCAGATCGGCGGGAATGTCTTTCTTGTAGCGCCAGATTTCCTGTCCAGTGATGGCATTCAATGCAATCACTTGCCCGTTGGGGGTGGTGATGTACATGTAGCCGTTGTTAACGATCGGTGGCGATTGGTGGCCTTCGGTCGAACCAGTCGCAGCAGACCATGCCAGAGTCAGTTTCTTGATGTTCTTGCTGTTGATTTTATCGAGCGGGCTGTAGCCCCAACCTTCGTAGTTACCACGGTACATCAGCCAGTTTTTTGGCTCCGGGTTCTTCAGACGCGCATCAGTCACCGGGCTGTAGGGACCCGGAGTGCCGGCATGCGCGACCAGCGTGGTAGCGCTGATGACGGCCAGGGTCAACATTTTTAATTTTTGGGTCATGCTGTTATCTCCTCTAGGACAGATTTGCTTGAAGCTGATTTACGACCCGTGCTTCTACGGGCTTGCTGCAATGGCCAGAAACTCCCCTTCCAATTTCAGGGGAATCGCTCGCAAGGGACTGGGAGCCGGACCGCTGACAACTTTGGCTCCATCAAATAAATTGAATTTGGATGCGTGGCAGTAGCACGCCAGAACGCTTTCTTTTGACATCCAGGTCTTCACATCGCAACCCTGGTGCGTGCAAATACTGGAATAGGCGACGACACCGGATGCAGAACGTGCAAGGGTCTCGGGCGTCATCTTGTCTTCAGGCAGGCGAACCAGAACGATCTTGTTCAGTCGCGATTTATTATTGAACTCGCCAGTTTTGGGATCGAAAGGATACGCCAGCAAGGGTTTTGTAATGGCTAGATCTGATGGTCGCAATGGCTTGAAATTTTCTTCAGCGTCCGCTTCGACTAACAGCGTGATGGCTGGCTCTGCAAATGCCTCCGAAGATGCGAACGGCACAGTAACCACCAAACTGGTGGCGACAGTGTTCAACAAGCGCCGGCGATTGGCATCCAGGTCACCGCCACCTTTTTTGCACCCAGCATCGATGTGCGTTGAACAGTCTTGATTTTTCATGAGTCTATTTTTATTCAACAAGTTGACAAAACTGCGGGTCCGTCTTTCGGCTTCGTCTCGCGCGATTCTCTGTTTGCCAGTGGCACTCAGAATTCTGAATTCAGTTTTAGTATAGCGGTACTTTTGCGCATCAGTAAAGCGATCAAAGCCATAAAACCCGCAGCTAAAATCCATCGGCTCAATGATTTATTTTCATCTATAAATCAATGGCTTACAGCATCTCACGAAGGTTTTTAAAAAAAACAATATCGAGACCAATTCCACTCTTCAGGCGGTCTGCAAACTGCTCGCTTCGTGGGCAAAATGATTTTTCAAATGGCGATGAACTATCTTTCCGGTCGCCGTCCTTGGCATGTCCTGATCGGCGATAAAACTCACCCGGCTCGGGCATTTGAAGCCGGCCAGACGGTCGCGACACCACTGCCGAATATCCGCTTCGCTGGCCTGTTCTCCTTCATGCAGTACAACGACCGCGTGAACGCTCTCGCCCCATTTCTCATGCGGCATGCCAATCACTGCGACGTCTTTTACTGCAGGGTGTGAGCCGATCGCGCCCTCGACTTCTGAGGGATACACGTTTTCGCCGCCGCTGATGATCATGTTGCTCTTGCGGTCTACCAGCCAGATATAGCCATCTTCATCGCGATAGGCCATGTCACCCACCGAGCACCAGCCACCATCGAAAGCTTCCGCAGTTTTATCGGGATTCTTCCAGTAACCATCGAACACATAGGGCGTTCGCGAGAACAGTTCGCCGACTTCACCATCAGCCACTTCTTCGCGCTTTTCATTCAGCAGGCGAATGTTGCCGCTGCCTGACCACTCGCGACCTACGGACCCGAGCTTGGTCAGTTGCTCATTCGGACGCAAGAGCGTTACCCAGCCCGCCTCAGTGGATCCATACAATTCATACAGACGGCCATTCTTGAAGTAATCGAGAATGCCGAGCTTGGTGTCTCTGCGTGCAGGCGCTGAGGAAATCATCAATCTGCCCACTGAGCTGACATCGTATTTTTTCTTGATTTCCTCGGGCAGTGACAGCAGCATGATGTAATGCGTTGGCACCAGCGAAGTAAAAGTGACTTTCTCTTGTGAGAGGGTCGCGAGCAAGGCTTCGGGATCGTAACTGCGACGATCATCAACAATGCAGGCGGCACCCAGATGCATGAACGTGGTTGCGAAATACAGAGAATTTGCATGACACATCGGCATCACCAGCAAACCGGTATCGTCTTTGCTGAATCCCATCTCGAGCGCAGTTGCCAGCGCGATCAGATAGCTGCCTTGATGATTGCGAATCGCGCCCTTGGGTTTGCCCGTCGTGCCAGAGGTGTACATCAGTGCGCACATGCTCTCGGGGTCGACCGTAGTGAAGGTTCGGGCGGGGTTGCCGCTGCCGATCAGCGTTTCGTAGCTGATCCAACCATCGTGATGCGCATCCCCCAATACAAAGCGTCTGCCCGCGGGAAGCTCCAGTTCCGCCTTGTGTGCATCAAGTGTGTCGCAGAACTCCGTGCCGGCAATCACGGCACCGACTTCAGCATTGTTCAGTATGTAGGCAATCTCGGGGCCGGTCAGACGGAAATTGACTGGCACGGCGACCAGTCCTGCGCGCGCCAGCGCGACATAGATCTCCAGCCATTCAAGACAGTTGTAGGCGAGCAGGCCCACCCTGTCACCCGTCTTCAGGCCTGCACTCAACAAACCATCGGCAAGCCGGCTTGCGCGCTCATTCCATAAGGCATAGTTCAGCGACCTGCGCGAATCACGGGCACCGAGTTTCTCTGGCATCAGCCGCGCATGGGTGGCGATGGCGTCGGATAGGGTCAGAAATTGGCTCATGTTGTGAAATTGAAACTAATAGGCACTTATCGTCGACAGCTTCTTTGAATACTGAATTCAGAGTGCGATTCTAGTATACTTCAGATTACCAAGACAAAACTTTTTCAGTAATGGCTCTCGGAGATCAGGAAAAGCCTCGCTTCTTCGAACTTACGATGAATGCGCGCCGCCCTTCCCCCTCCGCTTCCGCTGCCTAACCAGGAGTAAGCACCATGTCCGCACCCGTCATCCACGAACAATCCGTCGCAGCATTGATTGCCCGTTACCTTAAAAGCCAGGGCGTCAAGCGTGTCTTTGGCCTGTGCGGCGGCCACATCATGCCCATCTGGATGCGACTGGATGCGGAAGGCATACAGATTATTGATGTGCGCGACGAGCGCGCCGCTGTGTATATGGCGCATGCGGAAGCCGACTTGAGTGGCGGGCTGGGTGTGGCACTGGTGACGGCCGGCCCCGGCGTGACGAATGCCATCACTGGCATCGCCAATGCGCACGTCTCTCGCGCGCCGGTGCTGGTGCTCTCTGGACTGCCACCGATGGCCCAGGAAAATCGGGGCGCGCTGCAGGACATCGTGCATACCGATATGGTCCGCAGCATTACTCGTTACGCACGCACCGTTCACCATGCAGACCTCGCATTGCAAGAGATAGATGAGGCGGTATCGCGCGCGCTCGGACAGGGTGGCGAGCCGGGCCCGGTGTACCTGGATTTTCCTGTCGACGTGGTGCGTGCCCGTGTCAGCGCTGCAATGCAGATGTCCGAGCGATTCACCAAGCGAACTGCCATTGAGATGCCGCCCAATGATGATGCTATTAGCGCAGCAGTCGAGTTGTTGTGGTCGGCCAAGCGACCATTGGTGATTTCAGGTCGCGGCGCCAAAGGTGCGGGCAAGGAATTGTGCGAGCTGTTGTCACGCGTGGGCGCTGCGTATCTTGATACCGGTGAGAGCAAAGGTCTGGTACCGGAAAGTCATTCCAGCGTGGTGGCTGCGATGCGCGGCACGGTGATGCAACAGGCAGATGTCGTGCTTATGGTCGGACGTCGTCTCGATTTCCAGCTTGCCTATGGCTCACCCTCGGTATTTGGCGATGCGAAATTCATTCGTATTGCCGACTGTGCAGCAGAGCTCAGGGACAATCGGCGCGGTGCGGTCGAGATCCTCGCAACAGGCAAACTTGCCCTGCAAGCGATGCTGGAAGCAGCGGGCAATCGACCTTCCGCGGTCGACGCATCCTGGACCACCGGCTTGCGCGCAAAGCACCTGGAGCGCTCGACAAAACTCGTCAACAGCATGCGCGACGCGGCGCCCGGCAGCGACGGTCTGATGCATCCCAATCGTGTGCTCGCGGCACTGCGCGATGCATTGCCAGAGGATGCGGTGGTTGTCGCCGATGGTGGCGACTTCCTCAGTTTTGCGCGCGTCGGTTTGCCCGCGTCGACTTATCTTGATCCGGGCTCGCTGGGTTGTATTGGCGTGGGTACGCCCTTCGGTGTGGCGGCCAGTCTAGTGTGTCCGGACAAGACCGTCGTGGTCGCAACCGGTGATGGCGCATTTGGTTTCAATGCAATGGAACTGGACACTGCAGCACGACATAAAGCGCCGGTACTTATCGTGGTCGCCAACAACGGTTCATGGGCGATTGAAGTACGCGACCAACAGGAAACGCACGGTAAAGTCGTTGGAACGCGGTTGCAGTTTTCAGACCATGCAGCCATGGCGAAAGCTTTCGGTTTGTATGCTGAAAGAGTTGAGCGTGCAGAAGATCTCGAAGGTGCGATAAAGCGTGCAATGGCCAACCGTCCTGCATTGCTGGATGTATTGGTCACTCCCGAGGCGGTATCTTCCGATGCAAAATCTGGTCTGGCGTGGGTGCCCGATCTGCAGCCCTTGTCGGCATGGGATGAGGCCGAGCAGCGGTGGCGATCAGGCGTCTGATTCGCGTATCATTGACGCTTCATTGTTCGCGTCACGGAGACGTCAGAACACCAAGAAATCTGTCACGATGAAAATTCTAGAATCTCAGCCCAAACTGGTGGAGCAAGTCCACAAAGCCATCCTCGCGGAGATCGCAGAGGGCAAGCTTCGTCCTGGAGAGCGCATCATTCAGGAGCAGATCGCGCAGGAGTTGGGCGTATCGCGACAGCCGGTACAACAGGCACTGGTCTTGCTGAAAAATCAGGGTGTGCTGTGTGATGCACCTGGCCGGGGCTTGCAGGTCGCCTCCATGGACCCGATCCTTGTGCGACAGATGTACGACATGCGCGCTGTCATCGAAGGCCTGGCTTTCCGCAAAGCGGCCGAGCACTTCACGCCGGATGCGAAAACCCGTGGCGAGCAATTGCTGGCGGCTGGGCGCGATGCGGTGCGTAGAGGTTCGGTGAGCGACATGATTACCGCCGACATGGCGTTTCACAATTTCATCTACGAGCTTGCGGAAAATCCCCTGATCGGCCCGGTGATGGAAACCAAATGGGTCAATACCCAGCGGGTGATGGGGTCGGTACTGCTTTCTGCGGACAAGCCACGCGACATCTGGGATGAACACGAGGCCATGTTCAAACTCGTCGCCAGCGGCGATGGTGTGCGTGCCGAGCAGACCGCGCGCAAGCACATCCAGGAAGCGGCTGATTTCATGATTCAGCGGCTGAGCGACTCGTCGGATTCACAAAACGCCGCCTGAATTCCCTCCCCAGCTCCACCGTAGCCGCCTCAGTCAGGGGTGGTTATTACATTAAATCGCTTGATTTTGCCGCCATTTTTCAACAATTTCGTTGAAATCTACGTAATTTTTCGCAACCAAAAACCCTCGACAATCTTTTCTTGACAGACAGAATTCAAAAGCATTATCCTCTCATTTGAACTCTGAATTCAGAGTTCACCAAAGCTTCACCAGTCGGCTAAGTTTTGTCCGATGAATTTCCGCATTGGGTTTGAGCCAGCCTCTCGGGGCTGGCTTTTTTTGGCGCAGCGTTCTTGAGACTGATCGCTGCAACAGCACTGCCTTGCCATCGACTTGACGAGACTGGTTCTTAGTGACCGCGTGACCAGCACACATAAGGAAGCGCTGATTAAATAAATGCAGAAACTTTGGTGGCAGGATCAATGGAGCCAAGACCTTGATTTTATTGATCCCCGCGTCGCACAGCTGCGCCGGCTCGCCATAAAACGCAGTTTTATTCAGCGTCTCCCTAAAAAAACAAGTCCGCCAAAAAGTATCGGGAGAAGACCTCATGGCAACGAGCAACATCGCATTGGAGATAGCCACAGAATCGAATAACCGGGTGTACAAGAAAGTCGCATGGCGACTCGTGCCCTTCCTGTGCTTGTGTTATCTCGCGGCTTATCTGGATCGTGTCAATGTCGGCTTTGCCAAGCTGCAAATGCTGAGCGACCTCTCCTTCAGTAATACCGTCTATGGTTTGGGTGCGGGTATTTTTTTCCTGGGGTATGTCATCTTCGAAGTACCCAGCAATATCCTGATGTACAAAGTCGGCGCGAAGTTATGGATTGCGCGCATCATGATCAGCTGGGGCTTGATCGGTGCGGCAATGGCTTTTGTACAGACGCCGACACAGTTCTATATCTTGCGTTTTTTGCTGGGTGTTGCCGAAGCAGGTTTCATCCCCGGCGTACTGCTGTACCTCACTTACTGGTTTCCCGCCGCATGGCGCGGACGCATCATCGCACTGTTTCTTGCAGCGATACCGATGTCCAACATCATCGGTGGCCCGCTCTCAGGCTGGATACTGAAAAGCTTCGGTGGTACCGCCGGTTTGGCGGGCTGGCAGTGGTTGTTCATCATCGAGACGATACCTTCGGTTCTGCTGGGTATCGCGATTCTTATGTTCCTCGACAACGGAGTCGACGAGGCAAAATGGCTTACCGAGGAAGAAAAACGCGTAATCCATGATGACATTTCACACGAAGCGAAACAAAGCGAACATGTGAATGTGATGGGTGCATTGAAGAGTCCGCGCGTCTGGCTGCTTGGTCTCGCGTACTTCTGCATCGCCAGCTCGATCTATATCGCCAGCTTTTGGATGCCAACTCTGATCAAGCAGCTCGGCGTCTCCGATCCGCTGCAGATCGGCTGGCTGACCACTATTCCGTATTCCGTCGCCATCATCGCCATGGTGCTCAACAATGCCAGCGCCGATCGTCAGCGCGAGCGCCGCTGGCATACAGCGATTCCCTGCTTGTTTACCGCAGCAGGATTGGCACTATGTGCGACACCTGACTACGGTCTCGTCGTTGCGATGATGGCGCTCACACTGGCAGCTGCCGGCGCGTCCACTGCACAAGCCTCTTTCTGGAGCCTGCCTTCATCGTTCTTGACAGGCGCAGCAGCCGCAGCAGGTATCGCACTGGTTAACTCATTGGGCAATATCGCGGGTATGGCAAGCACATCGCTGGTGGGCTGGCTGACCGATCTGACTGGCAGTCCCTCGAGCAGTTTGTATCTGTTTGCGGCTTTGCTGGTCGCTGGCGCGCTGATCGTATTGCGACTGCCCGCTTCGGTGGTTAACCGTTAAAAATACTCACACCCTTCTTTCGACCGGCAACTCATGGATTTCACCCTTCCCCCACAAACCGAAGAGCTGCGCGCACGCACTCGTCAATTCATCGCTGAACAAGTCATCCCGCTGGAGAACGACCCGCGTCAGGACAGCCACGGCCCGCATCCCGAATTGCGTGCCGAGCTGGTCAGCCGCGCACGAGCGGCTGGCTTGCTGACACCACATGCATCGCGCCAGCTGGGCGGACTGGGCTTGACCCATGTCGAGAAAGCCGTGGTGTTTGAAGAGGCAGGTTATTCATGGCTGGGCCCCACCGCGATGAATATTCATGCGCCCGATGAAGGCAACATTCATCTGATGGAAGAGGTCGCCACACCAGCGCAGAAAGCCCGCTGGCTTCGCCCGCAAGTTGAAGGCCACACGCGATCCTGCTTTTGCATGACCGAACCCTCGCCTGGCGCGGGCGCCGATCCGAGTATGCTCAACACCACCGCAGTGCTCGATGGCGAGCACTATGTGATCAATGGTCGCAAGTGGCTGATCACGGGTGCAGAGGGTTCGTCATACGCCATCATCATGGCGCGCATGGAAGATGGCACCGCGACTATGTTCCTCTCGGATATGAATCGTCCCGAGATCAGGCTTGTGCGCAATCTGGATGCCATGGATCGCTGCTTCTCCGGTGGACACGGCGTGGTCGAATTTCATAATCTTCGTGTACCGGCAACAGATGTGCTCGGTGAGATCGGCAAGGGTTTCCGTTATGCGCAGGTGCGCCTGGCACCGGCACGGCTCACGCATTGCATGCGCTGGCTCGGTCAGGCACGGCGCGCCCATGAAGTCGCACTGGAATATGTTCGCAAGCGCGAAGCGTTCGGCAAGCCGCTGGTCGAACACGAGGGCGTAGGCTTCATGATCGCCGACAACGATATGGATTTGATGACGGCACGGCTGCACATTCTGCATACCGCCTGGCTGCTCGACAAAGGAGAGAAAGGCGCATTTGAATCCAGTCGCGCGAAAGTGGTTTGCTCTGAAGCCGAATGGCGAGTGGTGGACCGCAGCGTGCAGATCATGGGCGGCATGGGCGTCACAGGTGAAACGCCGGTGATGCGCATTTTTACCGACATGCGCGCATTCCGTATTTATGATGGTCCAAGCGAAGTGCATCGCTGGAGCATGGCCAAAAAAATCGCGAGCGGGAAAGCGTAATGACGACGACCGATATGTTTTCGCGCTTCCGTCTGGATGACAAGCGCGTGCTGATCACGGGAGCATCCAGTGGCTTTGGAGCACATTTCGCTGAGCTGCTCTCGACAGCGGGTGCCGAGGTCGTGCTGGCAGCCCGTCGCACTGACAAACTGGCTGATCTTCAACAGTCACTGCAAACGCGGGGACGCAAGGCATCCGCAGTCAGCATGGATGTCAGCTCGCGCGCGAGCGTTGAGGCAGCGTTTGATCAGGTGGGTGCCTGCGATATCGTGATCAACAACGCTGGCATCACAGTAACTCGCGCCCTGCTCGACCAGACTGAAGAAGACTGGGACAGCGTGATCGATACCAATCTCAAGGGCTGCTGGCTGGTGGCCACCGCAGCAGCACGTCGGCTCCGGCTCGCCGAAAAACCAGGTGCGATTGTCAATGTAGCGTCGATTCTGGGCGAGCGTGTAGCAGCGGGCGTCGCGCCCTATGCAATCTCCAAGGCGGCGGTGATACAGGCGACCAAAGTGATGGCGCTGGAACTGGCGCGATACCAGATCCGTGTCAATGCACTGCTGCCTGGTTATGTCGTCACCGACCTGAACAGCGATTTTCTCAAGAGCGAGGCCGGAGAAAAGCTGCGCAGCCGTATTCCCACACGCCGCTTCGGCGATATCACCGATCTTGATGGTCCCTTGCTGTTGTTGTGCTCCGAGGCTGGCACTGGCATGACCGGTTCTTGCCTGACCGTCGATCACGGCCATTTGCTCAGCTCACTCTAATCATCATGGATCAAGCGACACAGGCACGCCTGCGCCACTGGCTCGCCGCACGGGGACACACCGTCAATCCCGAATTGAGCGTAAAACCGCTGACCGGCGGGCAATCGAATCCGACTTTTTTGCTGAGCACCGGTACAGAAAAATTCGTGCTGCGCAAAAAACCCGATGGCGTGTTACTCAAGTCTGCACATGCAATCGATCGGGAATATCGCGTAATCAGCGCATTGAAGGGAACACCTGTACCCGTGCCCGATGCACTTGGCTGGTGTGATGATGAAAGCATCATCGGCACACCGTTTTATTTGATGTCCTATCTGGATGGGCGGGTATTTGTCGATCAGAGCCTGCCCGGCATGGCTCCTGCAGAGCGCGCCGCAATCTATCGGGAGATGAATCGCGTAATCTCCGAACTGCATCGGCTGGACATCGACGCGCTTGGACTCGGCGACTATGGCAAGAGAGAAGATTATCTTTCGCGCCAGATCACACGCTGGTCGTCCCAGCTCAGCTTGGCAAAGATACCGGTTCCTGAAGGTGCGCTGCGCTTGATGGAGTGGCTACCGGCACATTTGCCGCCACCACAGCGAGCGGCGCTGATTCATGGTGACTTCCGTCTGGATAATCTGATCTTTCATCCAAGCGAGCCGCGGGTCATCGGTGTTCTTGACTGGGAGCTATCGACGATTGGTGATCCGATCGCTGATTTTGCTTATCACTGCATGAGCTGGCACATACCGCACGCCCTATGGCGTGGAATTGCGGGTCTTGATCTGCAAGGCTTGGGCATACCAGAAGAAGCTGATTATCAGCAGCAGTACTTCACTGGGCGCACAGCGATCGAGCCTTCCGACTGGCGCTTCTACCTCGCCTTCAACTTGTTCCGTATGTCAGCGATCTTGTTTGGTATCGCAGAGCGCGCTCAGCAAGGCAATGCGAATGCCGCAGATGCGGTGCAGACCGGCGCCAAGGCCGGGCCACTGGCCGATCTTGGGTGTCATATCGCGGGCATTTGAGAAATCACTTGGCGGCACATCACCTGTAGACTCATTCGGGCACGGGCTCATCCATGTCTAAATGACATTTATCGACCCGATTGCAAGGCTTGGCGACATTCAGGATTAAACTTCTGTCCACGGACAAGCCGCGCAAGTTCAAGACTCAGACATTGAATGTCTTCTGTTCCATCCGGGAGCATACGAGCAGAGGCAAAATTTTGAGCAGCGTGTAAGGTCCGCACTGCCCAATGATCTGCCAATGACCCGCCAATGAAATTTCTGATCGCCCGCTTCAATCACGAGACCAATACCTTTTCTCCGGTTGCCACAACGCTGGCTGATTTCGAGCCGCTGTATGGTGAGGATGCGCTTGCTGATCAGCGCCATGCGCGCACGGCGATGGGCGCCTTCATACGACTGGTCGAATCGCAGCCCGACGCAACGCTGATCACGCCAGTGTCTGCCACAGCCAACCCGAGTGGCACGGTGGCTGCGGACGCATACACCCACCTTGCCAACGCTATTATCGCCGCCGTGCGCGAGCAACCGGATGCGATCCTGCTCGATCTGCACGGCGCACTGGTCGCCGAGAACGCCGCCGATGGCGAGGGTGAACTACTGGCTGCGATACGCAGCATCGCGCCCAACACGCCCGTGGCCGTCGCGCTTGATTTGCATGGCAATGTCACTCCGGCCATGGCTGCGAACGCCGACATTATCGTCAGCTTCAAAACCTATCCGCATATCGATATGGCAGAGACGGGTGAACATGCGGGACGGCTGATGATGAATATGCTTGCCGGTCGAACGCAGCCCCTCACCCATCTGGTTCAGCTACCACTGATCTCGCATACCTTGCGCAGCAATACGAACGAAGGCGCCATGCAACGCGCAGTGGAGGCAGCGCGCCGTGCGGAACACACGCCCGGTGTGCTGGCTGTCTCGGTGATGGCAGGTTTCTCATTGGCTGATTTTCAAGATGCTGGCGTCTCAGTCATCGTGGTTACGGATAATGACATCAAGCTTGCGACTCAAATCGCTGATGACATCGCGGCACAGATCTGGCGCGAGCGAGAAGGTTTCGTGTATCGCAGCGAACCACTGGCGCAATCGATCGCACGAGCTAAAGCGATGCAAGCCGAACCGGGCGAAGGTCCTGTACTGCTGCTGGACCACAGTGACAATGTCATGTCTGGCGGTACTTGCGACACCATGGACGTGCTTCAGGCAGCTCTGAAAGCCCAGCTGTCTCCGATTCTGGTCGGCCCCATCTGTGATCCGCAGGCAGTGCAGCGCTTGTGGAAATTGCGCCCCACGGATGTCGTCAGTGCAGAAATCGGCAACCGAATTCCGCTAGCCCAGCAAGGCATCACCAAAAAGCCCATGCGGCTGACGGGCGTAGTTCGTGCGAAAAGTGATGGCGAGTTCACGGTGAGCGGACCGATCTACACCGGTGCCAAAGTGAGCCTGGGGCGCACCGTGGTATTTGACACGCTGGATGCGCTAATCGTCATCTCCGAGCGACGCATGGAGCCTTATGACATCGGCATATTCCATTGCGTAGGGATGGATCCTTCACGCTACGACTACCTGCTGCTGAAGTCGCGCATGTATGCGCGCCCAGTGTTTGGCGCGATAGCCAAGGGCTTGATCGAATGCGATGCCGATCAGGGCGGCCCCACCAGCTCGAATTACGCGCTGTTTCCATTCAAGAATATCCGCCGGCCGGTATATCCGCTGGATCAGGAGATTGATTTCCATAGCAGCTAATCTGGACCTGCTGATGGTCCAAACTGAGTCGATTTTCAATCAGGCTCGGGAAAATATTTCTCTAAGCCAATTCTTTTCAGAAATATTGCATTTTATTGAACCAATGATCGCCCAACGTGACTGATTGATCCCAATCACTATTTCTCTACAGTCATGTTTACAAGCAATTCTTTCGAAAATCGGCTGGCATCCGTCAAGAATGCTCTGGAACCCTCGACCAGAAAACCACCTGTACCCAAGGACAGGGCGCCCAAAATCCAACCGAAGTCACCCAAAAAATCCAATCAATGTGCCGATTTTGGATTTGACGACAAAGAGAACTACACGAAAGAAAAGCTCGCGGCACATCGATTGTGGAAATCGATGATCATGATGGTCGGAAGCTTCATTGAACGAGCACCTCAATCGGACCAATGGACACGCTCGGAACTCCGTGACTTTCTTACCCAAGTAGAAATCTGCCTCGAACTAAAACCTGGAAAACTCAGCGCGAGTCAGTACGCCAATCTCGTGCTGAAACTTGACACTATCGCTCCCTTCAAGGATGGCGAACTCGAAAGCGATCTGAGATCGTTGGACCAGATGGTGGCGGCTTATGGGGATAAACTTGCGATCCAGGGATAAAGAATTTGATTTGCTTGCGAACCGTGCCGGGCGGCTCTTGGAGTGAAAAGTGCGATTGCGCGATTTTCACTCGCCCCGGCTAAGGAATACGCCACCAGTCTCCACGCGCCATTGATAGTCATTTGAGAACAAGGCGCCCGCCGTCTTTGTTGAAATCCCGCACCTAACGTGGGCAACAGAGATAAAAATCAAGGGTTTATCGCCATTTCTTGGCCCCAAAAAATGCCGACGTCAGGTCATCTTTTGATCCTCTGGCACTCACACAAACCCATTTTTTGACGATACACTGGCCGCTGACTTTGCTTGGTCGAGCGCCAGTTTGGGCTCTGCCGCAAGCAGGTATGCTGAAAACAAAACAATACACAAAAGTGTCAACCGCTGCGGAGCGCTGAGTGGTCTCATTGTGGGACCCAGAGCCTGCCGAGGAAGGTCTTCATGTCAGTTCAAAAACTACCCAATACCGCCAACGCCGACGCGATATGGCAAGCCAAAGTTCATCTGGCTGCCGCCTTGCGTCTGGCGGTGCTCGATGGTCTGGAAGAAGGCATCGACAATCATTTCACCATGATCGTGCCGGGCCGCACCGACCAGTATTTGCTGCTGCCTTTTGGTCTGCATTGGTCGGAAGCCCGCGCCAGTGACATCATCGTATTTAATGACGAGGGCGAAACGCTCGAAGGCGAAGGCGTCGTCGAACTCTCCGCGCAGTGTATCCACGCCCCACTACACCGGATCACTGGCGCCAAAGTGGTGCTGCATACGCATCAACCCTGGGCCACTGCACTCAATATGCTGCAAAACAATCGGCTGCTGCCGGCGAGTCAAACCGCCGCATTCTTTCACAATCGCATCGCCTACGACGATCACTATCAAGGCTTGGCCAAAACCATGGCAGAAGGCGAGCGGCTGGCCGCACTGCTGCAGGACAAGCAGGTCATGTTCCTCAAAAATCACGGCGTGATTACGGTAGGCGACACCGTAGCGCAGGCCTACCGGCGTTTATACAAACTCGAAAAAGTCTGCCAGACGCAATTGCTTGCGATGAGCAGCGGTCAGCCTCTGGAAATCATGAGCGAAGACGTCATCGCTGAAGTACTACAGCGCTCCCCTGTTGACCGACATCCGATTCGTGAGCGGGAACGATTTTATTTCGAAGCCATGATGCGTGTTCTGGATCGCGTCAATCCCGGCTACGCTGAATGAACAGTCAGGCCCTATCACTTCACTGACGAAGGAGGCCTCCATGGCGCCAACGCATCGCTGGAAAAACAGACCACCCGGTTCCAATTGGGGAGATTTTGGTGAAGATGATCAGGCGGGTCGACTAAACCTCATCACCAGAGAAAAAATTTTGCAGGGCATCGCCGAGGTACATGAGGGGCGATCATTCAATCTCAGTCTGCCGCTCGATGTACCGGGCGGGAATGTGCTCAATCCCCGGCGCCATGCGCCCGTGTTGCGCCCGACCCTGCGCAATGGCCTGCCAAACATGAACTATGCGTTGTGCGTGGATGATCCTGCGCATACGGATGTGGTCAGCGATGATCTGGTCATCCTGCACACCCAATACAGCACGCAGTGGGACAGCCTCGCACATGTCGGATCCTTGTTCGACGCTGACGGTGATGGCATCAAGGAGTCGGTGTACTACAACGGCTACCGCGCTGATACCTACGTATCAACGGCGGCAGAATCCTCGGAAGCTGGCGTTTTCACGCACACGCCGATCGCGCAGCGATCTACCTCAACAGCGCAGGCCTTGGGAATTGAAAAAATGTCCGAGCGATGTGTGCAGGGACGCGCTGTCATGATTGATCTGCGTGCGCATTTGGGGGATGAGCGGGTGGTCGTTGGCTATGCGATGCTCGCAGACATACTCGCCAAAGACGGCATCACGATCGAGACCGGTGACATGGTCTGCCTGCATACCGGCTTTGCCGACCGATTGCTGGCGATGAATCGCAATCCCGATGCCGAGGTATTGGCCAATTGCGGTGCGGTGCTGGATGGACGCGATCCCGCCCTGCTCGACTGGATCACGCAATCGGGATTATCGGTACTTGTCGCCGACAATTATGCGGTCGAAGCCCATCCAGTCTCGGCACAGGCGGGCTGCTATGCCACGCTGCCACTGCATGAGCATTGTTTGTTCAAGTTGGGCATACACCTCGGCGAGCTCTGGCACCTCACGCCTCTTGCGAATTGGTTGCGCACGCAGGGACGCTACCGCTTTCTGTTAACTGCCCCGCCCTTGCGTCTCCCCGGTGCAGTGGGTTCTCCCGTCACACCCATTGCGACGGTGTAAACCAATATCTGAGGTCACCAACTTGAAACGGGCACACTAAGCTGACAGCCACTATGCTCGATCAGGTCGACTTCCGAATTGTGTGTTTTTAACGAAAACAAGTGCGATCAGACTGATCGCAGCCATACCCGATAGGTAGTAGCTCACAAACTGCAAACCATGATGGGTAGCGAGCCAGGTCGCGATGTACGGGGCAAACGAGGCACCGACGATCGCCGACAGATTGAATCCGAGTGAGGCGCCGGTATACCTGACTTCTGCGGGAAACAGATCCGACATCAGGGTTCCCAACGGTCCGAAGCACATACCCATGAGCACCATGCCCAGTGAGAGCGCAAGCACCGTTGTCAGACTCCCCCCTTGCAGCAGCGCCCCCATCACTAGTCCCAAAACAACGATACCCAAATTACCAATAAGCAGTGGTGTGGTGCGGCCACGGGAATCAGCCAGCTTCGCTGCCACAGGAATAAACAGAGCAAAAAACACGACCGAGATCAACTGCAGCAAGAGAAAATCCTGCCGCAAATAACCAAGTGAACTCGTCGCCCAGCTCAGGGTAAATACCGTGATGAGATAAAACAGCACGAATTGCCCCAAGCCAGACAACATGCCCAGCAGCAGTCCACGCCAGTAGCTTGTAAAGACTACCTGAATCGGTACTTTTACCTTCTGCCGCTTTTTCAGCACCTTCTCGAATTCCGGCGTCTCGGTGATATTCAGTCGTACATACAAGCCGACCAAAACCAGAAATACGCTCGATACGAAGGGAATGCGCCAACCCCATTCAAGAAAATCCGCCTCGGGCAAGTGCGTGGTCAGGTAAAGAAACACACTACCTGACAAGAAAAATCCAATCGGCCCACCCAGCTGAGGGAACATGCCAAACCAGGCGCGTTTTCCTTCTGGAGCGTTTTCGGTGGCAAGCAAGATCGCACCACCCCATTCACCCCCCAAACCCAAACCCTGACCAAATCGTAAAAATGCCAATATCACGGGTGCAGCAATTCCGATGGATGCATAAGAAGGAAGCACACCGATGAGCACGGTAGAGAGCCCCATCGTCAATAGTGACGCCACCAGCGTGGCCTTGCGTCCTACCCGATCTCCGAAGTGCCCGAACAAGGCTGACCCCACAGGGCGAGCGATGAACGCAAGGCCAAAAGTCGCCAAAGACTGGAGCGTCGCCATCGTCTCGTCCGACGACGAAAAATACAGCTTGGGGAACACCAGAACGGCCGCGGTACCAAAGATGTAAAAATCGAAGTATTCGATGGTCGTACCGATCAGACTTGCAAAACGAATTTTCAGAGAGGAGACGAGCGCCAATATCTGCTGTTCATCAGTGGCGAACTCAAGTTCGGCAGGCTGCTCTTGCATGCGGCTATCCCCTTAAAGTTATTTTTTTGACTACATTCGAGACTTGCAGACCGAGACCGCCGGTGGTCCTGACAAGGCGCCCATCTTCACCCGAAGGCCATCAACTATCCACCGCACTACGCGCGGATCTGTACTTTTTAGTTCATGCCACATACTGTACAGTTCGGCAGATATTGACGGTGTCGTTACGGCACCTCGGAGTATAACGATGCTTTTCTCGCGAAGAGTCTGGCTCATGCAATTGGCACTTGGGCCTTCATTTTTGATTCACATACAAGCTTGTGCTGGAAACAGTGCCGCCATCATGGACTTCAGAGATCCCGACTTCGCCCGGCAGATGAGAATTGTGAATGACGATGTCATGGGTGGGCGCTCCAGTTCCGGCTTTGTCGTCGACCCCGAGGGTGTGGTCTTCGAAGGCATGGTCTCGCTGGAAAACAATGGTGGCTTTGCCTCGGTACGATGCCCGGTGAATTTTCCGCAGGAGGCCTCAGTCTTGCAACTGACCACGCGCGGCGATGGCAAGAAGTATCAGCTGATTATCCGCACTGAGGCATCCACCATGGCGCCCATTTATAAAAGCAATTTTGTGTCCTCAAAAGACTGGCAGACGCATCAATTCAAACCAAAAGATTTCGAGGCTTCATTTCGCGGACGGTCAGTGGAGGCAAAACCCCTCGTTTTTTCTGATGCCATTGAATTCGGCCTGTTGATCGCCGATAAGCAGGCAGGCGAGTTTAGACTTCAGCTCCGAAAAATTCAGTCGATCTAATGCAGGCGCCAAAAACCCACACAGTGATACCTCTTCAAATAACTCTTTTGTTTCGCATTATGTTCACAGGAATGTCAAATGAATCAATGGCATAACTCTTTATTCAAATGGCACATCGCGTCTCACCGGGAGCGTGCCTGGCGGCGAGTCGTCGCTGCCTGTCAGGGCGAGGAAGTCGAGAGCGAGGGGACCCTATGGCGATACTGCGAACTCAGTCAGGTCGAGACCACCCTGAGCGTCGATGAGCTCAGCCGCTACCTGGCCTCCGAATTTCCCTATCACTGGGAACCGCATTCCGAAAGTGCCGGATACGTACGCATCGATGAATTTCCTGCGCTTCCGGAAGAGGAGGAGAACGACACCAGTGTTCGTCCGTGTGCCAAAGCCAAATGCCCCTGCTGCATGCGCACGGGCAGCACACGCGGTTGCTGGTGCACATTGGGCTAAGAGACCATGGGTCATGCATGATCCGAAAAGCCGAGATATCGACAGGAGAACCTCATGTTTTCACAATTGGAAAATTATAAAAATCCACGGCTCATATTGAATTCCATTTTGCAGGCGCTTTATACACAAGTCACTGCAAACCGAACTATTGCGCATTTTTTCATCAGCGTTCATATGGACGCATTGATCGCCGATGTTCACAAATTCAGCCACTTCGTGATGGAACAGCCCGAGAGTCTCTATCGCGATCCCATGCGTGCTCAAAAGAGTTCCATGCCCGCCATCCAGGTTACATCCACCGTGTTCGAAGAAGTTCACAAGATTCTGGTGCAAATTTTAAAAGATCAGGGGATTACCGAAGATCATATTCCCAGACTATCTTTTGAAATACTCGAAATCGTTGAAGAATCGCGAGCCCAATTCAGCGACACCATCATGATGGTAGTGAAGATGGAAGATGTAACGCAAGACAGTCTGCTGGAGGTGTTCAAACGATTCAAATTTGACGCAAAGCTGGCCGGAAAAAACGAAATCAGTGTCGAAAGCGGTCTCGATATCCCGATCATTGTAAAGATACGCCCCAAGGACAAATCTATCGTTCTGATTGGCAAAGCCGTATCCGTTGAAAATTCAAAACTCAAGGACGTAGAAGAAATTGCAGAAATAGCGAAAGAGAAATATCCAATTTTTCCGATGAAAGCCGTCGAGGACGATGATGATTGGCCATTTCTTTTGATGGAAAAATCCTTTTCCTACGAAAATGGCGTGCCATTACGATTGCTCTTCCGGCTGGCGAAAAGCTTTTCTACTGCTTTGTATCGCAACGTCAAATGTGATTCACAAAAAATTCTTGCCTGGAATGTGGCAAATCGCTGATGAAAGACAGCGAAGAAAAGCTCAAGCAATCCCGTAAACCCACCGGGTTAAAGACCAGACACGGGTGGTCGTCTATCCAGAAGATCCTCAATGATGGTTTCATAAGCAGCCGCGACCTTCAGTAAAGCGCCATCCCCTCTGGGCTGGCCAATCAGCTGCAAGCCCATGGGCCAGCGACCCGATGCGTCAAATCCTGCAGGCACGCTGACCGCCGGTAATCCGGCCATGGTCGCGTAAATCGTGCACTCCATCCAGCGGTGGTAAGTATCCATCGTGCGACCCGCGATCTCCGTCGGCCATGCCTGCTCGGCAGGAAATGGCCAGACTTGTGCGACCGGCAAAGCCAGCACATCGAACCGAGATAACAGCGACAACATCGCGTTGTAGAAGGTACTGCGTACCTCACTCGCCATTTCGAATTCGGTGTAGAGCAAACCTTCGGCTTGATCATATTCCCAGAGAGTTTTGATTTCGAGCAGTTCGCGTGCGTGTGGCAACTTGATCAGCCCACGCACATTGGCTGCAGTGAGCGCGCGCCGCCACACCAGCCACGCCTTCCAGACGACTTGCGGATCGAAACCCAAGCCGGACGACAAAGGTTCTACCAGTGCACCTGCTGACGTCATCCGCGCTAGCCCTTGCTCGCAGACCTCCAGCACCCCAGGCTCCAGCGCAAGATGCCCATTCAGATTGCCCAGCCAACCTACGCGCAATCCTTTGAGCGAGGATGCATCGGGCCAGCGTTCGGGCATGATGTCACCGGTGCCAAGCGACATGGGATCGCGTGAATCCGGGCCCGCTTGTGTAGCCAGCAATTGCGCCAGATCGCGTACGTTGCGCGCCATCGGACCTTCGATGGCCAGCTGATGCACCCAGAATTCATTCCGTGGCCAGCGCGGCACCCGTCCCTGACTCGGGCGCATGCCAAAGACATTGTTCCAGCCAGCGGGATTGCGCAAGCTACCCATGAAATCCGAACCATCGGCCACAGGCAGCATACGATGCGCGAGCGCTACCGCCGCGCCGCCACTGCTGCCGCCCGCGCTCACGCGAAGATCCCACGCATTGCGGGTCGTGCCATGAATCTTGTTGAAGGTATGCGAGCCGAGTCCCAGTTCGGGAATATTGGTCTTGCCGATGATGATGGCACCGGCAGCCTTGATTCGTTCGGCGATGATCTGGTCATGTTGCGGCATCACGCCTTGCAACAAAGGGCAACCAAAGTCACTCGGAAAACCAAGCACATGCGCCGTATTTTTGATTGCATGCGGTATCCCATGCATCCAACCCAGGGACTCACCACGCGCCAGCTGAGCGTCGCGCGCATCCGCTTGTGCAAGCAAATCATCATCGGCCGCCAGGTGAATCAGCGCGTTGTAATCTGGATTCAAACGATGAATGCGTGCCAGATACGCCTGCATCACCTCGCGGCAGGACACTGTGCGAGCGTGTATCGCAGCTGAAAGTGCCTGGGCACTCAGATCGGCAATATCATCGGGGCTTGATTGCGTAAATGTCGGCATGAATACAGGATTGATCAGAGCCGCTTCTTCAACTCCGGCGGGTTCGAAAAATTCTTCCTGAAGTATTCATCAGACTCCGGCGCATGACGCATACCGGCCTTCAAGATGGCGTCATCATCCACCTTGTGCAGCGGTGTGTATTGGGGGTGATGATGCTCGATGTAAGGATTATTGCGCGCCGCGTTGTAGCAAAAAAGGACCGTCCAGCGTCGATTCGGTGAACGATTTTGATCGGAGCGATGCATCACATTCGCATGAAAAAACAAACCATCGCCCGGCGCCATCTCCGCGTATACACGCTCCAGTTGTCCCAGCATTTCCTCGACACGGCGCGGATCGGCACCTACCTGTTCACCGGGCAATATGCCATGCTCGACGCGACCCGCGTGATGTGAGCCACGTATCAATTGCAAGCAGCCGTTATCACGCGTGGTCTTGTCGAGTGCGACCATCACACTGGCCATGAACGGAAACACGCAGCCATTGTGGTACCAGTAGCCATAGTCCTGATGCCATTCCCATGCACCACCTTCGAGCGGTTCCTTGGCAGTGAGCTTGGAGTGATAGTGATAGACCTCGCCACCCAGCAAGTCTTCCATCGTATCGACCACACGTCGCGAGCGCGCCGCCAAACCGTAAACGCTATCGCCGGGATGATTCCAGGTTGCCATGCGTGTGCTCTTGCCACTGGCGTCATGGCGGTCATAGAGGCTGGCCTTCAATTGCGGATCAGTCTCGATCGCGGCGCTTAATAGTGCAATCTCTTCCGCATCAAACAAGGAGGGCACCAGCACAAAGCCGTCACGTTCAAAAGCGGCCCTCTGCACGGGATCGAGAATGGAAGGCATCGTGGTCTCCTGCGGGTAGGTTCGATGATACGCACTCTACTACTGTGCCCCCGAAGCGCCAACAAAATGCTGCCCGCTGTGGCGTGGCTTTTGCGGTGCGCGCCGACGAAAGCGCGGACAGGGGCTGGCATCCATCGGGATTCTTATTTTGATAATGCAACCAGCATTTCGCTTGCCTCAGTGGCGAGAGTCTGCGATAACGCGCGAAGACGGCATCCGTCCCCGCTATGACACTCAGTGCCCGACCCATCCATCAACCTCGAGACAAGACCATGAAAACCTTCGCCACCGCCCTTGCCCTCCTGCTGTCGCTGTTCGCAATGCCGCTCACCAGCCACGCGCAATCCACACAAATCAGTACCGAGTATTTGATGACAATCTACCTGCCTACTGAACGCAAGGCGATTGATCCGACCCTCACCATCGTCAATATTCTGCCTGGTGGTTGGGTCAAAGGTCCCGGCATCAATGGCAAGGTCATCGCGCCCGGCGGCGACTGGCTGCGCACGCTGCCTTCGGGCGCATTGCGTCAGGAAGCCAAGCTCACGATTGAAACTGATGATGGTGCGTTCATTTACATGAGCTATGTCGGCGTTGTCGCGCTCAACAAAGAAGCCGCCGAAGCACTCGGTCGCGGCGAAGTCCTGAACGACAAGAGTGTGCCGTATTTCATCAACACGCCCCTGTTCCAGACATCCGCTGAAAAATACAGCTGGATGAATAAGGTGCAGGCGATCGGCAAGATGGTCGAACTCAAGCGCACCAGTACCGAAGCCTATGTGAAGTACGATATCTTCATCGCTCGCTGAGATCATGCCGGCCTGTCGCGGCCGGCGATTTTTCGGTTACCCCCGCACGAGGGGGAGATCGAGTGCAGATCTCCCTCATCGACTGCTTGAGGCCGTTGGCACCTGGCCGGCATCCGGCTCAAGTTGAGTCCCTATCTGACGATAATGATTATCGGTCTTCAGACTTGGCAATATTGCCAAAATTTTATCTATTTCAGCTTGCGGAGCAGCGCTCAACGAAGCGACGCGGACATGGCCAACACGATGGCAGCTGTGGCGACACTGTACTGGCGCTGGATTTCACGCCCGGCGGGATGGCTGCTGCTCGCTATTTTGGCGTGCCTGACCACGAGCACGAATGCAGCCACCTGTACGGACGATACCAACCCGAGCGCAGACTGCGAAAACCTGAGCCTGGCAACGCAGTACATCAATGCCAATATTCCCAGCGGTGTTACCGTGACATCGAGCGGATCGAACACGCCTGCGGTCAAAATCAGCGCAGATCAGAACAGCTTTACCAACAGCGGAACTTTGGAAGGGACCAGCCTGGGTGCGCAGGGTGTGCGACTCAACGCCGCCGTTGGTACCTTGACGAATTCGGGCGTGATTCAGGGCTACACCGGTTCAGCAGGTATTCTGGTCAATAACAGCGGAACCAATATCGGCAGCGTCACCACCCTTACTAACAGTGGCCAGATTGTTGGAGGATCAGGT
>JBDKLM010000012.1:0-6577 GCA_039806005.1 Pseudomonadota bacterium
CTGCCTTGAATGCCTCGCTTCAGGCACAGAAAAGCAAAGCGCTGGTGAACCTGGCGTCCGAAGAGTATTTCAAGTCTGTGAAAACTGACTCACTCGTGGTGCCCGTCATTACACCTGTGTTTGAAGATTGGAAGGGTGGCAAATACAAGATCATTTCTTTTTATGCAAAGCGCGCGCGCGGTTTGATGGCACGCTTTGCGATCGAGAAAAAGATCACTCGACCCGAGGCATTGAAGGATTTTGATAGTGAAGGATATGCATTCGAGCCCAAAGGCTCGGATGACAGTCATTGGTTGTTCAGGCGTCGTATCGCCGAGTGAATGCGCTCAAAAAGTGTGAGCCACACCTGGGGAAGCGCTGACTAAATAAATGCAGAAACGTTTGTGGCAAGATCAATGGAGCAAGACCTTGATGTTATTGATCCCCGCGTCGCACAGCTGCGCTGGCTCGCCATAGAACGCAGATTTATTCAGCGTTTCCCTAGGCTGACGCATGTGATGTGGGGAGGACTTACCAGAACTTCCACCAGGATTTGGTCGCAGCTTCCTGATCCGATGCACGCACGGTGGAGCTGACCTGATAGTTGAGCTGGAATACACGCTCGGCATCATCGCGCAAGTCGGTGAGTCCCATCGCGTTGTAAGCCTGGATTTGTATTCGTAGCGCGTTGCGTACCGAAGGAGACGACGGATAGTCGCGAATGACGACTTGGGCGCGATTGACCGCGGCGACATGAGCACCCTTCATCAGGTAGTAGCTGGCAACATGGACTTCGTACTGCGCCATCGCTTCCACCAGATACTTCAGGCGATCGCGTGAATCTTCAGCGTATTGGCTTTCAGGGAAGCGCTCGATCAATTGCTTGAATGCTTCGAATGCAGCACGTGCTGCCTTGGGGTCACGCTCTGTCGGGTCCTGACGGCTGATGAAATCGAACAAGGATTTCTTGTCATTGAAGTTGGCGAGACCGCGCAGGTAGTACATGTAATCGACGTTGGGGTGATTCGGATGCAGGCGGATGAAGCGCTCGACTGCAGCCAGGCATTGCGCCTGATCGTTCTGGCGGTAATACGCATAGGCGATGTCCATCTGCGCTTGCTGTGCAAATTTGCCGAACGGATAGCGTGACTCGAGTTTCTCGTAATACTTGATCGCTTTCTCGTAGCCGCCCGCCTGCAGCTCTTCCTTGGCCTCAGCGTATAATTTCTCGGGTGACCAGCCTTTGGTTTCATCGGCTTTTTCACCGAGTGAGCCGCAAGCCGACAGCAGCAGCGCCAGCGTGAACACAGCATATTGCATGAGAGTCTTGAGCATGGGACGGCACGTGAGCAGTTCGGAAACGACGCCGATTATAGCCGATGGACACGCCATTGAAACGACAGAACATGAATGACCCGGCAACGCAGTACGACGATGATGTCATTGAGGATGCCGAAGACTTCGACATCACGGCACTCGCCCCCGATCTTGCTCCCGACCTGGCGCCCCTGACTTTGACTGTGGGGATTGAACATCGAGGTACTCGCCTCGACAAAGTGTTGTCACAGTGTCTGCCGCAGTTTTCTCGTTCGCGCTTGCAGCAGTGGATAGAAGAGGGGCTGGTCAGCGTCGACGGCAAGCCGTGCGGCGTGCGCCAGATCATGCTGGGAGAGGAGCGTATTGTCGTATCGCCTCAGCCCGATCCTGCTTCCGTGTCCTTTGTGGCGGAACCGATACCGATGTCGATTGTGCATGAAGATGATGCGCTGATCGTCATCGACAAACCCGTTGGCATGGTGGTACATCCGGCGGCGGGTAACTGGACCGGTACTTTGCTCAACGGATTGCTGCATCGCTGGCCCGCCTTGCAGGGCGTGCCGCGGGCGGGCATCGTTCATCGTCTCGACAAGGACACCACGGGTCTGCTGGTCGTCGCCAAGACGCTGAGTGCGCAAACCAGTCTGGTAAGGCAGTTGCAAGACCGCAGCATGAGTCGTCAGTATCTGGCGCTGGTCTGGGGGCAGCCCGTGTCTGGTGGACGCATTGAGGCGGCGATTGCGAGACATCCGCGTGAGCGCACCCGCATGGCAGTCAGTCAGTCGCTTCTGGCCAAGCCCGCCGTCACGCATTATTCGCGACTGGCGACGGGCGTGCTGGATGGCAAGCCGGTGTCGCTATTGCAATGTCGCCTGGAGACCGGTCGCACGCACCAGATCCGCGTGCATTTGCAATCCATCGGTTTTGCGCTGGTGGGTGATGCGGTATACGGCAAATCCCACTTGGCGGCTTTGTTCCCCCGTCAGGCTTTGCATGCCGAGCGCCTGGGACTGTTGCATCCAGTGACGGGTGAACTTTGCGAATGGCATGCACCATTGCCCGCGGATATGGTAGCGCTCTTGGAACGCTCAGGCATCGTTCACTAAATGCAGACCTTAACCATAGACTGGCCTGATTTGCCTTCTGGCGTCGGCGTGCTCTCCACCTTGCGCAGCGGTGGTGTGAGCGCGGGTCGCTATGGCGCGGGTGGTGCCCACGTGGCTTCCGAGGCGCGTGAATCCGAGGCTGGCAAACTTGGCGAGAGTGGTGGCGGGCTCAATCTGGGCCTGCATGTGGGTGACGATCCGGCAGCGGTTGAGCAAAATCGTCGACTGCTGCGCGCTCAATTGCCAGCCGAGCCATCCTGGTTGGCTCAGGTCCATGGCACGCGGGTATTGGATTTGTCATCGGAGTACGATGGTCAGGGCCCGTCCGAGGCGGATGCCAGCATAAGCAGTCGACCAGAACGTGTGTGCACCATCATGACGGCTGATTGTCTGCCGGTGCTGCTGGCTGATTGTCGCGGTACGTACGTGGGCGCGGCACACGCCGGCTGGCGCGGATTGGCGCAGGGGGTAATTGAGCAAACAGTGGCCGCCATGCGAGCATCCGGTGCCGATCAGTTGACGGCTTGGCTGGGGCCGGCGATTGGACCCGAGGCATTTGAAGTGGGTATCGAGGTGCGTCGCGCTTTCGCGCATCTGGGTCCGCGGGCCGAAGCGGCGTTCAAACCAGTGCCTGGCAAGGCCGACAAATTTCTGGCGGATCTGGCGGAACTGGCGCGTATCGTCCT
Organism: Pseudomonadota bacterium; assembly: GCA_039806005.1. Lineage (GTDB taxonomy): Bacteria > Pseudomonadota > Gammaproteobacteria > Burkholderiales > Burkholderiaceae_D > Pernthalerella. The sequence continues at coordinate 3,089 of JBDKLM010000012.1, forward strand.
GCTGCGTTCCGGCGTGACTCAGGTGTCGGGGGGTGGGGATTGCACCGTCAGTGATCCCGCAAAGTTTTATTCATTTCGACGCGATCAGATCACCGGCCGGATGGCATCACTGATCTGGATCAGGTGACTCACGCGCCTTCGCGTTGATCGTCCTGCACCGTTTGTTGCTGCTCTTGCATTTCGCGCTGGCGCCGTTGTTCTTCCTGGCGTCGGCGACGTCGTTTGCCAGTGCCGCCGATGTAGAGAATGATCGTCACGGGCAACACGCCATAGAGGAAAAACGTCATAATGCCGGCGACGAAGGATTCTTCTACTACCGACATCATCAGTACGACGTAGATCCAGCCCACTGCAGCAATATGCATGATCAATTTCCTGAAGTTCGCCATCGGCACTCAAAGCCATGCCGCCGTGAGTTTGCGGTAACCTGATCCTAACATCGTCCCAGCCAGGCAACGCGAGCCCGGCAGATTCAGCCAACCAGCACGGGGAAGACGCATGAGCAAATCTGACAACGACACCAATGCATCTCGGGCGAGTGCGGCCGAAGCCTGGCTTTCCCAGCTCTCCGACCCCAAGGCCTGGCAATCCATGATGAACGTCATGCAGCCCGGCATGCCGGGGCTGGCGGCCAATCAAGCGGTGCACGCGATGGTGCCGCCCGAAAAGCTCTCCCAACTGCAAACAGCCTACATGGATGAAATGTCGCGTTTGTGGACCGGGCTGATGACCCAGCACATACCGGAAATCAAGGACCGACGTTTTTCATCGGCGGCATGGAAATCCAGCCCTTATCATGCGTTCACCGCATCCGCCTATCTGCTGAATGCAAAATTCATGAATGCCCTCGCGGACTCGGTCGAGGTGGATGAGAAGATCAGAAAAAAAATCCGTTTCGCCGTCCAGCAGGGCATAGACGCGATGTCACCTTCGAATTTTTTGGCGACCAATCCGGAAGCACAACGAAAAATCATCGATACCAAAGGCGAAAGCCTCACGCGCGGCATCATGCATATGGTCGCTGACATGCGTCGCGGACATATTTCGCAAACCGATGAAAGCGCTTTCGAAGTCGGCCGCAATGTCGCGACAACCGAAGGTGCGGTGGTCTTTGAAAACGAGGTCATGCAACTGCTGCAGTATCGTCCGCTGACCCCCACGGTCTACAAACGCCCGCTGCTGATGGTGCCGCCTTGCATCAACAAGTTTTACATTCTGGATCTTCAGCCTGACAACTCGGTCATTCGGCACGCTGTCGCACAGGGTCATACCGTGTTCGTGGTGTCGTGGGTGAATCCTGATGAATCGCATAGTAGTCTGACTTGGGATGACTATATCGAGAGCGGCGCGATCACGGCGATTGAAACTGCACAGGCCATCAGTGGCGAGAAGCAGATCAATGTGCTGGGCTTCTGCGTCGGCGGCACTATCTTGTCGACCGCACTGGCGGTGATGGCGGCGCGTGGCACAAAGCCCGCATCGAGTTTGACCTTGCTGACCACGATGCTGGATTTCTCCGATGTGGGTGGCATTGATATCTACGTCGACGAGGCGCAGGTAATGCAGCGCGAGCAGGCCATCGGCAAAGGTGGGTTGATGCCGGGCCGTGATTTTGCGGCGGCATTTTCCAGCCTGAGGCCCAATGATCTGGTGTGGAATTATGTGGAGTCGAACTATCTGAAGGGCGAGGAGCCGCCTCCCTTCGATCTGCTGTACTGGAATGCGGACAGCACGAATCTTCCGGGGCCGATGTTCTGCTACTACCTGCGGAATATGTATCTCGAAAACAAGCTGCTGATACCGGGTCGTCTATCGGTCAACGGTGATCCCGTTGATCTGGGTCGGGTACAGGCGCCGGCCTTCATCTATGCGTCTCGCGAAGATCACATCGTGCCTTGGGCGAGCGCCTATGTCACGACCGGCCTGATCAACACGGGCAAGCGCAGCAACAATCGTTTTGTTCTGGGTGCTTCGGGTCATATTGCAGGTGTCATCAACCCACCGGCCAAGAAAAAGCGCAGTTACTGGACGAATGACGAGATGCCGGTAGCGGCCGATCAGTGGCTGGCCGAGGCAACCGAGCATCCGGGCAGTTGGTGGACCGAGTGGACTGATTTTCTGGCCACTCACGCAGGCGAGCAGGTCGCGGCACCCAAAAAGTACGGAAATGCGCGGCACAAGCCGATTGAGCCGGCACCCGGGCGTTACGTGAAAGTCAGGGCGGGCTGATCGAGACAGTAGCCGCCTGTGATGGGGAGTGCCTGCTTCCCTGAGTTTTCAAAATGAAAACACCCTCCGTTTGTTTTCTGTCCTTTGCGCCGCAATATCTCGGTGTGTCCCCCGCTCAGGCTTCCCAAGTTTCTGTTTTTAGGCACTATAATGCGCGCAAAGGGGCGTTCGACCCCTTCCATTGTTCATAAAATCTTGCATGCGCATTGCAATGCAAAATAACCGGGACCCCCGTCATGACCACCACCAAAAAGGCTAGCGAGCGCCTGATCAAGAAGTACCCCAATCGTCGTTTGTACGATACCCAGACCAGTTCCTACATCACGCTCGCAGATGTGAAGCAGCTTGTGCTCGGTAACGAGGATTTTATTGTTATCGATGCGAAAACAGAGGAAGACCTGACGCGTAGCATCCTGCTGCAAATCATTCTGGAAGAAGAGTCCAATGGTCAGCCCATGTTTTCCAGCTCGGCGCTGTCACAGATCATTCGCTACTACGGTCACACCATGCAGGGCATGATGGGTTCTTATCTGGAAAAGAACATCCAGGTTTTCATCGATATCCAAAACAAGCTCGCGGAAAACTCGAAAGGTCTGATGGAAGAGAAGTCCTTCAGCCCCGAGATGTGGACTCAGTTCATGAGTGTGCAAGGCCCGATGATGCAGGGGATGATGAGCAACTACATCGAGCAGAGCAAGAGCCTCTTCATTCAGATGCAGGAGCAGATGCAGAACCAGTCCAAGAACATGTTCGGCGCATTCCCTTTCCCGGGCATGCCGGGCGCGAAGGTCGCCGAAGCCAGCAAGCTCTGATCGTTCTGTGGTGGCAAAGGGTAAAATCCGGGCTACATCTCGCCTTCCTTTGCCACCTTCGCTCCCTCCCTCATGTCTGATTCTCAGGTAACACCCAAAGTAGGTTTCATTTCACTCGGCTGCCCCAAGGCCCTGGTCGATTCCGAGCAAATCCTTACCCAGCTGCGTGCTGAAGGCTACGACACTGCCAAATCCTACGAGGGTGCCGATCTGGTCATCGTCAATACCTGCGGCTTCATTGATGCTGCGGTCACCGAATCGCTGGACGCCATTGGTGAGGCGCTGAGCGAAAATGGCAAGGTCATCGTGACCGGTTGCCTGGGCGGCAAAAAAGATGCGTCGGGTCAGGATGTGATTCGCACTGTGCATCCCAAAGTACTGGCCGTGACTGGCCCGCATGCACTTGCCGAGGTCATGGATGCGGTGCACCACCATCTGCCCAAGCCAC
>JBDKLM010000013.1:0-13050 GCA_039806005.1 Pseudomonadota bacterium
CCCTGACGCCATTTCCAGCCTGTGGTGGCAAACGCCACCCACGCCACCGGATCTGCAACAGGGCCTGAGCAGCGCGCAAGTGGCCACGCTGCTCGAACAGTGGGGCCCCAATCGTTTTGTCGAGAGCCGCACGCCGCCCGTATGGCTGCAATTTCTGGGTCATTTCCGCAATCCGCTGGTGCTGATCCTGCTCGTCGCCAGCACGCTATCGGCTTTACTGGGTGAATTCACTAATTTCTTCATCATCAACGTGATCGTTCTGATGAGCGTAACGCTGGATTTCGCTCAAGAGCATCGTGCACAGCGCGCCGCCGAGATGCTGCGTCAGTCGATTGCGCTATCTGCGCGTGTGCTGCGCGACGGGCTTGAACAAGATGTGCCGGTGACGGAAATCGTGCCCGGCGATCTTGTCCTGCTCAAAGCGGGCGATTTGGTACCCGCCGATGGCATCGTGATCGAAGCGCGCGACTGTTTCGTGAATCAATCGGTCCTGACCGGAGAATCCAGCCCGTCGGAGAAACGCACCGAGGTACCCACCGATGCCTGCGACATACAAAGTGCGACCCATGCGATGTTCATGGGATCGTCGGTCTTATCCGGCAGCGCAAAACTGCTGATCGTTCGTACCGGGGCTGCGACGGAAATGGGCGGCATCGCCGGACATCTGGGACAACCCGCGACACTCACTGCGTTCGATATCGGTACGCGGCGCTTCAACGCGATGATCATGCGATTGACCATGCTGATGGTCTTGATCGTTCTGCTGATGAGTCTGCTTTCCCACAAGCCCTGGGCAGAATCCTTTCTCTTCGCACTAGCCCTTGCCGTCGGGCTCACACCCGAGCTGCTGCCCATGGTGGTGTCGGTGACACTGGCGCGCGGCGCGTTGCGCATGGCGCGCGAGAAAGTAATCGTGAAACGCCAAACTGCCATATCGGATATTGGCGCAATGGATGTACTGTGTACCGACAAGACCGGTACTCTGACCGAAGCAAAGATCAGCATGCAATCTCATGTCGATCCGCTGGGCATCGATAGCGCGCGCGTACTGGAGCTTGCCTACCTCAACAGTTGGTTCGAAAGCGGTTTGCACAATCCCATGGATGTGGCCATTCTCGATCACGAAACCGTTGACACGGCTGGCTGGACCAAGATCGATGAAGTTCCCTTTGATTTCGAGCGACGCCGTGTCTCGGTGCTGCTGGAAAAAAATACCGCGCGCACGCTGGTAGTCAAAGGGGCACCTGCCGACATACTGCGGGCTTGCATGTATTACGAGTCCGCGGGCAATACGCTGTTACTGGATGAAGCTGGTCTTGCAACGGTGCGTGCCACTTGCAATGCACTCGAAGACGAAGGCTTTCGGGTGCTTGCGATTGCCTGCAAAGCGGTTTCCCCCGACCATCCGCATGCCGTCATTGATGATGAATCAGCGCTGGTAATGATTGGCTTCGCTGCCTTTCTTGATCCACCCAAAGCCAGCGCCGGCGACACTCTGCGGTCGCTTGCAGAACTCGGCGTCTCGATCAAGGTACTCACCGGCGATAGCGAGCGCGTTACTCAGCATATTTTTCAGGCATTGCGATTGCCTATTGAGGGTATCGTTTTGGGTACTGACGTCGAACGGCTTGATGACATCGCACTGCAGGCACGAGCTGAAACCGCGAATCTTTTCTGTCGCCTCAATCCCTCGCAAAAAGGTCGCGTGATTTCAGCACTCAGAGCGCGTGGCCATGTCGTGGGTTATCTGGGTGATGGTGTCAATGACGCGCCCTCGCTGCAGGCCGCCGATGTCGGTCTCTCGGTCGATACCGCCGTAGATATCGCCAAAGCCGCCGCCGACATGATCTTGCTGCAGAAAGATTTGAAAGTACTGCAGCTGGCCGTACTTGAAGGGCGCCGCACCGTCGGCAATGTCATGAAGTACCTGATGATGGGAACTAGCTCGAACTTCGGCAATATGTTCAGCATGGCCGGTGCAGCGTTGTTTCTGCCCTTCCTGCCTATGAAGCCCGTGCAAATACTGCTCAATAACATTCTCTATGATCTCTCGGAAGTTGCGATACCGCTCGATGCCGTCGACGCTGATGAATTGAAACGCCCGCTGCCGCTCGATATCGCATTGGTCCGCGATTTCATGTGGGTGATTGGTCCGGTCAGCTCGGTTTTTGACCTACTGACGTTCTGGATACTTCTGCGCCTGTTCGATGCAAACGAGGCCTTGTTCCAAACCGGATGGTTCATCGAATCGCTGTGTACCCAGGTGCTGGTGATTTTCGTGATTCGCACGCGCACCAATCCCTTGCGCAGTCGGCCGAATCCGCTGCTGATGGCATCATCAATCGCGGTAGTGCTGCTTGCGATTGCTCTGCCTTATACCGCGCTGGGCTTCTACTTCGGCTTTACGCCACCGCCCGCGAGTTTCTTTGGTGTGCTGATCCTGCTGGTGATGACTTATCTGTGGGTAGTCGAAGGCATAAAGCAGCGTTTTTTCCGCCACCGACCCCCTATGGTGTCCGCGCATGTAGTACCACGACGGCACAGCTAGGTCTTCATTTTCAGAAGACTGCGTCACGATCATGCCCGTCTCCATTGAAGACACTCTTGCCTTTCTGCGACAAGCTCATATTTATGGCGCGGGAGTCACTCAGGTCGACGTAATCGAAACGCATATGTCCTGGGTATTTCTGGCAGGCGAACACGTATTCAAACTCAAGAAACCAGTGCGCACGGACTATGTGGATTTTCGTGCTGTCGATACGCGCTGCTTTTATTGCCATGAAGAGCTGCGTCTGAATCGTCGTCTAGCACCTGGGGTTTACCTGGGCGTCGCAACGATCTCGCGTGATGCCAAGGGCAAGCTGTGCTTTGGTCCTTCACAGGAGCGCATCGATTGTCTGGTGCACATGCGACGTCTTCCCGACACTGGCATGCTAGCGCATGCACTGGCTCACGGCACTGCAGATGCCAGCGTGATGCAGCGCGTGGCTGCGCGTATCGCTGATTTTCATCGTGATCTGCCTCGACTGCGACCGGATCTTGATGCATGGCGCGCATCGCTTGCAGCGGAAATCGATCGCAATCAGCGCGCACTGCTTGCACATCAGCCAGCCCTGCCACCAGGGAAGTCACTCGCACTGTGTGATGCGCAGCGCGAGACACTGCAATCACAGGCTGCGTGGTTTGACACCCGCATACGCGAGGGACATATCGTTGAAGGTCATGGCGACCTTCGAGCGGAGCATGTCTGCATTACCGGAGATATCACGGTGATTGATTGTCTGGAGTTCTCGCGCGAACTGCGCACGCTGGATGTGATTGATGAAATTGCCTTCCTGGCACTCGACTGCGAACGTTTGCAGGCACCTGCGCTGGCGGAAGTACTGCTGCAAACCTATTACGCACAGTCGCAAGACACGCCGCCCACTGCGCTGGTGCATTTCTATCAGTCGCTGCGCGCCGCCATACGTGCGCGTATCGCGATACAACACCTCGATGAAACTGGCTGCAGTCAGCCAGGCCTGTGGACACAACGCGCAATGCTCTGGCTAACGCTCGCGCAGCGGCATCAGGACTGCATCAGCTCGACAATGGATCCGCCTTCGTGAGAGCGACGGATCGCTTCGCCAAGTAATGCGGCGCAACTCACCACATCAAGCCTGGCTTCAAGCGGCGTGTCCTCGATACCCGTGATGACGACACTGTCGCTCACGCAAATACTGTCAATGGGACCTGAACCCAGTCGCTGCATCGCATCCGCATTGAACAATCCATGGGCGGCAGCTGCCCACACCGTCACCGCACCCTGCGCAAGACAAGCGCTTGCAGCACGGGCGAGCGTCTGACCACTGCTGATCAGATCGTCAAACAGCAGCACCTGCCGGCCCCTCACATCACCGACCAGCAAATCACCACTCAGCACGCCGGCACTGCGATATTTTTCCACATAGGCCATGCTCACAGGCCGACCCAGTGTCTGTATCAGTCGCTCGCGAAATAGCGCAGCACGTTTCACGCCTCCCGCATCCGGCGACACCACCGCCACCTCGACATCGCCGAGTTTGGCTGCAATATGTCGCGCAAACAGACCCGAACTATCGAGCTGTTCGGTGGGACAACGAAAGGCATTCTGAAACGCGGCGGGGTTGTGCACTTCAAGCGCCAGCAACGCATGAACACCCATTGCCTCGAACAGTTGCGCGACATAGCGCATCGTGACTGGGTCACGCGGCTTGGTCTTGCGGTCCTTGCGCGCATAAGCAAGATAAGGCACCACCGCGCTTACGCGAGCGGCTGACGCATCTTTAAGGGTTGCGATGAAAAACAGCAGGCGATTCAGTTTGTCATTGGCACTGTACGATGCATCGCCATGAAGTGCATGCAGAACGAAGCAAGAACGGCCGCGCACATTCTGCAAGGGCCGCGCCTTGTGTTCACCATCTTCGAATTCACGCTCTTCATGCACGGCCAGCGAAATGCCAAGACACTGCGCAATCTTCGCTCCCAGCGATTCGCTGCCGTGCAGCGCAAACAGTAACGGGGGGTCAAGTGCCATGCGAGGTGCCCGATGAAAACCAGTCTCATCATCTTCCATCTTGCAGGGATCACGGTATTGCGGCAGGTTGAAATGAGCGACGACCGCCTTTGGCTATTGTTGCTGGTTCATCTAAAAGCTTGACATTCGAAACCAGCCATCCCTGAAACACCACCGAAAATTGCAGGAATAATACTTACAGCAGCTGACAAACCTCCGCGAACCCCAACCTCGGCAACCGCTCCATCACCTTCGCCGTATCGCCATAACCCAGCGCACACAGAAAATTCGACTTCACGCTGCCCCCATCAAAGAAAGTCTTGTCGACGAGTGCATTGTCAAATCCTGACATGGGGCCGCAATCGAGTCCGATCGCACGTGCGGCCATGATCAGATAGGCGCCCTGCATTGAGCCGTTACGGAAGGCGAAGCCCTCTCGCGCCGCGCGTTTGTCATCACCGGTGAACAGCTTGGCAAAGTCCGGATTGTGCGGAAAGGTCTTGTGCAGCTGCGTGTGGAAATCCGTGTCATGGGCAATGATGGCGACTACTGGCGCGCTCATGGTTTTGTCGACATTCCCCGGCGAGAGTGCTGGCCGCAGACGCTCTTTTGCTTCAGCGGTCCTCAAAAACACCAGACGTGCCGGCTGGCTATTGGCCGAGGTTGGGCAGAATTTCATCAATTCATAGAGATCGTGGAGCTGTTGATCGCTCACGGGCTTATCGGTCCAGCCATTCTGACTGCGGGCTTCGGTGAACAAGGTAGTAACGGCAGTGCTATCGATCACGGTGTGCATGAAACCTCCAAAAAGAAGGCGATAGTTTAACGTCTGCAAACCGGATACTCATTGGCGATCGCACTCGTCAAAGATGCGATGACCATGTCATGAATATCAAAAATTTAACTTTTTATTCCCTACTGGCTGAACCAACTGTCTGAGTCAGCGTCCGTCCTGCTCAATTGCTTCGTAAATCCAGTCTTCGATAATTTCCCCAGATCAAATAGAACGGTCGTTCTGCTAATATGTGGGTCTCATGGATGCGGTAAATGCCAGCTTTTTCGGCATCCAGGTGAGCACCTGCCACGAATCAGAGTCCGGCTCGCCGGGCACTTCAGGCTGCAACGTCTTATCGCCGGGTTGGCATCCCGCATTACAACGACAACAAGGAGACCGGCCCATGCGCCGTTATATAGAATTTATCGTTCGTTTTCGCTGGGCCGTGCTTGCAGCGGTATTGATCGCCACTGTGTTCCTGCATTTCCGCGGACAGGCGCTGACCGTCATTATTGACCCCAACAATATTGTCCCGCGCTCACATCCTTTCGTTGCCACCACACTCAAGGTCGAGGAAGTCTTCGGATCGCGCTATGTCGGCGTGATTGGTATCACGCCCAAAGATGGCGATGTGTTCAATCCCAAGGTACTGGAAAAAGTTCAGCGAATCACGGCCAAGCTGCGCGAAACTCCGCGCGTGGTTAAAGCCAATCTTTTATCGGTAGCGGCGCGGCGCGCAAAAGATATTCGGGGCACCGAAGAAGGCATGGAAGTAAAGCAGATGATGACGGACGTGCCCGCCACCCCCGAGCAGATGGCGGCACTCAAAGATGCTTTGCAGCGCAATACGGCCTACATGAATTCAGTTGTCTCCAATGATTTCAAGACCATCACTGTGCTCGCCGAAGTGCGTGATGCGACACCCGCAGAACTGAAAGAAGGTAAAGGCGGGTTCAGTTATGTGAACAAGAAAATCGAGGATATCGTCGCTGCCGAGCGCGATGATTCAGTTGATATCGTGGTGACGGGCTATCCGGCATTTCTGGCTCTGCTTGAACAATTTTCCGGACGCGGTGGTCTGCTCTTGCTGATTGCGATCGGCGTCATCGGCATCATTCACTACGAAGCATTCCGCACGATACAGGGCCTGATACTGCCGCTGGTCACGCCTATTGTTGCCGTCACTTGGGGCAAGGGCTTCATGGGGCTGGCGGGTGTACCGCTGGATATCTTCAACATGTCAACGCCCATTCTGATTCTTGCGGTTGGTGCGGGTCATGCGGTACAGATGCTCAAGCGTTACTACGAAGAGTACAACCTGCTGCGCGCAAATCCGGCACTCACACCACGCGAGGCCAATCGCATGGCCGTGATCGAATCCATCGTCAAGATCGGACCCGTGATGCTGACTGCTGGTCTGGTCGCCGCGGCTGGTTTCTTGTCACTGATGATCTTTGACATCGTCTCGATTCGCGTCTTCGGCATTTTTGCCGGTATCGGTATTCTCTCGGTGCTGGTCATTGAAATGACCTTCATTCCCGCACTGCGCGCGGTGCTGCCACCCCCCGGCGAAAAAGAAGCGCGCATGGAGCGTGAAGAGCGTGTGTGGGATCGCATCACCGGCTTTTATGCCGACCTGATGCTGGGAGAAAAGCGCTCGCGCATCTTCATCGCTACGGGGATCTTGGTAGCGATCGCACTCGCTGGCATGACTCAGCTGAAAATCGAAAGCGCACTGAAAAAATACTTCGATCCTGACTTGCCGCTAATGGTGGCAGACCAGAAGCTCAATGAGCGCATGGCAGGCACGAATAACGTCTACCTGATGATCGAGGGCGATCAGCCTGATGCGATCAAGGACCCCGCGGTCCTGAAAGCGATGGACGAATTGCAGACCTTCATCACGGCGCAGCCTAATATTGGCAAAGTGATTTCGATCTCCGAATTCATCAAGCGCATGAATCAGTCGATGAACGCGGACAAGCCCGAGTTTTTCCGCATTCCCGACCAACAGGCGACGATTGCCGAGTATCTGCTCCTGTACTCGATGTCGGGCGAGCCTGGCGATTTCGATCCCTATGTCGACTACGATTACAAGATGGCGAACATGGTCATCTTCACCCACAGCGACAGCACCGCAGATCTGCATTTGCTGTGGAAAGACATACAGGGCTTCGTCGCCAAGAAATTCCCGCCCAATATCCGCGTGAACATTGGCGGCAGCGTCGCCCAGAGTGCGGCGATCACTGAAGTAATCGTGAAGGACAAGATCCTGAACGTGGTGCAGATCGCCAGCGTGGTATTCATTGCTGCTGCGCTGGTATTCCGTTCGCTGATTGCGGGTGTGCTGGTGGTGACACCCCTGCTGCTCTCGGTACTGGTAAACATGGGTCTGATGGGCTGGTTGGGCATGCGACTGAATGTACCCACCGCCCTGACCTCGGCGCTGGCCATCGGCATTGGTGCCGATTATGCAATCTACATGCTGTTCCGCTTGCGAGAAGAAATCGCGCGTGGCACCGATGTTGATGCTGCATTCCGCAAAGTACTCAAGACCGCAGGCAAGGCTTGTCTCTTCGTGGCCTCGGCCGTCGCAGGTGGCTATGCGGTGCAGGCAGGCTCACGCGGCTACTACCCGCACACCTGGAACGCTATCCTCATCGGCACTGCAATGGTCGTCAGCGTGACGGCGGCACTGACCGTGATGCCGGCACTGGTATTGAAATTCCGACCCAAATTCATTTTTAACGGAGGTGATGTGGACACGACATCAGGAAACAAACGCGCAGGACTGGCGATGGTCGCCGCACTCGGTCTGAGCGCCCTGCTGATGAGCGCTCTGCCCAACAAGGCCTGGGCACTGTCGGCGGTCGAGATCATGGACAAGAATTTCGTGGTCGGCAAATACGCAGACTCCACCTCGGAGAGCACGATGACGCTGACGAACAAGTCGGGACAAAAGCGTGTACGCAAGACCTTCGGTACCAGCAAGCTCGAGCCCAACGGCATCGATAACAAGCGCATGACACGGTTTCTGGAACCTACCGATGTCAAAGGCACAGTCTCCATGCTGATCGAGCACTCAGACAAGGATGACGATATCTGGATTTATCTTCCCAGCGTGAAGAAAGTACGTCGACTGATCTCATCGAACAAGAAAGACAGCTTCGTGGGTACTGATTTCTCCTACGGTGATGTGATCGGACACAAAGTCAAGGAATGGAATCACACGCTGCTCAAGGAAGAAGAGGTCGATGGCGCTCCCTGCTTCGTGATCGAGTCCATACCGAAGGATGCGACCATCAAAGCCAATACCGGCTATTCCAAGCGTGTCGCGTGGATTCAGAAAGACAATTTTGTGACGCTGAAATCCGTCTCCTATGATGAAGCGGGTGAATTGCTGAAAGAAGCACGCTACAGCCATTACAAGGAAGTCGATCCGGTAAAGAAAAAATGGCAGGCAGGCATCCTCGAAGCGCGCAATCTGCAAACTGGTCACAGTACCGTCATCACGATCGATAATTTCAAGGTGAATATCGGCGTGAAGGATGACTACTTCACGACACGCTATATGGAACAACAGTAATGCTGTCTGTCAGTCTTGAGCAGCAGAATGTCGCAAAGAGACCTTGGCTTGTCGGGGTCTCTTTGCTTTTCTCGGCCATGCTGCTGGGCAGCGGACTGAGCCTCGTCCATGCGCAAGACACCTCTGCACCGGCAGCACCACCACCCGCTGAATCCAGCAGCGAAACCAAGGGCTCAAGCGAAGCAAGTGTTCAGAACCCGGCAGCTGACGCCGAACCGGCTATGGCACCGGCCGACAACGTCGCTGAGCAGCGACCTGGCTTGCTCGGCAAGCTGAATGCCTTCGGCCTTACCGGCTCGCTGCGCAGTGGCTATTGGTCCTCCAATCGTCTCTACGACGATCGTGGACATATCGGTACCGCCTCGACCTGGCTGAAACTGGATAAACGTTTCGAGAATGGACTGGGTGTATTCGCCGAAGCCTATGGCGGGCGCGAAGATTTTCGTAGTGATGGCAGTGACATTGCACGAGTACGAGAAGCCTATCTGGATGCACGCTTTGGCGCGCTCGATGTCCGTCTTGGCAAGCAGATCATTGCCTGGGGCCGCACCGACCGTCTCAACCCCACCGACAATCTGACACCGCGCGACAGTCGTTTGCTGGCGGCCGATATCGATGAAGACCGTTTCGGATCACTGGCCGCGAAAGCCTCGTGGAATCTGGATGCCTTCACCAGCATCACCGGAGTGTGGCTACCTGAATTCCGTCCCAACCATGTCTATTTGCGCCCCGGCTTTTCGGAAGTCATTCCGACAGGTTCACGCAATTGGGCCTTGAAACTGGATCAGTCCGGAAAAGCAGTCGACTGGTCGGTCTCTTATTACGACGGTTACGATTTATCGGGAGATCTATCGGCTTCTTATGTGTATCAACACTACCGTACACGCGTGCTTGGATTTGATACGGCGACTACCCGAGGTGCCTGGCGTTTTGCGCTGGAGTCTGCCTACACACGCACCGAAGACCCGGACGGCACGCTGGCTTATGTGAAGAACCCATTCGTTTACACCGTACTGGGCATCGAGCGGGATTTCGGTGATAACACCAGCGGCATCGTGCAGTTTTTCAATCGTCATGTGCTGCATTACCAAAGCCCTTCAACATCGGAACAGCTGCACGCGATCCTGACTTCGCAGCTGGATCAGGATCAGAACGGGGTAAGTGTGCGTGTTGCAAAAAAATGGTGGAATGAAACGCTGGAGACCGAGCTCTCAGGATCCGCACTGCTGGAGCGACGCGGTTACCTTGTTCGTCCACGGCTGAGTTATGCGTGGAGCGATCAGGTCAAGCTGCTGGCGGGTTACGAGTACTACGATGGCAGCAGTAACACACTGTATGGCCTGCTGAAACGCAATCGTTTGCTGTTTACCGAGCTGAGGTATTTTTTCTAGAAGTTGAACGATCTGCTGGCCGCCCCACCGGCATCCTGGATCACAGCGTTCGCTGGGGCGACAGTGGGATGTGAGACAGTTCAGTGAAACTCAGTCAGCAAAGCCCCCGCCAGAGGCGCATCCTGCAACAAGCCCTTGCTGTCCACTAGCCGCTGACCGTTTACCCAGACACCATGCACGCCAAGAGCGTCGGTATCGAGCCGAGGGGCGCCACCGGGCAAATCGAATACGCGTTTTTTTGGGCCACGCCCCACAGTCGCCGGATCGAACAACAGCAAATCGGCAGCATACCCCTCGCGTATCAAGCCACGGTTCTGCAAGCCGAGAATCTGCGCGGGTCGCGCAGTCAACTGATGTACCGCATCAGCCAGACGCATCTTGCCAAGATCACGCGCCCAATGCCCCATCAGATGCAATCCAAAGCCAGCATCATTGAAGAAGGTCAGGTGCGCACCGGCATCACTCAGAGTCACCAGACTGTGCGGATGGTTCAGTAACTCGGCCACGGCATCCGTGTCGCTATTGAGCAGAATGGCCGTAAAGACAGTTTGCAAATCTTCAGCCAGTGCCAGATCAAGCGCGACATCGAGTGGATCCTTGTTCTGCTCGCGCGCCAGCTCTGCCACGCTGCGTTGCTCAAACTGTGCATGCTCGGGCAAGCGAGTTTCGACGACATGCACCTTGTCCCATTCGTTGTTAAACAAGCGGAACGACGTAGGTGCGGCCAGTTCGTCGCGCACGCTTTGCCGGAATGCCGGATCAGCCAGTTTGGCTTTCAGTGCCTCATGCGACAAACCAAGCGCTGGTTTCCAGCTGGCCAGACCTTCTACCGGATAGGGCGAATGAAACGTGAAATCCATCGTCAATGGGCAGCAGGACACTTGCCCAACCAACGGCACACCGCGGACATTGGCCTCGGTGATCGCTTTCAAATCATTGAATACGGCGCTGGGATTGGTAGGGTTGTGTAGCAATGCAGCGATCATTACCGGTCGGCCTGATGCCACCGCCATCTCTTCAAGGAAAGGGATGGGCATCTGACCGCCCTTGGTCACCATGTAGATGCCCTGCCCCTGATGACCCATCGCTTTAATCAGCGACATCATTTCATGATCGCTGGCCAGACGTGATGGCATGGGTAAGCCACCCTCGCCGTTATGTGCCGGGCTGGTGCTCGATGCCAGACCGATCGCACCAGCTGCCATCGCTTCTTTCACGAGCTCGACCATCTGGGCGATCTCGTCTTCAGTAGCCTCACGCTTGTTCGCTTGATCGCCCATCACCCAGGTGCGAACGGATGAATGTCCAATATAGGCGGCGACATTGACCGCGCAACCGCGCTCGCGCAGGAGGTCCAGGTATTGCGGAAAAGTTTCGAAACCCCAGTCGATACCGCTACGCAGTACATCTAGCGACATGCCCTCGACCTGAGTCAGGTGGCGCATGGTGATATCGCGATCGGCCGGCTTGCAGGGCGCGATGGTGAAGCCGCAATTGCCGATCACCGCGGTGGTCACGCCCATGGCCGGTGAAGGCCGCACAAACGAATCCCAGGTAATTTGCGCATCGAAATGCGTGTGGCTGTCGATAATGCCGGGCATTAGTGCAAGTCCATCGGCGTTCAGTGTCTCGGTAGCCGTGACAGGGAGCGACTTCCCCACACCAACGATCACACCTGCCTTGATCGCCACATCAACTACTTTGGAATCTTCGCCGCTACCATCGTAAACAGCGGCTCCTTGAATCAGCAAATCGACATTCATCATGACTATCCGGTAAAACGAGATCTTGTTCAATATTCCGGGAACATCCATTTCCCCGAAAAGGCGTTACTTTACCGGATCAGGCGCGGCTGCTTAAAAAATATGCAGGCTGCTATCCGTGAATCTTCGTATCCGTTTTTATCCAAGTCGATGTGTCGACTTATTTTCTGGCGCATAGCACCATATTGGTTGCCGTCGTGGCCACAGTCTCTACTGAAGAAAAGCCGGCTTGCTGCAACACCATCCCGAGTTTGGCGGGCCCAGCCTGTGCACCGAGTGCAAGACCGACTTCCTGCGCCATCGATGCTGGCACGCAGCCCATGGTCGATGCCGTGTAAAACATCTGACCCACAATGTTGAAGTTGTCTTCGATCTTGTCATTGGCAAAGGGCTCGATGATGACCAGCAGACCGCCTTCTTTCAGTTGCCGGCAAGCGTGCTCGGCAGCACCAATGGGATCGCCCATGTCATGCAAGCAGTCAAAAAATGCGATCACATCAAAGGAGCCGCTGTAATCCTTGGCACTGCGCGTCTCATAACGAATGCGCTCGCTGAGACCCGCCTCTGCCGCGAGACGTTTTGCCTCTTCGATGGATGGGCCATGAAAATCAAAGCCATGAACTTGAGCGCTGGGGAAATGCTCGGCAATCAGCATGGTGGAGACACCGTGACCACAACCGATGTCGGCAAAACTGCCGCCGGCCGCGAGTTTTTCAGTCAGCGCCGGAATTTGCGGCAGCCAGCGCGATACCAGATTGGATTTGTAGACAGGCTTGAAGAAGCGCGCAGTACCACGGAAGTAGCACGGGTGATGCTCTCCCCAGCCCAGACCTTCGCCACTTTTGAATGCAGCGCGTACTTTGGGCTCGTCCATCACTAACGATGCCACGCTGTCATAAGCGCCTATCATCAGTGCGGTGCTATCTTCGTAGGCAAATACAGCAGCCTGCTCTTCGCTCAGGAAAAAATGGCCTTTGTCACTGTCATACGATGCGTAACCC
>JBDKLM010000014.1:0-9810 GCA_039806005.1 Pseudomonadota bacterium
GACAAAACGATTGGGGCCCCACTGTTCGAGCAGCGTGGCCACTTGCGCGCTGCTCAGGCCCTGTTGCAGATCCGGTGGCGTGGGTGGCGTTTGCCACCACAGGCTGGAAATGGCGTCAGGGATTAGGGTCTGTGGCCGATCAGAGGTGCGGGTCATGGATCCATTCCGGTTATCGGAGGGTGTCGGGGACACCGGCCCGACACTAAAACCACGTAGAATTGCCCTCTGGCAATCAATGGTTCGCTCAGGCGTCGGTGGGGCAGCGCCCATGACCCCACGATCTCAAGCGAGCTGAACGATGTTAAGACATTCAACCCTGCCGAACCTCACTGCAAATTTGTCGAAACGCAAGCCCATGTCACCTTTCTGCCCTGTCTCTAGCAAAAAATCTGGCTGGCTGTTTGCCGTCCTGGTGCTGGCCTCGCTAGCGCTGAACATGCCGGCGCTCGCAGTCGACAAGCAGATCGTCATCAAGTTCAGCCATGTGGCTGCGATGGGCACGCCCAAGAGCAAAGCCATCGAGCATTTCAAGCAACTGGCCGAGCGCAACACGGCCGGCAGGGTGCGGGTGGATGTCTATCCCAATAGCACCCTCTACAAAGACAAGGAAGAGCTCGAGGCCTTGCAGATGGGTGCGGTGCAAATGCTTGCGCCCACGCTGTCCAAGTTCGGTCCTTTGGGCATACGCGAATTCGAAGTTTTCGATTTGCCTTTTTTGTTTGATGACCGGGCGGCACTGCGCCGTGTGGTGGATGGACCCGTGGGACAGCGGCTGTTCGGCATTCTGGAAACCAAGGGCATTCGGGGTCTGGCTTATTGGGACATGGGTTTCAAAATGATGTCGGCCAACAGACCGATTCATGCACCGGCTGATATGCGCGGATTGAAAGTGCGCATACAGGGATCCAAAGTCATTGACGAACAAATGCGCACCCTGGGCGCGAACCCCCAGGTGATGTCTTTTTCCGAGATGACGCAGGCCTTGCAATCCGGTGTGGTGGATGGCGCAGAAAACCCGCCGCTGAATTTTTATTCGCAAAAGGTGTACGAGGTGCAGAAGCATCTCGCCGTGACCGAGCATGGCTATATGGGTTTTGCAGTGATCGTGAACAAACGATTCTGGGATGGCTTGTCACCCGAGATTCGCTCCGGACTGGAGGCGGCACTTGCCGACGCCACTCGAATGAACAACACACTCACCGAGCGCGAAAGTGCCGAGGCGATGCAGGCCATCGCCAAGACCGGCAAAACCACCATCTACAAACCAACCTCACAAGAGATGACGCAGTGGCGTCAGGCACTGCTGCCCGTACATAAAAAAATGGAAGAGCGTATCGGCAAGGACTTGCTGGCCTCCGTCTATAAAGCAATTGGCAAGGCACCGGAGCAGCGATAGCCCTCGAAGCAAAATTATTTCGCCAGTAAACACAGAAATCACCAGTACAACAATCACATCAATCACAAGAGGAGATGACGTCATGGATCTGGGAATCAGCGGCAAGAATGCATTGGTATGCGGTGCCAGCAAGGGACTGGGACGCGCTTGCGCTGAAGCGCTGGCAAAAGAGGGCGTGAACGTCACGCTCGTCGCGCGTAATGCAGCAACGCTGGAAGCGACAGCGAATGAGATGCGCCAGCTCGCAGGACCTCAAGTCAAAGTCACCATCGTGGCGGCCGACATCACCACGCCCGAAGGTCGCAAGCAAGCGCTCGCAGCTTGTCCGCAGCCAGACATTCTGGTCACCAATGCTGGCGGTCCACCGCCTGGAGATTTTCGTACTTGGGAGCGCGAGCAATGGATCGCCGCCGTCGATGCGAACATGCTCACGCCCATCGAACTCATACGCGCTACGGTCGACGGCATGATGGGGCGCGGTTTTGGTCGCATCATCAATATCACTTCCAGTGCAGTGAAAGCACCGATCGATATTCTGGGTCTGTCGAATGGTGCGCGTGCCGGACTGACGGGTTTCATTGCAGGCCTCTCCCGCACCACGGTGCACAAGAACGTCACGATCAACAATCTGCTGCCGGGTCCTTTCGAGACTGACCGATTGTGGGCGACCTTCGACGCTGCAGCCAAATCCACGGGCCATGATCTTGATTCACTGGTGTCCGCCCGGCGTGATTCGAATCCGGCGAAGCGCTTTGGTACGCCAGCCGAGTTTGGTGCTTTCTGTGCTTTCCTGTGCAGTGCGCACGCCAGCTATATGACCGGGCAGAACATTCTGCTTGATGGCGGTGCTTACCCCGGAACGTTCTGAGCGTTCAGGATGCGATTAGCTTCGCTCTCGCGCAGTGTGTTCCTTGTTTTGCTGGGGCTGCTGTCGGCAGCTGCCCTGGCAGCACCAGCCGACCACATTCTCGATCGCGCCTATGTCGTTGACGAGAGCGGCAAACTGAGTCTGGATGAAGTTCGCCAGTTGCCCGCGCAGCGTTACGAGGGTGTTCTCAGTCGCGGCTTCACCGAATCAGCCACCTGGATACGCATCACCGTGGCACCGGTACGAGGAGTTAGTACCGGCGAACCGCTGGCGGTCAGGGTACGCCCCGTGTATCTGGACGAGATCCGCCTGTTTGATCCCTTGGACACTAGCGGTCGGGTACGCCTCGCGGGTGATCGTACCGAATGGCAAGACAGCGAATTCAAATCGCTCAATCATGGCTTTCTGATACCTGCGTCTGATACGCCGCGCGACATCTGGTTGCGTCTCAAGACCACCAGCACCAGTCTGATTCATGTGCAGGTGCTGACAATGGACGAGGCGCAGCATGCGAACCGGATGCAGGAAATGGTCTACGGGCTCATGATGGGCACGCTGCTGCTTTTTTTCCTGTGGGCGGTGCTGCAATGGTCTTTGCAGCGGGAGGTGCTGATGGCGGCTTTTACAGTCAGTCAGCTCGTCGCGATTGCCTATGCGCTGGTGTATGTCGGCTATGCACGCCTCATTGGCGGCGAGTACTTCAGTGCCATCGCGATCGACAGCGTCTCTTGCGTGGTGTACTGCACCTATGTGGTGGTCGGTATCGTGTTTCACTATTTCATGCTGCGCGAGTTCAAGCCATGGATGCCCGGCCTGCGCTTGATGCTGGCAGCAGGCATTCTGGCCTTTTTGGCCGAGTTGGCGTTGCTGGCCATCGGGAGCACGCTGCAGGCCTTGCGGTTGAACCTCAGCTTGGTGGCGGTGACGCCTCTGCTGTTCGCGACGCTCAGTTTCACCTGCCGCGCATGGTCCGTGGCGACAGAAGATGACCGACCGGTGATTCCGCGCTGGATGCTGGTAGGTTTTTATTCGCTGCTAGCTTCGGCACTGGTTGTGGCGTCATCGCCGGCTCTGGGGCTTGCCAGCGGGCCCGAGTTCAACCTGCACATGTTTCTGATCCACGGCCTCATGACCGGGGTGATTCTGATCGTGCTGCTGCAGTTGCGCGCCTACCGTATCGAAGAATCTCGTAACCTTGCCTACCTGCGCGCGCGATCAGCCGCGCAACAGATCGAGATCGAAAAGCAGAAGTCCCAGCTGCAAGGGCGCTTCATGGAAATGCTGGCCCACGAGGTCAAAACCTCGCTGTCGGTGCTGCACATGGTGTTCGGTGTCTCACGACTCAACCCCGACATGCTGGAACATGGCCGCCGCACCGTGAACAACATCAACGAGCTGATCGAGCGCTGCTTGCAAGCCGAGAAGTTCGATCACGACGAAATTATTTCTCATTTTGAAAACTTTTCGGTGGAGGCACTGATCGAAGACCTCCTTTCCAAGCAACCCGACCGGGCGCGTGTCAGCGTCGAGCAGGACGAACCGGTCACGGTGAGCAGTGACTGGCAGATTTTCAAATCAGTGCTATCCAACCTGGTCGACAATGCATTAAAGTATTCGTTACCGGGAAGCACTATCTTGCTCAAAGTAAAGTCCGCCCAGCTCGGTGAGCGGGCCGGCTGCGAGATCAGTGTCGAGAACCTGGTCCAGTCAGGGCCGGGTTCTACAGGTTTCCCGGATCGTGACGAATTATTCAGGAAGTACTACCGCGCCGATGGCGCCCGCAAGCATTCCGGTTCGGGCCTGGGCCTTTATCTTGTCGCGAATTTCATGCGACTGTTGAAGGGCGAAGTCAGGTACGAGCCGCTGGAGAAAAGTGTCAGGTTTACCGTATGGCTGCCAAGCTGAACATTACTGTCGTCGAAGATCATGATGCGCTTCGCGCCGTGACCATTGAGGCCTTGCGTCAGCAGGGCCACAAGGTGCAGGGCATTGCCTGCGCCGAGGCGATTGACGACGAGGCCGCCAGCGCGCCCTCGGACTTGTTCATCATCGATTTGAATCTGCCGGGCGAGGACGGCCTTTCGCTGTCCAAACGCATACGGCGCGGCAATCCACGTGCCGGCATTATCATGGCCACCGGCCGCACCCATGTGGGCGACCGCATCGCCGGCTATGAGAGCGGGGCGGATGTCTACTTGTCCAAGCCAGTTGAAATGGAAGAATTGCTGGCGGCTGTTTCGGCCGTCAGTCGTCGCGCCGATTTGTGGCAATCACGGCCGCAGGTCGAAGGCGAACAGGGTTTTACCGTCGACTCGCGATCACTGACCCTGTCCGGACCCAAAGGCGTGACCGTGATCTCGACCAGCGAATTGCGCATGCTGATCGCGTTCTCGACCAGTCATGCCCGACAGCTCGAGTACTGGCAGATCATGGAGTTGCTCGGGCACTCCCCCGACGATTTCCGCAAAGCCAGCCTGGAGGTCAAGATCGTGCGCCTGCGCAAAAAGCTGGTGCAGGTCGGCGCCGATCTCAATTGCCTGCGCTCGATACGGCTGATCGGGTATCAGCTCTGCATACCTCTCAAGATCACCTGAGTCTGTCGTTCGAAATCTGGCTTATGCAAGTCTTCTTGCTTGACTGAATTTTCTACAGAGTGATCATGGACCCCAGCGAAAGCTGGGGTCCATAATTGCCAGCCGCAAGCGACTGAAAAGAAAGAAGTCGTTTCAACGCGGATGTTCCGGACAGTCGTGGGCGCAGGCCGGGATTCAGCGGCGTTCGTCGTGCACCCCGTGCCGCATTGAGGATCAAAAACTACCAAGACCTTTAATCACCGCGGCTGGTACCAAACACCCGCGCCCATCCCATGCCGTTGCAGCTGGCCCTGATGGACCAGCTTCCTGAAATGCAGTTTCAGGGTATTCCGGTTGCTGCCCGTCAGGCGTATCGCATCCGCCATGGTCACCCGGCCGTGTTCACGCGCCAGATCGACGATGGCCGATGAGAGTTTGGGCAAGGCCGAGAAGATTTGCTTCTCGCGCTCAAGCTTGCTGTACAGATGACGCACCTGATCAGCCAGCGCCGACAGGAAGAAGCCTATCCACGGTTCCCAGTGCGGGTTCCCGCTTTCCATGCCCACCAGCGTGCGGTTGAGCGCGTGGTAGAAATTATCTTTGTCCCTTTCCAGTACCGCTTCCAGCGAGCCGTAGGCGACATGGGAATAGCCAGCCTGCAGCAGCAATAGGCGAGCCAGCAGCCGTGCCATGCGGCCATTGCCGTCCTGGTAGGGACGCATACCCATAAACGAAGCCGTAAACACGGTCACCGTCAACAGCGGATGCAGGGTGGGTTCGCTACGCTCACGTGCCAGCCAGGCCAGCAGGGCGGCCATCTGGTCGCCGACATTGGCCGGCGGGGTGGACTGCAACACCGTGGCTGTGCCGGACTCTGGATGGGTGATCAGCGGGTTATTGGCCGAGACCTTGTACTTGCCCACGTGCCAGGCATCCTTGGCCGAATGGCCTAGCAACACGCGGTGCAGATCGTTCACATCGTCCTCGGTCAGGCGACCCGAGGGCACCAACGCCAGCACACGGCTGAGCGCTTCGTAGTACCCAACAGCCTGCTGCTCGTCAGAGTTCAGGACGCCGGCCTCAGCTTGGTGGGCCAGCAGGAGTTCATCGACTTCATGATCTGCCAGAGGCTCGGCAACGAGATCGTCCAGCCCGGCAAATCCTTGCGGCAAGTTTTGGCCGAGCGGTGGCGAGCTCATGCCGCCGGCGACGTTTTCGGTGTGGTCGGATTCATGGTCTGTCGGCCGCGACTCAGCCGAGCGATCCACGATGCGGCTGCCACCGGCGTTACGCAGTGCGAGTACACGGCGCACCTCCGTGTCGGACAGGACCACGTTGCCGAGCCGCAGCCCCGAGGCCACGCTTTCGAGCGTCGCGACCTGGCGCAAGGCCAGCATGCGCTCGGGCGCCATATGGCTGGCCGTACGCAGCGCACCCTTGAGTTCATGGATTCCCGAGATCAGGGAGAGGGTCAGTGGGGAGATGGGTATTTGGTTCGGAATCATCATTTTTTCTTGCTATCCAATATCACCTGATCCATTACTCATTTGCCAACACCCTGCAAGAGGGGTCAATGGCGATGGGGGTGAGCCTAAATCAATTTTTCGGCATAAAACTTTCAGATGCCTACATGTGTGCATAAGCAAACTTTAAGCCAGCAATGGGTGGGTCATGTCATCCATTCGCCAGAAATTAATATTTTTATAATCGTTGGAAAATAATTATCAAAATGAACAAATGGTATTTTTATAATCAAATGGGTGTCCCTGGACACCAATTATCTCAATAGATATCGTTTTAGTAAGTTTCGGTGAAAATATTAATAAAATAAATACAAATCACATTTAAAACTGAATGGGTGTCCAGTCACACCCATTCGCTTCGTTTGCGGGTTATTTAAAAGAAAACGAAAAATGGCGAATCGATGTTTTTCAGCCGCCATTTTTAAGCCCAATACCACCCAAAAATTCTACTGGCTAGCCCTCTGGAATGGGTGGTGAATGGGTGTCCAAAAAAGGGGCGTGCAGGGGTCCTATCGGACTACTCGCCTAACCCGATAACCCACCCATTTTCACCCAATTTTTCGAGCCGACAACCAGCTCCAAAAATGATGCGAAAACCGTCTGGATCAGCACACCAATTATTCACCCATTTCCACCCAGTCTTGGACCCAGCACATCCATTACACCCAATACTCAAAAGAGCAATAAGTTATTGAATAGATAATTTGGAGGTGCTGAACTTGCAACTTTTTGTCGAAAAATTACCTGATTGATAATCATAAAGTTATTGAAATAAAAACTCGTCAAAAAGGCCCAAAAATCGGTATTAAAAATGAAATTTAATGGGTGTTTTCGGGTGAAAAATGAGTCCAAATGGGTGGTTTTGGGTTCGAAAAAACGGTGGGTTTTGGGGCGTCAATGTAGGGAAAAGTAGGAAAAAACAGGGGTGTTTTCCCTAAAATCCGGGCATGAAAATCCGACTAAAAACCAGTCTTTTCAAGGCTTTTCAGGCGGTTTGGGTATCGGCGGATTCCGCACCAGGCAAGGCATGCAGACCCGAAGGTTTTGCGTCTTTGACGACCCGATCACATCGTTATGAAAAATGGATTGGTCCTCCCCTCCGGAGGCTGAACATCGCGGCACACCCGAGCCGTCACATTGGATCTCTCATGTCTCAAAACTCAGCTTCTTTTTCGCGCCCAAAAAAGGCTCATGCATCGCTTCTGGCAGCGCTTTTTTTGCTCGTCTTTGCATCGCCGGCATTACACGCGCAGTCCTCAACGACCGATGGTGGCGCTATCCGTAACCAGATCGAACGCAATTTGCCATCACCGGCATTGCCTGAAGTCACGCCAAAACCTGCACCGCAAGTCCCGAAAGCCAGCGAAGAAAGCGGCGAAAAAATCGTTGTTTCGCGCTTTCGTTTTATCGGAAATACGCTGCTTTCCGATCGCGCACTCACGCGTTCCGTTGAGCTCTACGTGAACCGTCCGGTGGATTTCAACGAGCTGCAAAACGCTGCAGCCATGGCCGCACTCGCTTATCGCGACAGAGGTTACGTTGCCACGGTCAGCATTCCGCGTCAGGAAATTGATGGTGGTGTGGTGACACTCAAGGTCGTCGAATCGAAGTACGCCGGTGCAAGCATCGATGGCAGTTCGAACGGGCGCATCAACTCCGAACTCATTCTGGCGCGCGTGGAAAAAGCCATGCGGCTCGAGCCTGCAGTGAATGTGAACGTACTCGATCGCACGCTATTGCTGATCAACGACCTGCCCGGTGCTTCGGTCCAGGGAGGTCTTGCGGCGGGGGCAAACGAAGGTGAAACGGGCGTCGTGCTGCAGTCCGCCCATAAGCCGCTCATCACCGGCGCGCTCAACATCGACAGCTACGGTTCGCTCACTACGGGACCCGAGCGCATGTTGCTGGACGCTGCGCTCAATAGTCCAACGGGTCGCGGTGAGCAATACACGATGGGATTGCTGGCAACCGAAGGTGTGCGTTATGGACGATTCGGTGTGTCAGTTCCGGTGGGGCTCGATGGCGCACGCATGGGCATCAACAGCAGCTACATGGACTACACCGTCATCGCTGGATCAGCGGTCGCATCGAATATTCACGGCAACTCAACCAGCGTCGGGATTGACGTGTCGTATCCGGTGATTCGTTCGCAGCAAGCCAATCTGTTTTTCACGAGCGGCGGTACCGGAAAAATCTTTGAAAACTATTCCGGCTCATTGCTCTCGCGCAGCTCGGAAAGTCTGGCCGCTACTGTGGCCGTGAATGGCAATTGGGTCGATCGTTTTTTTAGCGGCGCCAGCAATCAGGCGTCGTTATCGCTCACTGCCGGGAATTTGCACATCCGGGATGAGCAAAGCCGCTTGTCGGATGCTGCCACCGCGGCGACGGAAGGAGCCTTCAACAAACTCAACGCAGCCATCACGCGCAATCAGGCGGTGCGTGATGGCGTCAGTTTGGTGCTGAGTCTGACGGGACAGTTGGCGCCGAAGAACCTCGACTCCTCTGAAAAATTTTTCCTCGGTGGCCCCAACGGTGTGCGCGGCTATCCGGTCAGTGAAGGGGGAGGTAGCCAGGGACATCTGGGTTCCGTTGAGCTTCGCATGCAGTTGCCGAAGAACTTCGAACTTCGTCTCTTCTACGACAGCGGGCGCGTAAAGCAAAACGTCAAGGATTACACCGGCATGCCATCACCCAACTGGCTGAGCTACTACAGCCACGGTGCCAGCTTGCTGTGGCAAGCACCACGCAACATCACGTTCACCGCAACCCTGGCGCAGCGCATTGGTGAAAACCCCTATCCCGATATCGTCACTGGCAACGATCAGGATGGCACCAAAAAAATCAGCCGACTGTGGCTGTCGGCCAGCATGCCCTTCTAAGGCCAATCACCTCGATGCTCAAGCGATTCATCCAACGCACACTCTCCCGCGCCAGCGCAATTGCGCTCGCGGCAGTGGCGTCGGTGTCGCTGCAATCAGTAAACGCGCAAACAGCGCCAGCCATCACAGCATTACCTACCGCACCACAAGTCGTCGCGGGTAGTGCAGCCGTATCCCAAAGCGGTACCGTCAATGCACCCGTGATGACGGTGCAGCAAAACACCGATCGCGCGATCGTCAACTGGAATACCTTCAACGTGGGTCGCGATGCCAGCGTCGTGTTTCAGCAACCTGCTGCAAGCTCGGTCATTCTCAACCGCGTACTCGATGCGAACCCCAGTCACATCTTCGGCAACCTGCAAGCGAATGGTCAGGTTTTTCTTCTGAATCCCGCCGGCGTGTGGTTTGGTCCTGGTTCCAGCGTTGATGTTGGTGCACTGGTCGCCACCACCCATTCGATGGCCAATAAGGATTTCATGTCGGGTAACTACCGATTCGATCGAAACGGTGCGATCGGAAAAATCATCAACGAGGGCAGCATCGAAGCCAAGCTGGGTGGTTACATTGCTTT
>JBDKLM010000015.1:0-8776 GCA_039806005.1 Pseudomonadota bacterium
GTCGGTGGTCGCAAGCTCGATCTGGTCCTCTCGGATATGGCGCCCAACCTGACCGGCATCGCCGCCACGGATGCTGCCCGGGTGGAGGATATTATCGATCTGGCATTGGATTTTGCCTGCGCCCATCTGAAACCTTCGGGGTGCCTGCTCGTCAAATGTTTCAATGGCAGCGGCTATAGCCAGATCGTGGAAAAATTTCGTCAGACCTTCAAGACGGTCAGTTCCAAGAAGCCCAAGGCCAGCCGGGATAAATCCTCGGAAATTTTCCTTCTGGGAAAAGGCCTGCGCAACCCCGGCTGAGGCGGTTCCGCCAGACCAAGGTAAGCCTTGAAGAATCAGGGGCTTAGCCCCATATCCTTGCTAGCAAGGTCCGGTTATTGCGAGTAGAATTTACCGGCAGACAAAAGCCGCAGAGCAGGCGGCATCCAAGGAGTCCTCGTGAACAATATGTTTTCCAAAGCCGCCATCTGGGTCGTGATCGCCCTGGTGCTATTTACCGTCTTCAAGCAGTTCGATGAGCGCGGTATTGGTGGTGGCGCAACGCCGATTCCTTATTCCGACTTTCTTGATGAAGTGAAAGCCCAGCGCATTCGCGAGGCAACGATCGAAGATCGCACTATCATCGCGATCACGAATGACGGTAAAAAAATCAAAGCCACTACAACCACGCTGGATCGTGGTTTGATCGGTGATCTCGTCAACAATGGCGTGAAGTTCGATGTGCGCCAGCCTGAGCCACCGTCTTTCCTATCCCAAGTATTTATCTCCTGGTTCCCGATGCTCTTGCTCATCGGCGTATGGATTTTCTTCATGCGTCAGATGCAGGGCGGCGGTAAGGGCGGCGCCTTTTCGTTCGGCAAATCCAAAGCGCGCATGCTGGATGAAAACCAGAATGCAGTGACCTTTGCCGATGTCGCGGGTTGCGACGAGGCCAAAGAAGAAGTGTCCGAACTCGTTGACTTCCTTCGCGACCCAACCAAATTCCAAAAGCTCGGCGGACGTATTCCCCGCGGTGTGCTGATGGTAGGCCCGCCAGGTACCGGCAAAACCTTGCTCGCACGCGCAATTGCGGGTGAAGCGAAAGTGCCGTTCTTTACGATCTCCGGTTCGGATTTCGTTGAAATGTTTGTGGGTGTCGGCGCATCTCGCGTGCGTGACATGTTTGAAAACGCAAAGAAGCATTCACCTTGCATCATCTTCATCGATGAAATTGACGCAGTGGGTCGTCATCGCGGCGCTGGCACGGGCGGCGGTAATGATGAACGTGAACAGACTCTGAACCAGTTGCTGGTCGAGATGGACGGTTTCGAAGCCAACGCGGGTGTGATCGTCATTGCTGCAACCAACCGCTCCGACGTATTGGACAAGGCGCTGCTCCGCCCGGGTCGTTTTGACCGTCAAGTGATTGTGGGTCTACCCGATATTCGCGGTCGCGAACAAATTCTGAATGTACACATGCGCAAGGTGCCGATTGCGCCCGACGTGAAGGCCGATATCCTCGCGCGTGGCACACCGGGCTTCTCGGGTGCCGATCTTGCCAATCTCGTGAATGAAGCAGCGCTGTTTGCCGCGCGCCGCAACAAGCGTCTGGTCGAGATGCAGGACTTCGAAGATGCGAAAGACAAGATCGTCATGGGGCCCGAGCGCAAGTCGGCAGTCATGCGCGAAGAAGAGCGTCGCAACACGGCGTATCACGAGTCCGGTCATGCGGTCGTTGCGAAGCTCTTGCCCAAGGCCGATCCTGTGCACAAAGTCACCATCATGCCGCGCGGATTTGCGCTAGGTTTGACCTGGCAATTGCCCGAGCATGACCGCGTGAACATGTACAAGGACAAGATGCTCGAGGAAATCGCGATCCTGTTCGCAGGTCGTATCTCCGAAGAGATCTTCATGAATCAGATGTCAACGGGTGCATCCAACGACTTCGAGCGCGCGACCAAACTGGCGCGTGCAATGGTGACTCGCTACGGCATGTCCGAGACACTGGGTACCATGGTGTATGAAGATGCGGATCAGGATTCCTACTTTGGTCGCATGTCCGCCAAAACCGTATCCGAGGCGACGCAGCAAAAAGTGGACACCGAAATACGCAGCATTCTCGACGAGCAGTATGCGCTCTCTCGCAGCCTGCTTGAGCGCAACAAGGACAAGGTCGAGATGATGGCCAAGGCCTTGCTCGAGTGGGAAACGATTGATGCCGATCAGATCAACGACATCATGGCCGGCAAAGAGCCACGTCCACCCAAAGCCGGTACTTCGCCGCCGCAGGCTAGTGGTGGCGCTAGCGATGGTGGTGTAGAGCCCGCCGCTGCGCCTGCCTGATGGGTGACCGTTTGTCCTGACCCGACGGGGTGGGGAGTAATCCTCACCCCGTTTGTTTATCATCTCCTTCCTTCGCTCAACTGCCTGTGCTGAACCTGCCCGCCGATCATCTGCTCTGTGGACGCTATCGTTTGCCGATTGCCGGCGTGGAGTTTCGTCCGCTGGTCATGGGCATACTGAACGTCACGCCAGATTCTTTTTCTGATGGTGGCCAGTTCGCCTCACTGGACATGGCCATCACGCATGCCGAGCAAATGATCGCTGATGGTGTTGACATCATCGATATCGGCGGCGAGTCGACCCGTCCCGGTGCAGCCCCTGTCTCAGTCGAAGAAGAATTGCGTCGCATCATGCCTCTTGTCTACGCCTTGCGCGACTGCGGCAAACCTCTCTCTGTCGATACGCGCCGGCCAGAGGTCATGCGGGAGGTGATTCAGGCTGGTGTTGACATGATCAATGATGTCGAAGGGTTTCGGGCCGAGGGTGCCTTACGCTTGCTCAGTGAGAGCGACTGCGCCCTATGTATCATGCACATGCAAGGCCAGCCGCAGACCATGCAGCAAACGCCCCACTATGATGATGTGGTTGCTGAAGTCAGCGAGTTTCTGCGTGAGCGTGCCGCCGCTGCCGTGCAGGAAGGTATAGACCGTCGGCGTTTATGTATCGACCCGGGTTTTGGTTTCGGAAAAAATCTGAGTCACAATCTGACTTTGCTCAGGCATCTCGGCGATGTGCAGTCGGCCGTTGGCCTGCCAGTACTCGCCGGGTTGTCGCGCAAGAGCATGATTGGTACTCTCACAGGTCGCCCGGCGGAGCAGCGACTCGCAGGCAGCCTGGGGGCAGCGTTGGCGGCCGTGATGCAGGGCGCGCGTATCGTGCGCGTGCATGATGTGGCAGAAACCGTTGATGCAATCAAAGTCTGGCAGGCGGTCATGAGCGCCGAGCGGCCTGAACCGCAACACTGAAACACTGAGACAACAAGAGATCACATGGCACGTCAATATTTCGGCACAGATGGCATACGCGGCGAAGTCGGTACTTCGCCCATCACACCCGATTTCGTCATGCGTCTGGGCTATGCCGCCGGCAAGGTACTGGCGCAGGCAGAATCTGCAGGCACGAACCGTCCGACCGTCCTCATAGGAAAGGACACGCGGATTTCCGGCTACATGCTCGAAGCTGCGCTTGAGGCGGGTTTTTCTGCAGCCGGTGTGGATGTCATGCTGGCCGGACCCATGCCGACCCCCGCAGTCGCTTATCTGACTCGTGCGCTCCGGTTGTCCGCTGGGGTGGTGATCTCGGCTTCACATAATCCCTTTCAGGATAACGGCATCAAATTTTTCTCTGCCCAGGGCAATAAATTGGCTGATGCAGTTGAGCTGGCCATCGAAGCTGCGCTTGAGTCACCAATGTCATGCGTCAGCTCGGACAAACTGGGCAAGGCCCGCCGTCTCGATGATGCTCGCGGCCGCTATATTGAATTCTGCAAGAGTACTTTCCCAAATGAGCTGGATCTGCGCGGCCTGAAACTTGTTGTCGATTGCGCGCACGGTGCGGCGTATCACATCGCACCTGATGTTTTCCATGAACTCGGTGCGGAAGTTGTCGCTATCGGCAATCAGCCCAATGGGTTCAATATCAATGATGGTCATGGTGCGACCCAGCCCGAAACGCTGGCTGCGGCAGTTCAGTCACATCGCGCTGATCTTGGCATTGCACTCGACGGCGATGCCGACCGACTGCTCATGGTCGATGGTAGCGGCCGCATCTTCAATGGCGACGAGTTGTTGTATGTGATGGTGAAAGATCGTCTTGCAAACGGGGGTATCGACGGTGCAGTCGGTACTTTGATGACCAACATGGCCGTCGAGGCCGCTTTCGCCGAGATGGGGGTAGCGTTTGCTCGTGCGAAGGTGGGTGACCGCTACGTGCTCGAACTGCTGCAGGAGCGTGGCTGGCAAGTCGGTGGGGAAGGGTCCGGGCATTTGCTGGTGCTAGACAAGCACACGACGGGAGACGGCATCATCTCGGCGCTGCAGATTTTGTCGGCACTGCGGCGCAGCGGCAAGACGCTTGCATCAATGACTTCAGAGCTCACGCTCTGGCCACAGACCCTGCTGAATGTGAAGATCAAGGCTGGATTTGATTGGCAGTCCAACCGGGATCTGCTGAGCGCCAGAGAGCGGGCCGAGGCCGAGCTGGGTGCGTCCGGCCGCATACTGATTCGCCCCTCGGGTACCGAGCCCTTACTGCGTGTGATGGTCGAGGCGCGGGATGCAACTTTGGCCCGGCGGCTCGCCGAGAATATCGCCAGCTGTATCCCCGGCTGACCGGATCGACAACAAAACCGGTCAGGTCCGCGCGGCATCGGTTATAATTACGGTCTTCGGAGTGTGGCGCAGCCCGGTAGCGCACCTGCTTTGGGAGCAGGGGGTCCAAGGTTCGAATCCTTGTACTCCGACCAATTAAAAAAACGGGTTGTCATTGACAACCCGTTTTTCATTTCGCAATATCCCTGAATCAATCCTGCAATACCGACTGCCCATAGCTCAGCTGGATAGAGCAACGGCCTTCTAAGCCGTAGGTCGCACGTTCGAGTCGTGCTGGGCAGGCCAATCTCATGAGGTGAGACAATTTTCAGTCTACCGAGAGAACTCGTTTGGAGAAAACTGTTTTCTCCACCATGATTAAAAGCATCAGGTAGCAATTCAAGCAAAAGCTCGTCGCGCGCTTAGATTGCCAGTTTAAATTTGTTAATGAATCCGTCTGTGCTACGCTGGACAATTACTAAAAATTTTTTCGGCACACTTTTTTATTTGTTTTACCAATTTCATGTCAACGATACCCGCTTGTCCTCTTTGCGCCAAAGAAAATACTTATCCTGATGGAGATGGCTTTATTTGTCCGGATTGTTTCCATGAATGGTCTGCTATCGCCACAGCCGAGGAAAATTCAGACGACGGTGACGGCATTGTCAGAGATGCCAATGGCAATCCGCTCTCAGATGGCGATTCGGTAATTCTGATCAAGGATTTGAAAGTCAAAGGCTCATCCATAGTGCTCAAAAAAGGAGCCAAAGTAAAAAGTATCCGTTTGGGTAGCGCATCGGATGGGCATGAAGTAGATTGTCGCATGGAGGCCGGTAATTTTATGTTGAAGGCCTGCTTTCTGAAAAAGGCATAAAAGCGCAGTGAATCACTCGATGGGCTAGTGCTATGGCTTGTATCAACTTCAATCAATTCAAATAAAAAGTTTATTGATTTCTGTCTTGATCCTTTTATATGTCCATGAATTTCAATCAGCTCCCAGATAACCTGCCCGTGCCTGTGGATGATGGTGCTACCGACCATCTCAAAGGACTCAAGCTGCCCAAATTACATTTGCAGTCTACCCAGGGGCAACCCATTGCCATCGGTGATATCAAGGGAAGATTGGTCATTTATTGCTACCCAATGACGGGTCAGCCTGGGGTCCCTTTGCCTGAGGGTTGGGATGAGATTCCGGGTGCAAGGGGTTGTACGCCGCAGAGTTGTTCGTTCCGCGATCATTACCAGGAACTTCAGAACCTGGGCGCCGAGGTAATCGGCCTGAGTGTACAAAGCACCGAGTATCAGCGGGAGATGGCAGAAAGATTGCATCTGCCATTTCCGGTGGTCAGTGACGCTGATTATCAGTTTCAATCAACGCTGAATCTTCCTACCTTTACGGTCGCAGGCATGCGCTTACTGAAGCGCGTGACGCTAGTGGTGAATTCTGGTTTGATCGAGGCCGTGCACTACCCGATTTTCCCAAGCGATAGCGATGCTGATTGGGTGGTCAATTATCTGAAAAATCAGCAATAGGCCCCTGCAATACGATTCAAGGTTTGCTGCAGAGAGCCTTCCAGACCAGTGACTGCAGTTTGCCCTGATCGGGCGTAGTCCACGCTTGCGTTTGTACATCTTCCTGCAAGACACCACCCATGGCCATGTTCTGAGGGAAGACTTCTATTCGGATCTGGCGAAGCTTTTTGTCCGCACAGTCAACTTCATACAAACTTCTTGAACTCAGATACTCATGGGTGCCCAGTGTTTGAATCTCATGAAAATCTTGGGTAATCACCACGGTTTGCGTAGTAGCCTTTTTTTCTACACTTTGCTGATCGATATAAATCAGACCTTCGCGTGTCTCAGCAAGTATGGACAGTGCCGACATTGCATCGGTGGATATCAGCACGCCCCAAAAAATCAGGCTCTGAGGTAAAAGATTGCGGAAAAATTTTGATTTCATGTCAGTCAACAAGAGGGTGATTCGGAACCTCGTTTATCCTGCATTTGCTGCGCGAATTCAAGAGGAGTGCTCAGACTTTGCAGCATGCGACAAACGCCTCGACGGCCTGTCGACGGAGAGTATGCCTTACTTATCTTATGGGACCTTTGTCGCGAACAGTTAACGCCGTATGGCATTTGAGTGTAAGTACTTAGCGTCAAGTAATAAATCTCGATTGATGTAGTGTCGGCGGAAAACGTCGTAAAAAAATCCTGCTGAGCATTTCTACTCAGCAGGACATGACAACAAACCTTTGTTGGACCCGATTAGTTCCGGGTCCAGCGATTAATTTGTCTGGATGGTCTCAGACTGTGCCAGACGCTTGTCGCAGGCGGTGTTTGCGACGTTGCGGTCGATATCGAGTTTCGGCGTGTAGAAACTCAGGTCATCAAACGACGGTACGTTCATAGGGCCGGAGGGGGCGTTTTCCGACGATTTCAGTACCTGGAAGGCCGCCAGCGCAACGGATTTGTTCGCGCAATTGACGACATAGTCGATCTGCTGAACACCGTTTGCGCCCATGTCGAAGAACTTGCGGACCTTCGACATTTGCTTGTTGTTTTCCATGGAAATGACGGTCCAACTGTTACCGACGGCTGCAACCATCATCACTGGCTCGTTGTCGGTGAGGGTTGCCTGTTGATCGGCGCCTGCGGCGATTGAAGCGGTTGCGACTAGAAGACTGCTGACTGCGATTAGTGTGCGAAACATAATTGGCTCCTGAAGGTTTGTGAATTGCTGAACTAAATTCTGACCGAATGGTATCACACGCAAATGTTATGTCTACATTGTTTTGATTTAAAACTGGATAAAATCAAAACAATAATGAATTTAATGATACAAATATAAACAAAAAATAAAATAAATGAGAAAAATACGAAATTTGTTTATTAATTGGCCGGAATTGCCCAGCTATGTGGCGAGATTCGGGCCCTGTTCTGATGTACTTGCAGAGGGCGGCCTGGCTAAGGGGGGGGGCGTCAGGAAGGTGGTAACCATAAAAAGCAGGCATGCACGCCAAGGGGATCGTTCAGGTACTCATGATCAGCGGCTGGCTGTGCCCGAATAACGCCACATCAGGCGTTCGTTAAAAATGAGGGGATTGCCCCCGAAGTTCATCTTGAGGCAGGCGCCGGGTTTCGACTTCTACGCGCTAACCCATGCGATAAGCACTGCAATCATGCCTATGTAAAAAGGGAGGAAGATTTTGAGGGTTTTTCTCAGCTGCGCTGGCGTGGTTTTGCCGCGTCGCCAAAGATAGTATTGATAAACCGGAGGTGCGGCAAAAACGATAATCAGCTCGACGATTAACTCAAGCCTGATCCAATCCATTCTTCTGCTTACCAGCGTAGTTTGCTGACTGCTTTACTGAACGCAGCGCCGCTTTGTGTATCTGATGATGTTTCGCTGTCGATCGATTTCGAGGGAGGTTCCTGCGGAATAAATTTGCCGTTGATTTCGGCCGTGGGATCGACTTGCAGCGTGTCGTAGTACATATCGCCCAGGACTTTGGCGCCTGCATGCAGTTCCAGTGATTGGGCTCGTATGTCACCCAAGACGGTTCCTGCGACAACAGCATTGGTGCAAACGATATTACCGTTGATTTTTCCTCGCGAACTGACTACTGCAGTTGTTTGTTCGTAGGCTTTTCCTTTGAGGTCGCCGTTGAGTATTCCATCGAGCACAAAAATGCCTTTGAACTCGATTTTGCCCTCAAGCGTCGTTTCAAAATCGATGCGTGAATCGGCGGACTGGCGGTACGTGATGATTTGTTTTTGTGGCGATGGCATTCTCATTCTCCTCTGTTCCGCAGAAATGCTGGTACGGCATGATCCGCTGATTTGAGATCACCTGATTTTTTTGCACCATCAATAAACTCTATTTCAAGTGGTTCCAACTCAAGCTGAATTTTTCGCGCGTATAACATGAGCAAACGCGTCAAATGATTCTTGTCCGACATGTAGGCGCCATGATCATCGCTTTCCAGAGCGACGATCTGTTTGTCGAACATGCCGGTCTGGCGCGCGATATCCTGGACCGTCAATCCGAGCTCCTCGCGCCGTCTCCTGAGTTTTGCGCCAATCATTCTGCTTTTTATAGTTTTATATTGGTCTTTCACTCTCCCAATACAGGAAACTCAAGCATT
>JBDKLM010000016.1:0-100203 GCA_039806005.1 Pseudomonadota bacterium
GCGCGCAGGTCTATCGGGGCGCAGATTTGCGCTACAACCTTGATATCAGTCTCGAGCAGGCGGCCAACGGTTTTGACACCACAATCCGTGTTCCCTCCTGGGATGGATGCGACACCTGCCATGGTTCCGGCGCCAAGCCGGGTACATCGCCAACCACCTGTGGTACTTGCGGTGGACATGGTCAGGTACGCATGCAACAGGGATTTTTCAGCATCCAGCAAACCTGTCCCAAGTGCCATGGCACAGGCAAGGTGATTCCCGACCCCTGCAATACATGCAGTGGATCAGGCCGTATCAAGCGTAACAAGACGCTCGAGGTCAAGATACCGTCCGGTATTGATGACGGCATGCGCATTCGCTCCACCGGCAATGGCGAGCCTGGCATGAACGGTGGACCTCCAGGTGACCTGTACGTTGAAATTCATATCAAGCCGCATGCAGTTTTCCAGCGCGATGGCGATGACTTGCACTGCGAAATGCCGATCTCATTTGCCAAGGCTGCGATCGGTGGTGAAATCGAAGTGCCGACACTGACCGGCAAAGTATCGTTCACGGTGCCAGAGGGCACGCAGACCGGCAAGACTTTCCGTTTGCGTGGCAAGGGTATCAAAGGGGTACGCTCGGGATTTCCCGGTGATCTCTTCTGCCATGTGCTGATTGAGACGCCAGTTAAATTGACCGAAAAGCAAAAAGATCTGTTGCGTGAATTTGAAACACTCACGGATGCGGGTGGCGCAAAGCACAGTCCGCAAAGTAAATCATGGATGGATAAGGTGAAAGATTTTTTTGAATAATCGTTGATTAAGTTCAAGACGTTTTTTAAAAAATAGAGTTCACACTCAATATAAAAAACCGCTGATCCAAAAGTCAGCGGTTTTTTGTTTCTGACTTGCCTTGAATTCATGACAGATTGTGAATTTTGATAAAGCTCATCTAACTGCAGATCGCGGAAGTAAAATTTTTTCATTCCGCAGCTGCCATCAATTGACTTGCTGCACAAATTGACTGAATACGCTGCTATTCAGATAGCCACTACTGATCCGCCGAAAATTTATGCCACAGCCCTTGTATCGGTACGCAGAAGGCCCACGCGGTAGCGAACTAGAGCAATCGGTGGTCAGAATCATTGTGGGCGTGGCCTTGCTTTCCTACTTTGCCTACATCGGTGGATCCAATCCTAATTCAAGCGCCGAAACTCACCCCGATGTATTGACTGTCGCCGCACTTTTTCTGGGCGCTGCCCTCAGTATCAGCATTTGCATTGTATTTTGGCGCGGTGATGTTCCTGCGCGACGTATTGCGGCCATTGTGCTGGATGTCGGTGCGCTGTCTTATGTTTTCCTGATCGGCGGGAGTCACGCTGCGCCACTTTATTTTCTGTACCAGTGGATCATCATCGGATACGGTTTTCGTTTTGGAAAAAAATATCTATTCGTTGCCTTGACACTTTCGCTCATAGGCTTTGGTTGGGTCATATTTACTGTGCCTTACTGGGTCAGCGAACGAGGTCTTTCAGTTGGTTTGTGGGTTGGCACGCTGACGATATCCATTTACTTCAGCACGTTGGTTGGCAGACTTTACAAGGTATTGGAGCATGCTGAGGTCGCCAATAATGCGAAACGCCAATTTATTTGTGCTGTGAGTCATGAATTGCGAACGCCGCTCAATGCCATTATCGGTATGGTCGACTTGATGAAAAGTACCAAGATCGACCGAGAACAAAAAGAAATGCTGGATTGCATGACTACGACTTCTCAGGTCATGTTGTCCCAGATTGAAGATGTTCTGGATTTTTCAAAGATAGAAGCAGGAAAAATGTCGATAAATCAAACGACATTCGACCTCTATCAGCTTGTGCACAGCATCCTCGATATCTTTCGCTACCGAATTGACCCACTGGCAATAGAGTTGATGAATAGTACTGCTTCCGACGTACCCTATCTCGTCAAGGGCGATCCTCATCACCTTCGCCAAATACTGGTCAATTTGCTTGGCAACTCTGTCAAGTTCACCGAACAAGGGCAAATAAGCCTCAGTGTGAGACTTTTGTTCAGGACGCCGGGCTCCGTACGCTTGCGCTTTTCTGTAAAAGATACGGGGATAGGCATTCCACTTGAGGCGCAGAGCCGGATATTCGACAGCTTTACGCAAGCCGAGGAAACGATCGCAAGGCGCTATGGTGGAACTGGTCTGGGAACCACTATCAGCAAGCAGCTGGTCGAACTCATGGGCGGAGAGATCGGTTTTCAGAGCATTCAGGGTCAGGGAAGTGATTTCTGGTTCGAGCTTGATTTCAGTACAGTCAGAGTTGAAGATTTAGAAAAAAAATCACTCGCCACAATTCAGATCAGAAGCATCATCATCGGCACGGAAAAAAATACCGATGATTTTCTGGGCCCTCTGCGCAATCGCATCACCAGCCCTCCCGTTCTGGCCTCAGATTTTGGCGAGGCAAAAGATATCATTGAGCAATCCCTATTAGTGGGCAAGCCGATACGCCTGATCTTCATTCAAGAATCACCTTTGCAAGAATTGGCTATCGATACGTACGAAATCTTGCTTCGAAAAAGAGTGCTATCCATTCGCGAAGTTGTTCGCGACATGCCCGTGACCTTGGCATTGATTTCTAATTCTGGTCCACATGCAAAACTGGTAGAAGAACTGGCCGAACGGGTTGGATTTTCAGCGGTACTTCATTTGCCGCTAGATTTAGATCATTTAAACAATGTTTTACACGCTCATTCCATCATTTCATCGAACGATACTTCGAAAAAAATAACACCGTTCTCTCGGGAATCCGAACTGTCAATATCAAACTCAAGTTTCAGTGCGAAATTCGATGACTGTACTTACCGAGTTCTAGTAGCGGAAGATAATCCTACTAATCGCAAAGTCATTCAAAAAATACTCGAGCGGGCCGGTCATCACTGCACTTTGGCGAAAGATGGTGAAGATGCTCTCGATAAGATAGAAAAAAAAGAGTTCGACGCCATTATCCTGGATATGAACATGCCAGGCATGACCGGTATGGATGTTGCTCGGATGTATAGACTCATGCGCGGCAATATGGCGCGCGCTCCCATCATCATGTTTTCTGCCAATGTCACAACAGAGGCTCGCGAGGAAAGCCTTGAGGCTGGTGCTGACGAATTTCTCCCAAAGCCCATACAGGTTAATTCATTTCTGCAGACTCTTGAGCAGCTAGTAACCGAATTCAAGTCGTCCGGCCCACCCGAAAATCGGACTCTTTCACCCAAACCTAAAAACCGGCTGAAATTACTACGACCAACAGCGACGGTGCTAGACCTGCAGAATCTGACCGATCTGGAGCATGTCAGCAAAGATCCAAAATTTCTCGATGATTTGATTCTCGAATTTGTTACGGAAAACAATAAATTACTGCGCTCTCTCGAGTTTGCATTAAATGAGGCAAGAGTCGATGAGATCAAAGAAATACTTCATACATTGAAAGGATCTGCGCTCAGTATCGGTGCAGTTTCTCTCAAAATGATGTGCAAGCGGGTTGAGAAATTAAATATTCTTGAAATGGAGGAGTATTCATCGGAAATATTGCAGGAAATGAAAAAAGTATTCAGCGAGCTTTGTGAAGAGCTAGAAAAATATCGACAGCTACGACGACAAACTGCGACTGAGAGTGACTAATGGCCGGTTTTATATTTTTGGAGAAAATGTATGTCATTTGCGAATCAATTGATTGAGTTGACCGATATAAACTGCCGTGAGATCGAGAGTACACCCATGATGCGGAGAATGCTTTCTGGAGATGTATCGGAAAAGCACTATGTCAGCTTCATGTCCGATATTTATCCTATTGTTTTACATTTCTGTCCGATTATGGCCGCTGCTGCTGGGCGTTGTGCGCAAAGATACGATACGGTCAGACTCTATCTTTATGATCATATTCATGAAGAAAAAGGTCATGAAAAAATTGTACTTCAAGACATTGCCAGTTTTGGATATGCCTCTGAAGAAGTCATTGAAAAAACACCGCGCGGATCGATCCAGGCAATGATCGCATTCAACTATTATTCGGCATTGCTCGCTAACCCTTGCACTGTGCTCGGCATGATTTATGTTTTGGAAATCATCTCCTCTGTGTACGCCGGCAAGGCCGCTGATGCTATTTCGAATGCTTTCGGCAGGAAGCTCTCTGACGGTTTTATTTTTCTGCAATCGCATGCTTCGGCAGATATGGAGCATATGTCGAAATTGCGAAATCTGTTTCAGTCCATAGATTCCCCGGATATTTTTCCGGGTCTCACAAACAGTATAAAAATGAATTTTTATCTTTTTTACCAAATGTTTGCGAGCGAAAAATAAAAATATTCTTGTTCCTTTGATGCTTTTTTGTTTTCCTGGATCGGATTTCTGTAAATTTCTGATTCAGGAATTTTTTAGAGAAATTCCGAATAAATCCATGTCTGATGGCGATACGACATAGTTGTGTGACGCTGAGGGTAGCAAAATCAACGGCTTATTGCCATTAACTTTGCTACGAAAACTTGCGGTTTTATTTGATCAGTACTTTCTTTTTTAAGTAAAGCAAGATCGGCTTTTTGCATTACGCTGCTGCGAGATAAAAACTACTTTCTTCCGATTGAGATCGCTGGCCCTGCTGACGGCGTTGCGAGAGAACTAGACGATTCATCATATGTAAATCTTTGCTCGTCAACTGTAGTGCTGACTCAACCCAGATAGATGTGATATCCAGAAGTTCTTTATACGAGACTGGGTTTGCGTGCCGACGGCATTCGTAGATGGCTCGTAGCCCATTGAGTCTTTTACTTTGTTTTTGAATCATTTCAAAAACAGCCTTAGTGCCTTCGCCCTGTGGCACTACCAAATCAACGACACCCAATTTTTCCAAATCTTCTGCGAGATACGTATTCCCGCTGGTCATCATTTTTTCTGCCATTCGCATACCGACCCGTCGGCTAAGCAGACTATAGGCGCCCATTCCTGGGAAAAGATTGAAGATGATTTCCGGGAAGCCCATCCTCACGCCTCGCTCGGCAACGATGATGTTACTAGACAGTGCAAATTCAAATCCTCCGCCCAAAGCATCGCCTTGAACGAGCGAGATCGTCATTGCGGAGGCGTTGTAGTTACAAAGTCGGGTATATATCCCATCAACACAAAGTTTTGCATAATTCATCAAGGCATCTCGATCGCGAGCCTTGATCAGTCGAATAAACAGCGCAAGGTCGCCGCCTAGATTAAAGGTATAGGGATGGCGCGACGCAATCACAAAATAGTCAACCGGAGACCAGGTTCCCTCATAAAGAAACTGGCCCTTATTCCGGTTTACTTCGTCGAATGTTTGGTGCAATTCTTCCACCATACCCAGATTGAAACAGGGGACACCCAGAGGTTTCATGTAAGTCCATAAGGCGTTGCTCGTAGTATGGTACTCAAGGTCGATCTGGTGATACTGCCTTTTGGGCAGGGAGGCTATGCTGTTTCCCTGAATTGCCAACACATTGTCACGTTCTAAAGCCATCATGATGAAGCTCCTTTGATGGTATCAATGAAGAAATGCTGTTTCTGAGTGCCGATATCGGATTGACATTCAGACAGCATCACGGTCTTTGGTAAGTTGTTGCCTTAAAAAATAATTTTGCTTTTTTGCTCATTTCCTTGATACATAGAAAGATCAGTTTTGTGTAACATATCTCTATCGACTTTTACCGCTTGTGGCTACGTTGAAAACAATTTTTAGTTTTTGATTTTTCGCCTCACTATCGTCACTGCAACTTGTTTTTACTCAGTTGTTGTGACGTGATTCAGTGTAAAAAAAGCCCTCTTTCATGAAAAATCAATTAGCACATTTTCTGCAACTGCTAATGGTGATTGCATTTTTTTGATCTGCTTTGGTGATTTGGTCGATTGATTTTTGTTGTGAAACAAATTGCAAGATTGATTTCTGTTCCGACGATGTCTGTCATGATCTTTCGCAAATGGGACTCTGCGGTAAAATCCACCTAATACAGTTACCTTGACGATCCAATGAATAAAAACCAGCCGGTTTCGGTCCTAGAGCAGCTTTTTGCCAATAATCGGCAATGGGCTGATTCCATGATTGCGCGGGATCCAGAGTATTTCCGCAAGCTGTTGTCTCAGCAATCACCTGAGTTTTTGTGGATTGGGTGTTCGGATAGCCGTGTTCCGGCGAATACCATTGTTGGCCTTGAGCCCGGTGAGTTATTTGTGCATCGTAATGTGGCCAATGTCGTGGTCCACTCGGATCTCAATAGTCTCTCGGTCTTGCAGTTCGCGATTGATGTTTTGCGCGTCAAGCACATCATTGTGTGCGGTCACTACGGTTGCTCTGGCGTGAACACGGCGCTGGAGCGGCGCAGAGTGGGTTTGGCAGACAATTGGCTTCGACATGTACAGGATGTGCACAATAAGCATGCGGATTATCTGCCTGCAAAGATGACACGTCGCGAGCGTACGGATCGTCTCTGTGAATTGAATGTGATCGAACAGGTCGTGAATGTTTGTCAGACGACGATCGTGCAGGATGCCTGGGATCGCGGGCAGCAAGTGACGGTCCACAGCTGGGTGTACAGCCTTGAGGATGGTCTGGTACGCAATCTGGGCCTCGCGGTGAGTGATCTTGAGTCACTTGCGCCGCAACTTGAAGCGAGTCTTTCGCGCTACCTGACAGATATCAGGGATGCATAAGCACGTGGCCTTGATCTGACACCGCAGAAGCGGCGAGCAAGCACATTAAAAGCAGTGTTCCGGTGCCGGGAAGCTGTGGTCTTTGACGGCCTTGACATAGCCATTGATTGCACCCGCGATGTCGGGCTGGCTGTCCATGAAGTTTTTTACAAATTTGGGGCGATGTCCGGGGAAGACGCCCAGCATGTCATGCATCACCAGCACCTGACCGGAGCAGCCCGGACCTGCACCAATACCGATCGTGGGTATCGCCAGGGTGTTCGTGACCCTGTCCGCAAGCCCTGTTGGTATGGCCTCGAGTACCAGCAGTGAAGCGCCGGCGTCTTGCAGTGCGAGTGCGTCGATCAGCAATTGCTCGGCAGCGGCGTCAGTCTTTCCCTGTACCTTGAAGCCACCGAGTTGATGAACGGATTGCGGTGTCAGACCCAAGTGCGCACACACAGGTATACCGCGTTCGACCAGCATTCTGACGGTGGGAACGAGCCAGCTGCCACCTTCCAGCTTGACCATCTCGGCCCCGGCACGCATCAGTAGTGCTGCATTGTCCAGCGCAGGTTCTGGGGTCGCATAAAATCCAAAGGGCATATCGGCCACCAGCAGGGATGTGCGATGACCTCTTGCGACACAAGCCGTGTGATAAGCGATGTCCGTCAAGGTCACTTGCAAGGTTGTGTCATGACCTTGTATTACCATGCCCAGTGAGTCGCCTACCAGAAGGGCATCCACACCGCACTGGTCCATGACGGCGGCAAAACTGGCGTCATAACAAGTCAGCATTGCAATTTTTTCGCCCCGCGCGCGCATTTCCGCGAGCGTCGAAATGGTGATTTTTTTTCGGCTGCCGCCATTGTCTGACTTTGGATGACCAGTCATCGTCATTCTCCGCGGTTAAAGAATTCTCGTTTGCCCCGCATGCCAGCGATACGCTTGAGAAGCAACTCGAAATCATCGCTGCTCTCCACTGGGTTCAAATTTTCGGCATTCACCATGAGCAGTGGAGATGTCTCATAGTTGTAGAAAAAGCGGCTATAGCTTTCGCAGAGACGCTGCAGGTAGTTTTCCGAGATGCCAGCCTCGCTGGGAATGCCGCGTCTGCGGATACGTTCGGTCAGTGTGGCTGGCGCCGCCTGAAGATAGATCACCAGATCAGGTCGGGGTGCCGACTGACTGAAGTGATCGAAGAGCTGTCGGTAAAGATTGAGTTCATCATCAGCCAGCGTCAGCGTGGCAAATAGTGGATCTTTATCAATCAGAAAATCCGATACGACGGGCGCGGAGAACAGATCCGTTTGTGTCAGGTCGCGCAGCTGGTTCATTCGCTGGAAAAGAAAAAACATCTGCGTCGGCAACGCGTACCGGGTAGCGTCCCGATAGAAGCGCTCAAGAAACGGGTTTTCCTGCGGTTGCTCCAGCACTGGCTGGGCATTGGTTTCAGCCGCAATTTTCCGGGCAAGACTGGTCTTGCCGACGCCGATCGGGCCTTCCACAACGATGTAACGATATTTTTCCAGGCTCATGCCAGAGATGATACGCGATTGCGAAACCGAAATGCCCAATGGGTGACACAAGCGCAGCCTGAGCTCATGTGTCTTTTAGTTGGAGGGCAATGCAAAGGCAGGGGTCAGGTCAATGACCTCGATGCGCTGATCCTGCACACTGGCCAGAAAATCTTGCGCATGACCCTTGCCAGGAATATGGATGGCCGCATCCAGTTCAAGCAGCGGCTTGAGTACAAATGCGCGATCGGTCATGCGTGGATGTGGCACTTCCAGTCCGCTACTGCGTATCTGTGCCTGCCCGTACAGCAATAAATCCAGGTCCAGTGTGCGCGGCGCATTCCGAAAGGGCCGCTCGCGGCCGAATGCCTGCTCGATTTTCTGCAGTTCCGACAACAAAGTTTCGGCCGCAAGGCTCGTATCGATACGAGCGACTGCATTCACGAAATCGGATCCTGTTGCATCAATGGGTGCGGTGGCAAATAGCGATGAACTGGCTGACAGTCGGGTATCCGCAAGCCCCTGCAATGCTTGAATGGCGAGGCGCACGGTTTGCTGCGAGTCACCCAGATTGGCACCAATTCCGATATAGGCTGACACCATGGCGGTCACTGCACATCCCCTGAACTCTTGCTGCGATTGCGTCCGCCACGACGTCGCCGACGCTTGGGTGCGGCGCCTTCGGCCTCGGCAGGTTTGCGATTGAGCAGTGATTCACGATCGGCACTATCGGCCTCCATAAACTCAGTCCACCAAGCGCCGAGTTCTGCATCGACTTCGCCCGACGCACAGCGCAGCAAGAGAAAATCATAGCCAGCACGCAGGCGCGTGTGTTCCAGCAGTTTGTAGGGTGTTTTGCCTGAGCGGCGTTCAAAGCGGGGTTGCATCGCCCAGATATCACGCATGTCGGTGGCAATTCGGCGTTGCAGCGCCAGTTTCTCGGTCTGGCTGTCGAGCACATCGTCGGCTGCGAGATGCAAAGCTGGAATCGGATATTCGCCGGCCGCGCGGTAAGCTTCCCATTTTTCGAGCACCTGATGCCAGAGCAGCGAGGCGAACAGAAAGCCGGGCGAGACCGGTTTGCCTTGCCGTATGCGCTCATCGGTGTTGGCCAGCGCGAGGGTGACGAATTTCTCACCCATGGGCTGTTCAAGAACCACATCCAGCAAGGGCAGGAGACCGTGATGCAAGCCCTCTTGACGGAGTTGTTGCAGGCAAGCCATTGCATGACCGCTCATCAGCAGCTTGAGCATTTCATCAAAGACACGAGCTGCGGGTACATTGTTGATCAGTGGTGCCATCACGGAGATCGGTGTGCGCGTCGTCGGTGCAATCTTGAAATTGAGCTTTGCCGCAAATCGCACCACACGCAAAAGCCGAACCGGATCTTCACGATAACGTGCTGCAGGGTCACCGATCATGCGCAGCGAGCGACTGCGAATGTCTTTCAT
Source organism: Pseudomonadota bacterium (assembly GCA_039806005.1). GTDB lineage: Bacteria > Pseudomonadota > Gammaproteobacteria > Burkholderiales > Burkholderiaceae_D > Pernthalerella. The sequence continues at coordinate 9,656 of JBDKLM010000016.1, forward strand.
GCCGCCGTGATAATCGAGTACCAGTTGCTGCTCCGGATCGTAATACATGGCGTTGATCGTGAAATCACGTCGCTCGGCATCTTCATGCTGCTCGCCGAAGGTGTTGTCGCGCAAAACCCGACCATGCTCGTCTTTGGGTGCTCCATCGGATGAACTGCCGCGGAAGGTCGTGACCTCAATCAGATCCTGCCCAAACATCACATGCACGATCTGAAACCGTCGACCAATGATGAATGCACGGCGAAACAGGCGCTTGATCTGCTCCGGCGTGGCGTTGGTCGCCACATCAAAATCTTTGGGTTTGAATCCAAGAACCAGATCGCGCACGGCGCCACCGACAATGAAGGCCTTGAAGCCTGCGCGTTGCAAGGTCTCTGTCACACGCACTGCGTTGGATGAAACATCGTCGGGATCAATGCCGTGCTCGTCGCGACCGAAAACCAGCGGTGCGCGAGCATCGCGAGCAGAGGCGCCATTGCCGAGTATGCGGCGGATGAATTTTCTAATCATGAAACAGATGCAGTATCGGCCAGCCATGTGCCTGTGCGTGCGCTGTCAGCTTGGCATTGGGATTGGTAGCGACAGGATGACTCACTGCCGAGAGCAGCGGAATATCGTTCTGCGAATCGCTATAGAACGTGCTGCGATCAAAACCGGCCAGCGAGAGATTCATCGTCGAAAGCCACTGGTGCAGGTTAATGACTTTGCCTTCTGCAAAAGGCGGTGTGCCGACATGTCGGCCGGTAATTTGTCCGCGAACATCCAGTTCGGGCTCCGCTGCAATCAGATGAGCGACGCCAAAGGCGTCGGCGATCGGGCCGGTCACAAACCGGTTGGTCGCCGTGACAATCGCGATCAGATCGCCAGTCTGCTGATGTCTTTCGATCAGTGCCAGCGCTTCAGGGCGAATCGCGGGCGCAATGACTTCGGCCATGAACTGCGCATGCCAGGCGTCGAGCTGTTCGCGGGCAAAGCGCGCCAGAGTGCCAAAAGCGAATTCGAGATATTCGACCGGGTTCAGCGTGCCTTGTTGGTACTGCTCGTAAAAGACCGCATTGCGCGCAGTGAAAGCCACCGGATCCACTGCACCGGTGCGAACCAGGAACTGTCCCCATTCATAATCGGAATCCAGAGGCAGCAGCGTATTGTCGAGGTCGAAAAGCGTGAGGTTCATGAGGTCGGTTGAGCGTCGCCGAGTTGCAGCAACTCTCGCAATAGCGGCATCGTGATGGGGCGCTGAGTCTCCAGCGAGTAGCGGTCCAGCGCATCAAGGATCGCTGACAGTGATTGCATGTCTCTGCGAGAGTGCGTCAGCAGGTAGGGTAACACGCCTGGCGACAGTACCAGACCACGGGCATCTGCGGACTTCGACAGGGCATCGATTTTCTCTTCATCCGACAGACCATGGACCTGATAGACCAGACCCCAGGCCAGCCGCGTCCGCAGATCCTCGCGCAGCGTCAGTTGCGCTGGTGGTCTGTTGGCGGCAGCCACCAGCATGCCACCGGCTTCGCGTACCTGGTTATACAGCGCAAACGCTGCAATCTGCTGGTCGTCATCGAGTTGGTCGCAATCATCGAGAAGGTACAACGCTATCTCTGGCGACCATGCATAGCTTTCCGCAGCTTGCTCGGCACTCAAGTAACGAGTCCCTTCGCCTGCTGCCAATGCGCACAGCAAATGCGATTTGCCCGCACCCGGTTCGCCCCAAAGCGTAATGAAACGCTGATCCAGTGAGGCTGCTTCCTGATTGGCGATGCGACGAAGCGCGGCGGCAAGTTCCTCGTTTCGACCGATAACGAAGCTCTCCAGGGTGGGTGGTCCAGCAGCACCCCAATCAAGGAGTAATTGCCTCATGACTGATTGTAAAAACTGCTGTTGAGGTAGTGCCGGCGCAGACGACCGAATACCACCAGCAGGATCGCCGAGGCAGGGAGCGCGAGCAGCACACCGACAAAGCCGAATAACTGGCCAAATGCGAGCAATGCAAAAATCACTGCAAGCGGATGCAGTCCAATGCGCTCACCCACCAACCGCGGTGTCAGATAAAAACCTTCGATGCACTGTCCCAGACCATACACGATGGCCACTGCGACAAGTCCATGGGCGCCATCAAACTGCAATACCGCTGCAACGATAGCCAGCAGCAGGCCAAAACCGAAGCCGACATAGGGAATAAATACCAGCAGTCCGGTGAGTAGTCCGACCGGCAGCGCCACATCGAAACCGGCCAAGGCAAGGCCAATCGAGTAATACGATGCCAGTAGCAGCATGACCAGCAATTGCCCCCGCAGGTATTGTGCGAGCAGGCTATCGACTTCTTTTGCCATCTCGGTCACCTGCGCAATCCAGCGGCGCGGCACAGTTTCGCCCATGCGCGCAAACAGCGGATGCCAGTCCAGCAATACATAAAACAGCACGATCGGTATGAGTAACAGCGTTGCCGCCCATTCGACCACGGCGGTGCCACCCACCCGCAGCCAAGTCAGCATGGAGGTGCTGAAGCCATCGCCTGCAGCCAGTTTTTCGGTGATGATTTGCTGGATGCCGGCCAGATCAATCCGGCCACCCATGCCCAATTGACGCAGCCAGGCGCCGACGCTGCCATCAATACGGGCCAACAGTATGGGCAGTCTTTGTTTGAGGACCGGCAGCTCTTCGCCCAGCACCGGCAGGACGATGAGGACGATGGCTGCCATCAGCAGTCCGACCGTCACGATGGCGATCAGTGCCGCCAGTGCGCGCGGCAGTCCGCGTGCTGCAAGCGCATCCACCCCGGGATTAAGTATGTATCCAATAATTCCCGCGGCGACAAAGGGCGTCAGGACAGGTCCGAGCAGGACCAGCATCACAGCCAGCGTAACGCCAACGGCCAGCCACAGCAGCGTCTGTCTTTGTTCGGGACTGGTCACAATGGGCATGTCTCGCGGAGCCGGGGAGGGTGATTTGGTAAAATAAGCGTCGCTTCGGCGGTCGGGCACCGCAGCAGGTGTGCCATTTTACCGTTTCCTCTGCCTGATTTCCCATTCATCCATCGTACGTGATCATGTCCACAAAGCCACCGGTTTCTCTCTCTTATCGCGATGCAGGCGTTGATATCGATGCCGGCGATGCATTGATCGAAGCGATCAAGCCATTTGCCAAACGTACGATGCGTGAGGGCGTGCTCGCGGGTATTGGTGGTTTCGGCGCACTGTTCGAAGTCAGTAAAAAATACCGCGAACCGGTGCTGGTCTCTGGCACCGATGGCGTAGGAACCAAACTCAAACTGGCCTTTCATCTGAATCGTCACGATACGGTGGGTATCGATCTGGTCGCCATGAGCGTCAATGATATTTTGGTGCAGGGTGCGGAGCCGCTGTTTTTCCTCGATTACTTTGCCTGCGGCCGCTTGCATGTGGCGACCGCGACCGATGTGATCAAAGGTATCGCCGCAGGTTGCGAGCAGGCAGGCTGTGCCCTGATTGGCGGCGAGACTGCCGAGATGCCCAGCATGTATCCCGATGGCGAATATGATCTTGCCGGCTTCGCGGTGGGTGCCGTAGAAAAATCCCGCATCATTGATGGGAAAAAAATCAGTGCTGGTGATGTCGTGCTGGGTCTGGCGTCTTCAGGGGCGCACTCGAACGGTTACTCGCTCGTACGAAAAATTCTTGATGTGGCCAAGCCCGATTTGAATGCAGATTTTCATGGACGTCCGCTGTCGGATGTATTGATTGCGCCGACGCGCATTTACGTCAAGCCCTTGCTGGCGCTGATGGAAGAAATCGACATTCATGGTCTGGTGCATATCACCGGTGGTGGCCTGGTTGAAAATATTCCTCGCGTATTGCAATCCAATCTCACCGCCGTCTTGCATCGTGATGCCTGGAAGATGCCGCCTCTATTCACGTGGCTTCAGCAGCATGGCGGTGTCGAAGATGCAGAGATGCATCGTGTGTTTAATTGCGGAATTGGAATGACAGTCATTGTCGCCAGAGACAAGGCCGACGAAGCCGAAACGATGCTCAAGCAGCTGGGCGAAACGGTCTTTCGCTTGGGGGAAATTCGCGAGCGTCATCAAGGCGAGCCACAGACCATCGTCGAATAAAGCTTGCCCGAGTCAGCGGTGTTTGAATAAAAGCGGAATTTATTCAATGCCCACTAACCATCATCACAAGGGTTCGTTCGCCCGTTCAAATGTACTTGCACCAGTCGGCCGGTTCTCATGTTGAAGAAAAACCGGAAATCGTCGCGATCTCCGTCGCTGCCATCGCAGTACATGATGTAATTGTCTTCGTTCAGGCTGCGTCGCGGTTCACCCAGATAGCCGTCGGAAGGGACTGACCGACGCGTCACCTGCGGCACCGGAATTCTGAATCGCAACGTACCGTCCGGCTTGAGGACAATCCAGTATTTACCTCCCGGTGTCGTGTATACCAGCCCTGACCGGTCAGGAATCGGCACTGGACAGTGACGATTTTCCATAATCTCGTTATGAAACATCCAGCGTGTTGCTACCTGATAGCGCGTCTTTTCAGGTGCAATCGTCTGATAAATCCATTTCATAATATCGCGCGTCGGTTCATGGAAAGGCGTAGTCGATCCATCATTCCAGACTCGCAACGGATTTCTGACCAGATCGCGCGCCTTCAATTTCGATTTTTGAGACGACTTTGTATCGCCTTTCATCTCATCCTCGTTAGCACTCATTGAGCATTCTTGGGCAGTACGATATTGAGGAAAGTGCTTAGCCAGGTCCGAAGCTGAAGACGAATGTATTTTTATTCGCGAACTCGCCATGTAAATGGACATCTTTCGATGATGTTTCAGAAAGCCAGCAATCATGTTGGAGCGCTATGAATTTTCGTTCATTCGATACGCGCGGAAAAAATTGAACTTGGCTAAGCTTGGAGGTGCTTTGCAATTTGTCGTTTCAATTTTCCTTCTTGTCGCTAAATTTGCACGCTGCTGAAAAGCATGATTGACACGCAGAATGATTGTTATATTGCACACTCTCAATCACTGCGGAATGGGGCATGAATGAAGCTGATCCTAATCATGTACTCACGTATAGCCTTACACCCACTGGCCGTATCGAAAAATTTTCAACTGATATATCTCCAGCCATAGTCGACATCACACGGCCCGATACCAATCGATGATCTTCAAAAATTGAGGCTTAGATAAAAGCCAGCAGTAGTACCCGCAGTACGAAAACCTTCCGGCTTATCCAGCGGGCGACCAACAAAGAAATCCCACGACAAGGGAGCCGCATTGCCGCGCAGCCCGATGGCGGCGCCAGTCAGGCGTTTGCCGAGTAAGCTTGTGGTCGACTGACCGCCCACTTTCCCGGTATCGATGCCTGCGTAGAGTTCGCTTGCGATAGGTGTGAGCGAAAGTCCCAGTTCCTGACGCAAGAGCCAGCCGTTATCGCCAGTGAGCAGCGATTCGCCATCAAATCCACGCACGGTATAGCGGCTCCCGATAGCGAAACGATCTTGTGGTACCAGTGGCGTGCCATTCCACTGTGCGCGCCAGCCGGCAGCATAGCGAAGTCTTTGCGAGGCAAGATGAAACGGTACTGAGAGCGTTGCATCAGCACGCAGAATTTGCATTCGAGAGGTGCCCTCGCCAAAAGCCTCTTCCGGTGCAGGTCGTGATCCAAAGGCGCCCGTGCCACGTCGTGCAGCGAGGTTGGCGTCAACTGATGCGGCGCCAAGCTGCAAGCGCTGATTCAGTCCCAGCTCCCAGCCACCGTTATCTCGGTGTTGAGGATTGACTTCGACATCATCGATGAAATTACGTGAGGCACGCGACCACCAACGCAGAGTGGCGCCGGTCTTGCTGATACTGTTTCGATGGAGCAGACGCCTGATAGCCAGTTCGCGATTACTGCCTTCGCCACGATAGTTGTAGTCCTGATTCAAGCCCGCTACGGCCTGGTGATACGCGAATTCGGAGGCAGTGGCTGAGAGCAGCCATTCTTTCCATGGCACCGAGTAATGCACCGTGTGTGCCTGCGAGCCGCGATCGCCAGGTAAGCCACCGCCGACAGCTTGGTTAACGCTCACATAAAAAAGATCATTGAGCGTCCACCAATGGTCGTAGGCGAGTGTTACTGCAGTCTGATATCTACCGGTGTATTTGCTGCCGGCATCGTCTAGCGAGAGGTTCAGGCGAAATGGTAGTGCCTGCGACCATTCAATGACCACATCGCTCTCGCCTTTTTCGGCATCAGTGCCTTTTGCCGCATTGATTCTCAGATTGGCTTGGGTACTTGGCAGTCGTTTGAGGTTGTCAAGTCCTTGTTCCAGCGCGCGCACATTCAGCAAGTCGCCCGGCTTTGCCGGCATCGCATTCCACAGCGTCGCGCGCGATGACGTTTCGTCTGAAAAGCGGATATGTCGAATGCGACCGGGTAGCAACGTGAGCGTGAGAATGCCGTTACGAATGTCCTGCGTTTCAGCCAGTACACGCGTTGTGACATAACCTCGTTCGAGTATCGCTTGTTGTATGCGCTGCATTACTACCGCGATACCCGAGGGTCCCAGACAGCGACCGCGGGCCGAATCGTTGTCGCTATCGGCTGCTGCAAGTGCCCACTGAAAATGTTCGCTCGCATCACCCCGCAAGACCAGCGTGTGAACGACTCGACAGGGTGTTTCTTCAGCGGGTATCAGCAAAGTCTCGAGCGTGGGTGTCGGCAAATGGGAGGGTTTCTGTGATTCATTCTGCTGACGAAGTTGGCGCTCGCGCTCTTGCTGACGCAGCAGCTGATCGGTGTCCAGGGATTGTGCTCTGCATTGTGCTGGTACCACCCAGCCAGAAACGCAAAAGAAAAAGATGAGGCAATGAAATAGTCTGACCGACATGATGTTTAACAAAAAGTTAAATCAAGGCGGCGAAGTTTATTGGGGGCTGAAGCTGGTTGTCAGTTGAATTTTGTGAGATGTTGCGAGGAAGCTGAAGAACAGACGCAGAAAAGCGCGTCTCAATAAAATAAAAACATCAGCGCGTTCAAGCGCTGGTTCGGTAATCAGTGCTGGCGTTGGTGATCGTCGTCTTGTGCCAGTGTTTGCCGTTGTGGCGTTCGCGCTTCGACACGCGTGACCGTGGCCGGTGGTGAGATGCGCACAGGGTGATTCAGATGCGCGCTAGTCGATAGTACGTTGCTGGTGGTTTCAGGCGCGGCATTCCAGACCGGGTCGGGAATACTTTCAAAGACCGATTTCAGTTGCTGACCCCAAGTGCTGCGTATCATTTGAAAATACTGATTTTTTTCATCAATCGTGACGAAACGTCCGATAGACAAACTGTCTGTGCTGTATACAAGCAGATCAAGGGGAAAACCCACCGAGATATTGGATCGCAAGGTGGAGTCCATGGAGATCAGTGCACATTTTGCGGCTTCATCGAGCGGCGTCATCGGAGAAATCACTCGATCGACGATGGGCTTGCCGTATTTGGATTCGCCAATCTGAAAATAAGGATTTTCATCATGCGACTCGATGAAGTTACCCGCCGAGTACATCTGAAATAGGCGACAGCGCTCGCCGCGGATTTGTCCGCCAAAAATCAGACTGACGTTGAAATCGATACCGAATTTGTCCAGAGACTCCGCATCGCGTTTGTGTACGTTGCGTATGCATTCGCCGACGATTTGCGCAGCCTCGGCCATCGACGAGGCTGTCCAGATGCTGGTGCCATCGGGTGACAGATATTCGGCGACCATCTGGCGAACGGACTGTGAGATCGACAAATTGCCGGCGCTCATGAGCACCATCATGCGATCACCCGGGTTTTCAAACACACTCATTTTTCGGAATGTGCCGATCTGATCGACGCCAGCATTGGTGCGCGAATCCGACAAAAAAACCAGGCCCGCGTTCAGGCGCATCGCGATGCAATATGTCATGGACACCACCCAGGAAGGGAAAGCCGCATTTTAACTGAGGCTTTGATAACGATGGTTGGGCTGAGCATCCTCATAGTGGGCTGATATCCACGCGGACGTCCAATAATTCGTCACCACCACCACGCCGCATTCCTCGGACTGGCGCAGCAGATTCATAATCTCGGCCCACCGCCAGTCGGCAGTAAGAGGCGTTTTGGAAGCGGGCGTGCGTCACATCAATACTCACCCAGCCGGAAAAATCAACGTCATCGACCCAGACATCGACCCAGGCATGGCTGGCGCTGTGGGCAACCGTGCCCGGATCGATGTAACCGGACACATAACGCACGGGTATGCCAGCGCTGTGGCAGCTGGCGATGAAGAGATGCGCATGGTCTTGACAGACACCTTTGCCCAGAGCGAGTGCATCGCTGGCGGTACTGCCGGAACCGGTCGCACCCATTTCGTAGTGAATCGCTTCACAAATCGTCTGGGAAAAATCCAGTAGCTGATGACTTGTTGGTCGTGGTGGCAGTTTGTCAGCCGCAAACGATCGTACAGCCTCATGCGGTTCGGTGAGTCGGGTGGGAACAGTGAAGGCCAGCGGCGAGAGCAGCATTTTTTCCGTCAGTCTTCCCCGGTCCGGCGATTGAATTTCAACCAAACCGCTGGCAACGATGCGAACTTCCTGGTGGGCTGTAACGATGGTGAGTATTTCACTGCTATTGCCGAAGGCATCTTGGGCTGACTGCCGCTTGCCGGGTGTTGCGATGTGCCAGTGATTGATACGTTGCAGCAGTTCGCTGCGGGGCGTCAGCCGCAGTTGCTGTATCGAATATCCCACTGGTTTTTCATAGCGATAGACCGTTTCATGACGGATCGCGAGTGTGGTGGCCTTCATGCGGCAAGTGGAAGCAGAAAATCGCGGCTGACTCGATTGCCCAGATCGTAAATCTGTTCCAGAAAGTCGGTCAAAAAGTCATGCAGCCCATGGCGCATGATGTCGTCGATGCTATTAAAGCGAAGGTCAGCATGCAGTCTCCCTGCAAAACGTTCGGTCTCGCGCGAGACATCATTGCGCACCTGTTCAAGGTTATTCACAACTTCGGCTAGACAAGCCATCAGAGAGCGTGGCATATCGCCGCGCAGTATCAGCAGTTCAGCCACACGCTCGGGTGTGATTACATCGCGATAGGCTTTACGGTAGGTTTCAAAAGCTGATACGGAGCGCAGCACGGCAGCCCAATGATAAAAATCCATATCGGTAGCCGTGAGCAGCTCGCGGTCTGCACCATGAAATTTCACATCGATCAGACGGGCGGTATTGTCTGCGCGTTCGAGAAAGGTACCGAGACGAATGAAATAGAAGGCTTCATCCTTGAGCATCGTGCCAATTGTCACGCCACGAGATAAATGAGAACGATGCTTGACCCATTCAAAGAACTCGCCGGGATCTCGATCGAGAATGCCATCCCTGAGTAGATGATTCATCTCCAGCCAGGTGGTGTTTTGAGTTTCCCAGACTTCGGTGGTGAGCGTACCGCGAACAGCGCGTGCGTTTTCTCGTGCATGTGTGAGGCAAGAAGCGATCGAGGAAGGATTCTCGGGATCGCGCACCATGAAATCAATCACATCCTTGCGCGTGAGCATTCCGTATTTTTCATCAAACGCTGGCTGCAGTTCGGAGATGCCCAGCACGGCACGCCAGCCTTGTTCTGCAGCTTCAGCGGATTGCGGCAGCAACTGGGTTTGCATATTCACGTCCAGCATGCGTGCCGTGTTTTCTGCACGTTCGGTGTAGCGGGCCATCCAGAACAGATGATCGGCAGTTCGGCTCAGCATGTCATTTCTCCAGTACCCAGGTGTCTTTGGTGCCGCCACCTTGCGATGAATTGACCACCAGTGAGCCTTCTTTGAGTGCCACGCGCGTGAGTCCGCCGGGGACCATGGTGACAGTTTTGCCGGAGAGGACAAACGGTCGCAAGTCGATGTGCCGGGGTGCGATGCCGGACTCCACGTAGGTGGGGCAAGCCGAGAGTGCGAGCGTGGGCTGTGCGATATAGCCCTCGGGTTTGGCGAGCAGCCTTTGTCGGAAATCCTCAATCTCGGCGCGGGTTGATGCGGGCCCGACCAGCATGCCGTAGCCACCTGCACCGTGAACTTCCTTGACGACCAGTTCGGCTAAGTGATCCAGCGTGTATTGCAGGTCTTCTTTCTTGCGGCATTGATAGGTCGGTACGTTATTGAGTATGGGCGACTCCGACAGATAAAAGCGAATCATGTCGGGTACATAAGGGTAGATGGATTTGTCATCCGCTACACCGGTACCTATAGCGTTGGCGAGTGCGACGCGACCTGCGCGATACACCGACAGCAAGCCAGGTACGCCGAGCGATGAATCAGGCCGGAATACCAGAGGATCCAGAAAATCATCGTCAATACGCCGATAGATCACATCCACGCGCTGGGGGCCGCGCGTGGTGCGCATGTACACATGATTGTCATTGACGAACAGGTCCTGGCCTTCGACCAGCTCGACACCCATTTGCTGCGCGAGGAAGGCATGTTCGAAATAGGCTGAGTTGTACATCCCCGGTGTCATGACCACCACAGTGGGATCATCCACGCCCTGAGGCGCGACCGAGCGCAGCATATCCAGCAGCAGGTCAGGATAGTGAGCGACTGGTGCGATCTTGTGACGCGCAAATAAATCTGGGAAAAGGCGCATCATCATCTTGCGATCTTCCAGCATGTACGACACGCCGGAAGGTACGCGCAGATTATCTTCGAGGACATAGAACTCGCCTTCGCCCGCGCGCACGATGTCCACGCCCGCAATCTGGGCGTAAATATCGGACGGCACCGTGATGCCCTGCATCTCGGGCCGATACTGCGCATTGCGAAACACTTGCTCGGCCGGGATCACACCCGCTTTGACGATGTTCTGCTCGTGGTAGATGTCGTGAATGAAAAGATTGAGCGCTTTGACACGTTGTTTGAGGCCGAGATGCAGCTGCGACCATTCGGCTGCGGGAATGATGCGGGGGATGATATCGAAAGGGATCAGGCGCTCGGTGCCGGCATCGCTGCCATACACTGCGAAGGTGATGCCGACCCGGCGGAAATTCAGATCTGCCTCGATGCGCTTGCGCTCGACGATATCGGGGGCCTGTTTGCTCAGCCAGTGCTCGAATTCACGGTAATGCGGCCGAACTTGGGCGCCATCGCTGCTGTACATCTCATTGAAAAAACCTGACATCGCCTCGTTACCTCACCGCATACGCCACTATTGGAACAAGGGCGTATCAAGAAGCATGCCAAGGAGGAATTTTCAGGGGCTGCGCAGTCGGTCAACGAGCGCGAGGGCCTCAGCTGTCGGGGGTGGCGTGAGCAAAGAGACGGTGATCATGACGATCAGGCCCGCTGGCACACCGAAAACGCCGGCAGAAGCAGGTGCTATATGAAACCATTGGTGGACGCTGCTGCCACCCAGAGCGGGATTGGTTTGCACCAAATAGATGAGGCAAACGAAAAATCCGGTCAGCATGCCCGCAATTGCCCCTTCCTGGTTGGCTCGCTTCCAGAAAACGCCCAATACCAGTGCGGGGAACAAGGTGGAAGCTGCTATCGAAAATGCAATGCTGACCATGGACAGGATATCGCCTGAGCGGAAAGAGGCGGTGTAAGCGGCCAGCAGGGCCACCACCATCAGGATGAGCTTGGAAATGGTGACTTGCTTCTGGCTGGATGCCGCCGGATTCACCATGTTGAAATAGGTATCGTGCGAGAGCGCGCTGGAGATGGTCAGCAACAGCCCATCGGCAGTGGAGAGTGCAGCGGCTAATGCACCGGCCGCAATCAGCGCTGAAATTACATACGGCATGCCTGCGATTTCCGGCGTGGCCAGCATCACCATGTCGCCATTGATGACGATTTCTGCCAATTGCACCAGACCATCCTGATTAATGTCAGTGATGCTGATCAGCGGTTTGACTTTATCAATGCCAGCCCAGTAACTGACCCAAGCGGGAAGATCGGCGAAAGGCGAGCCGACCAGTGAGGTATAGATTTCATACTTCACCAGCACAGCCAGCGCAGGAAATGCAGTGTAGAGCAGCAAAATGAAAAACAGCGCCCAGAATACCGATGCGCGTGCCTGGGGGACGGATGGTGTCGTGTAAGAGCGCACTAGCACATGGGGTAATGCTGCGGTCCCGAGCATCAGGCAGAAAACGAGCGCCAGAAAATTATTGCGCTGTATGTCCGAGCTTGCCTTGTCGGCTGCTGGAAAAGGCTGTGTGTGAGACAGCATCGCTTGTGATCGCGCGAGATCGGCATCGCGCGCAAGCAGCCAGACACGACGTGCTTCTTCCGGGCTTTTAGGATAATCGGCAAGTGCGCGGTTCGCGGCCTTGATTTCGATCAGCGAGGCATTGCTGGTTTGCAGTGCCTGCAGACGGCGCCGCGCATCTCTCAAGCCCTCTTCCCATGTAAGTGGCAGGGCAGCCAGCTTGGCATCATATTGCTGCGCGCGTTCGCGATAAAGGTCGCGAACCTGTTGTTCGCTCTTGCTGGCGGCCAGTCGTTTTTCCTGCGCAGTGAGTTTTTCTACGGCTGAGCTGTAGGCGATCTGCGGTACGGGTATCCCGGTTTGCTTCATCGCCAGCCAGGACACCGGGATCATGAAAGCGATCAGTATGATGATGTATTGCGCAATCTGAGTCCAGGTAATCGCTCGCATGCCGCCGAGAAAAGAGCAGACAAGAATGCTCGCCAGTCCCAGGAAAATACCGACCGAAAAATCAATGCCTGTGAAGCGCGAGGTGATCAGTCCCACGCCGTATATTTGTGCGACCACGTAGGTAAACGAAATGATCACGGTGGCAAGTACCGCGACAAGACGAATAGAGTCGCTGCCGTTCGCACCCGAATAACGCGCAGACAGAAAATCGGGCACTGTGTACTGACCAAATTTGCGCAGATAAGGCGCGATCAGCATCGCCACCAGGCAGTAGCCACCAGTCCAGCCCATGATGTAGGCGAGGCCATCGAAGCCCTGCAAGTACAAGCCGCCAGCCAGACCCATGAAGCTCGCTGCAGAAATCCAGTCGGCTGCCGTGGCCATGCCATTGAACAGCGCAGGTACTCGGCGACCTGCGACGTAGTATTCGGTGACATCCGAGGTTCTGCTGAAGACACCAATAAAGGCGTACACCACGATGGTGGCAAATAAAAACAGGTAGCCTAGCCAGAAGCGCGGAAAGCCTTCATGCTCGAGAATGGCCAGAGATATCAGTAAAAACCCGAAGCCTGCGGTGTACAGACTGAAATAGCGAACCAGCCGCCGAGTGAAGCTGTCAGTTGTCATGTGCAGCCTCTGCGGCGGCCAGCGCATCAAGTTTTTTCATGACGAGCACATACAACCCGATCAGCGCCAGATAAACCAGCGTCGTCCCCTGAGCTGCCATGTAAAAGGGTAGGGGCCAGCCGAACACGGAAAGGCCGGCAAGCTCACGCGCGAAAAATGCAAAACTGAAACTCACGAGCAGCCAGATCAGCAGCAAAAAAAACGTCAATGCTTTGACGCGTCGCCAAAACTTGATTGCGTGCGCAGGAAGATGGCTTGAGGGGTCCGTCATGAATGGATGCTTCGTTTTAATGGCGTCGATGATGTCATCGGCAGACTGATGCGAATCAGTAGACCAGGAAAGCGCGGATCATTCGAACGCGGATTGTTGAATAAATCGATATCCGCCGCATGACGCTGAGCGATTTCACGCACGATCGCCAGACCTAGTCCGCTGCCTTCGACTTCGCTACCGAGAACACGATAAAAGCGTTCGAATACATGTCCTCGCTCCGCGGGCGCGATGCCCGGTCCATTGTCTTCAACCTCCAGCAGTACTTTGTTTCGCTCCGTATCAGCGCGCACTCTCACAGTAACGCGTCCACCGAGTTGGGTGTAGCGTAATGCGTTATCGATCATATTGTTCAGCATTTCGCGCAGCATGGTTGCATTGCCTTGCACGACGAGGTCTGTCTCATCCTCTTCGAAGCCGAGATCGATCTGTCGTGACAGCGCCGACTGAAACCAGTCTTTGACTGTATCTCGAGCCAGCGATCGCAGGTCTGTGCGTTGCAGCGATGTGGTCTGCGGCGAATCATTTTCGGCACGCGCGAGAGCGAGCAACTGATTGACCAGACGGGTGGCCGATTCGGAGCTCTTTGAAAGCTGCTCCAGCGAGCGCTGAATTTCGTCGCGGCTTGACTGTCGCATGGCCAGCTCTGACTGCATGCGCATGCCAGCCAGAGGAGTTTTCATTTGATGTGCTGCATCGGCAATGAATCGCTTTTGCGAATGAATGCTTTGTGAAAGACGCGCAAGCATGTCATTGAGCGAGCGCACCAGCGGCGAGATTTCTTCGGGCACAGCCCGTGAATCAATCGGCGACAAGTCATCCGATCGCCGCGAGCGTATGTGTTCCTGCAAGGTTGCCAGTGGTGACAGACCGCGTACCAGCGCGAACCACAACAGCGTGAGGGCAATAGGCAGAATAATGAATTCGGGCAGGATCACGCCCTTGATGATCTGGTTGGCCAGCTGACGCCTTTTTTCCAGTGTCTCTGCTACTTGGACCAAGGCGTAGCGCGGGCCCTCGGTACTGGGGCGGGCCCCGGGGGCAGGTTGAAGATTCACGTACAGATAAGCGACGCGCACTTCCGCGTTCCGCATCTGTGCATCGCGCAGCATCACTGACCAGGGAACAGGTTTGTCTTCTTCATCTGGCAGGGGGATGTCCGTGTCGCCCGAGACCATCTGCCGCTGCGCACCCCGGATCTGAAAATACACATTGTCAACGTCATCAGCACGCAGAATGTCACGCGCGGAGTAGGGCAGTTCGGCACTGACCTCGCCATCGACTTCCTTGACCTGCTGCGCAATGACCGTGACGCGGTCTTCCAGCGCACGATCGAAAGGTTCGTTGGCAATTGATTTGGCGATCAGGTAGGTCACGCCAATGCTGACAGGCCAGATCAGCAGCAGGGGCATCAGCATCCAGTCCAGAATTTCGCCGAACAGCGAGTGCTGCGTATGGGTATCCCTTGCCGTTTCTGCGGGAACGATTTTCCCGGATGGGCTGCGCGCAGAGTCCACGGTCACCGTCAGGCCGTGCCGGTTTCGGGATTTTGCGCCGGTGCGAATTTCTCAAGGCAGTAACCAAGTCCTCGGACCGTCGCAATACGGATTCCCCCGCTTTCGATTTTTTTCCGAAGGCGATGTACATAGACTTCAATGGCATTGTTGCTGACTTCTTCGCCCCATTCGCACAGATGGTCTACCAATTGGTCTTTCGAGACCAGTCGTCCACTGCGCTTGAGCAGTACCTCGAGCAATCCCAGTTCCCGCGCCGAGAGATCAATCATGTGATCGTTCATATAAGCGATTCGGCCGACCTGATCAAAGCTCAGAGGTCCGTGGCGAATGACAGTGGGGCCGCCTCCGGCTCCGCGCCGTGTCAATGCCCGCACTCGCGCTTCCAGCTCGGAGAGCGCAAACGGCTTGGCCATATAGTCGTCGGCCCCCAGATCCAGCCCTTTGACCCGCTGTTCTACGGAATCTGCCGCGGTCAGGATCAGCACCGGCACCCTGGACTCGCGAGTGCGCAGTCGCCGCAATACTTCCAGGCCGGACATGATCGGCAAGTCAAGATCAAGGATCAGCAGATCGAAATCCTGCGTAGACAAGGCGTTGTCGGCAGCCTGCCCGGTGTTGACGCAATCCGTGACATAGCCGGACTGGCGCAACGAGCGTGTCAGGCCATCAGCCAGCACACTGTCATCTTCCGCGAGCAGGATACGCATGGGTTTGTCTTTGTCTTTATAGTGAACGGCTGCGTTTTACTTTAGGAGACGCTGAATAAATCTGCGTTTTATGGCGAGCCTGCGCAGCTCTGCGACGCGGGGATCAGTAAAATCAATGTCTTGGCTCCATTGATCTTGCCACAAAAGTGTCTGCATTTATTTAATCAGCGCTTCCATTACAGATTACCCGACGGAGTTTGTTTCGCCTCCTTTTTGCAAGTCTATTGGCTTTGGATGTTGCCATCAACAAAGCATCTGGCGGGATGTTTGGTCAAAATTTTTATTTTGATAAGCAATTCAAAGTCGAGCTGATGAACGATAGGCCGGAGCGATGAAAATTGTCCCAAGTCCTTGATTTTCAGAACTTCAGTGGATTAGAGCTGCCTCGGCCCGTCATGAAATAGAGATTGTGCCGGCCGCGCTTTCGTGGTGGCGCTGAAATTACGCTTGCCTAAGCCACTGTTTTTTTATACAGTACTGTCTGGCGCTTTTGGCGCCTCCGTCACGGCACCAGGCAAACCCATTTACCGAACTGAGAGAGCATTCATGGACGACAAAAAAGCCCCAAACTCTGAAAAGGCCAAGGCACTTGGCGCAGCCCTCGCACAAATCGAGAAGCAGTTCGGCAAGGGCTCGGTGATGCGTCTTGATGGCGCAGTGGCCGAAGAAGTGCAGGTCGTGTCCACAGGTTCGCTGGGGCTGGATGTGGCGCTGGGGGTCGGTGGCCTGCCGCGTGGCCGAGTAGTGGAAATCTATGGACCTGAATCCTCGGGCAAGACCACGATGACCCTTCAGGTTATCGCCGAAATGCAGAAACTCGGCGGCACCTGCGCTTTCATCGATGCCGAGCACGCGCTTGATACGGTCTATGCCCAGAAACTGGGTGTCAATCTCAATGATTTGCTGATTTCCCAGCCAGATACCGGCGAACAGGCACTGGAAATCACCGATGCGCTGGTTCGGTCCGGCGCAGTTGATCTGGTGGTGATCGATTCGGTGGCGGCACTCACGCCACGTGCTGAAATCGAAGGCGATATGGGCGATTCATTGCCAGGCTTGCAGGCGAGGCTGATGTCGCAGGCCTTGCGCAAGCTGACCGGCTCCATCAATCGCACCAACACCATGGTCATTTTCATCAACCAGATCCGCATGAAGATCGGTGTCATGTTCGGCAATCCCGAAACCACGACGGGCGGTAATGCGCTCAAGTTTTACGCGTCGGTTCGCATGGATATTCGCCGTACCGGTTCCATCAAATCCGGTGACGAAGTGATTGGCAATGAGACCCGCGTCAAGGTCGTCAAAAATAAAGTTGCGCCGCCTTTCCGCGAAGCCCATTTCGATATTCTTTATGGAGAAGGCACCTCACGCGAAGGTGAAATCCTCGATATTGGCTCTGAAGCAAAAATCGTGGAAAAGTCTGGCGCCTGGTATAGCTACAACGGTGAGCGCATTGGTCAGGGCAAGGACAATGCGCGTCAGTATCTGAAAGAGCGGCCAGAACTTGCGCACGAAATTGAAAACAAAGTCAGGGCGCATTTGGGTGTTCCAGAGCTGCCCGCTTTACCGGCGGCTGCAAAAGTAAAAGCGGCGAAGGCAGATTCGGATACGGTGTCTGACGCGCCGGCTGAGCTTTCGCCTGCAGCGGCGCGCAAGGCCGCCAAGGCGCTCGCTGAAATGAAAGAAGGCGAGTAAGCCGCAATTCCGTTAGTGCGCTAGCGGAGTTGCGTCTAACCACCTCGCATGCCGCGTCCAAAACCCAGTCTGAAAGCCCGCGCGCTGCGCTATCTTGCAGCGCGCGAGCACAGTCGGCAGGAGCTGGCCAGAAAACTGGCTCGCCATGCAGAAGAATCAGACGACATTCCAGCGATACTCGATTGGCTGGAGACATCGAAATTCCTTTCCGAATCCCGCTTTGCCGAATCTCTGGTGAATCGCCGTGTCGCTCGTTACGGCAGTTCTCGTATCCTGTCTGAACTCCAAAGCCATGGCCTCGACGAGGGCACTGTCTTGGGCCTCAAGCACACACTCAGTCTCGATGAAGATCAGCGAGCATGGGAAGTCTGGGAAAAGAAGTTTGGCAAACGTGCCGAATCATCGACGGAGGCGGCCAAACAGATGCGCTTTTTGCAGCAGCGCGGATTTTCCTCCTCAGCCATTAGTGCGGTTATGAGACGGGCAAAACAACATGATGCCGAATCCTAATAGGTCGCCCGATGGGGCGCCCGTGGGCTGTTGTCGCCATTGCTTTTGCGCCTGTTTTCAGACGGAATTTACCCCCGCCTGTGATAAACTTCGGCAGCTTTGCAGCGCCGCATGAGCGGCACCAGTCGTAGAAGCTGCGACAGGCTGCACAACTGACAATCGAGCGCCAGCCGCCCCGGTTCATCGAGCGCCTCCGTACCATGCCCTTGCCAGTCCCTAAAACCTCACGCACGCCGCGCCACACCCGCAGCATCGTGGCGCAGGCCTTCGAGCGCGATGACGGTCTTTGGGATATCGATGCCCGCATCACCGATACCAAACCTCGCGTTGTTGAACTTGCGTCTGGCCAGCGAGCGCCCAATGAGCCGATTCATGACCTCTGGCTCCGAATCACCATCGATACCCAACTCAATATTGTTGATGCCGACGCCGTGTCGGATTCGGTGCCTTATCCCGGATATTGCGACACGTTTGGTAGCGCGTATAAAAAGCTCATAGGCCTGAATTTGATACGGAGCTTCCGGCATGACTTGCGCGAGCGACTGGCCGGTACACATGGTTGCACCCATTTGACGGAATTGAGCAGCGTGTTGCCGACCGCCGCGATACAGGCATTCGCCGGTGATGTGCTGCCCACTCGTGACGGCGAAAATGATGATGAAAATGCCCAGCCGCCGTTTCAGCTTGATCGCTGCCACGCGCTGCGACGCGATGGGCCGGCCGTTGCAAAATATTACCCGCGTTGGGTTATCAAGCCTTCAGCCGAGCGCTGAAAATTTCAAAAAGAGTCATTCAAAACAATTGTGCGTTAGGGGGAAGTCCGCATGAAAATTCATGAGTACCAGGGAAAAGAAATCCTGAAAAAATTCGGTGTCACTGTGCCACGAGGTATTCCATGCATGAGCGTGGATGAGGCGATTAAAGCCGCCGAAACGCTGGGTGGTCCAGTCTGGGTTGTGAAGGCACAGATTCATGCCGGTGGCCGCGGCAAAGGCGGTGGTGTGAAGGTGGCGAAATCCATGGATCAGGTGCGCGAATATGCGAACCAGATCATGGGCATGCAATTGGTAACCCACCAGACCAGCCCCGAGGGACAAAAGGTGCGACGGCTTCTGATTGAAGAAGGCGCAGACATCAAAAAAGAGCTCTACGTCTCCATGGTGACAGACCGTATCTCCCAGCGCGTCGTACTGATGGCCTCAAGCGAAGGTGGCATGGATATCGAAGAAGTCGCTGAAAAACATCCCGAGTTGATTCATAAAATCGCGATTGATCCAGCGACAGGTTTGAAGGATGCCGAGGCGGATGACATTGCTGCAAAAATTGGCGTGCCACCAGCATCAATTGCCGATGCGCGCAAACAGCTACAAGGTTTGTATCAGGCCTATTGGGAAACCGATGCGTCTCTTGCGGAAATCAATCCTTTGATTCTGACTGGAGATGGCAAAGTTATCGCATTGGATGCGAAATTCAACTTCGACAGCAATGCCTTGTTCCGCCATCCGGAAATCGTAGCCTATCGCGATCTGGACGAAGAAGACCCTGCCGAGATCGAGGCGTCCAAATTCGATCTGGCCTACATCTCACTCGATGGCAATATCGGTTGCCTCGTCAATGGCGCAGGTCTGGCGATGGCCACCATGGATACCATCAAACTCTTTAATGGCGAGCCTGCCAACTTCCTCGATGTCGGTGGCGGTGCCACCGCCGAGAAGGTGACGGAAGCCTTCAAGATCATGCTGAAGAATCCGCATTTGAAAGCGATTCTCGTCAATATTTTTGGCGGCATCATGCGCTGCGATGTGATCGCCGAAGGCGTGATCACGGCGTCACGTGCGGTATCGCTGAGCGTGCCCCTGGTCGTACGCATGAAAGGTACGAACGAAGATATAGGCAAGAAAATGCTGGCTGATTCCGGCTTGCCCATCATTGCCGCCGACACCATGGAAGAAGCTGCGCAGAAAGTCGTTGCTGCAGCCAACGCTCACTAATTGCGCAAGGAAAAATCATGTCGATTCTGATTAATAAAAACACCAAGGTTGTCACCCAGGGCATGACCGGTAAAACCGGTCAGTTCCATACGCGCATGTGCCGTGACTATGCGAATGGCAAGGAATGTTTTGTTGCTGGTGTCAATCCCAAAAAAGCGGGCGAAGATTTCGAAGGTATTCCCATCTACGCGAATGTGCGCGAAGCCAAAGAAAAGACGGGCGCAAACGTCTCCGTTATCTACGTGCCGCCGGCGGGTGCTGCGGACGCCATCTGGGAAGCGGTCGAGGCTGAACTCGATTTGGCCATCTGCATCACCGAAGGTATTCCCGTGCGCGATATGCTCGCTCTGAAAGACAAAATGGCCAAGGCGGGCAGCAAGACGCTCTTGCTTGGGCCGAACTGCCCGGGCTTGATTACGCCCGATGAAATCAAGATCGGCATCATGCCAGGTCACATACACAAAAAAGGCCGCATTGGTGTGGTGTCGCGCTCAGGCACGCTGACGTATGAAGCGGTTGGTCAGCTCACGGCGCTGGGTCTTGGTCAATCGTCGGCCGTCGGTATCGGTGGTGATCCTATCAACGGCCTCAAGCACATCGACATCATGAAGATGTTCAATGATGATCCGGATACGGATGCCGTCATCATGATTGGCGAAATTGGCGGGCCGGATGAAGCGAATGCTGCTTACTGGATTCGGGACAACATGAAGAAACCCGTGGTGGGTTTCATCGCAGGTGTTACTGCGCCACCGGGCAAGCGCATGGGTCATGCCGGCGCCTTGATTTCGGGTGGTGCAGATACCGCGCAAGCCAAACTGGAGATCATGGACGCCTGTGGCATCACGGTTACCCGCAATCCTTCGGAGATGGGGCGTTTGCTCAAGACGATGCTGTGAGTTTTTGCGAGCATCAATGCAAAAGGGAGCTTCGCGCTCCCTTTTCTATTTTCAAACTCCTCAGATTTTTGGTAACAAGCGAGCCGGAACTTTACTGGCCGGATCAATCGTCCAGGTTAA
The DNA here is from genome assembly GCA_039806005.1 of Pseudomonadota bacterium. Classification (GTDB taxonomy): domain Bacteria; phylum Pseudomonadota; class Gammaproteobacteria; order Burkholderiales; family Burkholderiaceae_D; genus Pernthalerella. The sequence goes on from JBDKLM010000016.1 coordinate 30,610, forward strand.
TCCAGCACCCGGCTTGCAGTCGCCTTTGTAAATAATCGAATCATCCGCAGCGACGCCCGGTATGCCCGCGCCATAAACAATGGTGATCGACGCTGCGTCAGCAGCAGTGGCTTTGACCTCCACCGAGGTGACATTTTTTCCTTTGATGGAGTTTTTATCAGGAAGCCCAAGATCATCGTGGGTAAGGTTGGTGCCTTTGGCAGCCAGTGTGCCGTCGCTACAAGCCACACCCAGCGCCGTCATTGCGGGAGTGGCCAGACTAGGCCCTTCAGAAATACGTGCTTTCGCCGTGTAATCCTGATAAGCAGGAATACCCACCGCAGCCAAAATACCGATAATCGCAACCACGATCATCAATTCAATTAATGTAAAACCCTGTTGTGCTGCCCCGTTGGGGTGGCGGCGGTAGGTACTTCTCATATGGCACTCCCTTGTGAAAACTGATTGACTGTGAAATCCACGAGATGGGTGGATTCGTGCGCAAGGGCAAGGTCTGTGCCACGTCAGCTTTAGACTAAAGCTGTCAGTGCTATCGCGGTGATAATGAAAATTTATACGCTAAAAATAACCGTTATTCGATCAATTCACCCTGTGAAATAAAGCCTTGGCTTCATTGTTCTACTGATTGAGGCGCAGATCGGTCTGCAAAGCCGCCATCATCCTGCGGGCCGCCTCGAATTTTTTGAATTCCATGCACCAAAGGTGAAGACAAATAATGACAATACGTGGTCAGAAAAATCATTTTTGTCATTGAATGACAAAATTTGTACAACCCGTCAGACTTGCGACGTGCCCGGACTAGCTGGGTACCGTTCTCCGCTGATACCAGGTGCCCAAACGACGCTCAAACGATCAAGTTGCCGTAAGGAATGGCGATGCTAGAATAGCGGCGCATTTCATGGACCAGAAAATCCTTCAATATCAATGACTTCTGGCATTCCCGGCGAGGCGAAGGCGACTTGATGAAGCAAGGTAGCAGCATCGGAACAATCACTGGCGCAGGCGAGGATGATGCTCGCAGTCGGCGCTTGCGCCGGATTCGCTGGGCGTTCCTCCTGCTCGCGATTGTGGGTGTGGGCTGGTTTGCCCGGCGCATTGGACTGGTTGCAAACCTCGTTGAGGTTTGCCTGATCATCGCCAGTCTGCTGGTGCTTGTCATTGGATGGACCAAATGGTCAGATCGCCGCCGTCAGCGTCGCTGGCGTCGCGATGGTATTTTGTTCGAGCCGCAACTGCCGCGACCGATTTCGTCGATACCTGAAGAATATGAATGGCAACTGCCTTCTCATCCACTGATCCGGGCACCACTCGCTGTTGCATTGACAGCGTTGTTGTACTGGGTTCTGGTTGTTCACGGAATGCAGTTGCCGGGTAGCTGGCTGGTGGGTACCGCGGTACTGACTCTGGTGAATTTGTGGGTCTGGCGTGAACCTTTGCTGCTGGTGTTCATCGTCGCGCTGGCCGTCCTGATACTTGCGCTGATCCGCTGGGTTGTACAAACTCTCCCGGTCTTGGGCGCCATCGCAGCGCTGCTGATGATCGCGGTAGTGTTGTTTGCCTTGTGGGTCAAAATTCGACAACGTTTATCAATGGGTAGTGCAATCGAATGAAAAAAGAGCCTGGTGTTAATGGCGAGTGGATACCTATCAGCGCGCATGAGAGGGTATCGATTGCGGCTGTACCCACGTTTGTTACGCTGGGTGCGCCTGCCGTTGTTCAGACCTGGTATGCGTTTACTACCCAGTCGGGGCCCGGCAGTTGGATATTGCCCTTGATGATTTGGATCTATGGTCTGATGTTCTGGATCATTTCCACCGGTATTCAGTTATTCAAATCCAAGCGCTGGGAATGGACAGACGAGGCCCTCGCACAACAACGTCGTTATATCAGCGATGGGCGAGTGGCCAGCCGCAAGTTCTGGGGGCACTGGTGGGTACGTTTCCCGATTGGCTTGCTGTTTCTGAGCGTAGGTATTCACGCGCTGCTGAGCAAAGACTTTACTGCGCAGTGGATTAGCTTCATTTTGCTCATGTGCGCATTTGTCACGCCTTTCGTTTTTGTCGCCGAGATGGCGGCATTGCCCCTGATTCTGTTTCTACTGATTGGGTTTATGGGCGTGGTTGCTGTGATGCCGATGTCGGTGATCATCATGCTGGTAGTACTCGCTATGGTGGCCACTGGGTTGATGGTCATGGATCAGCGCAGCAGACAGCGGCCCAAGCGTCCCAAGCCCGAAGAGAAAAAAGAGGACAAGCCCGCAGCACAGGAAGCTGCGACGGAGACACCGGCTGCAGATGCGGCGCCGACCGAGGCCGCTGCCGAAAGCTCGGAAGCGTCTGCCGAGCCAGCGGCAGCCGAGACACCTTCCGCCGAGACACCACCCGCTGAGGCAAGCGCAGCCGAAGACAAAAAATAAAAAACCCCTAGTATCCGAAGAGGAGCAGGGGTTTTTTGTTGTACTGACAGCTGGTGCCTCGGGTCGGAATCGAACCGACACTCCTTGCGGAACCGGATTTTGAGTCCGGCGCGTCTACCAATTTCACCACCGAGGCGTTGGCAGAATTTTACCAGAACTCTGCGCTGCTTCAGTGACGATACGGGCCAGCGTTCGCCGGCCCGATTCGCTTATTGCATATGCTGTCCGCCATTGATCGCGATATTGGCGCCCGTCAGGAAAGCCGCTTCATCGGAAGCCAGGTAGGCAACCAGTCCAGCAACTTCTTCCGGCTTGCCCAAACGGCCCATCGGAATTTGCGGGATGATCTTGCTGTCCAGTACGTCTTGCGGAATCGCAGTCACCATCTTCGTCCCGATATAGCCCGGTGAAATCGTGTTGACGGTCACGCCTTTGCGTGCCACCTCCAGCGCAAGGGCCTTGCTGAAACCATGCATGCCCGCTTTTGCTGCCGAATAGTTGGTCTGGCCAAACGCACCTTTTTGCCCATTCACGGAAGAGATATTGATGATGCGTCCCCAGCCCCGATCAGTCATGCCATCGCAGACCGGCTTGGTCATGTTGAAAACCGAATCCAGATTGGTTTTCATGACCGCATCCCAATTGATCTTGTCCATTTTCTTGAAGGTCATGTCGCGTGTGATACCGGCATTGTTGACCAGGACATCCACCGGCCCCATGTCTTTGGTGATTTGCGCAATGCATTCCTGCGCTGATTCAAAGCTGGCGACGTCGCAGGGATACGCGCGGAAGTGAAAACCCTTGGCCTTCATCTCTTCCAGCCATGCTGACACCTTTGTATTGCCGGGCGAGTAGGTGGTGGCTACGTCGTACCCCATCTCGGCCATTTTGATGCAAATAGCTTCACCCAAACCGCCCATACCGCCTGTGACCAAAGTAACTCGACTCATAGTTATGTACTCCTTATTTTGATGTCATTCAAAAATCAGCGTTCTATCGCCAGCGCGACGCCCATGCCGCCACCGATACACAGACTTGCCAGTCCGCGCTTGGCATCGCGTCTGATCATCTCGTGGATCAGCGTCACCAAGATGCGGCAGCCCGATGCGCCAATAGGATGACCAATCGCGATGGCACCACCATTCACATTGATCTTGCTGGTGTCCCAGCCCATTTCCTTGTTCACGGCGATGGCCTGCGCAGCAAAGGCTTCATTGATCTCCATGAGATCCAGATCTTTCGGTGTCCAGCCCGCGCGTTTGAGGCACAACTGACTCGCCGATACCGGACCCATGCCCATGATGCTGGGATCCAGGCCGGCGGAGGCGTAAGCGCGTATCTTGGCTAGCGGTTTCAGGCCGAGTTGACTGGCCTTGCTGGCGCTCATCATCATTACTGCAGCCGCGCCGTCATTGATGCCTGATGCGTTACCTGCGGTGACAGTGCCTTCTTTGTTGAATGCAGGGCGCAGCGAAGACAATGCCTCAAGCGTGCTGCCTGCCTTGATGTATTCGTCGCTATCGAAAATGAGGCTCCCCTTTTTGCCGGCAATTTCCAGCGGCAGGATTTCATCCTTGAATTTGCCAGCCTTTTGCGCAGCTTCTGCTTTGTGTTGCGAAGCGAGTGCGAATTCATCTTGCTCGGCACGTGAAATATTGAATTTCTTCGCAACGTTCTCTGCAGTGACGCCCATGTGGTACTGGTTATAGACATCCCAGAGACCATCGACAATCATGGTGTCGGTCAGTTTCGTATCACCCATGCGAAAGCCATCGCGCGAGTTGTTCAACACATGTGGCGATGCACTCATATTTTCCTGACCACCCGCAATGATGATTTCTGCATCGCCGCAGCGCAGTGCCTGAGCCGCCAGATGCGTGGCTTTCAGACCGCTACCGCACACTTTATTGATGGTCATGGCGGGCACATGGTCCGGGAGCCCGCTGCGTATGACGGCTTGTCTGGCAGCGTTTTGTCCAACGCCTGCTGTCAGTACTTGTCCGAGAATGACTTCGCTGATCAGCGCAGGATCGACGCCGGTTTGTGCGAGCAAACCTTTGATGACATGGGCGCCCAGTTCGGTCGCCGGTATCTTGGCCAGCGTTCCCCCAAACTTGCCCACCCCGGTTCTGGCGGCAGCGACGATAACGATTTCATCCATTATTTTTCTCCGTTGACTAAATTCATGCTCTGTAAATCTAAAGTCGACATTCAAGCGATTCGACGCGACGAAAAGTCGGCTCGCGAAAAGCGAGTTATCTTACCGATGAGATATTTCATGCAATTGACGCTGGTCAAGTTTCTGCCCGGTCAGTCGCCAGACACATTTTTCGACACGAGCGAGCATTCAAGGCAAGGTCATACCCTGCGTAGAGCAGATTGCAAAAAACGGAATTGTGAAGGGACTCTGGCAGCGGCCAGGATCGCAAGCATTCCCATCGCTGTGGGTGCTGCGCCCGGTTGTTTTGTTATTTGACCTGCTGCGTCGATATGCGGGCATGATATCGCGGCGCTTCGCCTCGGGGAAGGAAATTTCACTTCTGAAAGCCGTTCCGCCCAAAATTCAAAGAAAGATTATCAAATTAAGATGAGTTTTCAGAGGTAATCCCGCTTAGCTTTCGTACTGTGAGATCTCGTTTCATCAATGCTTTGCTGAGAATCTTGTAAGTATCCATATCGAATATCGGTCGCGTGGGTGACTTTTCCATCAGATCCTGCAACGCTTCGTCAGATTCAGCCGTGCCCAGATAGCACCAGTTGTTCACCAAATGAACCGCCTTCTTGCCACCGCTGCCCTGTTCAATCAAACCGACTGCGCCCTCATAAGGCCAGGTTTTCACGCGCAGTCCGGATAGCGCCGCAAGCAGGCGTGCGTGATGCAAGGACGCTGCTTCCCTGCCTATGCACACACCCTTGCAGCGCTGCAGCTGCCAGCCAAAACAAGGTTTGCTGGATTGTGCGCGACCCTCAAGGCCGAGTTGCACCAGACAGAGCTGATGCTGTTCAGCGAGTTCTCGCAATGTGCTCTCGGCTTTGCGTTTGGAGCTGAACAAGCCATAGACGGCATCGGTGCGACCGAAATCTGCGTCACTCGCATAACTCAGCTCAGGTCTTGCCTCAACGCCGTCTACCTCCTTGAGTCTCCAGGCGCACAAACTGCCCTGACGTCGTAATTTGCGATTGTGAATGGGCTGTAGCGATTTCACCAACTGTGCTTCGAGTAGCAGTGCGCCGATTTCACCCACGGTTTCGCGCCATTCGATGCGATGCAGTTGCTGTGACAGGCGCATTTCCTTGTAGAGCTTGTGATCGGCGCTGAAGTGCGACATCACGCGCTGACGCAGATGCACACTTTTGCCAACGTAGAGGGGCAAATCATTTTCGCCATAAAACAGATAAACGCCGGGTGTGTCGGGTAAATGGTCCAGCGTGTCGCTGGGCAGGTGGGATGGAAGGCTGGGTCGCTGCAACAAAGTCTTAAGCGCAGGCATCAACACATCCTGCGGAACTTGCTGCCCCAGTTTTTGCCAGAACTGCCAGATCAGATCCGCATCGGCCAGCGCGCGGTGTCGATCATTCGGTTTGAGCTGATGTCGTGCAATCAGCGCATCCAGATTGTGACGTGACTCTTCGGGGAAAAGTGTGCGCGACAGTTTGACGGTACACAGCACGTCGGACCGAAAGCTGTAGCCGGCCTCACTAAAAGCATTGCGCAGGAAGCCGTAATCAAAGCGTGCATTGTGTGCAATGAACAAGGCATCTTGCAAACGCTCATGCAGTGCGGGAGCAAGTTGTGCAAAGGGAGGTGCTTCACGCACCATCTCATTGCTGATGCCCGTCAAACCCTGAATGAACGCCGGAATGGACGTACCCGGATTGACCAGGCTGGACCAATGCGTGGCATTGCCGTTACGGTCAACTTCGACCAACCCGATTTCAGTAATTCGATCCACCGCCGGGTTGGCGCCCGTGGTTTCCAGGTCGATGAAGATCAGTTTCTCAAAGTCCATGCAGGAAGAATGTGGCGGGTCAAACATTGCCGAGATCGATACGCGAGATGGAGAGTCTAGACCTTTTCAAGCGTATCGTCAGAAGAGGGGTAATCATGGAATCACAAGTCACGAACTGGGGCGACTCACTGATGGGATCGCTGACCAGCGCCATGTCGCTTTTCTTTGCTGCCCTACCGCGACTGTTTGACTTTATTGTCATCGTCATTGTGGGCTGGATCATTTCTGCGTTGCTGGTCAAGGCGATTGCCGTTCTGTTGCGCGAGGCACGTTTCAATCATCTGGCGGAGCGTGAAATCATTCGCAATTCGGACCGACGAGCACGGACCAAGCGGGAGAAAACCGACAAGGAGCTCGCTGCCAACAGAGCAACGGATGTGCTGCCGAAAAAGGGCAGCTGAAGCAAGACTGATTGCCGCTGCTATTTACCCCAGCCGTCTTTCAAGGTCACGATGCGGTTGAAGACTGGCTTGCCGGGAATGGAATCAACGCGGTCGGCGACGAAATAGCCATGACGTTCGAATTGAAATTTCTCATCCGGGTTCGCTTTATCTGCACCAGCCTCGAGGAAGGCCTTGATTACGGATTTGGCGTTCGGGTTGAGTGATTGCTTGAAATCCTTGCCGCCAGCATCCGGATGCGGATCGGTGAACAAGCGATCATAAAGACGCACTTCGGCGGCCACGGCCTGCGCTGCCGATACCCAGTGAATGTTGCCCTTGACCTTGTAAGTGGATGCGCCATCGGTGCCGCTTTTGCTGTCCGGGTAGTAGGTGCAATGCACGGCAACTACGTTACCCGCGGCGTCTTTGTCGCAGCCGGTACATTCGACTACATAGCCATATCGCAATCTGACTTTATTGCCCGGGAAAAGACGGAAGTAAGCTTTCTCGGGCGTTTCCATGAAATCTTCCTGCTCAATCCACAGTTCGCGGCTGATAGGGAACTGCCGGTTACCACGCTCGGGATGATGGGGATGCACCGGTGCGCTGCAAGCCTCGATGTGATCTTCCGGAAAATTATCGATGATGAGTTTGAGTGGGTTGAGTACACACACGATGCGGGGCGCCTTGTCATCGAGATCGTCGCGCAGAGCACCTTCCAGCGTGCTCATGTCGATCCAGCTATCGGCTTTCGCAACGCCAATGCGTTCGGCAAACAGCTGCAATGACTCCGGCGTAAAACCGCGACGTCGTATGCCGACAATGGTGGGCATGCGAGGATCGTCCCAGCCATCCACAATATTTTCCTCGACCAGTTGCAATAGCTTGCGCTTGCTGGTGATCGCATACGTCAGATTCAGACGTGCAAATTCATACTGCTGTGGCAGCGGCTTTTTGAAAAATCCGCCTTCCGCGAGTCGCTCCAGTATCCAGTCATAAAAAGGCCGGTGGTCCTGAAACTCCAGTGTGCACAGTGAATGCGTGATGTTTTCGATTGCATCGGAAATCGGATGCGCATAGTCGTACATCGGATAGATGCACCATTTGTCCCCGGTGCGATGATGATGCGCATGACGAATTCGATAGATCGCCGGATCGCGCATATTCATGTTGGGCGAGGCCATGTCGATTTTCGCGCGCAGTATGTGCTGACCATCGGTGAATTCGCCCGCTTTCATGCGGCGCAGCAGATCCAGTGATTCTGCAGCGGGGCGGTCGCGGAAGGGTGAATTTTTGCCGGGTTCGCTGAAGCTGCCGCGATTGGCTGCCATGTCTTCTGCCGACTGGCTGTCGACATAGGCATGACCAGCGCTGATCAGCCATTCGGCCATGTCATAGAGCTGATCAAAATAATCACTGGCAAAATACTGATGCGTATCGGCGTGGTCTTGCCATGAAAATCCCAGCCACTGAACGCTGTCGATAATGGTGTCAACGTATTCCTGTTCTTCTTTGGTCGGATTGGTATCGTCAAATCGCAAGTGGCAGCGGCCATCATAGTCGCGGGCCATGCCGAAATTCAGACAGATGGATTTTGCGTGGCCGATGTGCAGATAGCCATTGGGCTCCGGCGGGAAGCGGGTGATTACCTTGGGCAGTGGTTTGCCTTGTTTGTCTGTGCGGCCCGCGTATTTGCCGCTTGCTGTGTCTGCATCCACAATCGCGCGCAAAAAATTGGATGGCGCCGCCGGCGCGTTGTGACTACTGTCGTTACCCATGGGATGATGGCAAGGCGAGGAAGAAAATAGATTTCAATTTTACAGTAGGCAGCCCAGCGCATCATGGCAGGAGACAGGTCGATGTGGAACTATCCCAGGATATTGGCTCATCGGGGCGGTGGAGTTCTCGCGCCCGAGAACACGTTGGCTGGGCTGCGCTGCGCAGTTGCTCATGGTTTTCACGCGGTTGAATTTGATGTGATGGCCGTTCGTGGGGATGGTCTGGTGCTAATGCATGATCCCCTGCTGGGCCGTACGGTCGCAGGTGAGGGCTGGGTCGCGGATTTCAGGCTCGAAGACTTGCTGCTGATGGATGCCGGCAGCTGGCACTCCCCGGGATTTTGCGGTGAACCTGTGGCGGGTTTTGCTGATGCTGCTGCGTTTTGTCTCGCGCATGATGTGTGGATGAATGCCGAAATCAAGCCTGCGCCCGGCATGGATACGCGCACCGGGTATCTGGTGGGTGAGGCGTGCAAGCGCATGCCGGCCGGAAGCGCGCTGCTTTCCTCATTTTCTATCGAAGCCTTGCTGGCAGCACAGGCGGCTGCGCCTGAGGTACCACGCGCCTTGCTGGTGGATGCTGTGCCTGCCGACTGGGAGTCGACTTTGCGGCGATTGGACGCCACCGCTTTACATGTGAGCGCACGCTCCCTGACTGCAGTGGATGCACTTGCCGTCCAAGAAGCGGGATACGGATTGTTTTGCTACACGGTGAACGAAGCGGATCAAGCTCGTGCATTGCGCGCAATTGGTGTTGATGCCATCTGTACCGATCGGCTCGACCTGATTGGCCCCCATTTTTTTGATACCGCTCTCTGAGCTTAGTTTTTCGGCAAGTGTGCAGCCACCGAAGACAGGTGCACAGAGGAGATTCAGGGGCCCTTCACGTATAATTCTCGGTTTTCCGGGGCCCGCCCCGTCGCTCCGAAAACGGTCAATCAAGTGCTCATGAACTCGTCAGAAATACGGGATAAATTCCTCGGTTTTTTTGCTTCCAAAGGCCACACCGTCGTGCGGTCCTCCCCTCTGGTTCCTGGCAACGACCCCACGCTGCTATTTACCAACTCGGGCATGGTGCAGTTCAAGGATGTATTCCTGGGTACCGACAAGCGCGAGTACGTCAGAGCCGCATCCGTTCAACGCTGTCTGCGCGCCGGCGGCAAGCACAATGATCTGGAAAACGTCGGTTATACCGCGCGGCACCACACTTTTTTTGAAATGCTGGGCAATTGGTCTTTCGGCGACTATTTCAAGCGCGATTCGCTCAAGTGGGCTTTCGAGCTGCTGACCGAGGTCTACGGCCTGCCTGCCGAGAAGCTCTGGGCGACCGTTTACCACACCGATGATGAGGCCTACGACATCTGGGTGAATGAGATCGGACTGCCGCCCGAGCGAGTCGTGCGCATTGGCGACAACAAGGGCGCGCCCTTTGCGTCTGACAATTTCTGGCAAATGGCCGATACCGGTCCCTGCGGACCTTGTTCCGAAATCTTTTATGACCACGGGCCAGATATCTGGGGCGGCCCGCCCGGCAGCGCCGAAGAAGATGGCGATCGCTACATCGAAATCTGGAACAATGTTTTCATGCAGTTCGATCGTCAGATCGACCCTGTGACTGGCGAAGCGACACTCACCCCGCTGCCTGCGCCCTGTGTTGATACTGGCATGGGTCTGGAGCGGCTGGCGGCCATCCTGCAGCATGTGCACAGCAACTATGAAATCGATCTGTTCCAGCGGCTGATCGTTGCTGCTGGTCGCGAAACCGGCATCAAGGATCTGAGCCATAGCTCATTGCGCGTGATTGCCGATCACATTCGCGCCTGTGCTTTCCTGATTGTTGATGGTGTCGTGCCCGGCAGCGAAGGGCGCGCTTATGTGCTGCGACGTATCGTGCGACGCGCGCTACGTCACGGGAACAAGCTGGGACAAAAGAAACCCTTCTTCTACAAACTCATTCCGGATCTCGTCGCCGAGATGGGCGACGCCTATCCCGAGCTGGCCGAGGCTGCCGATCGCGTGGCGCTGGTATTGAAACAGGAAGAGGAACGTTTCGGCGAGACGCTGGAAAACGGCATGAAGATACTCGAAGCTGCGCTGGCAAAAGATCCTCTGCGTCTCGATGGCAAGACTGCTTTCTCGCTCTATGACACGTATGGCTTTCCGCTGGATCTGACGGCAGATATTTGTCGCGAGCGTAATGTCACGCTCGATGAAGCGGGTTTTCATGAATCGATGGAAAAGCAGAAATCGGCAGCGCGTGCGGCAGGCAAGTTCGAAATGGCGGCCAGTCTTGAATACGCCGGTCCAAAAACCGCGTTTAAAGGTTACGACACATTGGCAGACGAAGCCACGGTACTGGCGATGTATGTGGCCGGCCAGTCGGTGAAAGAAGTGGCGTCTGGTCAGGAAGCGATTATCGTGCTGGATCACACCCCGTTTTATGCAGAATCTGGCGGTCAGGCAGGCGATGTGGGCGTGATTGAAGCAGTTAATGCATCCTTTGAAGTGCGCGATACGCAAAAAATTCAGCCCGACGTTTTCGGCCATCACGGCACACTGACTAGCGGCAAGATGGCCGTGGGTGACAAGGTCAGTACGCGAGTCAACGTGATGCTGCGCGCGGCCACCATGCGCAATCACTCTGCTACGCACCTGATGCACAAAGCATTGCGGACGGTGCTGGGTGGTCATGTGGTGCAAAAAGGCTCGCTGGTCGATGCCGACAAAACGCGTTTCGACTTCAGCCACAATGCGCCGCTGTCGGCAGACGAGATTCGTCGCATCGAAGCGCTCGTCAATCACGAAATTCTCGAGAATGCCGCGACCAGCGCGCAGCTGATGTCCTATGACGATGCGATTCGACAGGGTGCGATGGCATTGTTTGGCGAGAAATACGGCGATCATGTACGTGTGCTCGGCATTGGTTCATCCACCGAATTGTGTGGTGGCACTCATGTCAATCGCACTGGCGACATTGGTTTGTTCAAGATTGTGTCCGAGGGAGGCGTGGCCGCTGGTATACGGCGTGTCGAGGCGGTCACGGGCGAAAAAGCACTCGCGCTCGTGCAGTCGCTGGCGGCCAGGGTCAATGAAGCCGCCGCTGCGCTCAAAGTGCAGCCGGATGAAATTACGCAACGTATTGCGCAGGTTCAGGATCAGGTGAAGTCGCTCGAAAAAGAGCTGGCATCACTCAAGGCGCGTCTGGCATCGGGGCAAGGTGACGAGTTGCTCGCGCAAGCGGTGGATATGCATGGCATTAAGGTGCTGGCCGCCACGCTGGAGGGCGCCGATGTGGCGACTTTGCGTCAGGTGATGGACAAAATGAAGGACAAGCTCAAAACCGCAGCCATCGTGCTCGCCTCCGTGGCCGACGGCAAGGTCACGCTGATTGCGGGTGTAACTGCCGATGCAACCTCCAAGGTCAAGGCCGGCGAGCTGGTGAACTTCGTCGCGCAACAAGTTGGCGGCAAGGGTGGCGGTCGCGCCGATATGGCGCAGGCCGGCGGTACGGACCCCAGTGCCTTGCCTGCCGCGTTGGCTGCGGTGGGTGCCTGGGTTGGCGAGCGCGTGGGCTAGTGGAATTCCGTTTTTGTCCCAAGTGCGCTGCCCCTCTCGTGCTGCGCGCGGATGGCGATGCTGGCGCCGATGGCGAGAAGGCCCGGCTAGCTTGTCCCGATGGTCATTGGACGCACTGGGATAACCCTTTGCCCGTACTGGCGGCGCTGGTAGAGATCGAAGGAAAGATATTGTTGGCCCGAAATGCGGCCTGGGGTCCGAAAAATTTTGCGCTGATCACCGGTTTCATGGAGCGTGGCGAGACGCCCGAGCAAGGCGTGGCTCGTGAGCTCAAAGAAGAAACGGGCTTGCATGCCGAGGTGACGACGCTGATCGGCGTCTACGAATTCATCCGCAAGAATGAGCTGATCATTGCCTATCACGTGAAAGCTTCGGGCGAGATCAGGCTCTCGCCTGAACTGGTAGAGGTCAGGCTCGTATCGCCTGAAAAACTGCGTCCCTGGCGAGCCGGCACAGGGTATGCGATGGCTGACTGGATGCGCGCCCGTGGGCTGGAGCCGGAGTTTCTTGATTGGGGCACGCAAGCGCCCGCCAATGAGTAATGTGCTGAGAAAAACGCAATGGAATTTCAAAAAGATCTGGATGCACGCGGGCTGAATTGCCCGCTGCCTATTCTGAAAGCCAAAAAAGCACTGGCAGATATGCAAAGCGGTGATGTGCTGCGCATTCTGGCCACCGATCCGGGTTCGGTGCGCGACTTTGGTGCTTTTGCGCGCCAAACCGGCAATGAACTTCTTGGTCATGAAGAAGCGAACAAGGAATTTACGTTTTTTCTTAGACGCAAATAAGCTGACGCGGTTTTTCCACAGAACCGAACGACCGTGCGTAAATTTTGCGCGACCGGTCTTTCTTATCTATAATCGCGCTTTACGTTAACGTCAATTAGCTCCCAAGGACTCCCATGAAGGTACTGGTTCCAGTCAAGCGCGTGGTCGATTACAACGTCAAGGTGCGCGTGAAATCCGATGGCACGGGCGTCGATATCGCCAATGTCAAAATGTCCATGAATCCCTTTGATGAGATCGCTGTCGAGGAAGCGATGCGTCTCAAGGAAGCTGGCAAGGCGACTGAGGTGATCGCCGTTTCCTGCGGTGTTACACAATGTCAGGAAACACTGCGCACGGCCATGGCGATTGGCGCGGATCGCGCGATTCTGGCTGAGACCGATGCCGACCTGCAGCCACTTGCCGTGGCCAAATTGCTCAAAGCAATCGCGGACAAGGAGCAGCCTCAACTCATCATCCTCGGCAAGCAAGCGATCGACGACGACTGCAATCAAACCGGACAAATGCTCGCTGCATTGCTGGGCTGGCCGCAGGCGACTTTCGCTTCAAAACTCGTCATCGAAGAGGGTAAAGCCATCGTCACACGTGAAGTCGATGGTGGTCTTGAGACGCTGTCGCTCAAGCTCCCCGCGATCGTCACAACCGATCTGCGACTTAATGAGCCGCGCTACGTGACCCTGCCCAACATCATGAAGGCAAAGAAAAAGACCCTGGATGTGATGGCACCCGATGCGCTGGGTGTGGATGTCGCGCCGCGTCTCAAGACGCTCAAAGTTGCCGAGCCTGCCAAACGCACTGCGGGCACCATGGTCCCTGATGTCGCTACGCTGGTGGCGAAACTCAGGAATGAAGCCAAAGTCATCTGAACGATCAAGGAAATTCTGTCATGGCCGCACTCGTTATTGCCGAACACGATAATGGCTCGCTCAAAGCGAGCACTGCTCACACGATCACCGCAGCAGCACGCTGCAGTGATGAAATTCACGTACTGATTGCAGGCCATGCCTGTGATGCTGCTGCAGCGGCAGCCGCTCAATTGGCGGGCGTCAGCAAGGTTCTGGTCGCCGATGGCGAGCAGTTTGCGAATGGCCTCGCAGAGAATGTCGCCGAACAGGCGCTCGCGCTCGCAGCTTCCTACACACACATTCTCGCGCCGGCAACCGCCTACGGTAAAAACATTTTGCCTCGCGTTGCAGCGCGCCTCGATGTCGGTCAGATTTCCGAAATCACCAAAGTTGATTCGCCCGACACCTTCGAACGTCCGATTTACGCGGGCAATGCGATTGCGACCGTGCAGTCGGTTGATGCCATCAAGGTGATCACCGTGCGCGCGACAGGATTTGATGCAGCGGGTTCAGGTGGCAACGCAGCGATTGAAAAAATCAGCGCTGTTGCCGACTCGGGTACATCTGCCTTCGTGTCACGCGAATTGGCCAAATCGGATCGGCCCGAACTGACGGCTGCCAAAGTGATTGTGTCCGGTGGTCGTGGCATGGGATCTGCTGAAAATTTCGCGATTCTCGAACCGCTCGCGGACAAACTTGGTGCTGCGATGGGTGCTTCGCGCGCCGCAGTCGATGCCGGCTACGTGCCGAACGATTGGCAAGTGGGGCAAACGGGCAAGATCGTCGCGCCCCAGTTGTACATCGCCGTAGGTATTTCTGGCGCGATCCAGCATTTGGCCGGCATGAAAGATTCAAAGACTATCGTGGCGATCAACAAGGATCCCGAGGCACCGATTTTCAGTGTTGCGGATTATGGATTAGTCGGTGATTTGTTCGAGGCCGTGCCAGCACTGGTCAAAGAACTCGGCTGATTGTTCAGCAGAACTGTCGTTAAAAAATTTTTCAGGGGATGGAATGAGCTACGTCGCACCAATCAAAGACATGGTGTTCGTCATGAACGAACTTGCGGGCTTGTCGGCGATTAGCCAGTTGCCCGGCTGTGAGGACGCGACGCCCGAAACGGCAGAGGCGGTTCTTGAAGAAAACGCGCGGTTCTGTGCTGAAGTCGTTGCGCCGCTGAACTGGACCGGTGATCGCGAACCCAGCCACTGGCACGAAGGCAAGGTCATCACCACGCCCGGCTTCAAAGAGGCGTTCAAAGCCTTTGGTCAGGCAGGCTGGCAGGGTGTGCAGCATCCCGTCGAATTTGGCGGTCAGGGTTTGCCCAAACTGCTGGCGACACCCTGCATCGAAATGCTCAATTCAGCAAACCTGTCGTTTGCCCTGTGTCCTTTGCTCACCGATGGCGCGATTGAAGCGCTGATGACAGCAGGCAGCGAGGAACAAAAATCAATCTATCTTGAAAAACTTATCTCGGGCCAGTGGACGGGTACGATGAATCTGACCGAGCCGCAGGCCGGCTCGGACCTCGCGCTCGTTCGCACGCGCGCATTGCCGCAGGATGATGGCAGCTACAAGATTCACGGCACCAAGATCTACATCACTTACGGTGAGCACGACATGGCCGAGAACATCGTCCATCTGGTGCTGGCTCGTACGCCCGGTGCACCCGAGGGTGTGAAAGGGATTTCACTATTCATCGTGCCAAAATTTCTGGTCAATGCAGATCGCTCGGTCGGCGCGAGAAATGATGTGCATTGTGTCTCCATCGAACACAAGCTGGGCATCAAGGCCAGCCCGACAGCAGTGCTGCAATTCGGTGATCACGGTGGTGCGATTGGGCATCTGGTCGGTGAAGAAAATCGCGGTCTCGAGTACATGTTCATCATGATGAACGCCGCTCGCTTTGCCGTCGGCATGCAGGGTATTGCGGTGGCAGAGCGCGCGTACCAGAAAGCGGTGTCGTACGCGAGAGACCGTGTGCAATCGCGCGATCTGGCCGGATCCTCTGGGCCGGTCGCGATCATTCAACATCCGGATGTGCGACGCATGCTCATGTCCATGCGTGCCCAGACCGAGGCGGCACGTGCCTTGTCTTATGTGACAGCTGCAGCTTTCGATGCTGCTCACCATCATGCTGACGAAGCCGCGCGCAAAGCGAATGCAGCTTTTTACGAATTCATGGTGCCCATCGTCAAAGGCTGGTCAACCGAGCTATCCATCGATGTGGCGTCGACCGGCGTGCAGGTACACGGCGGTATGGGCTTTATCGAAGAGACCGGTGCTGCACAACATTATCGTGACGCGCGCATTCTGACGATCTACGAAGGCACGACGGCGATTCAGGCGAATGACCTGGTGGGTCGCAAAACCATGCGCGATGGTGGCGCATTCGCGCGCAGCATCATCGCGCAGGTCCGTCATACCGAAGCAGAACTTGCAGCGGCAACATCCCCTGATTTGCAGGCCATATGCAAACGCCTGTCGGCGGCGAGCATCGCACTGGAACACGTAGTGGATTTCATCGCTGCGACAGCCAAGTCGGATATCAAGGCAGCCTTTGCGGGCAGCGTGCCTTATCTGAAGCTGGCCGGGGTTGTTTTTGGTGGTTGGCAGATGGCGCGTGCCGCGCTGGTCGCATCACGCAAGATCGATGCAGCCGAGGGTGATGTCGCGTTTTACAGCGCCAAGCTGAGTACTGCACGTTTTTTTGCAGACCATTTCCTGTCGCAGGCTGATGCTTCGCGCGCCGCCATTGTTGAGGGTAGCGTTGGTGTTCTCGCATTGGCCGAAGAGCAGTTCTAACATTGTCTTCCTACGCTGATCGGTACTTAGAGTCTCTTTCAAAATGAACGTTGCGGTCGCTGGCAAGCCGACCTCAGCGCGGGCAGCGGTATCTTGACAGGGACTGTCGGACGCTTAGCCATAGGCACCGCCGGTCAGCAAGAGATCGAAACTGCGCGCCAGCACCGTCAGAAGCAAGGTCGCTCCGCAAAACAGATTCACCACCATCATCAGCGCCACCGGCCAGCCGCTATCCGACTCGATGCCGGAGGCGGGGTTGTAGCGTAAATCCCACTTTTCATCAGGCATCAGACCCAGGACAAAGGTCTCGATGCTGGCCGTGAGCGTCGAGATCACCAAAGGCAAGGCGTTTATCAGCAGGGGAAGTTCCGGATTTGATAACAACAGCAAGGCCGACAGTGGCAGGCTGACCGCATGGAGCCAGCCCCAGCGATCCTTCAGGCCATGCAGATAGAAGCGGTGAAGGCCAACAGAGCCCAGTAAAAGTGCGAGTAGAGTCGCGACGGCCTTGTTTTTGTGGGCCGCAGGGCCGGGATCGGCAGCATTTGATTCCATGAATTCCATAGTAAAAAGGTAATTATTGCTCTTTGTGAAAACACCCGGGAAGGCAAGAGTGTGCGCCAAGGGCGGCCTCAAGGGCAATTGATCGTTTGAGAACTTGTTGCCAGTAGGTGAAAAACGCTATAATCGCGGTCTTTTCCTGTGTCCGTACCCCTTTTGTCGAGAAGATCATGGTCGTAATTCGTCTGTCCCGTGGTGGCGCCAAGAAGCGCCCGTTTTATAACATCGTTGCTACCGATTCGCGCAATCGCCGCGATGGCCGTTTCATCGAGCGCATCGGTTTCTACAATCCGGTCGCATCCGGCGCTGCTGAAACACTCAGCATCAAGCAGGATCGCCTGACCCACTGGCAAAGCGTGGGCGCGCAGCTCTCGCCTACCGTTGAGCGTCTGGTGAAAGCGGCTGGCAAAAAAGCTGCCTGATGTGAGTTTGCAAGGCGGTTCGGGAATTTCGGTTCCCGACGATCTGGTTCTGGTGGCGCATGTCTCTGGACCTTTTGGTATCGCAGGATGGATACGCATCCGCACTTACTCCTCCGAAGCCAGTGCGCTGTTCAGCGCGAAAACCTGGTGGCTGGACAAACCCGCATTGCATGACGTGGAGGTCTTGCAAGTGCGCGCGCAGGGCGAAGATCTGGTAGCGCGACTGATGGGCATCGAGGGCCGAGAGGCTGCCGAAAATCTGCAGGGCGCGACGATCCATATTCGCCGGGCACATTTTCCGGCACTGGAAAAAAACGAGTTTTACTGGGTCGATCTGATCGGCCATCAGGTTGAAAACCTCCGGGGCGAGTTACTCGGGGAAGTGGTTGGACTGATGGATAACGGCGCGCATCCTATTCTGAGAGTTGTGCCGGCTGGCGCGGAGCCCCGGGCTCAGGAACTGCTGATTCCGTTTGTAGAGCAATTCGTGACGTCGGTCGATCAGGCAGGTAAAAAGATGACGGTGGACTGGGAGCGTGACTATTAACGCGCACCGGGTCTGATAAACGTAATGACGGCGAGACATATTCGGTGTTCGTCGCCATGGGAGTGCAGCGTATGCAGTTTGACGTGATCACGCTCTTTCCCGAGATGTTTTCAGCGCTGACCGCATCGGGTATCACGCGGCGTGCCTACGAGCAGCAAAGATTTGAACTGTCGTTATGGAATCCTCGTGATTTCACGACAGACAATCACCGTACGGTAGATGATCGCCCTTATGGTGGTGGTCCCGGGATGGTGATGATGGCAGCCCCCTTGGAGGCAGCGATTGTCGCAGCGGGTCAAAGGCAACTGCAGATGGGGTTGCCAAAACCGCGCACGATTTATCTGTCACCGCAAGGCGTGCCGCTGAACCACGACAAGGTGATGCAGCTGTCGCAAGCGCAAGGGCTGGTGTTGTTGTGTGGTCGTTATGAAGCAGTGGATCAGCGCTTGCTGGATCGCTGTGTAGATGAAGAAATCAGCTTGGGTGATTTCGTCTTGTCGGGCGGTGAGCTTCCAGCGATGGCCTTGATGGATGCGCTGATCAGGCAATTGCCCGGTGTCCTCAATGACGAGGATTCGGCAGTGGAAGACAGCTTTGTGCAGGGTTTGCTGGATTGCCCTCACTACACGCGGCCTGAGGTGTATGAAGGTCAGGCAGTGCCACCGGTGTTGCTCGGTGGTCATCACGCCGAGATCGCAAAGTGGCGGCGTGAGCAGGCCTTGCGAGCGACGATGCAGAAGAGGCCCGACCTGATCGCGAGGGCACGTCAGAACGGATTGCTCGGCAAAGCGGATGAAGCAGTGTTGCAAAAGATTTTGTTGAAGTGAATGTAGTTAAAACGGGCAACGTAAACAACGACGTCCGCGTAGTAAAAAAGCAGGACAGGCACAGGCCTGAATTTGTTAACCCCCCCATCCTCTACCGGGCAAAGCAGCACAAGGCGCCGGCATGATGGTCAAGGAGCTTAAAAATGGATCTGATCCAGCAACTCGAGCAAGAAGAAATCACCCGTCTGGGTAAAAACATTCCTGAGTTCGCGCCCGGTGATACCGTGATCGTGAACGTCAACGTCGTCGAGGGTAACCGCAAGCGCGTGCAGGCTTATGAAGGTGTTGTTATCTCTCGCCGCAATCGTGGCCTGAATTCCAACTTCATCGTTCGCAAGATCTCCTCGGGTGAGGGCGTTGAGCGTACCTTCCAGCTGTACTCGCCGCTGATTGCTTCGATCGAGGTCAAGCGCCGTGGCGATGTGCGTCGCGCCAAGTTGTACTACCTGCGTGAGCGTTCGGGCAAATCCGCACGTATCCGCGAAAAGCTTCCCAACCGTCGCGTCACCGCTGCGGCATCGGAGTAATCGGGCAAGCAACTCAGCTTAGAAAAGGGCACCGTGTGTGCCCTTTTTCTTTGCCTAAAATGAAAACACCTTCTTTCGATCCTACTCAGGCCAGCATTGATGCCCTCGCCGGTGAAGCGCCGGTAGATACGCGTCGTTTGAGTCCTGCCTGGCTGCGCGAACGGTTCGGGCAATCGCTGCCATGGGCCCCGGAATTTACCGAGGACGCTGCGTGGCGCGAGCTGCCGCCAGATCCTGTGCCGGCCGCTGTGCTGATCCCACTGGTGAATCGGCCGCAGGGCATGACTCTGCTGCTCACGCTGCGTACTGCACATCTGAACGATCATGCAGGGCAGATCAGTTTTCCCGGTGGTCGGGTGGATCCTGAAGACCACGATCCCATCGCCACGGCCTTGCGCGAGACGGAAGAGGAAACCGGCCTGTCACGGCAGCACATCGAGGTGATTGGCACATTGCCGGACTATCTGACGGGTACCGGTTTTCGTGTTACGCCCGTGGTCGCCTTGGTGCAGCCACCGTTCGAGCTTGCCGCTGATGTATTCGAGGTCGCGGAAATCTTTGAAGTGCCCCTGGATTTTTTGATGAATGGGGCCAACCACCAGCGCCGCAGCGCTGAATTTCCGAACCGTCCCGGTCGCCGCAGCTTTTATGCGATGCCCTTTGAGCATTATTTTATTTGGGGAGCCACGGCCGCCATGCTGCGCAATCTTTATCATTTTCTGCGCGCATAAAGACCCAACTGAAGGGATTGCCGACGGTTGTTCGGTATCCGGTTTGATTCTGTGCATCTGCTAAGCTATCTTACGGGTTGTCTGTTTATCCAGAACAAGCAATGACTCTTTTTTCCATTTTCTGCGTGCTGCTGATAGAGCAGTTCAGGCCGCTCAGGGCAGACAATCCCATCTACGGCTGGATTGTGGTGTTGGCAGCGCGTATCGAGCACAGCTTTAATGCCGGCCGTGCCGAGCACGGGCGTCTGGCCTGGCTGGTCATGATGATTGCGCTGGTGTTGCCCACGCTGCTGATCTACTGGCTCTGCGCCCTGGCGGGTCCGATCGCGCAGATGGCATGGACGATTGTGATCGTGTACCTCACTCTGGGCTTTCGGCATTACAGTCATTACTTCACTGCCATTCAGCTCGCACTCGATAACAGTGATCTCACTGAAGCACGCCGTCTGCTCGCAGAATGGACACGGCAGGACGTTCTGGAGCTCGATGCTCAGGAAATAGCCCGGCTAGCGGTTGAGAATGCACTGATCACCACACATAGGCATGTCTTCGGCGTCTTTTTCTGGCTGCTCATGCCCATGGGGCCGGCGGGCGCCGTCTTGTACCGGGTAAGCGAATATCTTGCGCGCGCCTGGAATGAGCCTGAACATTTGCGCAACGAGCCTTTCGGCAGTTTCGCTTCCAAAGCGTTTTTCTGGATCGATTGGCTACCCGTCAGACTAACGGCGATTGCCTTTGCAGTCGTCGGGAATTTCGAGGATGCCATTTATGCCTGGCGCAATTTCGCGCGGCGTTGGGACAAGGAATCGACGGGTATCCTCTTGTCTGCTGGCGGCGGTGCGATGGGCGTCCGTCTGGGTACCCCAGCCGAATATGCGCCCGAACTGCCTGGCGTGGACGTCACTGCACTCGAACCCTCAACGCCGGACATCGACATATTGCCCGGTGATCCCCCGTCACAACGCGCACTGCAAAGTGCGGTGGGGCTGATCTGGCGGTCGCTGCTGCTCTGGGTCTTGCTCTTGCTGTTGGTGACCGTCACCAAATGGATAGGTTGATCACGCTGGCTGCGCATACCTGTTTTGTCAGGTTTGGCGTATGACGCCAGAGTCCACAGACTCGGGCACCCTTGCTTCTTTTATCAGTGAGTCTTCGGTAAGATAGCGGCTGTTTCGCATCGTCGTCACCTATCGCCTTCCTATCTCATCGCTACGCTGAAAGACCGTCTGCCTCATGGCGACCCCCAGCTCTGACACGAATTTTTCCCCGACCGACTTCATCATTCAGGGCGTTACAGGCAAGGGCCATCTTTTCAGACCGAGCGACTGGGCTGATCGGCTCTGCGGCATCATGTCCCGGTTCCATCCGGATGTCCGTACCGGCTATGACCGACACCTTCAATACTCTCCTTACGTGCAACCGGCCCTGATCGAAGGTGTCAGATCCGTATTGGTTGACGCAAGGCTATACGCGCTTGAGCCCATGGCATATCACTTCCTTCACAGTTTTGCGCGTGATAATGATCTTCGTGTCATAGAAGCCTGCGTGCTGAGGCAGTCGACTAAAGCTTAGAAAATATCTCCGCGATGGCAATCGCACGATCTGCCGATCAGCAATACTAATTTCAAATAATTAGTGTTTTTTTAAACATTCGGTGCGACCAAGTGTTGCCTGACGCAAGCTGTTGCCGTAATTCACGCCTTGTGATCCCACCCATGTCTTTGCTTTCCATTCGGGGTTTTAGTCTCATTGAGCTCATGATCGTGCTCGCCATTGGTGCAATCATCGCGGCGATTGCCGTACCCGCCTATCACGATCACATTCTGCGGGCCCGAATTCCGCAAGCGACCAGCACACTCGCTTCGCTTGCAATGCGACTGGAGCAGAACTACCAGGACAATCACGAGTATGGCAATGACACAGGCTGCAGCATTGCCATGCCTGATGATGAATTCTTTGCCTTCAAGTGCGTGGCACAGAACAGTGGTCAGTCTTTTCTGCTCACTGCGATGGGTAAAGGTGCAGATGAAATATCGGAATTCACGTTCACCCTCGATCAGAACGGCAATGCAAAGACTACTAAATTACCCGCGTCGTGGGGCAAGGCGCCAGCTGATTGTTGGATTGCAAAGCGGGGTACGACATGCTGACAGGATTGGAGCGATCCTTCTTAACTCTTGATTCGAAGGAAATGACGGCCGGTTTTTCAATCGTTGAATTAATGGTTGCCTTATCGGTGCTCGGTATTCTCTTCGCCGTTGGCATACCCGCCTTTGGGCGACTTCTGCAGGATATTGAGATTCGTGGCAGTGCTGAAGGTTTACGTGCAGCGGTGCAAACGGCTCGCACTGAAGCAATTACCCGCAATACACTGATCCGATTTTCGCTAGCCGATGTCTCCGGACAGCCGACATGGACTATGGGTTGCGTTCATGCCAGTGCGCGCTGTCCTCAGAGAATCAGTGCCTATAGTGCTCGAGCTGATACCAAAATACGCTGGGGAGCTGCGCACTCCAACGATAGTGTTTCACTAGATGTCGCTTTGGTCGCAGGCAATCGTTTACCTTCCGGTGTTACCTTCAATGCGCTGGGTGCTGCACCCGGAGTGGCGACTAGTACTGATGCTTCGCGCATCGATGTCATCCATTCGGTAAATACGCAGGCAAGGCGACTGGTATTGATGATTGCGGCAGCGGGTACCGTCAGGCTGTGTGATCCGTCAGCAGCTAGTGACGCTGCCTTGCGATGCAACTGAACTCCTATGCGAGAAAAATATCGTGTATCCGTGACTTTCAACGCTCATCAGAAGGGGGTGAGCTTGCTCGAAGGGCTACTGGCCATTGTCTTGTTTTCAGTCGGAATGCTGTCCCTGCTCATGCTGCTGTCCACCAGTCTGGTTGAGGCAGGCAATGCCCGCTACCGCAGCGAGGCGAGTCTGCTCGCTTCGGATTTGATTGGTCAGATGTGGACTGGAGATCGTTCATTGAGTGCTTTGCGAAAGAGGTTCATAGACACGACATCGGATGATTATCAGCGCTGGCTAAAAACAGTTCATGATCGACTACCCGGTACGGATGGAACGAAAAACTTGCCGTCAATAACGATTGATAATCAGCGCAAAGTAAAAATCGCTTTGTACTGGCAAGCGCCTGGTGATGGAAAAAAACATCAGTTGCTCACCATGGCAACCATCACTGACTGATATGCAGCATGCGCCTGCTAAAAACACACACCCGATACTGCCAAGGTCTGGGTTTGACCGATCTCTTGGTCGGTCTTGCCATTGGTTTGCTGGCGACACTCACTATATTGAAAGTCGCTGTCTTGTTCGAAACGCGGCGAAAATCAACGACAGGCATCGCCGATGCTCAAGTGAACGCCTCGTATGCACTCGCGACGATCTCGCGTGACCTTCGCATGGCAGGTCATGGGTTGGGGCCACCGGAAGCATTGGGATGTACCATCAGGCATACACTCGGCAACAAAGTATTGTCTGATTGGGCACTGCAGCCTGTGGCCATTATCGATGGCGTCAACGGCGCACCCGACACCTTGTTGGTTTTCTCGAGTGGCAAGGCACAAAGTCTGACCGCGGCACGTTTGATTACACCGTATATGGTCGGCACTGACGTCTTGATGGTCAATAGTACGCTGGGCATGAGTAACAGTGACCTACTCTTGCTGTACGAGAACGGTAACACCCAGTGCCCACTGATTACCGTAACGGATATACCGGTCGGCAGCTATCAGGTCCGTCACGAGGCAATCATTGCGGGTCTGGTAACTGCAAACGCCTATTCGGCAGGCACAGCCGTCATCAATCTCGGTAAGGTTCATTATCAACGGTATCTCGTCAATACAAGCAATGAGCTGCTGCTGGAGCGCTACAACGCAAGCTCAGATAGTTGGCAAGGCAGTCAGTTGGCTTCGGAGGTTATCAACCTTCAGGCGCAGTTTGGCTATGACGCTCGTGCAACACCCACAGGTGCGCCCCAAGTCACTCGCTGGAGTGCCTCTCCCATTGATGCAAATGCCAATGGCATAGCGGGTGATGTGGGTGATCTACGTCGTATTCTGGCCGTACGTATTGCTGTTGTCTCACGAAGTTCTTACCGATCCGATCAGGGTTGTTCGTCTCTAGCGCCGACTTGGTGGGCTGCTAATGAAGCGACAGGCGCAATGGAAGATACGCCCATCGTCGTCAACACCATCGAAGATTGGGCGTGTTATCGCTATCGAGTAGTGCAAGCTGAGGTACCGTTGCGCAACCTGATCTGGAGTGACTTGTGATGCCCCAGCGTCCTGTCGGTGCAGGATTAGTGGTCGCATTGATCATGCTGATTGTCATGAGCATGAGCGCGCTGGCCTTGGTACGTGCGGTCAGCACCGGCACGCTGGTGGCGGGTAATTTCGCTTTCAGGCAAGCTGCGCTGTCCTCGGCCGAGACCGGAAGCGAAGCTGCCATTGCATGGCTTAACGATCACATCGCACTGACTGACTTGTACGTCGATCAGCCCAATGCAGGTTATTACGCAAAGTTGCCCGATGATTTGGATATCACCGGTAATACCTACGACACTGCAAAATTCGCGATTGACTGGGACAAGGACAACTGCAATGCCCGGACCAGCATCACCTGCCTGACGGCATCCCCGGAAACTAGCGAGGATGATGCCGGCCAGATTGTTCAATACCTGATCCATCGCCTGTGTCGGTCTGCCGGCAGTCCCTATGATCCGGCCAATAGCTGCCTCATGTACCAAGCGGGAAGTCAGATCAGCTCGAAAAAAGGACAACTCAGCTACGGCGCAGCGAGTCGTTTTAATTCGTCTTACGCTGTTTATTACAGGATCACTACCCGCGTTCGCGGACCTAGGAACACTAGCGTGTTCGTCCAAACACTCGTGCATTTTTAACGCAATAACGATAGCCGCTTTCCTTGGACATCATGATCATATTTTTTCGATACAGCGTTATTGCTTGCTTAAGTTTTCTTCTCTCCTGCGCTGTTGCTGCACCTGCTGATATCGCTCGGGCACCCGTGAATTTTCTGTCGGCCTCTCAGGCCAAGCCCAATATATTTTTCATTCTGGATGATTCCGGCAGCATGCAATCCAGCGCCCTGGGTGACGAAGTCACTATCAATGGCTATCAGAACACCATCGGCTATCGCAGCAGTTTGTGCAACAAGATTTACTACGATCCTGCCATCACTTATCCAGTACCGGTGAAGTATGACGGTACGAATTTTCCTCAGCAAGATTTTACGAGAGCACTCTATAACGGCTTCAATTCAGCCAGCACAACAGTCGACTTATCCTCTGGGTTCATGCCCTGGCGAACGAAATTAACAAATCCCGCAGTGCCGCCGGATACGGAAAGTATCAAATACAGCAGCGATTGCATTTTGGTGACTGGGGCCAGCTGCGACTACGATCCCAAGCAAACTTTGCCCAATCGTCCGGAGTCCGCTCATTACTTCGTTTACAAAGGCGATAAGTCTAGTATGTTGGGAGATAACTCGGCAAACGATCACTGCAAGGACGTCCTCTACGACATCAATGTCAACGGCAGTCAGCGCTGGACCAAAATAACCGTAACTAACAGCTCTGGTCCCGGTGGGGCCGATGAGCGACAGAATTTTGCCAATTGGTTCAGTTATCACCGAACACGTATTTTGACCATGAAGACTGCGATCGGTCTTGCATTCCGTGATCTGAGTGACCAGTATCGCGTCGGATTCACCACCATTGGATATAGCGGTACCGACAGCACTCGTCCTCAATTTCTGAAAATTGATGACTTTGCGGGCAGCCATCGCAGCAATTTCTACGACAAGTTATATGCGAATAATCCTGCGTCCAGCACACCCCTGCGTGCTGCCTTATCCAAAGCGGGGCGGCTCTATGCCGGCAAACTTCTGACAGGTAGTGATGATCCTGTCCGATACTCCTGTCAGCTGAATTTTTCGATACTTTCCACCGATGGTTATTGGAACACTGCGTGGGAAGTGGGCAGTTATGGTCCCAAGAAAATCGACGGCCAGACCAATGTTGGCGACCCGGACAATGCGCTGCCCCGTCCCAAGTATGACGGCGATGACAGTAGAAAGGCGCTGCGGGTAGCGACACTTACTGTCATACCCCACCCCGTCGGTGGCCAATCCTCGACTATTATTTACAGCATGGTGGTTGCGGGGAACTCGCTGATCAGCAGCAGGACGGGGGTTGCTCATACCGGAGATATCAGTAGTGATGCAATCCTCATGGCCTATCAGGTGGCATTGGCAGTCAATCAGAATGGATTTCGAGCGGTATCTCAGGAAAATAAAATTCTCATCGTCGCGCCTGACGGCGTGACGCTCGGTAAGCCGGTGTTAAATGTACAGGGCCCGTTCGAGGTCCAGGTAAGCGATTTTCAGGATATCAGTCGCCAGGGCCGCACGCCGAATACACTCGCCGATGTCGCCGCTTACTATTACCAAACCGATTTGCGTTCCCCCGAACTCGCGAACTGTCGTAGTGGGCCCGAGGTGTGCACGAACAATGTCCCTTCGGTGCCCGGTAGCGGGAGGCCCAATTATCAGCACATGATCACGCACACACTGGGACTCGGTGCCAGTGGTACGCTGCGCTATCAGGAAAATTATGCAACTGCTACCGAAGGTGACTTTAAAAAAATTGTGAATGGCACCCTGAGTTGGCCTGATCCGATTTTTTTTACTGGTCCAGAGCGTGTTGATGATCTATGGCACGCAGCCGTCAATGGCGGCGGACGTTATTTCAGTGCCACCAATCCCCAGTCGCTCGCGCGTGCCTTGTCGTCGGCTATGGCGGAGATACGCGCTGCTACCGGTGCTGCATCGGCAGCAGCGACCAGTAGTCAGGAGCCTGCCGAGGGAAACAATTTATTGTTTGCCACTTCGTACCGCAGCATCTACTGGGATGGTGAACTTGAAGCACGAAAAATCAATATGGAATATGGAAGCATCAGTCCTACTCCAGAGTGGCTGGCTGGCCGCCTGCTTGACAGGAAAATCGCCAAATCTTCAGATCAGCGAACTATTTACGTGAGTGATTTCTCGGCGCCATCGGGTCTTAAGCCATTTCTGTGGGCGTCGCTCAATGAAACGGAGCGTGGATTTTTCAATGGACTTTGCAATTCCCCTCAGCGACTCTCGCAGTGCGCTTCTCTTTCCAGCAATGACAAGCTATCAATCACCGGCGAGCGGGTAGTCAATTATCTTCGTGGTCAAAGTGAATTTGAAAATCGTACGGAAAATACACAAAAATTTTTCCGTGCTCGCGAGCATGTTCTTGGTGCAGCCATCAATGCCCCGCCTTTATATGTCGCTAGTCCTGCATTTCGCTATGCAGATGAAAACTATGGGGCATTTCGCGACACTGAAGCGGCCAGTCGCCAGCCTGTGGTGTATCTAGCCTCAAATGATGGATTGCTGCACGCCTTCAATGCAAATAATGGTGAAGAAATCTGGGCCTACCTCCCGCCGGGTGTATTGCCTGGCTTATGGCGTAGTGCTGACATGGCCTTTGATAAAAATTTTATTTATCAACTGGACGGCACCCCGGTGGCAGCAGACATATGTCCCAATAGCCCCGGATCTTCGTGCTCCTCAAAACAGTGGCGCACGATTCTGGTGACAGGACTGGGTGCTGCTGGTCGAGAGTATTTTGCAATCGATATTACCAATCCGCTCAGACCTGAATTCCTCTGGCGTTTCGGTGTCACTGAAAGCGAAAATCTGGGTTATGCGATGGGTAAACCCATCGTGACCAAGCGGCATGACGGCACCTGGGTTGTTGTTCTGACCTCCGGTTACAACAACATCAATCCCGGTAATGGCAGGGGTCTTGTGTACGTGCTCAACGCGTACAGCGGCAAATTGCTCGACACAATCGACACGGGAGAAGGCGATGTATCCACGCCCAGTGGTTTGTCGCAGCTGAATGCGTGGGTCGACAATGACCTTGATAACACCGCACTGCAGTTTTATGGCGCTGACCTGTTGGGCAATCTCTGGCGTTTTGATATCGACGATCGAATCCCGCCGGCAGGCAAAGAGGCGCTGAAGCTCGCCCGATTGGTTCGTGATGGCAAGCCTCAGCCCGTCTCTACCCGAGTGGAGTTATCTGAAATCCGTTCCGGTAACGCGCGCATACCCGTGGTAACGGTGGGTACCGGTCGTCAGCTAGGCGTGTCGGACTTGAGTGATAGGTCCATACAGTCGCTTTACTCGATCAAAGATCCGCTGGATGGGCAGGGCTTTGGTGATGTACGTGCAGCCAATTTGCTGGTCGAGCGCGAGATACTCGCGGGTGCTGCGGGCGAGCGTAGCGTCAAGGGAGAGGCGATTGACTGGAATATAAAGGCCGGCTGGTATTTGGATTTTAATCTGGCTGATTCAATCGGCGAGCGAGTGAGTATCGATCCTGAACAGCAACTTGGTGTGATACGCGTGGTGACCAATGTGCCCGACGGTACCGTTTGCCGTCCCATTTCCCAAAGCTGGCTCTACAACCTCGAGTATCAGACTGGTTTGTATGTACCTTTGGCGCCGCGCTCTGTTGCTGGAAAGCGCGTCCTCAGCCAAACACTGGCAGCCGGTGCCCGTACGATCAAAGTCGGGTCCAGCACCTTCTCACTGGTGACAAGTGACAATGGAAGTATCAGCATCGTTAGCAATCCGTCGACAGGCAACAGCGTACCCACCGTCAGACGCGTCTCATGGCAAGAACTCGACGAGCAGTAGAAAGCCTGACCGCACTGATCCTGTCTATCTGGGTCAGTGGCCTGCTGTTCGGGTCATTCGTGCTGAGTTTGGACCACGCGCAGAGTGTGCCGGGCTACTCAGCTTATTCGGTTGCTATCGTGATGCTGGCACCGGACTATGAAAAAATTGATCTGTTGGCGACAGAATTTGCATCTGAGATCAAAGACCCATTAGGTAAAGAAAATTCTGACGAATCTGAAAGCCAATCACCAGATCATGCAATTCATGATATCGAGGGCAGCGAGGCGGGTGATTACCTGCCAGTATCGATGCTGACTCAGCGCCCGGTCGTGCTGCAGGATATCGATCCCGAGTTGCCTGAAGCATTACGCTCGCTTGAGCCACAATCCTTTTATTTGACGCTGTTCGTCAATGAGTATGGCGACGTTGATCAGGTCAAATTAGCATCCGTCGTTGTCCTTGCTCCCTCCATGATTGATGAACTAAGACGTCATTTTGAGGTCATGCGTTTCATGCCGGGTTATCTGGAAGGGAGAGCGGTGCGTGCCGCGCTACGGATTCGAGTGCAATTACATCCTTGATCGGTGGCCTACAAAAATCCTGAAGACATTCTCCCGATAGAAACCTGGCGTAACGCAAGGTGCCGTAACCGTACACCATTTTTCCGACAGGACCCGCCTGGCACAAGGAGCGTGTTTTGAGTACATTTCCGCCAATCGGCTCTGCTTCAAATACTCGTACCGAATGGGATAGCATGGGTTCGATCGAGGTGGATGCGAAGCATTGGTGGGGGGCGCAGACACAGCGATCGCTGCACCATTTCTCCATCTCGAATGAGCGCATGCCAGAAGCGCTGATTGTCGCGCTCGCACAGGTCAAGCGTGCCTGTGCCATGGCTAATCGAGATCTGGGCAAGCTTCCCGAATCCAAAGCCATCGCGATTGTGCAAGCTGCTGAAGAAATCATTGCGGGACAATGGTTTGCGGAATTTCCTTTGTCCGTCTGGCAGACTGGCAGTGGCACGCAGACCAATATGAACATGAATGAAGTGCTGGCCAATCGTGGCTCAGTACTGATGGGCGGCAGTGTCGGCAAAGATCGTTTGTTACATCCTAATGATGATGTCAACATGGGGCAATCATCCAATGATGTATTTCCCACTGCGATGCACTTGGCGATTGAGATGGCTATGGTTCATCAATTACTGCCCGCCTTGCATCAACTGCACAGTACGCTGGAAGACAGAATCAAAGAATTCAGCAATCTCATCAAGATCGGTCGCACCCACTTGCAGGATGCAACACCCCTGACCTTGGGGCAGGAATTTTCTGCCTACACTGCGCAATTGACGATGGCAGAATACAGCCTCAAGGCTTCTTTGCCCGGTGTGTTGTCATTGGCGATCGGAGGCACGGCAGTCGGCACGGGTTTGAACACGTCCATCGAATTTGGGCCACGCGTCGCAGCAGTGTTATCCGGGTTGGGTAATTTGACATTTGTCAGTGCATCCAACAAGTTTGCAGCGCTGGCCTCACATGAGGCCCTTTATGCCTCGCACGCGGCATTGAAAACACTGGCGTGCGCGTTGCTCAAAATTGCCAACGACCTGCGCTGGCTCGCTTCCGGACCGCGCTGTGGTCTGGCGGAGATTCAATTACCTGAAAATGAACCTGGTAGTTCCATCATGCCCGGCAAAGTTAATCCCACGCAATCCGAAGCCTTGATGATGGCCTGCTATCAAGTCTTTGCCAATGATGTAGCGATCACCGCCTCCACAGGTTTGGGTAATTTCGAGCTTCATGTCGGGAAACCTCTGATTGCCCATGCACACTTGCAGAGTCTGCGCTTGCTCGCCGATGGCATGCGCAGCTTTGAGTTACATGCGGTGCGTGGCCTCACGGTCAACCAAGACCGGCTTGAGCAGCAGCTGCATGCGTCACTGATGCTGGTGACTGCATTGGTGCCACATATCGGGTATGACAAAGCCGCCCGAATTGTCCATCACGCCTATGAAAAAAACATCAGCTTGCAGGAAGCCGCGCAGACTCTGGAAAGCATAAGTGCAGAAGATTTTCGGCGCTGGGTCAATCCGGCAGCGATGACGCTGCCAGATTCATGAAGCTGCAAGTGCTAGCTGATTCCTACCGTGGCTTTCTTCGCCAGAAAAGATTCACGGCGGCCAGCAAAATGACCGCACCCAACAAGGATACGATCAATGATCCCAAGCTGAAATCATTTTGATTAATGGTGCTCGTGCCAAACAAGGGTGCCAGCAACCAGCCTCCCAGCAACGCACCGACAATGCCCACCACTACATTAAGCAGCAATCCTTGCTGTTCATTGGTTCGCATAATCATGCTGGCAATCCAGCCCAGAATGCCGCCGATCACAATCCAGATGATGAAGTTCATGTTATCGCTCCAAAAAAGACCTATACCGCCAGCCGACCCGAGATTAGGCAGATAGTTTGGCCACAGGTTCATGCGGAGATAGGTATTGAGCGTCAATCAGAACCCAAGTTGCAGAGCAGCGATAAAAGATGGCGTTTTCCTTCCTCTGGGGCTGCCGTGATTCCACGCGTTTAGATACGTTTGTTTGTTCCAAATCAAATGCTGGCAGGCATATCTGACTGGCCGGCCCATTATTTTGTCAAACTCTTCTTCGGCTCAGATCGTCAACTCGGTGGGGAAATTTTTTATGCGCAATGTCGTCCGTTTGCTGTTAGCTCTTCTGATTGTTTCGCTTCAGGGCTGTGGCTACAACCGGCTGCAATCCGGAGATGAGCAAATCAAAGCCGCCTGGTCAGAGGTGATCAACCAGTATCAGCGTCGTGCCGATCTCGTGCCTAATCTCGTGAAAACCGTACAGGCCTATGCAGTGCACGAGCAGCAGGTTTTCACGCAGGTGGCGGACGCCCGATCGCGGGTAGGCAGCATGCAAGTGACGCAAGACGTTTTGAATGATCCCGCCGCATTTGCCAGATTTCAGGTAGCACAGGGACAGCTGACCAGCGCGCTCTCCCGTTTGCTGGCGGTGAGTGAAAACTACCCACAGCTCAAAGCCGATGCCGGATTTCGTGATTTGCAAGCGCAGCTCGAAGGCACGGAAAACCGTATCACGGTCGCTCGTCAACGTTACATACGATCCGTGCAGGACTACAACATCGTCGTTCGCTCTTTTCCGACCAATCTGACGGCAATGATCTTTGGCATGCAAGTCAAACCTAATTTCTCGGTCGACGATGAAAAAGCCATCGCCCGTCCACCCTCAGTGGAGTTTGGTAATGAGCCGGCTCGCTAACTACCAGCTTCGTGGTCTCCTGATTTACTTCCTGATTTTTGCTGTCTGTATCACTGCGGCGCAATCACAGATCAAGGTGCCGGAGCTTGCCGGACATGTCGTCGATCAGACCGGTACGCTGGATACGAGTCAGCAACAAATTCTGGAGCAGCGACTGCGGACGTTTGAACAAGAAAAGGGGACGCAGATTGCCGTCCTGATGGTGCCTGGGATCGGTGACGAGCCCTTGGAACAATTTTCTCTGCGGGTTGCAGAGCGGTGGAAGCTGGGCCGAAAAAAAATCGATGATGGCGCAATTCTGATCATTGCAAAAAACGAGCGACGACTTCGGATTGAAGTGGGCTATGGTCTGGAGGGGGCGTTGAATGATGCCGTGTCAAAGCGCATTATTGACGAAATCATCGTGCCGACATTTCAGCGCGGTGATTTCTTTCGCGGCATCAGTTCCGGTCTTGAGGCCATGATGCACGTTATCCAAGGTGAGTCACTGCCTGCACCAGCGTCCCACGATAGTTGGCAAGTCAGCGGCCCCGGTCTGCTGCCTTTGATTTTTTTTGCGGCGTTGGTGATCGGTGGTTTGATGCGGGCATTGCTGGGTCGGATCAAAGGGGCTGTGGCTGCTGGCGGACTGTTGGGGTTGGGCGTATGGCTGTTGTCGGGAATAGGCTTGCTGGCATTTTTTTCCGCCGCCATGGGGCTGGTGATCACGTTCATTGGTGGTCGCATGGGGAGTGGATGGCAGGGTGGTCGACGTCAGGGCGGTTTTCAGCCCTATGGTGATTTTGGTAGCGCTCGTCAGAATGGGTGGGGCGGCTTTCAGGGTGGCGGCGGTGGATTTGGTGGCGGCGGCGCTTCGGGGAAATGGTAGTCATGATCCATCGTTTTTTTCGCCATCTGTGGTGCGTTTACTGGCAGGCACTTCGTATTTTTCCTCGACGCTCGCACGCGCTTCTTGCAGACGCCATTACTCGAGCCGAGATCGGCCATGCTGGCGAAATCTGTCTTGTGATTGAGGCCTCACTCACACCTCTTCAGTTATGGCATTGTGTTTCGGCGCACGAACGGGCAATCGAGGTGTTTTCCCAGCGCCGCGTATGGGATACCGAACATAACAGTGGCTTGCTGATTTACCTGCTGCTGGCTGACCGCGCGGTAGAGATCGTCGCCGATAGGAGTTTGTGCAAACCGGAAATCAATCACGCCTTGCTCGATGTACTCGGTAGTCTGCGGCAGGCACTCGCCGCAGGGCAGTTCGAAGCGGGCTGCATGACTGCGATTGATGCCGCTGGCCAGCTCATGCGACAACATTTTCCTGCCACCGGCCCAAGCGCGAATGAGTTGCCCGACAAAGTCGGGTGGCTGTAACTGATGCTATCGCTGTACTTCCTGCGCTGCCAGACGTACAGCAGCGGACAAGTCACTTTCATGTAGAACGCCTTGCTCGCCGACCACGCCGGCTCGCTCCAGCTTGCCGAGCACGCGCTCATTGCCCTCGCAGAAAATGACACTTACCCCGCGCTTGCCAAGCTTGTGCGAGGCATCCTGCAAAGCCTGTATGCCCGTCATATCCATGAAAGGCACCTGACGCAGACGAATCACCAATACCTTCGGATCGGTGTGAGTGCCAGCCAGTGCATGTTCGAAATTATCAACGGCACCGAAAAACATGGGGCCCGCAATCTCGAACACCATGACGCCATCGGGTAGCTCCGTGATGCCATGCTGAGCAAGCTCTCGCGCAAGCGAGTGCGGATCAGCCGGCTGAGTTTCCACCGCATCCGACATGCGACGCAAAAAATGCAATATCGCGAGTATTACCCCCACATTCACTGCCACCACAAGATCAGCGAACACTGTCAGCAAGAAGGTAATCACGAGAATCACCCGATCGGCAATGGGTGCCGTTTTGAGTATCTGCACACAGCGCGGCAGCTCACTCATATTCCAGGCAACGACAAATAAAATCGCTGCCAATACTGCCAGTGGTATGCCAGAAGCTAGTGGCGCAAGAAACATCAAGACCGCTACCAGTACCAGCGCATGCGTGATTCCCGCCAGCGGACTATTGGCACCATTGCGTATATTGGTCGCGGTGCGTGCAATCGCACCGGTCGCTGCAAATCCACCAAATAGAGGAATAACCATATTCGCGATACCCTGACCGATCAGCTCCTGATTGGAATCATGGCGGGTGCCAGCCATGCCATCGGCCACCACTGCAGACAACAGCGCCTCAATCGCGCCCAACATCGCAATGGTGAATGCCGGACCTATCAACAGGATGATTTGCGACAGCGTCATCGCAGGCAAGGCAAACGAGGGCAAACCCGTGGGTATGCCGCCGAAGGCACTTCCAATCGTTGCAACGCCAGGCAAGGGATAGACTGCCTGCAGCACGGTGATCGCCACCATCGCAATCAGAGGACCAGGCACACGCGCCAGTGCTTTCACTCGGGGCGCGAGCAAGACCAATGAAAGGCCTGCGACAGACAGCAGTAGCGTGGGTCCATGAATGTCAGTCAGCGATTGCAGCAAATGCCAGAGTTTTTCATGGAAGTGCTCACCCTGAGGTTTGGGCAAGCCTAAAAAATCAGGCCACTGCCCGATAAAAATAATCACGCCAATTCCCGCAGTAAAGCCCACGATGACCGGCATGGGAATGAAACGAATAACGGCACCCATACGCGCCACGCCCATCAGCAGCAGCATCACACCTGCCATCAGCGTCGCCACCTGCAGACCGGCGATACCGAACCGTGCCGTAATACCGAGAAGGATCGCAATGAATGCGCCAGTCGGTCCCGCAATCTGCACCCGACTGCCACCCAGCATCGTGATCAGACCACCGCCGATGATGGCGGTATAAATGCCCTGCTCGGGTCGTGCACCGGAAGCAATCGCAAACGCCATTGCCAGTGGCAAGGCCACGATTCCAACGATGAGACCGGCGATGATATTGGGCAGCCAATGCACGCGCGCAAACAAGCCGGCACGCTTGGCCTCAAGCAGGGCAATCATGCCCAACCTCTGTCATGCGCATGGGGAATGTGCGGGGACGATGTCATTCGATTTGAAAATCGTTCAGTACCCCGGAAGATACATCTTGTTTTTCTCTAGCTTGTAGGTCCAGGGCAAACCGGTATTCTTCCAGCCATTCAGTACACGCTGTCCCGCTTGCGGGCCTTCTGCGATGGCATCACCCTCGAAACCGTCAATCACGGAGTAAACCTTGCTGTAGCCCTGATCCGCAAGAAAATTCACCGCCCGCGTCGTGCGATCGCCTGAGCGACAGATCAGAATCACCACATCGCTTTTGCTCAACTGACGTGCGGCCAGACGGCGCGCCAGCTCGGGCTCAAAGTCTGCATTGGGCTCCATCTTGAAACGGCTGCTTTTATCGTCCCAAGTGGCATTCGGCGGATGCTCGAATGCAGGAATATGGGCATCGGCAACCGTCGGCATGCCGAGATAAGAAATTTCGGCACGGGTGCGAATATCGACAAACAATGCCTTTTCGCCCAGTCTTTGCTTGAGTTCATATGCTTCGCGCGCATCGAGATAAAGACCCGCTTTGGTCTGCTTTTGTGTTGGCACGCGCGCCGGATCAACTGCCCGGGCACCGGGTGGCGTTACGCAGAATGCCAGTGCCAGCATAAGCGACATGGGCACGTGCCGATTCATAGGGGGAAGCATCGGTCACCTCGCAGAAAACGAACGAAATAATTAGGTCGCCAATCCCGTTGGCAAGCGATCCATCCGGCGCAGGCAATGCAGTGTATCGCCAATATCAAAAGCGGTCTGCAAGAGAGACGCTTACGGGTTTCGATCGCCCATGACTGGAGACGCCTCCAAGGTGCCAATGGTGGCCTCGAATGCTCGCAAGCGCTTGTAGACCGAGATCAGTTCGACGATGGTGCTCCAGCTTCTGACCAAAAACTGGAATGACATCTCCACACGACCGAACGCCCGAACAATCTGCTGCATCACACCCAGCGTGATCGCTCCCGCCACGACGGTCGGGCCAAGTGCGATATAGGGCACCAAAACGCCAAACTGCAGATAAGTAAATTTCGCCACATCAAAATACATGTAGTGGAAAAACAAGCGGAAGTAGTTAGCTCGCACGTGCGAAAACAGATCTTTCACGACGGACTCTGAGCCTCGCTCCGGATTGTCTTCAGCATGTACCAGTTCCTTGCGATAAGCTGCTTCAACGCGCTGATTGTTGTACTCCAGTCCTGGCAGCTTGATGCCAATTAGTGCGAGAATCACCGTGCCAAACAATGCAAACAAGACTGCCACATAGACTAGCGCATGATCTACCGCGCCCAGAATCGGCACTTCTGCCACTTTCTTCGACAAGGTCCACAGAATGGGGAGGAAGGCCACCAGTGTCATGAGCGAGTCCATCATGTTCGAACCCAGTGATTCCATGATGGCAGCAAACCGTTTGGTATCTTCCTGTACGCGCTGACTCGCGCCTTCAATATTTCGCAAGGAAGACCAGTGCGAAATATAAAAATCATTCATCGCATGACGCCAGCGGAAAACCCAGTGCTTGGTAAAAAAACCCAGAAAGACGGCCACCAGAACATAGATGCCCGCTAGCTCGCCAAAGGTCAGCAAGAATCCAAAAAATTCTTCGATGGTGACTTCCCCAGGTTTACCCAAGGCTTTTTGTACGACGTCATAAAAGCCGCCAAACCAATCATTGATTTGTACATCGATCTGTACCTGATACCAGGTACCCAGAAAAATCAATGCAGCACCAGGCCAAGCCCACATTGCCCACTGGCGGCTAAGAAAAAATGATCTGAACATACCAAGTCTCGGAGAAAGTTATTTTATTTTGAAGTCTTCGCAGGGATCGCTGCGCTGTGCCCTGTCTGTCAGCCAGACAAAATCATAGCGGCCAGCAAGCGACTTTATCAGTTCCGCGCGATCAGTGCCGTTTTCATAGAAACCAACGCTGCTGATTTTCAGCGACGGATCCAGTGCCGCCAAGACCTGAGGCACGCCATAATCTCGCCGCACATGGCCATTACCCGCCACCAGTACCGCGGGCCGATTCGCGAGTAAAGCCGTGGCCATGGAAATATCGGTCGCGCGCTGCACCAGTTTCATGGACGCCAGATATTTTTCCGGCAGCTGGCCGCAATGACCATCAACCAGATCCTGCTCCAGCTGCGCGCGGGCCAGATCGGGCAAGGTCGATTGCTCGTACGATTTCGCCATAGACAGCGCCATCGCCGCCTGCCCCTGTGCCATCAATTCTTTGGAAAAACCGGCTGGAAGGTTGCCGCCGACAAGGGCATATCCGCGTCCGAGCACTGATTCAAATAAGGGTTGGTGCAGCGGCCAGCCCCATCCCTTGCGATTGAAGCCGGCTGCCTCCAGATCGCGGTCGGCCTCCCCCGTCGAAGTGACACGGTGACCCGCCGGCAAATGCTCGGCCACGACCGTCGTCTCGCCATGGGCAAAACGAGGAATAAAGGTGGCGCGTGCCTGATGATGGAAAGGGTTGTCGTGCAATTCGCCCAGCAGCACGATATCGGCGCTACGCAAACGTTCGGCGAGGAGAGGTTCGGAAATTTCCTTGCCACTCGACAGATCAAGAATCACTGCAGCCGCGGGACCTTGGCAAAAGAACACCGACACCAAACAGGCCTTCAGGAAAATTTTTGTTTTTAATTTTGCTAAGTTCATTTCGCTATCCAGCTGTATTTCGCCCTATTTTAGGCGCTGGGTGGAAAACCTGCCGGAAAGCAAGCAGCCATGGCTGTTCGGAATTGAAGTAGATCCTTCCCTCGACATCGTCGGCGCCGGTGCCGACGCCGCATTGATTGGCTGCTATGGATCATCACCGCTCGATCTGTGGAGGTACTCGGGAAGGAATTTTGCGCTTGCTTGAGTGTCGAATTTGCGGTTGCGGGAGCTTTTTCTTGATGGCTTGCTGCAGAACCCGATATTTCAAGGAGATGATGATGGCAGAAAACAAGATTGAAGCGCGCAGTCAGGGCAGCTTTCCAATGGACGATCCCACTCAGGGCTTGTTGCACGACCATCAATTTGTACGTCAGTTGCTGCATCGTTACCTGATCACTCAGGATCAGAAGGTAAAACAATATGCCGGGCCCAGAATCTGTGAGGCCTTGCTTCAGCACACACGGCTGGAGGAGGCGGTTTTCTATCCGGCTGTAGAAAAGCTGGATACGGTCATGATCACGCGCTACCTTGATGAGCATCATGCTGTGGATGAATTGATTGAACAAGTTCAGAATCTATCCCCGGGAAGCTCGGGTTGTGACGAAGCTATGCAGCATCTGAACGATGCGATCCTGGCGCATATGGAATTCGAGGAGCAGCAACTCTTTCCTTTAGTCAGACAGTCGAGTTTGAATCTTCAGGACTTGGCGCTGCGCATGCAATCCTACGAATCCAGCATGGTATCGGCTCAGGCAAAAACTAGTGGGCAGCGGACTGCGCGCGGAGATCAGCTGCACTAGATGCATTATCGGGAGCCGAGTACGGCTTTTCTGTGCAGCGATGCCCAGCACCCACTCAACGATAACTTGCCATCACCGTGCGTACTCAATAAAAAAACGGCGCCCGAAGCGCCGTTTTTTATTTGCGTTAGCTGAATCAGTCAGCCTTGACACCTTCTACTTGAATGGCCAATTTGACTTCTGGCGCAAAGCGCGGCAGGCCATAGGTCAGACCGAAATCGCTGCGATCGAAAGTGCCGGAAGCATCCGCACCGCAGACTTCTTTTTTAAGCATTGGATGCATGATGCACTTGAAGGAGTTGACTTTCAGTGCCATCGGCTTGGTGACGCCCATCATCGTCATCTCGCCTTCTACGCCGACCAGCTTGTCACCATCAAATTTCAGCGATGTGCTCTTGTACGTCACCGAAGGAAATTTTTCAACGTTGAACATGTCTTTGCCGCGTGCATGCTCATTCATCTTTGTGTGACCGAAATCGATAGTGCTCGCATCAATCACAATATCGATACTACCTGTCTTGGCAGCGCGGTCGAGTACCACCTTGCCAGTGGTCTTGGTGAACTTGCCGCGCCAGAAAGAAATACCCAGGTGATCCGCTTCAAAGCTGGGATAGGTGTGGCCGGGATCGATGTTGTAAGTCTGTGCGCCTGCCGATGAGGCGACGATGGACAGTAAGGCGGAAATTATCAGGGTCTTGAAATTCATTGGTGGGGTTTCCTCTCTAGTTTTTAGGAATTGATGGGTAATTACTCATGGTCTGGTGCAGTGGCAATTAGCCTAGCGTTAAGGTTTTGCAAGGACACGAAACCTTATCACGACTTCGTCGGCCACAACGCTGGTGTCCTTCCACTCGCCTTCTCCGATATTGAATACCAGCCGCCGTATAGGCAAGCTGCCTTCGAAAACCTGTACTGCACCTTCTTTTTTGACCGTCATCGGAAAACTTACGTCGATTGACTTGCCCTTGATTGTCAGCTTGCCACTGACCTCCAGCTTGCCCGGGCCATTGCCACGGATTTTGGTGGAGGTAAAACTGGCTTTCGGAAACTGCGCGGCATTGAACCATTCTTTTTTAAGCACTTCCCGGTTGTAATCCGGATCACCGAGGTCAAAACTGGCGATGTCAATGTCCACACTGGCTTTGGATGCATCCGGGCTGGCAGCATCAAAATCAATCTGCGCACCGAATTTCATGAAGCGCGACTCTACCGCAACACCGATCTGCTTGAATACAGCCGACACCGTGCTTTTTGCCGTATCGATTTTCAGCGGAGTCGCCCAGGCAGATTCACTCGACGCTACCAGCAATAGCAACAGGATTTTAAAAATGGTTGAAATTTTCACGGTTCTCCTTAGTCAGGGCAGCATGCGCTTGAGCGCACCATCACGATCGATAAACTGATGTTTCAGAGCCGCCAGTATATGCACGATGATGATGGTCAACATCACATATACCAGAGCAATGTGTAATTCCTTGAGTATCGGTTTCAATACCGGATCGGCCTCCATCAGGATGGGTAGCGGCCAAAGACCCAGATAAACCACGGGCACGCCGGCCGCCAGACTGTAAAAGTAGCCTGACAGTGGCACGACAAACATCAACACATAAAGCAACGCGTGCCCTGCGGCCGAGGCCCGGTGCTGCCATCGCGGCATGGGCACAGGTAACGGTGCCCCGCGCCACCAGCGCCACAACAGCCGCAGCGCAGCCAGCGCAAGCACTGTCACACCCAGCCACTTGTGCCATGAAAAATAACGCAGCTTGGTCGGTGTCAGGCCGGGGATATCCACCATCACCACTCCCAGCGCGAATGCAGCGCCGATCAGTACTGCCACCAGCCAGTGCAGCAGAATAGCTACCAGGCCGTAGCGCGCTGGTGTTTCCAAGACATCGTTGTTCATCGCAGGAGAAATTTGAAATTAGAAAGCCGCTGAGCTCCGTATTGTGCATCCATATCGCA
Source organism: Pseudomonadota bacterium (assembly GCA_039806005.1). Lineage (GTDB taxonomy): Bacteria > Pseudomonadota > Gammaproteobacteria > Burkholderiales > Burkholderiaceae_D > Pernthalerella. Next base: position 71,343 of record JBDKLM010000016.1, read on the forward strand.
AACGTTGCCACGCATGGTTTTCCCCCTTGGTCGATACAAAATTTTCGTGCTGATGGTCCGGTGCAGCGAATTGTAATAACAGTTTTTAGTGTACGGGATGAAAGGCATACGCATCCATCGCCAGCACATAATCGCTGATACCCTCATGCAGGCGGTCGATACTTGGTTTGTCGCCGGCGGCGCCCAGTGCCACATACAGGGGCTGCAAATGTTCATCGCTGGGATGCGCGCGCATGGCATCGGGTGCCTGTTGTCGGTAGTTCAGTAGCGCACTGATATCGTGCTGCATGACTTTTTCCGCAAGCCATGCGGGAAAGTCGTGTACGTAGGCGGGCGCCTGTCCGCCATTCTGTCTGACGACGTGATAATCACCGAGATTGTGCGTGAGATTGCCCGATCCAATCACCAGAAAACCCTGATCCACCAGTGGCGCCAGCGCGCGGCCGAGCGCGTAAGCACCCTGGACCCCGAGATGACTTTGCAAAGACACGGGAATGACGGGCACCTCCGCGTTCGGAAACATCAGGCGCAGCGGAATCCATGCACCGTGGTCCAATCCTTGTGAAGGTACTTCAACCACCGGCAGTCCAGCCTTCGCAATGGCGGCGCGCACTTCGTGTGAGGCATCCACGTTGCCTGTCGCCGGATAGTGAAGCGAATACAGCGCTTGCGGGAAGCCATAGAAATCATGAATCGTTGGCAGTGTTTCTGCACTGCCTACCGAGGCGATCTCGGTATTCCAGTGAGGGCTCACGATCACAATCGCACGCGGTCTTGGCAGCGCTGCGGCAGTCTGGTGTAGGGCCGCGCCAGCCGCGCCGGGATTAAGTGCGAATGTGGGTGCGCCGTGGGGGACGAAGAGTGTGGGCAGACGATTCATGGCTGGGCTCCTGAGTAGACGCGTACTGTAGCCTGTCTTATTGGATTGAAATAGGGGACAATAGGCAAATATTTATTGCTCAGGACGCAACAATGGATCGCTTGCAAGCTATGCAACTCTTTGTCCGAGTGGCTGAATTGAACAGTTTTTCCGCCGTTGCTCAGCAAATGGGCGTGGCTCGGTCAGTCGTGACCCGGCAGATCGCGGCGCTTGAGCAGCATCTGGGCCTCAAGCTTATGGCCCGCAGTACCCGGCGGCTGACGCTCACCTCGGCCGGGGCAGCTTATCTGGAAAAATGCCGGGTCATTCTGAATCTGGTCGAGGCCGCCGAAATCGGGATTGCCGAAGAAAGTCAGCTATTGCGCGGCCATCTCCGCATCAGCTTGCCTTTGAGTTTTGGGCTGATGCGCATGGTGCCCCCCTTACTTGAATTCGCGCGCACTTATCCCGAAGTCAGCCTGGAGATGGATTACAGCGACCGTCGCGTGAACCTGTTTGAAGAAGGTATTGATCTGGCTATTCGTATTACTGGCCATCTGGGTGACAGCGCTGTTGTTCGCAAACTGGGTAGCTTGCGATTGCGCACGATCGCCTCGGCCGACTATCTGAAGCGATTTGGTTGTCCACAACATCCCGCTGAACTCATGCATCACGCTTGTCTGGTGTACACGACGGGTGTGTCGCCTCAGACCTGGCGTTATCAGGTTGATGGCGTGCCGCAGAATTTTCCGGTGCAATCACGAATTCAAGCCAATAACGGACAGGCGCTGACCGAGGCTGCTGCACAGGGATTAGGTATCGCCTTGCAGCCGGATTTCATTGTGGATTCGTTTATTCAACAGCAGCGAGTCACGGCGATTCTCGCCGACTTCGAAACGCCTGAACTGGGCATTTACGCGCTCTTGCCAGGGAACCGACAAGTGCCGCATCGAGTGAGAGTGCTGATGGATTTTCTGGCGGATCGTCTCTTTCCGAAACAAACCTGAAAACCCATGCAGCCTCGTCGGTATCGTGCTTTGTGTTGCTCAATGCCTCGCTACCGTCATGACTAGCAGGCGCTCAACATCGGTGATAGTGTCAACTTGACCGGGCTGAAGAAGGGGCGTGTGTCTCCCATCATATGGCGCAGTTCTTTAATGGGAATCTCTGTTTCCTCATGGATTTTCAGCAGAATTTCGCCGCTGACAGCGAGTCGCCGATGGCGAACTTTACTGATCACCGATGGCGACAGTCCGACCTTGCGCGCCAGTGCAGAACTGCTGCGCAGGCCCAGTCGACGGATCAGTCTTTCGATAAACAATTCAGGTGTGTAAGTATCAGAAGCGTACTTATTCATGGCTTTTCATCCTTTCGAGCTTTGCAGAAAAAACCGTCACTGACATCAGCGACGAACCCTGAACTTTCAATCCTTTCAACAAGCTGTGATCGCACCGATTGGAACGCGCGAGGCGTTAATTCTTTAGGCCACCGCTTGATGAGCCACCATGGTGCGTTAACTGTCACTTCCAAAAAAGCAGCTTAATTAGGAATGATTTTCTCGAAATCCCTGAAAAGTTTTCAAATTAATATTTCAAAAAGCTGGATTGATAATCTCGACTGACTGGCGAAGCACGTGATCATCGCTTGGCCTTTGTTTGTCCGTGCAGGCTTCAAAGGTCGCGTTACTTCATGAAGGCTGCGGCCACTAGCTTTCCTCCAAACGATAGGCACTTGATAACTCATGCGAATCTGTCTGTTTGTATTGGCACAGCCTAAGCCTGGACTTTCAAGATACGATGCGTAGATTACAAATTTTTGCAGTTTTATTTCGGGGGAAATGATCATGAAACGATATGTAGCTCTCTTACTGGTGGCCGCCGCTTCATTCGCTGCTGCAGGGAACGTGCCCGGTTATGTTTCTGTTTATATTTCTGATAATCGAGCGGTGGGCATGTCGATCAGCCCAAACAACCAGGAAGAGGCCGATGACATCGCTGGCTCGAGCTGCGTTGAATATGCGGCAGGCGAAGACAAGGAGACCTGCGTCAAGGTGATCGAAGGTGTCGCCAAGTGCGTGGCCGTCGCGCGGAGTGACGAAGGCGCCTACGGTGCGGCACTGGGCCAGACCGCAAAAAAGGCGAGTGCAGAGGCGGTCAAGGCCTGCAGCAAATATACGAAAAACAAATGCGTCGTCGACAAGGCCGCAAAGCTTTGTCTCTAAACTCGCGCTTTGCCGAAGGAGTTGTGCTTGACAGGCATGATGACCATCCACTCGATGCCTCTTGGGTTCTAGGCTTTTTATTTCCGCAATGGATGGGGCGTAGTCACAAAGTTCGCGCATCAATTCCTCAGTGAGATCAGGATCAGCTGCGCATTCATCAACAGCAGGTGCAGACGCAGGAGAAATTCGACGTGACGATGACCACATTATCCTGCGCATTCGACACGGCTAGGGTGAACTGATGCGATTGCAGGCGGGGGATATCTGGGGTGGTCTTGCGGCTGCCGTCGTTGCATTGCCTGCAGCGATAGGCTTCGGCGTGGCCGTGTACGAACCACTGGGTCAGAGCTTCAATGCGCAGGGTGTGATGGCTGGCATGGTGGGTGCGACTTTGCTCGGCGTGCTTGCGGCCCGGTTTGGTGGCTGTCAGCGATTGATTTCCTCGCCGTGTGCGCCCGCAGCGGCGGTGCTATCCGCATTCGCCATTCAATTTACTCAGGGCGGCATGCCTGCAGAACAGGTACTCCTCTCACTGCTGCTGATCGGTGCGATCGCGGGCGTTTTACAGATCATGTTTGGTCTGGCCCGGCTGGGTGAGCTGATCAAGTACATGCCTTACCCGGTGGTGAGCGGCTATCTCTCCGGCGTAGGATTGATCATCATCGCCGCGCAGATGCCCAAGTGGCTTGGTGTGTACGGCAATGGCGGTCTTTGGTTTGCGTTGACGTCGCCTGAACAATGGCGCACACCGAGCCTGATTGTCGGTGCCATTGCGATGGCACTGATGTGGCTGGGACCACGCATCACCTCCCGCGTACCTGCTGTCGTGATTGCAATCGTGGGTGGAGCTGTCACCTACTGGATCCTTGGCCTATGGGATCCTGCACTGCGCACTTTGGAGGGTAACAACCTCATCGTGGGGCCGCTGGGCGGTGCAAGCGCGAGTGGTGGCTCGTCCGATGCCATCGGCGGTATTTCAAATTTTTTCTACAGCCTGCTGTTGCCATGGCACGCGGCGGCTGAAGCCCATTTACCCTCGGTGGGGAACCTGCTGTACCCGGCACTGACACTGGCGGTGCTGCTGTCCATTGATACGCTGAAAACCTGTGTCGTCCTGGACACGCTCACTCGATCTCAGCACGATTCCAATCGCGAACTGATCGGGCAGGGCATAGGTAATCTCGCCTCTGCACTCTGTTCGGGTATGCCCGGCGCCGGTACCATGGGTGCCACCTTGGTCAATATCTCCAGCGGCGCACGCAGCAGCACCTCCGGCATGATCGAGGGCGCGATCGTGTTGTTGGCCTATCTGCTGTTGGCTCCTCTTTTGTCATGGATACCTCTCGCATCGCTGGCCGCAATACTGATCGTGGTTGGTCTGAGGATGATTGATCGTCACAGTTTTTTTCTGGCGCGCTCGCCAGACACGCGTGTTGATTTCGCCGTAGTGATCACCGTGGCAGTGGTGGCGCAGGTCTTTAGCCTGATCGCAGCGACGGGTACAGGCTTGCTGCTGGCCGCGTTGCTTTTCCTGCGCAAGCAGATCGGCACGCATATCGTGCGCCGAGCCACTTTCGGCAATCAAGTGTTTTCGCGTTGCGAGCGCCTCGAACACGAGCGCGCACTGTTGGAAGAGAAGGGCAGGCAGACCGCTATCCTTGGCTTGCAAGGCCCATTGTTTTTTGGAACGGCAAATCAACTGCTGCGTGCTGCAGAGCCCTATCTGACTGATTACCGCTATCTGATACTGGACATGAAATGGGTGCAGTCGGTGGATCTCAGCGCTGTCCATGTACTGGAGCGCATACGAGATCGCTTGGCCGAACAAGGACACGAACTGATTCTCAGCGATCTACCTGGCGAGCTTCCCAGCGGAGAGAATCTGAGGCAATACTTCGATCATACTGGCATACTCAAAGAGCGAATGCATATTCGTGTCGTCAATGAACTCGATGATGCGCTGGAATACATAGAAGAGCAGTGGCTGACCGAGGCAGGACTGCGTCCGCGTGCCGACCAAACCGTGACCTTGCGCGATTTCGATGTATTCAAATATAGGAAAGACGACACGCTGGCAGATCTCGAGGCTTGCCTGGAGCGACGTTCGCTAGCGCCGGGCCAAAAGCTATTCACCGCAGGTGATCAGAGCGATGAAATCTATTTCATTCTCAAGGGAGAGATTCGCCTCGATGTACCACTTCCGGAAGGGCGCGAGCATCACATCGCTTCCCACCATCAGGGAGATTTCATCGGCGAGCTGAGTTTTCTGGATGGTCGTATCCGAGCAGACTCGGCGACAGCGGTGACCGCGGTTGAATTGTTTTCCCTGTCGCGCGTGAGGTTTGATCAGCTCGCCACAAACCACAAGCTTCTGGGTGTGACCTTGATTACAGAAATCGCGCGTGTGCTCGCTTCACGATTACGTCAGACCAATGACGAGCTGAGATTGATTGAAAGCTTGTAGCTGGCCCAGACTGCTGCCGGAATGTTACCTACCTGGCAGAAAGTGCGGCGCTATGATTTTTCCAAATAGGAATGAAATACGCCGACGTGCACTTCGGCCTCATCCGCCCCATCAGCCCACAGGTCAGTGCTGCGGAAACAAACATCAAAAGTGCGCTGTTTTTTGCTGGCCAAGCTATGAGCAGCAGCATCAGGGAAGGGATATTCAGGAGATATGCCCACAATCACGCCGGTCTTTCCCCGAATATATGCAGGCATTCTGATATGGCCTGGAACAAATTCTGACTTCACGACCACCTGATCGCCAATCTTTAGCTCTGGCAGATTCTCCGGCGTTGGTCTGCCACGCTGTTTTGCATGTGAAATCGGAAAATATTCGCCGACCGCCGCATTGAGTTCTTCGTGCTTGATCAAACCTTTTTCTATACACAAGGTAGCTACCGCGGTAAGCGTACGCTCAAAATAGCTTGCTCCCACATAGTGACGAGGATCCATGCGTTCAATCGCGTAACGATATTCGTCCATGTTGTATACATGTTGGGACACTAATTTCCCTGAAATGGCAGAGATCCTTATTTCCCAAGCTTCGTGAAAAGGCTCTTTTTTTCCCTCAGACGTCACCTTCCCGAAGCCCTGACGTCCGCCAAGATCATGAAATCCGTCCATGGTTAACCTCTTGATGAAGCGCTGTTGAAGTCAGACTTTGCGTATGGCTCCTCAAGCCTTGAAACACCTATTAAAGATTCTTTCGTGATTATTTTCGCTAACGCCTCTTCACTCCACCCCTCGGTATTTGAGGGTCGCAATGGCATGATCATGTAGCGTGTATCAGCAGTTGTATCCCACACACGAATCTTGATTTTCTCATCCAGCTTGAGACCCATGTCGCCAAGAACCTTGTGCGCTTCACGAACGATACGAGATCGATATTCCAAGTCTTTATACCAGCCAGGCGCCATGCCGATAATAGTGAAGGCCGTGCAAGAGCATAGGGTGCAGCATATGACATTGTGAATTTGATCCGTGTTTTCTTTTACAACCAGACTTCCGTGGTGTTCTGGCATGCCAAAGCCTAGTGAGCTTGCCGCTGACTTTCCATCAGCTAGTAGGAATTCTTTGAATTCCGGGTCCAGCCATGCCTTGGCAATGAGTCTTGCTCCGTTATTCGGAACCCAATCTTCGGTGACTAACTTTTCATAATCAGGAAAAGTATTTTCATCGACGAGATTTTTTTGTTTCAAAAGACTCTCTAGTGCCGAAACCCGTTTGCTTAAATCGTGCATGACTTGCCTCACCTGAAATATTGGCTAATTTTTATTTATTGGCCGATATGTAATCATTAAATGCGCCAAATTCCAAGCAGGAAGTCACTTATACGCATTAAAGTCTGCGTCTGGGTTTGCATGAATTGACTGCGCTCTGAAACCTGGTGCGCATCGAGTCGGTTCAATTCGGCGCAGCCAAGTCTATGGACATCATACACTTCAAAAAAAAATAGGTAGCCAACCGATGGGTCGCCAGCGAGGGTACTTTGGAAAAATACTGATTGGAAGGTATTGGCCCAGTCTTCATTAAACTAAAGGGTCAAGTACAGTCCGTCTTGTGGACATTGAGACGCTTGAGGTGGTGTGTCTATCCCCATCGACGAAGCCTCACGGGTGTTACGCTATTTGAGTACGTATCAATCTTTTATTGCTCCATAGGCCAGCTGCTCTGATGAATCGCTGAGATAATCTGTTTCACTAAGCCCCCACAATTATTTGCAGGAGGGTGAGAGATTTTTTAACCCATCGGAGGCTTTATTGAAACGACGATTCATCATTTTTTGTATCATGATGATGACGCTTGCCTCATGCGGCGCATTGGCTGATAGCTTTCGTATCGAGAAATGGCCTGAACGCGTGCCGACACCAAATTTGCGTGCGCGCGCTATCAATGGCCAGCCACTGGATTTATCGGGTTTGCGCGGCAAGGTCGTCTTGCTGAATTACTGGGCCAGCTGGTGCGAGCCCTGCGTGAACGAATTCGCAGCGCTGGAGACGCTGTCCCAAGGCGAGGCGGCCGGCCGTGGCTTGGTGGTCATCGGCGTGAATTTCCGGGAATCGATCGCGCAGATCAGCGATTTCCAATCGCGTCATCCCGCCAGCTTCCCTATTTACGCGGACAGAGCAGGCGAGTATTTCAAGCAATGGACGAGGGGCGTCTTGCCCACGACTGTGCTGATCGGTCGTGACGGTCGGGCCCGCTGGCGGATTACGGGCGAACTGGATACAAAAAGCGTGAAGTTCACCAAGGCATTGGAGCAATTATTGCGTGAGGCGGTGCCGACCGACGGGTCATCCGGAATTGTCGTAAAGTGACGGCCCTGTAGAAACCGAAACCAGGACGCCGCGTGTCACGACCGGGTGTCCATCCCGATGAAGCGAACAGATGAAAACCAAGCCGAATGCCATTCGCCGGACCCTTTTTAAGGCCACCACCGGTGCCCTCGCCTGGGGTATTGCCCCAACCCTGCCTTGGGCCCAGTCACCTGATACCCGCGTCTTTGCTCCTCGTCCGGGCGCTTGGCAAACTTTTGAAATTACGACGACGATCAAGCTGCAAAACGTCACAGGTCCAGCGAAAGTCTGGGTGCCTTTGCCGTCCCTGGACACCGATTGGCAACAGTCGCTGGCCAACGATTGGTCGGGCAATGCGAATGTATTTCGTGTAGAGACCGAGAGCCAATACAGTGCCAAATACCTGATTGCCGAATTTGACGGTTCAACATCGCCGGTGCTGGAGGTCATCAGCCGCGTGCAGACCCGCGACCGCGCAGTCGATTGGTCGCAGCCTGCGGCGCGCCAGGAGTCTTCGACGACCTTGAAAAAATGGACGAAATCTACAGAGCTGATTCCAACGGATGGCATCGTCCGCATCACCGCCCGTCAAATTGTCGAAGGCGCCCGCTCGGACGTAGAGAAAGTTGAGCGCATTTACAACTGGATCATCGTGTCGACGTATCGCGAGCCCAAGGTGCGCGGTTGTGGCACTGGCGACATCAAGGCAATGCTGGAGACGAAGAACTTCGGCGGCAAGTGTGGCGATATCAATGGCTTGTTTGTCGGTCTGTGCCGCGCCGCAGGTGTACCGGCCCGTGATGCCTACGGCTTGCGGCTGGCTCCCAGTGTTTTCGGCTACAAGGAATTGAGCGGTAATCCGGCGTCGCTGAAAAGTGCCCAGCATTGTCGGGCCGAGGTGTATTTGCGCAAATACGGTTGGGTCGCGATGGACCCCGCTGACGTGGGCAAGGTGATGCGACAGGAGACAGCGGATTGGATCAAGGATCCTGACCACCCGGTAGTAGCCCCTGTCCGGAAAGCTTTGTTCGGTGGCTGGGAAGGTAACTGGATGGCCTATAACTTTGCTCATGATGTGAGCCTGCCCGGCTCATCGAATGGCAAGGTCGGCTTCCTCATGTACCCGCAGGCAGAGATCAATGGCCAATCCGTCGATCCTCTGGCGCCTGATGCCTTTGCTTACACGATCACGTCGCAAAAGCTCGATGTCTGACCAGGGACGCAATATGCCGGCCGATTCGGATTACGGTCACGATCAAGGGGCCAATTCCCCGACCCGACTCGGGCTTGGTCTGGCCGGGATTGCTGTCGTGGCGTCCTTGCTCGCATCGACATGCTGCGTGGTGCCACTGGTTCTCGTGCTGTTGGGTGTCACTGGCGCCTGGATGGTGAACCTGACAGCACTGGAACCGTGGACGCCGATTTTTTCCGTGCTGGCCGTGACCGCGCTGGCCTGGTCCGGCTATCTGGTGTTTCGGCCTGCAGCCGCATGCGCATCGCCTGATCAGGTATGCGGGTCACCTCGGCGTGACGTCACGCGCAAGCTGTACATGATTGCGGCTGTGATCGTCCTTGGGCTCTTGTTGTTTCCAGTAGCTGCGCCGATTTTCTATTGATTTGATCATGAGCCAACTCGCACGCGCTATTTTGCTGATTGCTGTGCTGACGGCTCCAGTCATCACGACAGCCGCTCCCCAGAAAATCACTCTGACCATACCGACAATGGACTGCGCCACCTGTCCTATCACGATCAAGGCTGCGCTGATGCGTACGCCCGGTGTCATCAGTGCGAAAGTGAGCTACGCAAAGCGGGAGGCTGTAATCGTGTTTGACGATGCGACAGCCACTGTCGATGCAATGAAAAAAGCTACTACCGAAGCCGGGTACCCATCTTTCGTAAAATCTTCGCCAAACTGACTTGGGTGGTATTGGCATGTACATCGTGATCGAGGCGTGCAAGTGAGCTTTCAAGCAAAAAGTCAGCGTGTTGGGTCCTGAGTGTCACAAACAGTGTACCGGTGTCCGAACTAGCCAAAGCCTTGGCGTGTTTTATTTTGCCGACCAAATGACCATCGTTATTTCATCAGGGTACGCTCAGACTGTGATTAACTCTTCCCTCTGCTGAGTATTGCGAAAGCGGGCCAAACGCTGCTCGCGTAGCTTGTCAGCCGCCGCCATGCTCTTTTCTTTTACGTGGCCAAAGCCGCGTATTTCATCCGGCACACTGGCCAGCGAGACTGCTGCCGAGTGATTCTCAGGATTCAATTCGCTCAGAATCAAATCAAGCATCGCAATGTAATCTTCAATTAATTTTTTCTCTTGCCGCCGCTCTTCCGTATTACCAAAAAAGTCGAATGCCGTACCGCGAAGTCCTCTGAATTGGCTCAGCACACGGAATGCGCTCAGCATCCAGCCACCGAAGGTACGCTTGAGCAGCTCTCCAGTGACAGGATCGCGCCGGGAAAATTTTGGCGGTGCAAGATGGTAGTTGATCGTATAGCCGTGTTTGAACTGGCTGTCGAGCGAAGCCAGAAATGCCGGATCTGCGTGCAACCTCGCTACCTCGTATTCATCTTTGTAAGCCATCAGCTTGTAGAGGTAGCGTGCCGCTGCTTCAGTCAGCGCCGTCTGACCCGGCATGGTTGATTTTTCGGTGTGCAGCACGCGTCGGATGACGGACACATAGCGTTTTGCATAGGACGCGTTTTGGTAAGCGATCAGTTCAGGAACCCGAATTTTCAGCAGCCGTTCGACTTCCCCAGTTGCGCCGACGGATTCGATCAGCGCTTTTGCAGCAGCAGAGAGTGTAGGGGTGGCTTGGGTGGACTTGCCTGATGCGCGCTCGATTTCTGACTGGACGAAAACCAGATCGACAACGGCCATGCGTCCCCAGCGGAACGCAGCGAGTCCCATCTCGACGGCAACGCCCGCCTGTTGAATGGCTGCTTCGATCGATGCTGCCTTCAGCGGCAGTGCACCCGCTTGGTAGGCGACACCGACCATGAACAAGTTAGTTGCCATGCTGTCGCCAAACAAGCCCTCGGCCAGTGCTTGCCCATCCAGAAAAACATTATCGCTGTGACGGGTCACCTTATTGATACCAGCCTGTAGTGGATCAAGTGCGGGGAATAGCGTATGGCGATTCGAGATCATGTGCCCGGTTGGCGTCTGCGTCGTCGAAATCACCGCGACCGTGCGAGACGGATGGCATTTGTCGAGATTTTTGGCATCGGTAGCATTCAGTATGTCGAATCCGAGATAAAGATCAGCGGCACCATCAGAAATCTTGTTGGCTCCATCAAAGGCTTCATTCGTGATTTTGATGTCTGAGATGACCGCGCCGCCTTTTTGCGCGAGACCGGTCTGATCCAGGCCGACGGCATACTTGCCTTCAAGTCGGGCTGCATTCGTAATTGTCGACGCCACGGTCACGGAACCGGTGCCCCCGATACCCATGATGTGCACGCTAAAGCCATGACGGCCGTCCAGCTTGGCTTCGGGCTCCGGCAATTCTCTCGTCAACGCGGGTATGCGTCCTTTCTTTTTCTTCTTGCCTTCGGCTCCGTCATTAGCAGCGGGCGCAGGATTTGGCGTGATCGTCAGGAAGGAAGGGCAGAAGCCTTTCACGCAGGAGAAATCTTTGTTGCAGGACGACTGATGAATACGCGTCTTGCGGCCAAACTCCGTTTGCACTGGTTCAACGCTCATGCAATTGGACTTTTCTCCGCAATCACCGCAACCTTCGCAGACGCGTTCATTAATGATCGTGACTTGCACAGGTTCCTCAGCCTTGCCGCGGCTGCGTGCCCGGCGCAATTCGGCAGCGCATTCCTGATCATGCAAAAGCACCGTGGTGCCTTTGATAGCCGCCAGTACTCGCTGTGCCTCATCCAGCCGGTCGCGGTGCCAGACTTCCGTGTCACCGGGCATCTTCACTGCTGCCAGATTCTCCGGATCGTCGGTGGTTACGATGACTTTCTTCACACCGTTCGCCAGGAGATCTGCGACCATTTGTGCCACCGGATGGGCACCGACAATCGCTTGCCCGCCAGTCATCGACGTGTGCGCATTCCGCAGCAGCTTGAACGTGATGTGCGCATTGACTGAGGCTGCGTAGCGAATCGCCAGACTTCCAGAGTGCGCATAGGTGCCATCGCCCATGTTCTGGAAAATATGCTCTGTCTCGGTAAACGGCGCCATCCCTATCCACTGAGCACCCTCCGCACCCATGTGCGTGCCCATCACTACATTCCGGCCCATCCACATGGCCATGGTATGGCAGCCGATACCCGCTGACACGATACTGCCCTCAGGCGCTTTAGTGGATGAGCTGTGCGGACAGCCCGAGCAATACCAGGCAGTGCGTGTTGCCGTCGGCAGCTTGATACGTTCATGGATTTCATTGAGCCGCTTGAGCCAGTCTTCTGCGGATTCGATTCTGGCCTTGCGCGTGAGACGCTTGATCAACGCGCGCCCAATCGTATCGGCTTCGAACTCGCCGTAATGCGGAAGCAGCTCGCGTTCTTCCTCGTCGAATTTTCCAACGATGCGAGGTGCATTGCTCATGCCGTATAAAACATTTTTGGCAAACATCTCGAGGAATGGCCGTTTTTCCTCGATAACGAAGATTTCTTCCAATCCCTGTGCGAATTCACGGACGATGGTTGGCTCCATCGGAAACAGCATGCCCATTTTCAGAATGCGTATCCCGTACTTGCGAAGCGCATCATCATCCAGTCCGAGCTCAAGGAAGGCCTGCTTGAGGTCATGGTAGGTTTTTCCTGCGGTGATGATGCCCAGCCATGCGTCCCGGTTAGGGAAAACAACATTATTCAGATTGTTTGCACGGGCATAACGCTTGGCGATTTCCTGGCGGCGCGTGTATAGCGATTGCTCCATTTCCAGTGCCTCGGCACGGACATTCATGCCCAGGTTCATATGCGGTGTGAATACCTTGCCATCGAACGTCATATCCGGCTCAATAAATTGAAGACGGTCGGGGGTAATGTCAGCAGTTCCGGAGCCATCGGCCACGTTGGTGACGATCTTCATGCCGACCCAGAGTCCCGACAAGCGCGAGAGGTAGTAACCATGCAGACCGAGGTCGAGAATTTCCTGTACGTTGCCCGGAAACAGCGATGGCATCCCAACGTGAAAGAGCATGGGCTCCGACTGACTCGCCAGCGACGAACTTTTGCAGCTGGGATCATCGCCAGCAATGGCCAGCACCCCGCCGTTGGGGGCAATGCCGGTGTAGTTGGCGTGCTTGAGCGCGTCCCCGCTGCGGTCTACGCCCGGGGCCTTGCCGTACCACATACCCGTCACACCATCGAATTTTTGCTTGCCGACGGTATGCAGCATCTGGGTACCCCAGACCGCCGTCGCTGCCAGATCTTCATTGAGACCATCGACAAAATGGATGTGATGTTCAAGCAGCAGCTTTTGCTGGCGTAAGAGTGCGGCATCCAGCATGCCTACCGGCGAGCCGCGGTAACCCGAGATGAACATGCCGGTTTTCAGGCCGCGCCGCGTATCTGTGCGTATCTGATCCAGAGAAAGGCGCACCAGCGCATCTATCCCGCCCAAGTGAATTTGGCCCGTCTCCTGCGTGAAAATATTCATCGGCGCTTGTTTGGATGCCATCTGCCACCTCCAGAAAATAGCTATTTCCGCAATACCTATTGCGGGTTTTTACGCGGGAAATGGTAGAGGAATCCCTTCTCGAAAACCAATATCGATTTTGCGCGGTGCCATACCTTTCCGGTATTGCCGAGGGGCTTAATCTGCTGCCAGAGGTGGTCTTGCGAGCGCCATTTTTTTAATGTGCTGGTGGGAATGGACTCCGGTTCGATTCCCGTCTGAAGTGAGCGTGTTGCTCGTTGGGTCAACATTGAGCGGGCAGCGCTGCGCAAGCTCACTCAACTGGCGGTATCTTCGCGTTTGGAGGATCTTCGGGTGCCCCCTGGCAATCGCTTGGAATCCTTGCGAGGAGATCGGGCGGGACAGCACAGCATCCGTATCAACGATCAGTGGCGAGTCTGTTTCGTATGGGCTGACGATGGTGCCCATGATGTGGAAATCGTCGATTACCACTAAAGGAGTTTGATCATGACCAAAATTGCACCGGTGTCTCCTGGCGAAATGTTGCAGGAAGAATTCCTAAAGCCTTTGGGGTTGACCCCGTATCGACTGGCAAAAGATGTTGATGTGCCTGCAACACGCGTCTACGACATTGTGGCTGGCAAACGCGCTGTGACAGCGGAAACAGATTTGTTGCTGTGCCGGTATTTTGGGCTAAGTGATGGCTGGTGGTTAGCCGTGCAATCGCACCACGATACGCAGGTCGCTCGTCGAGAATTAGGTAAGCGACTTGATTCAATCCGTCGCTGCGCCCTTTTGGATGAGGCTGCGACGAACTGAGTGCTTACCCAACGATTTCGGCGAGCGTGTAAATTTTTCTGTGTAAGTACTGGCAGAGCAGTTATTGGTGGTCGGGGAGCCGATCACCAAATTCGATCATAAATCGATTCAACTGCAGACTCTATGGCAATTCCGGACCAACTTGGGGTGCAGGTCACAGCCGCTATGGCAGGTATGGTCGCAAGCGAATGAGGCGCAACGCTTGCCATCGGCGAAAGAAGTCGCACATGCGCAGCGTTTGGTGAACTTGCGCGCCATGGCGCTAACGTCGACATCGGTACTTTTGAACGCGCAGGCTATGGCGCTGTCGCTGAATGGTGTGGCTCAGGGCTACGCGTCGGATCTTGCGCGCGAGGCACTGCGCAAGTAGGGTATTCGGCACGCGCTGATTGATAGTGGCGAGACCAGCTTGTTGGGCCAGGCACCGAATACATTGCCGTGGCGCCTGAAAATTGAAGATGCTGTTGCCAATCCAGGTCAGCCTGATCAGGTGCGAACGGGTAGTGGGCCCGTGCCACATCCGATGGACGTGCAGCGCTGGGGCAGCATCGCTGATTCATCTGGGATAATGCAAGTCGTTGCAAGGGGTAGCTTTTATTGCCAAGTTTTTATTTTTTCTGAAAGTGGAAATCAATCATGAAATTTAACTTTAGGCATGATGTTTTGCTTAGTTTATTCGGCATTTCTTTATTCATGATGAGCGCTGCACCTGCGCAAGCCGAGGGTTTGACGCCCGGTAGCGTATTCACCGACTGTGCCTATTGTCCTGAGATGGTGGTAGTGCCTGCTGGGGAATTCGTCCAGGGTTCCGACAAGGTCGAGAGCGGCCATGTCGATGAAAAGCCGCAACGCACGGTCAAGTTCGAGCGGTCTTTTGCCGTATCAAAATATGAAGCGACCTTTGCACAGTGGGATGCTTGCGTGGCTGATGGCAAATGCCCGAAGGCAGATGATGCTGGTTTTGGTCGCGGCAAATTCCCGGCGGTGAACATCGCCTGGCCGGAAGCGAAAGCCTATGCCGACTGGCTGGCAGCAAAAACCGGTAAGCCGTATCGCCTGATCTCCGAATCCGAATTTGAATACGCTGCCCGTGCAGGTAGTAAAACTGCTTGGTTCTGGGGCGGTAATGATGCCAAGGCCAAGGCCTGTGAGTACACCAACCTGCATGACGAGGTTGGTAAACAGGCTCATCCGAATTATGTTTGGTCACATGTACTCTGCAACGATGGTGCGGCGGAGAATGCCGAAGTCGGCAAGTACAAACCGAACGCATTCGGGTTACACGACATGCTAGGTAATGTGCGTGAATGGGTTGCTGACTGCCACATCATTGGCTACGCTGGCGCGCCCACCGATGGCTCGGTGCGTAAGCATGAGGGCACTTGCGAGAAGCGCGTTGTGCGAGGTGGCGCGTGGCTGGACGGCCCATCGACCGCACGCTCTGCTTATCGCTATTCCGAAGTTGAGAATATGCGTAATTATCAGACGGGTTTCCGGCTAGCGCGCGATCTATAGTCTGCAAATACTGCATGGTCGCTCATGCGAGCGATCATACGGCCTATTTTTCCCAACGCTGTTTGTGATAGACGATAACGGGTACTGCGGAATGCGCCATCACGTGTTGGGTTTGGCTACCGAGCAATAATCTGTCAAGTGCGTTGCGGCTGCGTGGTGCAATCCAAATAGCATCGCAACGCTTTTTCTTGGCCACGGCAATAATTTCCTCGTAGGGATGGTCATGGCGCGTAACGATCGCGCTGCATTGCACGCCCGCTTTTTCGGCAAGTTCACGAATTTTCGCAACGCTTTTCTGGGCAGCGCGGTCTTGGGCACTACTGAATTCTTCCGCCATCATGTCTAAACCAGCGGCATCAGCAAAACCGATGGCGAGCAGGGGCGCGCAACCGACAGTGCAACAATATGAGCACCCCACTCAGACGCAAAAACAATCGCAGCACGCGCTGAGGTAAATGAGAGTGCGGAGCCATCAGTTGGCACCAGTATCTTTCGGAAGATTTTGATCATGGCTGTTATTGATATTAAGTTAGATTGTTGAGATGACCGCGGCGCAATATGGCTATCGGCGTGTATGGGCGGTGCTGCGGCTTAATGGCCAGCCGACGAACCAAAAGCGCATTTACCGAGTCATGCGAGATCACCAGCTGTTGCTTCATCGTCGTGGCGACAAGCGGGTGTCGAATCGTCGGCATGATGGCCGGATTGCGGTCGATGTCATCAATACACGCTGGTGTTCGGATGGATTTGAGCTTGGCTGCGATAACGGCAGTTGCTACACGGCGTCGAAGACGCGCTCGTTTGCCGGGGAGCTCGGATTGAAGCCGGTGACGACGTGGATCCGCAGCCCGCAGAGTAATGGGATGGCAGAGAGCTTCGTCAGAACGTTCAAGCGCGACTATGCCGATCTTGCACATCGGCCTGATGCGCAAACGGTTATGCGGCAGTTGGCAGGTTGGTTCGATCATCACAATACGCGGCATCCGCATAGTGCCTTGGGATATTTACCCCCAAGGCTGTTTCGAGAAAAACAGGCGGTGAATTACTAACGCCGATGGTCCGGTCTTATAGGGGCGAAAGCAATTAAAAAGCCACCCTAAAAACCGGGTGGCATTTTAATTTTGGTAAGGAAGAACCCGGAATCAAATTCGTGCTCAAAGCGCGTAAGTAACCGTTACTAGCGATGAGGAAAGATTCGTGTGATTTGTCCCGAAGCTCAGAGCTCTATCAAACACAAACCAAGTTGAATTGATCAACTCTAATGCGGTTCATTGTGTTCTTCCGGAAGATGCTTGGCCAGATCCATGCTGTCATGCAGTAATCGAAGGACATTGATGATGTGTCCTTCCGATACTGAGAAGGCCACGAAATGGCGTCCTTTTCTGCCTTGCCGAGCAACGTGTAAGGTGCGAATCCCCGTACCAATGTCGTCCCCCACTTTGGCGCCCAAAATTTCTGGCCCGTCATGCAAAGCCTCAATCGCCAGAGTGATGGTTTCGGCGTATTGCTCTGCTTGCCGCGTACCGAAATTCTGAGCCGTCCATAGTGTTATATCGAGCAAATCTTATTCGGCTTGACCGGCCAGACGAATATGCCAGGCCAAGCTCATTTAGCAGCAATAGCTTTGTCAGTGACGGACTTCAGGTGGGTTCGTAGTGACTCTTTTTTCTCAAAAGCCTTGAATTTTCCGGCTGCGATGTCTTCGGCGCCAACCTGCACGGCGGACCGAAGTGCCTCAAGGCGATAAGCATCTTCGGCCTCGCGTTGCTCGACGAGGCGAAGACCTTCCCGCAGCACTTCACTAGCATTTTGATAACGCCCGCTGGCAACCAGGTGCTCGACCAGCGAGGCTTGATGATCGGTAAGTACGACATTTCGTGTGGGCATACTGAGCTCTCGAAAGAATTATTGGCATAATATGCCAATAGTTAAGATGAAAGTCAATTTCTCATCAAATTGGTGTGCCCGATGGTTGAGAATGCGCTGACTGAGCTTCTCACCTTATGTTGACTGCGCGCTTTAGCGTAAGTCCAGAGGTCTTTGTAGAGTTCATCTTCATATTTCAGAAGCATCGGAAGCGATCCTGTACCCCATCGCACGGTAGCCACGCTGTCGTTTGTCCCACATTCGCAGAAGAGCCGGGTGCCCGGTGTCCACGAAATCAATGATTCTCACGTCTGTCTTCATAGCATGTTCTCGGTGTAAGCGCCCCGCGTACTGCTGCAGCGTGCCCTTCCAAGATACAGGCATGGCTAGCACCAGCGTGTCGAGCGGAGGGTGATCGAATCCCTCGCCAACCAGTTTGCCGGTCGAAAGAAGAACGCGCGGCGCTTCGGGCGGCAGTGCATTCAGATCAGCGATCAGCGCCAAGCGATGCTTTCTGGGCATTCGACCGTGCAAAACGAATAACGGATACTTTAAGCAATTGAGTGCTGCATTAATAGCATCAAGGTGTTCCGTGCGTTCGGTCAGGACCAGAACCTTGCGTCCTTGTCCAACTGCATCACGCACCTCGGCAGCGATGGCATCCGTTCTAGCCCGGTCATTGGCGAGATGACGAAACACGTCCTGAATACCTGCATCTGTCGGCAAGTTGATCCGCGTCAAGCGTGAACGAGGCAACACTTCAAGATCGTGTGGCATCCCGGCCGGTTTGGCTGCCTTGTATCGGATCGGCCCGCATTGCATGAAGATGATCGGTTGCAGACCATCGCGACGCACGGGTGTCGCCGTCAGACCCAGCACGAACTTCGCCTTGGCATTTTTCAGGATGGCGTCGAAGGAGACGGCGCCGACGTGATGGCATTCGTCAACGATCACTTGGCCATAGATGTCCACCAGCGGATTGACCTTGCCCTGGCGGGAGATGGACTGCATTACAGCGATGTCAATTTTGCCCGTGGGTTTGGCTTTGCCGCCGCCGATGGTGCCTACCTCTCCTTTACCAACGCCCAAAAATATCTGCAGTCGCTCCTGCCACTGCTTAAGCAGTTCTGTTCTATGCACCAGCACCAAGGTGGTGACGCCTCGGCGCGCGATCATCGCTGCAGCGGTGACCGTTTTGCCAAAGGCCGTCGGGGCGCAGAGTACCCCGGTATCGTGATGCAGCATTGTAGCCACAGCAGCTTCTTGGTCTAGACGCAAGGTACCTACGAAGTGGACATCGATGGGCGACCCGTCGAAACGTTCATCGCGCAGGTCACAAGTGATTCCGTTGTCCCGCAGCAGATCCAGTACGGCATCGAGGCAACCGCGCGGTAAGGCGATGTGCTCCGGGTAGTTTTCTGCGTTACCGATGACACGGGGCTTGTCCCATACCGACATGCGCATAGCTTGGGCCTTGTAGAACTCGGGGTTCTGAAACGCCGCGACACGGATCAGACGGTTGGCTAGTGCTTGCGGCAGTTGACCTTTTTCAAAATAGATCAGGTTAGCCAGCGTCACGGTCAGCGATTTGGGCATCTGCCCGCCCACCTTGTTTGTAGACGTGCTCTGCTGCTTCCAAGGTGTGGCCAGATCCTCATCATCGATGAACGTGACATCCAAGGGGTGTGCGCCACCTGTGGCCCTCAGGATGGTCGGCTCGAGATTGTGTGCTGCTATTGGCTTGATGGAAGCTAGGAATTCCCACTGATCTGGAAAAGGTCGCAGTTGAGCGTCAACGAACACGCTACAGCTATTTTCGCGTGGCCATTTCTGCAACGGCAAGGCAATCAGATTGCCAAAGCCGCCTTTGGGCATCGTATCCTGGTTCGGGAACAGCCTGTCATAGGACTCCAGCTTTAGTTGCCGGGTGCGCGCACAAGTATGGCTGATGATCGATGTCCCCAATCGTCGGGCATCTCGGGCGGAAACGCGGCTTGAGAAGAAAATCCATGCGTGCGCGCCATTCCCCGACCGCGAGATTTCCAGCGCTGCGGGGACACCCAAATCTTCACAAGACTGTAGGAAGGCGAGCGCGTCATCGCGCCAGTCGGACTCGTCAAAATCGACCGCCAGAAAATAGCAGCTGTCATCTTCCAAAATCGGATAGATGCCGATGGTGTGCTCGCCAGCCAGATGGTCGTAGATCACTGCATCCGACAGTGGTATCAGCAGACGGTTGCTGCAGTCACTGCATTTGATACGAGGTTTCTCACAAACATTGGCACGCCATTCGTTGGCGCAAGCAGGCGCATAGCCTGATTTACCACTGGCCTGGCTCTCCCAGCGCACGGGATAGGCATCAGTTCGGCCGCGAAACAGGCGACGGAACAGCGCTATTTTCTGAGCTGCAGAAAACTTGGATGCTTCTGGCTCCTGCGCCACCACGACTGTTCGCTGATGCGGACGCCAATCGATACTGTGGGATTCGAGCAGCGCGACGAGGCGTGCGTTTTCGGCTCGCAGAGCAGACAAGTCATCACGGTCTGTCACTCTCAGTTCCTTTTCGCGTCTTTTGAATTCGGGAATTCGAACACCAATAGCACCATCTTAAACACATGCATTTCCGTGTAAATCAAGAGCACCTTTCGCAATAGCTTAGCCGATGAGTAATCGATTGTCCGGTTCTGGGTACTGAAATTGATGTCCGTTCCGATATCGAGAACAACTCCGTCTCTAAATGGACGAACCAAAGGATGCTGCAATCTCGCAACTTAAGTTAAGAAATCACTATGACTATCCATCGAATTTTGCTTGGCTTCTAATAGCAATTTTCCATTGGAGGTTCGATGAAGACTAAAAAAGCGCTACTTGCACAGAAGTTCACCCTCGAGGAAGCTATTAAAGCCCTCGAAGTCAAAGGGTCAGAACACAACATGGACTGATCATACAGATGGCTCATTTTCCGTCAGTGTCCCGATCACCGTCGCCGACATGAAGCAGATGAGTGCGTTGCGCGCGGAACTCAACAAGATTCACTATTGGGACAGAAAAAATCTAGCACTCGAAAGGCGAGTGCTGTCCAGACTATCAATAATCCAGATCTGTTGACGGAGCAGATGCTTGCTGAGCGCTGGCACTGCTCCGCTTCCCGCCTCCGGGTGGCGAAGAAAACTTCAAAAAACCGAAACAGGTGAAGGAAAATGAGGGCCTTATGAACCCTCATGAACTGGCAATAACCAGCATGCATCAAGTGGTGGCTTCTAGGAATATGAAAAATCTCGCTAACTCCATGCCACTACTGGGGATTCGCTCGAAATGCTGATGGCTTTTTAGGAACGTTTCAAAAAGGACAGGGCCGCACCTACCGACGCAGCACACTTCCCGAAATACCTCACACCCCTGTAAAGCTTAGGTAAACCAAAGCCATGGCAGAAGCACTTTTCAATGAAATGCACTTTTGCCATGACTCCGCCGATTGTTTGACCGTCTTTGCCAAAACTTGTTTTTCTTGCCGACGCAGTGATTTGGCCGGCTTGCCGTGGACGCCCGCTTTGCGGAATTTCGCCAGCGCCACGAAGGGATTTCGTGGCTTGAGGTTTTTGTTCATTTTGCATTCCAAATTTAATTAATGACTGGGCAACAGTTGTTCAGGCGCCCTCGTAAAAACCTATTAGCTGTTCAAGTTCTTTTACTGTTTTGCGAGCTTCGTCCAGCACCGCCTTCGAAAAATGTTTCCCGTAGCTTTGCCGTTCGGTTAAGTCCGTTCCGAGCAATTGTTGAATCGATCTTTTACAGTCAGCGCATTGAGTCGCAGGGCGTTTTCCCAAGATCGATAGCAACAAACCTTCAAAGCAGGGTATTGAGCCGATCATATTGATCTTCGCCTTTCGAGCATCCTTTATCAGTTTGCCTGTCCATGGAATATCTGTATCAAGCAGCGCGGCACAAGCGTCATAGCTGTAAAGTTTGGCTTGCTTGGCTGCATGATCAATCACGTTCTCTGGGCCTTTGCCGTGAGCATTGCGCACGGTGACAGTTAAACCAGCACCGCCAGAGCAGTAAAGATCACGCAAGTGTTTGAGGAACGCCTCTTCCGAGTCACCTTCTCCAACAATCAACAGCGTTTTGCGAACCTGATGTTGTTTACTCACCATTACCGTCCCTCACAGTTGGGGGATGGCGCCGTAAGCACCGGCCATGTACTTGGCGTACAGGTTGTCATCTGCACGAACACCCTTGACGCTGTCCAGTCGCCAAGCATCGCTTTCGCAGTTATGGTCTTTTTCCACTAACATCACTTGAGCCTTATGCAGGAGGCTCAAGACCTCAATGGAGTGGCACGTAAAAATGATCTGAGCGTTGTGGGGATTTGTTTTCGAGGAGAAGAACAAATCTAGGATAGGCGTCAGCATGTGCGGATGCAGATCAGCTTCAAGCTCATCAATGACGACCAAACCGCCATGCTCTAGCGCTGGCAAGATGCGTGATAACAAAATGAATGCACCTTGGGTACCGCTGGATTCGTGCAAAAACATCAACGGATGCTCTTTGCTGCCCACACGGTGAATGCCAAATGGAAGGTGAATCTCTTCTGTTTGACCACTCTCTCGAGTCACTGTGTGTTTTTCGAGGCGCACATCGGACAAGCCGAAATCCCATTGCTGCAACAGTGTCGCCATCCGGCCGCGAATGGTAGCGTTTTTGGCATAGAACTCCGAAGCACGCATGATTTGGTCATGATCCATGGTTTGACGACCTAGACCATAAACGTTACTCAACACATTGGACGACACCAGCTTTAGTGCCAAGCCAACTTCGTATTGCGCAGCCGTCGAGATCAGCGATGCGTTTTCACGAACTTTTTCCGCTTCTTTTTGCAGCATGCCGAACTGCTGTTGTTTAACCGTATAACCCGAACGTTCTGGGTTCCAGTCACGGGTAAAGACATACGAGAAGGCACGGCTTTGCTTGCTGTAAAGCGACTCGTGGTGAACCCGATCGCGTGAAACGACCAGACGGTAGCGCCATTCACGACCGTCGAACTCGAACGTCACCTCGAATGTGCTTGGCTCTGATGCCGCCGAAAAATGGGCTGCCAAGGGAATCGGCTCGTCCGGCTTGGTATGAAACGAGTGCTTGACGAACCAGTCTATAAAGACCAGCGACTTGATTAAGGTCGTTTTACCGCTTGCGTTGGCGCCAACCACCGCCATCGCTTTGGAAAGACGGGTGCCCAGAGCAGACGTGCAGGACCGGCCGTCCTCTGGGGTGTGGCGGTTAAGCTCCAGTGACACTTGAACAGCTTCTCTGAAGGACTGGAAATTCTGCAGCGTGAATGAGCGGAGCATAAAGTATCTTTTAAGGTGTTTTCAACAATATTTTGTATATTATGCATGAATAGGGGTAATTCCAACCTCTTTAAGCAAAAAATTGACAAATATTTGTTTAATATTAACTTCGATGCCAAGAGCTGGCCACACCTATCCCATTGACCCCACAGGTGGGTTGCGGTGGCTTTGTTGAGTCCCACATTAGTCGCTCTAGGTCTGAGATGATTGCAGGTTGTCTACATCCACCGCCCCGTCTGCTGTTCCTACGCGTCTGCTGTGCGCGGTATATACCCGCGTGTCTGCAGAAGGCCGGGCGGGCGATGAATTCAGCTCCACCGATGCGCAGTTCATGGCCTGCCAAGAACTGATTGCCTCCCAATGGGGCAATGGTTGGCGGCCAAGCGGTCGGTTATACGAAGACAGGGGCGCCTCGGGAAGTCACCTCCGGCGACCTGCGATGCAGTCGCTGCTTAAAGATGTACGGGCCGGCCTAATTGACATCGTGGTGGTACATCGGCTTGATCGCTTAAGCCGGCACCTAGGTGACCTGCAAACACTTGTCGATTTTCGAGCAGCACGGTGTGGCATTGGTTTCCGTGACACAGTCAATCGACACCTCAAGTGTGCAGGGGCGTCTGGTATTGAATTTGTTGACCTCATTCGCACAGTTCGAGCGCGAACTCATTGGTGAGCGGATCCGAGAAAAGCGAGCTGCAACCCGGCGGCAAGGCGTGTGGCAGGGTAGCGCTGTTCCATTAGGTTACGTCATTGAGCGGCAGCGCCTAATCGTCAACCCGAAAGAGGCTGACATTGTGCGTGATATTTTCAAGGGCTTCGTTGCGCAGAATTCGGTCACCGTGCTGCTCCAGGATCTAGCTGATCGGGGTGTCAAAACTAAACGGTGGACGACTAGGGTGGGACAACCAAAAGGTGGACGAGCTTTCGACAAAAATGCGTTGTACAAAGTACTGAACAATCGCATCTATCTAGGCGAGATGTATTTCGATAACGACTGGCACGCGAGTACACATGAGGCCATCGTGCCGCCGGAACTGTGGGCAAAGGTCCATGCCATCATGCAATCGCGAGCCCGCCGCACGGGGGTGAGCAACACTCCCATGGCTGAGCAGCATTTCTTACTCAAGGGCCTACTGGTCGGCACCGATGGACGCGCGATGACTCCCTCGCTATCTTCGAGTTACCGTGGCCGGCGGTATCCCTACTATGTGCCGCAAAAAGAAATCGCGGTGGGTGCTGGAAAATCCGGTCTGCCTCGGATAGCAGCGGGCAAGCTTCATGCGTCGGTGTGGTCCTATCTTCGATCCTGCTTGCGCAATCCCACCCCTTGGTTTGATGCGCTACCGTTAGCGCTGACTGAGAATCCCACGTTTGATCGCTAGCTCGTGGCAGAGCAGCTGGCAAAATTTGAAGCCATGTTTGATACGCTTTTCCCCGTGCATCAGGCGAGGGTGTTTCGCCAATTGATTGATCAAGTCGTGGTCGGCAAGGACAGCGTGGTCGTGCGAGTCAGTCCGAACGGTATTGTGGATCTGATGACCGAACTGCTCGGCGAAGACTATCTGGCAAAGCTTCAGGTGCGCCAGCGTGAATTGTCTGCGGAATGAATTTTCATATTTTTTCTCTCTCTATTTCCCCAACCGGACTAGTTGTGATTTCCGCGGTCTTACCGATGCTCAAATAAAACCAATCGATTCGTCCCTAGATAACTCGTTGATTTTATTCGGCGAGTGAAACGTGCTTTGTGGACCTCGGCATGTTGCCACTGGCAAGGGGCACAGAGAGAAAGCGCCGAAACAGAGAGGGCCGGGCACGGAACCCACCTGCCGACGCTAACCGAGAAGTCCACAAATTTCCGCACCAATCCACGGGAGCACGCGGGTTTTGGCTGCAATCAGGCGAAAAAAAACCAACCGAGAGCGGTTGGTTTTTTAACTAGTGGTGGAGGCGGCGGGAATCTCCCGGTCTTCGCGCTTGCAAGCGCGAATCCGCTCGCAGGCACGCCGCATGCGGCGTGAATTCCCTGCTCGCCCCGCGTCCCGCGGGTTCGGTTCTCGCAAACGTCGATCAAAATTAAAAAGCCACCCTAAAAACCGGGTGGCATTTTAATTTTGGTGGTGGGGAAAAACCTGGAATCAAATTCGTGTATGTCAAGGCCTGCTAAGACCCGTAGTAACCCTGCGAAAGGATGCGGAGTGTTGCTTGCCCTTGCTCTGACCGCGTCGCCTTCCTCTAATTTCCGCATCTTTCCGATCCTGTCTATCAGCCAAGTTTAGGGTCACATTTCGAATTTGAGCAGACGCGCATTCCGGTAACTCCATTGCCGCGATGCAGTTGCTTATCGCGAGCGGCAACAACGGTGGCCGCTCCCCTCGTGTATGGCGAATCGGATGTGCCGGGCTCATATACTTCCCGTGCTTGAGGGGAGGGGCGCCCCATTCTACGGCATGCTGTCACGCCCTGTAAGTAAAAAAAGTTCGCCGATGGCGAACAAAATTCTTGCTTTTGGGCAGTAACCGGCTACACTTATGTTGCTTGGGCTAAAGAGAGCACTCGTCAATCGTGGGGATGTGGAGACGCATCTCGTGGGGCCGGAAGGCTCTGATGTTCTCTGCTGTCACGCGGTCATGCGGTAGGCGTTACGTAGTGGCCGAGTGGTTGCAGCGAAGCCGGTCCCGGACGAGTACCGGGACCGGTTAGGGGCCCAGAGGTGCAAACAGCCGACGTTCTCTCACTTTCTTCAGAACTGACGAGAGGCTCTGCATAGTGCAGAGCCGTTTTGAAGAAGGAGGCATCATATGCCTGAAGTTCGAAAACGTTCAAGCCGTCGGCCGGCATCGAAGAAGAGGGGGCTGCGGGGGTGGTTATTCCGCCACCGTGTGGTGTTCAGGGGTGTCATCGGGACTGGTAAGGCCCTGCTGTACATCTGGAGCATCTGGCACCGATTCCGAGATGACCTCTGGCCTTTTTATGTTTGGATCACGGAGTTTATAAATGCAACACGAGGCGCTTCGTTTAGTGCGTGTATTTCACGACATGAACCAGACGGCTTTGGCAGAACGACTGCAAATTTCAAAGTCGTACCTTTCTGAGATCGAGAGTGGAAAGAAGCAAGTGACGCTGGAGTTGCTGCAAAAGTATGCGGATGCGTTTGGCATGCCCCTATCGTCATTATTTTTCTTTGCTGAGCAGATTGATGGTGGCGCCCGAGAGAGAGTGCGAATGGCCATTGCAGGCAAGGTCGTCAAGATGCTGGAATGGATGGCGGCCAAAGACGCCGTTTGAGGAACACGTTGCCCACTCGTAAAAGCTATGCGCTGGACCAGTCCCCCCTATATAAGCTTTCCAGCCGTAAGCGGTTGGCGCAAGATGTGTTTAACGTCGACTTGCCGTTTCTGGAGCGCCTCGCAGCCAATCCAGGCAACTTCCGCGTCTTCACGATAAAGCAGGGTGAGAAGGTTCGCCAAGTCGAAGTTCCTAAGGTCGTTCTGGAGCGAATCCACCGTCGTCTCTTCAATCTGCTTGAGCGCATACAAAAACCTGATTATCTCCACTCCGGTGTTCGAGGACGTTCGTACATTTCCAATGCGAAGGTCCACGTAGGCACCGTTCCGCTTGTCAAGCTGGATCTGAAGAAGTTCTACCCATCAGTTGATGGTGGACGCATTTCAAGGTTCTTCACTGATACGATGGGTTGTAGTCTTGATGTGGTTGGCCTACTGACGCGTCTATGCACATTCGAGAATCATGTCCCGACAGGAAGTTGCGTCAGTCAGTTATTGGCGTTCTTCGCGGCGAAACCCTTGTTTGATGAACTGCACGTCCTAGCAGTAAGCGCGGGCGTACGTGACAGTTGCTACGTTGATGACCTAACTTGGTCAGGCCACGGAGCGACACCTGCTTTCCTTTGGAAAGTAAAGCAAGTGGTGCGCCGCCATGGATTTGAGTACCACAAAGATCGCTGTTTTGCGGCTGGAGACCGAAAGTTTGTAACTGGAGTGATGTTGGACGGGAACCGCATCGCTGTTCTGCCGAGTAAGGAATTTCATCTGTGGAAGAACACTAACGCCCTTGGTGGCTGTCAACCACACGAACGGATCGTTGCCGTGAACAGCCTAATTGGTTCGGCTGTAGCAGCTGGACAGATTGAGGCTCGGTTCCTGCGGCGTCTGCGGCGTCTGCGTAAAGTGAGGGCATCCGCAATCGCCGAGGTTGCCTTGCGATAAGCCGATTTTCTTCAACGGTAACTCTTAATCTATTTCAGTCATTCCGAATAACCAGATTCCGAAAACAACATGGTCATTGACGGACTGTTCCCGCAATGCGTTGGCGGCAAGGCGCCGCTTAGGCAGTTGCTGCTGGACGCGGCCGCTTCATTTGGAATAGCAGCGCAGGAAGCCGAAATGTTAGTCAAGTTGCTGCCTAGCCCGCTAATTGACTCACCCGGCTTTCTGGACATGTCCACGGAGCTCTGGCGATACGAGTTTGGCGAGCCGTTCATTCTCAACGACCAGCTGATTTTTGGCACCCACATGTTCTTGCCGGTCAACGAACTGCTTTTGGCAACCGGAGCATTTACGAGGTGGGTGCCGGTAGGGAAACGTGCGGCCTACCTAGCGGCCTTGAATGATCCTAGCAAGCACTCCGGCGCGTTGGCAGAGATGATGCCGGTGTGTCGCCTTCCATTCAAATTGGTTGTGGACTACGAGGTGTCAGGCTATGGGCCGGGCAATAGGACGGTCGATTGGGCCTTGCAAGCGGAGGGGCGACTTATCCTGCTGGACGCCAAGAGTCGGACGAAGGATTTCATTCAGCAAGCTTGTAACGCTGACCAAAAAGGTGAAATGTCAGCGCCTGAGCATGATCACAAGTTGATGTTCAAAAGTATTGAGGGTAAGTTTAACGCTGCCGATCCGGCTGTTCAGCTGCAGGGCGCATGGATCACAACGCACATCATGCAGAATCGCTTGGAAATCGACAATGCCTTCGCCGCCCTAGATCCCGCGAAGGTTCACTTCGCCATATTCGGGGATTGGCAGTCTGATGTCAGCCTTTTGGTGCGAAGAGAGGCGGATCGGCAATTCCTGCTGAACCTTTTCAACGTCACGCATTCGCAACGATTTTTCTTCAAAAAATGATGGCCGGTTATGCCATCGATCGCATCCACCCAACCCATAGCAGTTGGTCGCAGCAGGCTAGTGGATCAATGTAATGGTCACCGACGGTACGCCGCTAGACGATCAGAAATTTCTACTGATAGCCGGGACTAATTCGGGTACAGGGTCAGCGGCGGTTCAATTCCGTAAATTACCCTTGAATCTGCGTCCGCAGCCCAACAATGCACTCAAATCAAGGGGGGGTGACACGTCGGGCAAGAATCGCTAAAATGCATGAAACTTCAATGAAAAATCCTTCATGTCAGCCGCCGCCACACTTTTTACACCTCCCCTAAGGGGGGCCACAGCGCACCTTGCGGACGAGCTGCAAGCTGGTCGTGTCTATCGGCGTGAAGATCTTGCTCGCCTGAGCACTGCAGTGGATCGGCACCTGCGGGAGCTGGTTTCCGAGGGCAAGCTCCAGAAGCTGGCCCAAGGGCTCTACCATGTCCCCAAACAGTCAAACTTTGGCCTCTTGCCCCCGGCTGACGATGATGTGGTGAGGGGGTTTCTGCGGGACAAGGATTTTCTGGTGTTTTCGCCCTCGTCTTACAACACGGTGGGGCTGGGCACCACTCAGCTCTATAACCAGACGCTGGTCTACAACCACAAACGACACGGCGTTTTTCGTCTGGGGAACCGGCAGTTCGATTTCCGTGTGAAACCCCGCGTCC
>JBDKLM010000017.1:0-89517 GCA_039806005.1 Pseudomonadota bacterium
TGCCTTTGCCGGTCCGCACCAGATAAGGCGTGCAACCGACTTCGAATGCTGCCTGCAGATCACGCAGCGAATCACCGACGAAAGGAATGCCGGTGAGTTGAACTTCGAAACGCTGGCCGATGGCTCTCAACATCCCGGGTCGCGGTTTGCGACAGTCGCAAAAATCTTCGGGGGCATGAGGGCAGAAAAAGATGGCACTCACATGTGAGCCGACGGTCTGAGCTTCCAGATGCAATTTTTGGTGAATCGCATTGAGTGCATGCATGTCGAACAGACCGCGAGCCAACCCCGCCTGATTGGTCGCCACTGCCACCCGATAACCATGCTGATTCAGGCGCGCAATCGCCTCGAGTGAGCCGGGGATCGCTCGCCACTCGGCGGCAGACTTGATGTAATCATCGGAATCCTCATTGATCACGCCGTCGCGGTCGAGGATGATCAGTTTGGAAGTCGCCATGGTTATACGCTGTGCGCCGGATTTATGCGGCGAGTCGGGAAATGTCTGCGACGCGATTCATCATCGCATGCAGGGATTGCAGCAAGGCCAGTCGGTTCGCACGCAGCGCGGGATCTTCGGCCATCACCATCACGTCATTGAAAAAAGCATCCACATCGTCACGCAGATTGGCCAAGGCTTTCAGGGTCGCAGCGAAGTCACCATTGACGAAAGCCTTATCCACTGCGATACGGGTTTCTGTCATCGCGCCATACAGTCGTTGTTCAGCTGCTTCGGCGAGCAATGCCGATTGAACCTCGCCTTGTACACCTTCGTTCTTTTTCAGAATATTCGTAATGCGCTTGTTTGCTGCCGCCAGCGATTGTGCTTCGGGCATCGCAGCAAAAGCTTTCACCGCATCCAGCCGCTCGATGATGTCATCCAGTCGGTCTGGCATCGGCGCCACGACGGCCTCAATCGCATCCTGCGCATAGCCCCGCTCACGCAGCTGGCCACGCAGTCTGTCATACACAAAGTTTTTCGCGTCAGTGACAGGGTCGCTGAATTGAGCGTTACCCTCGAACTGCTGCGCGGCCTGCTCCAATAGATGGGAAATGGACAGGGGCAGACGCTGTTCCATCAGCATCCGAATGATGCCCAACGCATGACGCCGAAGGGCAAAAGGGTCTTTGTCACCGGAAGGCGCGAGTCCTATGCCCCAGATTCCTACCAGTGTCTCCAGCTTGTCCGCCATTGCCACAACCATGCCGGTACGTGTCGAGGGAAGTGCATCGCCGGCGAAGCGGGGCTGATAATGTTCGCCAATGGCGGTCGCGACCTCATCAGCTTCGCCATCATGGCGTGCGTAATACGTGCCCATGATGCCCTGCAGTTCGGGAAATTCGCCCACCATATCGGTCAGCAAATCGGCTTTGGATAATTGCGCTGCACGTTTGGCCTGTTCGGCATTGGTGCCGAGTGCGCCGGCGATCGCAACCGCCAGCGCTACCACGCGTTCATTGCGCTGTGCCTGCGAGCCCAGCTTGTTGTGATACACCACGCTGCCGAGACCTGGCAGTCTATCAATCAGTGCTTTCTTTTTGTCTTGCTCGAAAAAGAATTTGGCGTCCGACAGTCGCGGACGTACCACGCGCTCATTGCCGCCGATGATGTGCTGAGGATCGGTGGTTTCGATATTCGATACGATCAGAAAACGCGAACGCAATTTGCCTTCGGTATCGGTCAGCGCAAAATACTTCTGATTCGTTTGCATGGTCAGGATCAGGCATTCCTGCGGCACTGACAAAAACTCGGCATCGAAATGACATTCATAGACTACCGGCCATTCGACGAGTGCAGTAACTTCATCGAGCAGCGATTCGGGCATCAGGATCTGATCGCTGCCCGCTTTGGCTTTGAGGTCCTGGCGAATTTTTTCCTTGCGCTCGCTGAAGCTGGCGATCACACGACCTTCTTCTTTCAGCAATGGAGCATAGTGCGAGGCCGATGGAATGCTGATTGCCGTTTTTTTCGAAAGAAAACGGTGGCCCAGTGTCGTGCGTGACGATTGTAAGCCCAGCAGCGATACCGTGATCGGTGTTTCATCCAGCAAGGCAATCAGTCCATGCACTGGGCGGACGAACTGCACCGTCTCGCCATCGGGCCGCTGGTAAGTCATCAGCTTGGGTATCGGCAGCTTTGCGATACTTTCTTCGAGTGTCGCTTGCAAACCCGTGGCTAGCGGCTCACCTTTGGCGGTATAGCTGAAATAAAAGCTCTCAGCCTTGCCATCGCTGGCGCGTTCGAGTTCATGCAAGCCGATGGAATCGCGTCCTGCCGTCATCGCCAGCGCAGCAAGCTTCTTGGTCAAAGGTGGGGTCGGTTGAGCTTCCTTGTCCAGAGCGACAGACACGGGCAGCACTTTTTCACGAATTTGTTTGTCCGCTGCGACCGCATGGACACCAGCGATGTTCACCGCCAGTCGGCGGGGCGATGCATACGCGACCACGCTTGCATCCGTATCGGCCAGTCCACGCTGGGTCAAACCTTGCAGCATCGCTGCAGCAAAGGCATCTCCCAGTTTGGACAGGACTTTCGGTGGCAGTTCTTCGGTCAGTAATTCAACCAGCAGTGTTTGCTTCATGTTCTTCGCTTGTAGGAATGCTTTGATCGTATTTTTTATGCCGCGCGTGTAGCGTCACCCAGCATGGGGAACCCGAGTTGTTCGCGTGAGGCGTAATAGGCTTGGGCAACAGCGCGTGCGAGGTTACGTATGCGTCCGATATACGCGGCACGCTCGGTCACCGAGATCGCACCACGCGCGTCCAGCAGATTGAACGTGTGCGCTGCCTTGAGCACCATCTCGTAAGCGGGTAGAGCCAAGGGCACGGCCATCAGACGCTGGGCTTCGGATTCGTAGTTGCCAAACAACGAGAACAGAAATTCCGTATTCGCATGCTCGAAGTTATACGCCGATTGCTCGACTTCATTTTGGTGAAAGACATCGCCATAAGTCAGCCGGCGGGTGACGCCATGCTCTTCCCATTCGGTCCACACCAGATCAAATACATTTTCCACGCCCTGCAGGTACATCGCCAGACGTTCTATGCCGTAGGTGATTTCACCGAGTACCGGCTTGCAGTCGATGCCGCCCACTTGCTGGAAGTAAGTGAATTGCGTGACCTCCATGCCGTTGAGCCACACTTCCCAGCCCAGACCCCAGGCACCCAGTGTCGGATTTTCCCAGTCGTCTTCTACAAAGCGCACATCGTTGGCCGTGAGTTCCAGACCCAGTGCGGCCAGCGAGCCAAGATACAGATCGAGAATATTTTCAGGCGCAGGCTTGAGCACCACTTGATACTGGTAGTAGTGCTGCATGCGGTTGGGATTTTCGCCATAGCGCCCATCTTTCGGACGACGCGAGGGCTGCACATAAGCAGCGCGCCAAGGCTCGGGTCCGATCGCGCGCAGGAAGGTGGCGGTGTGCGAGGTGCCAGCGCCGACTTCCATGTCATAGGGTTGCAGTAACGCGCAGCCTTGCGCATCCCAGTAGTCCTGCAGGGTGAGGATGATTTGCTGAAAGCTAGGGGGGGTTTTCATCGTTACGATTGAGTTGGTCAGCAGTGACCGGCGGCGCAAGGGCGGCCAACGGATTCATTGCTCAGGAAAAGCAGAATTTTAGCCTTTTTTGCCTGTACGACGGCTTTTCCAGAGCAAGCCCAGAAGCAGTATCAAGGCCATCCCGACGGGTAGCGCATTACCCAGCCGGACATAAGGCGTTGTGCCTTGCGTACCTTGCACACTGACGGCCAGGCTGCCTTGCGTATAAGCGGGTAGTTGCGCGCTGATTTTGCCTTGCGCATCAATCGCTGTGGTCATGCCGGTATTGGTCGCGCGCAGCATGGGTCGTCCTGTTTCCAGCGAGCGCATCTGCGAAATCTGCAAGTGCTGAGGCAATGCGATGGTATTGCCAAACCATGCAATATTGGAAACGTTCAAAAGCAGGCTGGGTACTGGCGCGTTGCGTTCTGTCGCGGCGTACAACTGCGCGGCGATTTCTTCGCCAAACAAATCTTCGTAGCAGATATTGGGCAGTATCCACTGGCCCTTCACCTGAAATGCTGGCTGAATCAGATCACCCCGCCCGAAATCACCGAGCGGTATCGTCATCAGGTCAACAAACCAGCGCGCCCCCGGGGGAATGAATTCGCCAAACGGCACCAGATGATGTTTGTCATAGCGGTATGCCGGTGCATTCGCCTCACCCATGCCCAGCACGCTGTTCAGGTAAATACCCGGCGCGGTGGTCCATGGCATGCCTATCAGTAGATGACTGCTGCTCGTCTGGGCGAAATTGGCCAGCTGATCCAGATAATCCGGCGGCAGATAATCGGGCAGCACAGGCAGCGCAGTCTCTGGCGTAACGATCAGATCGGCAGGTGCTTCCGTGATTAATTGCTGGTACAGCGAGAGCGATGTCTGCAGCTGCGATGCGGTGAACTTCATGTCCTGCGGCACATTGCCTTGCAGCAGACGCACGGACAAAGCTTCACCCTTGGGCTCGGTCCAGCGTATCTGATGTAGCGACATGCCTGCGACCGGCAGGGTCAGCAGCAACAAGAGCGCGATGCGATGTTGGCCCCGCAATTGAACGAGTAGCGCGAGTGCGCCCGCCATGAGCGCAGCCAGCCATCCCAGTCCGTAGACGCCAATCAGCGCAGCGAAACCGGCGAGCGGACTCTGTGTATGCGCATAACCTGTCACCAGCCAGGGAAAACCGGTAAAAATCCAGCCGCGTGTCCAGTCCGCCAGCATCCAGCAGGCGGGCAATATCAGCAGAGCCGTGATCGTCATTGACTGACATAGGCGCGCAAGGCGAGCTGCAAGGTACAGAGCGATGCCGTAAAGCAGTCCAAGACTCGCCGCCAGCAGCAAGACCGCGACAATGGCTAGCAGTGATGGGAGACCACCGTACACATGCAGGCTCACATACAGCCAATGCGTACCGGCGGCAATGGATGCAAGACCAAACAGCCAGCCCGATTGGGCTGCTGTGCGGGGCGATTCTTCAGATAGCGTGCGTAAAAAAAGCAGGGCCAGCGCAAGAATTTGCAGAGGCCACCAGCCAAAGGGTGCAAACGCAAATACTGTCAGTCCCCCCGCGAGCAAGG
Source organism: Pseudomonadota bacterium (assembly GCA_039806005.1). GTDB lineage: Bacteria > Pseudomonadota > Gammaproteobacteria > Burkholderiales > Burkholderiaceae_D > Pernthalerella. Next base: position 5,107 of record JBDKLM010000017.1, read on the forward strand.
GCAGCAGAACAGAAATAAACGGTATCGGGAAAGAGGCGAACATCAGCAAACGAGGCGCAGCCAGGCCAGAACGCTTACGTCGTGGGCCGCGCACAACGTGCGTGGATCATGCTGATTCACCGAAGGCGCGCGCCGGAATTTTTTCGACCAACAGCACATGCAACTGACGCGCATCGGCGCGCAGGACTTCAAAACGCAGCTGATCGATTTCGAAGATCTCACCCTTGCGCGGCATGCGTCCCAGATGATTGGCGACTAGCCCGCCTATGGTGTCGACATCCTCGCTTGAGAGCGTGGTACCCAGTGCCTCATTGAATTGCTCGAGTTCGGTCAGTGCCTTCACTCGCCAGCGCTGTCCTGTCTCTCCCTCATTGACTTCGAGGATATTGTCTTCTTCTTCATCGAAATCGTATTCGTCTTCGATATCGCCAACGATCTGCTCAAGCACATCTTCAATCGTGATCAGCCCGGCTACGCCGCCGTATTCATCTACCACGATCGCAATATGATTGCGATTGGCGCGGAAGTCGCGCAGCAGTACATTCAGTCGTTTGGATTCGGGGATAAAAACCGCCGGGCGCAGCATCCCACGCAAATCAAAGCTATCGCTGGCGTAATAGCGCAAAAGATCTTTGGCGAGCAGAATGCCGACCACCTTGTCGCGATCTCCGTCGACAGCCGGGAAACGGGAATGTGCGGTTTCCAGCACCATCGGCATCCATTCTTCGATGGGACGGGCGATATCGACCACATCCATTTGCGAGCGCGGAATCATGATGTCGCGCACCGACAGATCCGACATCTGGAACACGCCTTCGATCATGGACATCGCATCGGCGTCGAGCAGATTGCGTTCCTGCGCGTCATGCAGCAGTCCCAGCAGCTCGGAGCGGTTTTCGGGTTCGGGGGAGATCAGCGCGGTCAGGCGCTCGAATAATGAGCGGTGTGGCTTCTTTTCTGCGGATGCGCTGCCCGGGGGATAGTCTTGCATATGGCGTAATGCCGAGTGAAGAAGCTTCAAGGATACCGTAAAACAGCGGGCACACCCCGTTTGTTAATTTGCAATCTTCTTGGCATTGCGATCATCGCTAATCGCATAAGGATCCGGCATGCCCAAACCGGCGAGTATCTCGGCCTCGAATTTTTCCATTTCCTCTGCGTCATCCTCGGCTTCATGATCATAGCCTTGCGCATGGAGAACGCCATGCACTACCAGATGCGCGGCATGCTGGGCCAATGGTATCTGCTGCTCAGTCGCTTCGCGCATCAGCACATCGACACATAAAACGATATCGGCTTGCACAATGTCTTCTTCGGTTTCACCGTAGGCGAAGGTCAGAACATTGGTCGCATAGTCTTTGTCTCTGTAGTCGCGATTGAGTGTGCGGCCTTCGGATTCATCGACAAAGCGCAAAGTCAGTTCTGCAGGACCCAGGATTGCAGCTTGCACCCAGCGACGCAGCAGCGGGCGCGGCAAATCCGCCGCGAGGCGATCGTCGGCAAATTGCACCGATAGAGTGAGCTTATTTTTTGCCGGCATCGCGCAAAGCTTCCGCTGCGGCTGTTGCTGCACTCGCCGCATCATAAGCATCGACAATACGCCCCACGAGTGGATGACGCACAACGTCTGCACTTGTAAAGCGCGTAAAGGCGATACCGCGTACCGATGACAATACCGTTAGCGCATCCACCAGTCCACTTTTCTGGCCGCGCTGCAAATCAATTTGAGTCACATCACCCGTCACCACGGCTTTACTGCCAAAGCCTATACGGGTGAGGAACATTTTCATTTGTTCCGGCGTTGTGTTCTGGGCTTCGTCAAGAATGATGAACGCATGATTCAGTGTGCGTCCGCGCATGTAAGCCAGCGGCGCAATTTCGATCGCCTGCTTTTCGAACATTTTTTGTGTGCGATCGAAACCCATCAGATCATAGAGTGCGTCATACAGCGGTCGCAGGTAGGGATCGACTTTTTGTGCAAGATCGCCTGGCAAGAAGCCCAAGCGCTCACCTGCTTCTACAGCGGGGCGGGTCAGCACAATGCGCCTGACTGCATCGCGCTCTAGCGCATCCACGGCGCAGGCTACGGCCAGATAAGTTTTTCCTGTACCTGCAGGTCCCACACCAAACGTCACATCATGCTCGAGTATGGCTTTCAGATACTCGCCCTGATGCGGAGTTCTGCCACGCAGATCACTGCGTCGGGTTTTCAGTATCGGACTCTGGCTGATTTCTTCAGGATCTTTTTTAGTCAGGATTGCCGACTTTTCGCTGCTCACGCCCTGTGATGCGCGTTGTTCCACGAGCGCCAGTTGAATATCCTCAACCGAGACAGGTTTGTCGGCTTGCGCATAAAATTTTTCGAGCATCTCGACCGCGCGTTCTGCATTGACGCCATCGGCAATGAACTTCTCGCCACGTCTGAAAATCGTGACATCAAGAGCCGCTGCAATCTGGCGCAGATTTTCATCGACCGGGCCGCACAGGTTGGCTAGCCGGTTGTTGTCGATAGGATGCGGCGAAAAATGCCGTGTCTCTGCAGAAGAGTTTTTCAATGGAATGGGCCTACTGTCGAATGACCAATTCGCCGCGTAGCGAATAGGGGTGGCTGGCCGTGATATTGATGTCGATAAATTGTCCAGTGAGACGTGCACCATTCGGTCCACCGTCAAAGTTCACTACACGATTGTTTTCGGATCTCCCCTGCATTTCCTGCGGATCACGTTTGGACGGACCTTCCACCAGTACGCGCTGTACCGAGCCGACCATCTCTTCGGAATAACGACGGGTGTTGTCCGCGATGACCTTTTGCAAGCGCTGCAGGCGCTCGAGCTTGACTTCTTGTGGCGTGTCGTCAGGCAGATTAGCTGCGGGTGTGCCTGGCCTTGGGCTAAAGATGAAGGAGTAACTATTATCGTAGCCGATGTCATCCACCAGTTTCATCAGTGCTTCGAAATCCGCATCCGTCTCGCCGGGAAAACCGACGATGAAATCGGACGACACAATGATGTCGGGCCGCACTTCACGCAATCGCCGAATGATGGATTTGTATTCCAGAACAGTGTAGCCGCGCTTCATGGCTGCGAGAATTTTGTCCGAGCCATGTTGTGCCGGCAAATACAAATGATTGACCAGTTTGGGTACGCGCGCATAGACGTCGATCAGCCTTTGCGTGAATTCCTTGGGATGGCTGGTGACATAGCGAATGCGTTGTATGCCATCGAATTCGGCGATGTATTCAATCAGCAGCGCGAAGTCGGCGATCTCGCCATCGGCCATCACACCGCGATAGGCATTGACGTTTTGTCCCAGCAGCGTGATTTCTCGCACACCCTGATCGGCCAGCTGCGCTACTTCGGTCAGCACATCATCAAAGCGCCGCGATACTTCTTCGCCGCGTGTGTAGGGAACGACGCAATAGCTGCAATACTTGCTGCAGCCTTCCATGATGGAGACAAATGCACTGCTACCTTCCACGCGCGGCGGTGGCAGGTGATCGAATTTTTCAATCTCCGGAAAACTGATATCGACCTGCGAACGGCCACTCGCACGGCGTTCGCGCAGCAGGTCGGGCAGTCGGTGCAGGGTCTGGGGGCCGAACACTACATCGACATACGGCGCCCGCTTGATGATTGCTGCACCCTCTTGAGAGGCGACGCAGCCGCCCACACCAATGACCAGATCAGGATTTTTTTGCTTGAGTTCCCGTACCCGACCCAGATCCGAAAAAACCTTTTCCTGCGCTTTTTCGCGCACTGAGCAAGTGTTGAACAGAATGATATCGGCGTCGTCAGGCGTGTCGGTTCTGACCAAACCTTCGGACACGTTCAGCACATCGGCCATCTTGTCAGAGTCATACTCGTTCATCTGACAACCGAAGGTCTTAATGAATAATTTCTTTTGCATTCAGAATGGAAAACAGAAACGGGCTCAAGGCCAGAGAGCGGGGGCACGCGAAAGGTGCGTGCTGCCTGCAGAAAATGCAGCCGGAAAATGCCCAAAATTATAGCAGGGGCCCGTCGTCACTGTGATGTAGGCCGTTCTTTGGCGGGCCATCATCTCCCATATGACAGTGGTAGTCGGCTGGCGCGATCTCTGGGAGAATTCATGGATCTGTCGATCAGGATCTCCGCAAGCCTCATGTCACGTTTTCACCCGCTCAGGCGGCACTGCCGCATCTTGCTGCTGCTTGCCTTGATGTCCTGGGCTGTGGGCGTCGCAGCACAAGCCGTCCATTGGCCCCTGTGGGAAAACTTTCGCCGACATGCGATACAAAGCGACGGCCGTGTGATCGAGCGTCGTGCCAACGACAGAACCACCTCGGAAGCTCAGGCCTATGCCTTGTTTTTTGCATTGGTCGCCAACGACCGTGGTCAATTCGAGCGCTTGCTGTCGTGGACCCAAAACAATCTGGCCAACGGTGACTTGCGCAAGCAGCAGCCCGCCTGGTTATGGGGGCCGGATATCGCGTCACGCTGGCGCGTGCTGGATGCCAATCCGGCGGCGGATGCCGACTTCTGGCTGGCTTATACGCTGCTTCAGGCGGGTCGTCTATGGCAAGTCCCGGATTACATCGATACCGGCCTCGCGCTGTTACAGCAAATCCAGGCTAGCCAGCAAATGGATTTGCCCGGCTTTGGCGTAACCGTGCTGCCGGGCAGGCAGGGGTTTGTGCTCGATAAATCCCGCTGGCGTATCAACCCCAGTTACTTAATGCCGCAGCACTTGCGTGCATTTGCCCAGGCAGATCCCTTGGGCCCCTGGCAGGCCATGGCCGACAGCTTGCCCACACTCATTCGCAAGGCCAGTCCCGCCGGAATCGTCCCGGACTGGATTGTTTACCATCCGGATAAGGGTTGGGTAACTGATTCCGTGAGCGGTTCCATCGGTTCTTACGATGCAATTCGCGTTTATTTGTGGGTGGGTATGATGCACGACGCTGATCCTTCGCGGGCCCCCTTGTTGCGCGCAACAGCGGTCATGCAGCGCGTTGTACAGGCCTCGCCAGAGACGCTGGAAACCATCAATACGATCACTGGCGTAGACCGCGGCAAAACACCTGCCGGTTTTACAGCGGCCTTGCTGCCCTACCTATCCGCTTCGCAGCAATCGCAAGTGCTTGAGCGTTTGTATCAGCAAGTGCAGGTGACGCAGCAAAAGATGTTTTTCAGTGCACACAGTCATTACTACGATCAGGTGCTCGCGTTATTCGGTCTGGGGTTCATGGAGCACCGTTTCCGCTTTGATGCGCAAGGCGACCTGATACCTTCTTGGGCACCAACGCCAGCGCAATCTCGGTAATCAGATTCCGGATCAGAATGCGGTTGCGATCGCGATGCCGGCGTATGTAGTGGTATTGCGGTCGTCAGGTTCTTCTCGACCCGCATTGAGTTCCAGCGTCAGCTTTTCGCTGATCTTGAGCGCAACGAACAGGCCTTGTTTTTTAACTTGGTAGTTACGTCCATCAATCCATTTGCCCTCGATACCCACGCGATAGCTCTCCGATGGGTGCATGCCAATTCGCGCCCGCACAAAGCTGCTGGAGGTACCGGTTGCATAGTTGGCGATCAGATCCGTGTCTACTTGATGACTCAGCTGTCGCCATAGCATGAGCTGTGGATTCAAGGTCAAGAGATTGCCCGCTTTGTCACTGGTGGGTGCGTAGGGAGAGAGTCTCACATCACGGTATCCGACCGTCGCCGACAAATCGACCGAGGAATTTTCAAATTGCCAGCTGCGACCGACACCGGCATCAATGCCATTTGATTTTCCATCGATATCAACGACCGATCCTCGCTCGCTGTTTTGGTAGACATAAGCTGTTGAGCTCACTACGAATTTACTATACCAGCCCTCACCCAGACGTTCACCCTCTGTCGGCATGATGAAGCCCAGATAGGCATGCGTCGTTGATGAAGAGCCTTCGACACCCGAAAAAACAACGGAATCAGCGCACGCGAATTTCGGTAACAGGAAGACGATCGCTGGTACCAGTGTCATTAATGGTAAGCACAGATATTGACGAGTTTTCATTTTTCTTCTCCCAAATTAAACGTGGCGTTGAGCCTTCCATGCGCTTGAATTTGCACTGAGGTTTGGCCAATAAAACCAGATGACTAAAGCCAAATACCAACGCTTTCTTCAAAATCATCAGACTCATGGCAAGAACATTTTTTCTATGCTGATGGCTCAGCAGATTTTTTTGGAGCTGGATGCTGGAGCCAAAAGCCAGTCCGACAGCTGACCGCTCGCTTGCCGTGGTATCCAGTTCATAGGAGAGTCCGACGGCAAGGTGGCCATCATCTCTTTGCGTGACTTTTTTTACTCGTGCATTGAAATTAGGTCCGTGACTCACACGCAATGTCACTGGCTGCTGATGAATTAGCGCAAGCCAGATATCGCTATGGTTATTGGTTACGATGCCAGCGCCTGATGCAGAGGCATTCGTGAGTGAACACGCCTGGATATGGTTCGATTCAAGCTGCAGTTCAGCAATCGAATCAACCTTGGGTCGTGGCTCTGTACGTCGCTGCCTGCGCTCAAGGGTGACGCCTAATGCGCACAGAAGAAAAACAAAATCCGTCAAAGTCCAGAATCCTATAAAAAGCAGCATATCGCTGTATGCAGTTTCGTTGATGATGCGTATTGCGCCCGCTGCGAGTGCCGCGATGCAGAGACAGATCAGGAAATAAAAGGGCTTCGCCAGCGAGGAAATAAAATCTTGTTCAAGGATTTCAGTTTTAGGTGTCACTAAAAATTTCGTTGAGCGTATGTTTCTCAAAAATTTGAGCTCGCTTCCAGCTAGATGGACTGACTGTATGACCTCGTACAAATGGGAGATGAATGGCCAGCGGAAGCGGCCATGTACATACTGCCCGGTAATCAGCGAACCGACGAGTACTGGTGCGCAGTAGGACAGTGCATCCGGTACGGTTGTCTCGGCCAGTGTGACGCCCCAGAGCAGGGCAATCATGGGCATCAACATCAGGCACAAGCGCGAGACAGGGAAACCCCAGAACAGCGAGAAGTTGGTGTACATCAAGCGCTGAATGAAACTCAAACCTTTGAGTCTCCATGGGTTTTTCAGCAAAAAAATCTGCCACATACCCAGTGCCCATCTTGAACGCTGTTGAATGAAACTGCTGAAGGTTTCTGGCTGCAAGCCTGATACCAGAGGCATGTCCAGATAGACCGAGGTATAGCCCCGGCTAAACGCATTCAATGAAGTCTCTGCATCTTCAGTGACCGTCTCGGTAGAGAAACCGCCAATGTCATGTAATGCCGAACGGCGCAGCAGCGCCGCCGATCCGCAAAAAAATGCAGCGCCCCAGTAATCCAGCCCTGGCATGATGGCGTGATAGAACTTTTCGTTTTCGGCAGGTGAATGCGCATCGGTCAGCAGATTGCGCTCCAGAGGATCTGGTGTCACGAAATTGTGTGCGGTTTGCACCAGGAAAAGCTTGTCGTCTTCCAGAAAAAATCCCAGTGTCTTCTCTATAAAATCTGCAGCTGGTACGTGATCACAATCCAGCACAACGATAAATTTTCCATCGGTGTGCAGCAGCGCATCGTTGAGATTGCCCGCTTTGGCATGACGATTTTTATCGCGAGCCAGATAATGTGCGCCATACCGAGACGCGATGTCTTTAATACGTTGAGCTCTGGAGAAAGCTGCCTGACGTTGTGCGCTGTCGGGTTGATGAAGCTTTTCTTGTGTGCCGCCATCATCCAATACGTGAACGTGTAATTTTTCAGAGGGATAGCGCAGCTGAGTGGCGGCGATCACGGTCGTTTTGAGCAGCGCCGGATCTTCATCGTAAGTCGTGATGTACACATCAACATCGGGCAATAGTGATGCGTCGGCAGGCAAGGGCGGTGAGCGTCGCTGAATATTCTTAAGGTAAGGCAGTTGGCCCAGCGTTCCCACGATGAACACATGGCATTCAGCGATAAACAAAATCAGGCCGCATATCGCTGAGGGAAGGCCTGATTCCAATGGCAGTGATTCCGAGCCGCGCCAAATCAGGTACCGAAGTGACAGGAAAGTCGTGCCAAGAATGAGCAGGAGTCGAACGAATCCCGCGGAGCCCCAATGCTGGCGGTCGCGCCATAGCAAGGACAGGATCAGCATGCAGGTCAGCAGACAGATGGAGCCCGCAATCTGTACTTCGCGTGTCGCCGGCAGGCTTGCCATCAAGACTAGCGGGCAGCCAGCAAAGGTAGCGGCCAAGCCAAATTGCATGCCTGAGGGAGGGCGGAGTGGACGAGGTGTCAAATTCGGATTCGAGGGCATGGGCGGGACGCTTCTTATTAGTTGGTTTTAGTTGAGTCGATAACGTTGTGAAAATTGCACGATAATTTGCGGCAAGTTTATCGTTTTTTATTGTTTATTTGTCAATTAAATTTGAGGATGGTCTGAGGAAATAAGCTTTCCCGTTGGGACATAGCGCCACTTAGCGACTGCTAAACCTTGGAAATCGCGGAGTTGGCGTACTTTGCGGGGCTAGAAAAGTGAGGTGTTATAGAGCCAACGCCTACTTGATGCGCGAAGCTGCGGCTCCCATTTGTATTCCTGTAAAGGAATACCCGGTCTGGGAAAGTTAGTTGGGGGGCGTCGAATCGACATGCGACGGAAGCGCCAAAGAAATCAGAGCTTGTGGGCGAGACCGTGCCGAAGGCCATACCGTGGCTGCAAAAGCAAACCCGCAGCAGTTATTTTTGAACTAAAACCGCTAGATTGAGCGCTTCAATCGGAGCAGGCTGCGTGCAGCACGTAATGCCTGGTAGCTGGTTTCATTGACTTGGGCGCAGCCGAATCTGGCAGAGCTGCGAATCGGATACGATGCGATGAACTCTTATGAAGGCCTCTGCAAATACGCCACTGGCCTAGTTGCAGAGGTGAGAAACACAGAACTTCCTACTTAAAAGCTACTACACTGACTGCGAAGTCTACGCCAATCAATCGTTGCTTCTCTTGGGTCATCAATTAAGTGGCTATGTTATTGAGCCCATGTAAACGATACGCTGTCCCGCGTGATGTTTCTCTGTAGCCAGCGTAAGCTAGCGTCCAAAAACGCCGATGGTGGTTTTCTGGTCCATCTTGACCAGATAATATTTTGTTTCCCCTCTCGTGCTGACCAGTCTTCCGGATTTTTTAAGCAGCTCAAAATTGGTAAACGGTATGGATAACGAACTGCAAAATTTCCGGTACGTGGAACTGGTCAGCATGGCTGCATACATTTGACTTTGCCCACTGCTGAAAGCGTTCATAATGTTTTCAGCAAGCATACTATCTCTTCCGGCAGCGTATTCATCTTCGCACATGAAGATAGACTCGTATTTCATCCGTTGAAACTTTTCCAGCTCTGCTCGTTCTCGGGCTGCAGCTTGTTTTTTTCGCTCAGCTTCATCCAGCGCCTCTTGTTTTATGCGAGCTGCTTCTTCCGCTGCCGCCTTTTTCTCACGTGCTTTTTTGATGGCGATAGCGGTGGTCTTCAATTTCTTTGCTTCTTTTTCATCGCTTAAAAACGCTAAAACTACCTCAGATGTGGGATTCGGTTCCAGATCATATTTCGAAAGATTCATCCTTTTAGCAATTTTTTTGAAATCTTCTACTGAATTAATATTTTGTTTTTTAAGTTCGCTAAATTCTTCAGCGCTAGCGCCAGTTGGTCCTAGATTTAGTGCAATCTCCATGTCCTGGCGGTTCTCGAAGCCGCGAGCCTTTGCCAGCAGTGGAATAGACTCATCCCTTGTATATGCCACGCCATACTTCAAAGATTTTTTGTCGCGCTCAAGCGAATTTAAATACGATTTCATATTTTCTGCGTAATCTACTATGAATGCACACTTTCCATTGTTGGATGCCTCATACAATTCGTTCGGAGTTTTAAAAATCTTCAGACGTTCAGAAACCCCATCTGCCGACTTAAGGCCTGACCATTTGATAAACTCATCAGTCTCAATAATGCCGAGCAAGGTAAGAGATTCAACGGGCTTTTCAACTATACACACGTTGTTTTCTACGTTCTTAATTTCGAGGCGGATTGCTGCCGCCAATTCAATTTTGTTTTCAACTGCCGAAAATATTTTCTCTTTGAAGCTTGTTGCAATAGCGTTTTCCATTTTTTGTTGCGCAATTTTTTGCTCACTCAGCCGAGTTGCTTCATCAGTGACTGCCGCCACCGGAAAAATTCCTAGCTCTTGACCAACAATCCCGTTTCTGAATTGACCTAGATACTGGATATTTCGATCAAATGCGGGATCTTCGCCCAGAAGGGATTTGAGTTGTTGGACTACTGACTGGTTTTGAGTGGAAAGAAAAAATCTCGGGAAAATAACAATCGCTGCCGAACCGGGTGACCGGATATCTTTGAACTGAATGTCTATTTTCGAGGCTTTGATATTGTTATCTTTGAACAGCTTACTCAAGTGGCGTTCTAGTAGTGCACTAGAAAGGCTATATTTTTTTCTTGAATCATCCTGCTTTGCAGAATTGGTCGAAAATTCAGGATTCAATCGATTTTCAAAAATCGAATAAATGTTGGGTAGGCGGACATTATTTCCATGATTAAAGTAGTTCAGTGGGAAATTGATGAGATCTACCCGAACCGCTTCATTTCCATTGCCGATGATGATGTTGCCATCCAAATCTTTGGTAATTCGCTGACCACTACTTTTTTCATTGAAAAAAACAACCATATCCAGCAAATTCAGATCATCACTGGATTTCCAGTTGGTCAAATTCAATGCTGCATTTGGATCTTGAGGCAGTGCTGATTTAGGCCGCTGCGGTTGAATGGGCGTCGAGCTGATTTGCTTGTCATCTTTAAAAACAAAATCAAATGATTGTCCATTGGCCAAACGCCCTTTGCCACGCCCTTCCTTCTTGCATTTGGCAAACTGGCCTTCATAAGTATCGCCATTGGCGTAAGTAAAAAAACCGATGCCGTCAAAACATCCATTTTTGAATTCGCCCACATATTTATTACCATTGGTCATGGAAATCTCACCGCGGCCATTAGGCGCGCCATTCTGAAATTCACCAACATAGGTTCCGTCGTTGTATTTCTGACTGCCTTGACAATTCGTCCACGTTTTAACGTCCGAGCCTTGGCATGCCGGCAGCTTGACCTGGGCCTGAGCGACACCGCTGAAGCAAAAAACGAAAAATGAAATCAATAATGCCGAATTGAAGGTTTTCATCAAAAATCCTTGAGAGATATTGTCACCAGTTGCGGAATCACCGCGTTGAAAATTTAATCTAATGCCCCTAAATTATTATCTTAAATATAAGAACTTTTATCATGCCTACAATATATCATCGGAGCAATCGGTCCCCGGAATTGTCCACGATAATTACGTCCAGAAATCCAACGATACATTCCGTGGACCACGAGGGTAGACACTGTTTTCAAGGCGATTGGCACAATTGAGAAGGCACTATAAGATCATCAACTGAACGTTCAAATGATCTGCAGAGGTCTATTGAAAGGCCTGAATTCGACGAATTCTGAGTGCTATCGGTAGTGCACCTAAGCACGACATGTCTTCCATTAAACAGAGAGACCTAAATGTACAGAATGGTTGTTTCAGGCAAGTTTTCTGTTTTTTTGTTTCTTTTGTGTTTTTGCATTTCCGGGTACGGCGCGAGCTTTTTGTGTACTTCCAATAGCTCTGTCGTTGAAAACTTCATCTGCTCGGAATCAAGTTTGTCAAAAAAAGACACCGAGATGGCGCTCATCTACCAGCAGCTTCTCGGTCGGAAGATATATGTCTTGAGCAAACAGGAATTGATAGCAGAGCAGCGGAAGTGGTTGCGCGACAGGAATGCTTGTACATCACTGGAATGCTTGAACAAAATTTATGACAGCCGGATAGGCACCTTGCGCGAATATCAATCGTATGTGTATGAAGTCAAAGTATCGCCACCACTATGCATTGACACGGTGATATCGGGCATAGGCCCTCGGCTTGAGGGGGCGGATCCAAAACAATTTGGAACCAGTATTCATTATAAAAACTACGTATCTGGCGTTTCCTATTCTTACATCCCGGCGATCTCCGAGCGGTCTCGAATAAACGATCCCGTCAAAGTGTGTTTGGTGTCCCGATTTGAAAATTGCCCAAAAGGTGACGATCGCGGCAAGACTTACCGTGCGACGAATCTCAGGACCAAGGAGAGCTGGGAACTGCCGGACTCTCAGCATATTTGTGGCGGGGCCTGACAAAAAGGTACGCGCCAAGGTAATCGTTGACCCTGAGACTGCCTTTTAATAAGGTCAGTCTAGCCATAATTAGACTAATTTTAGATATAAAAAAAGCACGTAGATTTCACTAAGTGCTTGATTTAAATAATGAATTTTGGTGGTGATAGGTGGACTTGAACCACCGACCCCAGCATTATGAGTGCTGTGCTCTAACCAACTGAGCTATATCACCACGAAGCACGAAATTATGGCGGCTGCCCACTTAAGTGTCAACCTGAGCCCCGCGGAGCTGATTTAACACTGTCTGCGCTGGGTCAGGTGCAAGGCAATCCACCACGATACGGTCCTGCATTCCGCGCAGCCAGGTCAGCTGCCGTTTGGCGAGTTGCCGGGTAGCGGCGATGCCTTTGTCGCGTAGTTCAACCTCGTTTATCTGGCCGTCCAGATATTCCCATGCCTGTCGGTAGCCCACGCAGCGCATTGAGGGGAGGGCGGGGTGCAGATCGGGGCGGGACTTGAGCGTGCGTACTTCATCAAGCAGGCCCGGATGGCTTTTTAGCATCTGATCAAATCGTCGCGCTATACGTTCATGAAGGACACTTCGATCCGAGGGCTCGAGCGCAAATGACATCATTTCAAACGGCAGCGATGCCGGTGGTGTGCGCGCCAGCAGTTCGGACATGGGTTTGCCTGTGAGCGCGATGATTTCCAGTGCACGCTGTATGCGTTGCGAATCATTGGGCTTGAGTCGTGCCGCGGTAACTGGATCCAGTTCCGCCAAACGTGCGTGCATGGCGGGCATGCCGTGCCGTGTCGCTTCCATATCCAATTGTGCGCGCAAGGCCAGGTCAGCTTGGGGCAGTTCATCCAGCCCGTCACGCAGTCCTTTGAAATACAGCATGGTGCCGCCTACCAGCAAAGGCAGTCTGCCGCGCGCCTGAATCTCTTGAATCAATCTCAGAGCATCTTCGCGAAATTGCATCACTGAATACGCTTCCGATGGATCGCGGATATCGATCAGATGATGGGGTACGGCAGCTAGCTCTTCTGTGCTGGGCTTGGCCGTACCGATGTCCATGCCACGATAAATCAGTGCCGAGTCCACAGAAATGATTTCGCACGGAAGTGCTTGTGCGATCGCAAGTGCCGCGGCAGTTTTACCTGAGGCAGTGGGGCCCATGATGGCGGCCACTCTGGGTTTTGTGGCCGTCATACGGGTGCGTTGTGTGGAGCAATCCAGCGGACAGCTACGAAATTCAATGCCCCCAATGTGCAGGCAATGATGGCGAGCGGGTAGAGCGTCCCATTATGCGTGGCACCCACGATGGTGCCGATCACAAAGGCACAAGCCATGAAAAGTGCGCCCATCAGTCCGGCCGCTGTCCCTGCTTGCCTGGGAAAAGGTGCAATGGCGCCCGACTGCGTCACCGGAAAATTAATGCCGTGCGCGACCATGGTCAGAAACATCGCGGCCACTACCGTACTCCAGTGCCACAGCCCTCCCAGGGTTGCCAGCAGATAAAACACGCCAGCCCCCAGAGAGCAGGCAGTGCCAATGCGCAGAGCCTCCTGGCCGCTGAGTGATTTCAGCAATCTTCGGCAGATGAGCGTACCGGTCATGTAACCCGAGACACCCATAGCAAAACAGTAACCAAACCATTGCGTGGGTACTTCAAGCACACGGATCAGCACGAACGAAGAACCGGAAATGAACATGAAAATACTGCTGTAAGAGATCGCGCCAGGAAAGGCATAACTCCAGAACTCCCGCGAGCCCAGCACGAGACGATAGTTGTCCATAAGGCCAGACAAGCGTGTCGCCTCCGGATTTTTGTGCTCGTTCGTTTCCGGTAGCCTGAGCACGCAAGCCAGAAACAAAAGCGTGGAAAAAATACCGAGGGCAATAAACGCAGCGCGCCAGCCAAAGCTGACCTGCAAATACGATCCGAGTATGGGTCCGAAAATAGGCGCCAGTGAAATCCAGGTGCTGGCTCGTGCGATGACGCGCGCGCTGTGCTCCGGCGCATAGGCATCGCGTACGATGGCGCGTGCAACCATCACCGCAGCACAACAGCCCAAAGCTTGCAAAAAGCGCGCAGCAATCAGTAGCTCAATGGATCGTGACAAGCCGCACAAGATGCTGGCCAACAGATAAATTCCCAGCCCGCCAAGCAAAACCGGTCGACGACCAAAACGATCCGACAACGGCCCCACGATTAGTTGCGCGCTGCCAAAGCCCACAACAAATAACGAGAGCGTCAGTTGTACAGTCGCCACCGGTACGCCGAAATCGGTCACGAGTGTTGGCAGCGACGCCAGATACAAATCCGTCGACAAGGGCTGCATCATCAGCATGGCCGTGATCAGCACCAGAATAGGCGCATGCGCAAATTGGGAAAGCGGCGGCTGGCTCATGGGATAAAAAGTCGGGCTTACTGACCGCGCAGAAAAAGCTTGTCGAGATCGGATAACGCGAGTTGCACCCAAGTCGGCCGACCATGATTGCACTGGTCTGCACGGTCAGTCGCCTCCATCTGACGCAGCAGGGCATTCATTTCAGGAATACTCAACTGACGGTTGGCTCGCACCGCGGTGTGGCAGGCGAGGGTACCCAGCAGTTCATTGCGTCGCTCGGTCAGTACATGCGAGCCACCGTATTCACGTATGTCGCGCAGAATATCGCGCGCCAGTGCCTGTACATCGCTGTTGGCCAGCAGCGCGGGTATCGCGCGTATCGCCAGCGTCGTGGGTGACAGTACCGCCATATCAAAACCAAGGGCCGACAGTACCTCGCTGTTCTCTTCGACAGTGCCAATGTCAACCGGATCGGCAATCAGCGTCACCGGTATCAGTAGCGGCTGCAGTTGTACTGAATCCGATTGCAGCGCGAGCTTGAATTGTTCATACAAAATGCGCTCATGCGCTGCATGCATGTCCACCAGCACCAGACCGGCGCGATTTTGCGCAAGCACAAAGACGCCGTGCAGTTGGGCGAGCGCGAACCCCAGTGGGAATTCCTCGGCCTCTGCGTTTTGGACGACATGGCTACCTGAGTTGCCTGATACGTTGGACTGAACGGAGGCAAAGGCCGCCAGCGGTGATGGCGTTTGCGATGACAAAGCGCCACGAAACATTTCGCCATAGCTGAAGGTGTTTTGTGCGACACCCAGCGATGCTTGTCTGGGTTGATTTTGTATCCAGGGGAGGGCACCCGAAGCGGCGGGCATGGGTGCCGGTGAAGTGCCTTGGGCAGTCGCTGAGGTACGGGCCAGTGCGCGGCTGACTGCATGAAAAACGAATTGATGTACCGCACGACTGTCGCGAAAGCGCACTTCAATTTTTGAGGGATGTACATTCACATCGACCAGTGCAGGATCCAGATCGAGACGAAGTACATAGGACGGAAAGCGATCGCCATGCAGCACGTCTTGATAAGCTGCTCGCACCGCATGTGTGAGCAGCTTGTCGCGCACAAAGCGGCCATTCACATAAAAGTACTGCGCGTCTGCACGCGAGCGAGCGGCTGTCGGCAGACCGACAAAACCATGCAGGGTCAGTGGCCCGGCGGCTTCTTCCAGCGGCAGACGTGCCTGTGCAAATTCATCCCCCAGAATTTGTGCGCTGCGTTGTTCCAGCGAACTCTCCTGCCAGTGATCTACCGTCTTGCCATTGTGGCTGAGGGTAAAGCGCACATCGGGACGGGCCAGTGCGATACGTCGCACGACTTCGGCGCAATGGCCGAACTCGGTTTGCTCCGTCTTCAGGAATTTACGGCGCGCGGGTGTGTTGAAGTACAGATCCTGAACATCGATCACAGTGCCTTGCGCACCGGAGGCCGGCGCCACCTTGTCGGGCGCGTGGCCGCTGATTTGCCAGGCATGAGATTGTGATTCACTGCGCGAGGTCAGCGTCAGTCGTGAAACGGAAGCGATCGACGCCAAGGCTTCACCTCGAAAGCCGAGCGTGCTGACGTTTTCCAGATCGATGAGACTGGCGATCTTGGAGGTCGCATGTCGTGCCAGGGACAGAGGCAATTGTTCGGGCGGTATGCCGCAGCCATTGTCGGTGATGGCGATTCTTTTGACACCGCCTGCTTCAAGCCGGATGGTGATTTGCATTGCGCCCGCATCCAGTGCATTTTCCAGCAGCTCTTTGACGACGGCAGACGGACGCTCAATGACTTCGCCAGCCGCAATCTGCGAAATCAGCTGATCAGGCAACGGACGAATGACGCGTTCGGCAGGGAGGGAGGTGACGGTCGTTTGAGACATTGACTGATTATACCGAGGGTAGCCAAACGCTTTTGATCCGCGCTCTGTCAGGCCAGACGTACTACCAGCGTGTATCATCGGCGCTTTTTGCGGCTTCTCTCAAGCAGATCATGGAATTTTCACAACTTCTGAGCCTCGTGCTTCATGTCGACAAATCGCTGGACACGATGCTCTTGGCCTACGGTCCCTGGGTGTATGCCCTGCTGTTTGCGATCGTGTTTGCAGAGACGGGTCTGGTGATATTCCCTTTTCTGCCCGGTGACACGCTCTTGTTTGTGGGCGGCGCATTCTGTGCGAATGGCGCAATGCATGCCGGATTGCTTATCGTGCTACTGGTACTCGCTGCAGTGATAGGCAATACCGTGAATTACTACGTGGGTCGCGCGATCGGTCAGCAAGTCTATACCCGCAACTATCGCTGGCTGGACAGAGATTCGCTGGAAAAGACTCACGCCTTCTTTGACAAGCATGGTGGCAAGACCATTGTGATTGCGCGCTGGTTACCTGTGGTGCGAACCTTTGCGCCTTTTGTGGCAGGCGTCTCAGGCATGAGTCTGGCGCGCTTTCAGTTCTATAACGTCACTGGTGCTGTTTTATGGGTGGTGGCTTTGGTGATGGGCGGCTATTTCTTCGGCAATATCCCCGTGATTCGAGATCACCTCAATACCATTGTACTGATCGGTGTGGCTGCGGCTGTGGTGCCGGTCGCGCTGGGTACGCTTTGGCGGTTTGTCACAAAGCTTGGCAAACGTGGGGCGACGGACAATCTCAGTCAGTAAGCCATGGGCACTGATGCTGGTTGTTGATTGGGCGACCGTAAAATTTCCACCGTCATCCCAGCGAAAGCTGGGATCCAGTCAAGCGTTCCTCACGTAAGTGGATTCTTTCGCAAGCTAGGATGCTTGACCAAATACTTGTGTATCCCGCGCATCAGTGCATCGGCCATCTTGTCCTGATAGCTTTCATCTGTCAGCTTCGCTTCTTCTTCCGGGTTTGAAATAAACGCAGTTTCGACCAGGATGCTGGGAATATCCGGCGCTTTGAGTACTGCAAATCCGGCTTGTTCTACCTGTGCCTTGTGCAAGCGGTTGATGCCGCCGATTTCACCCAAAACGGATTTGGCGAGCTTCATGCTGTCATTGATTTGCGCTGTGGTCGAGAGATCGAGCAGCACGCTCGCGAGTTGCTGATTTTTGCTGCGCAGATTGACACCACCGATCAGATCGGCTGCGTTCTCTTTGTTGGCCAGCCAGCGCGCTGCTGTGGAACTGGCGCCTTTTTCTGACAATGCAAATACCGACGAACCGCGCGCGGTAGGCTCAATGAACGCATCCGCGTGAATCGATACGAAAAGATCCGCCTGAACCTTGCGCGCCTTTTGTACACGCACATGCAGCGGCACGAAATAATCACCATCGCGGGTGAGCATCACGCGTACATTCGCTTGCTGCTCGAGTCGTGACTTGAGACGGCGCGCGATCGAGAGCACGACATTTTTTTCATAGCTGCCGCCGCGACCAACGGCACCCGGATCTTCGCCACCATGCCCCGGATCGAGTGCGATGGTCACCATGCGTGTCAGGGTGCTGGTTTTGTCGTCGTTAGGACCTGATTTTGCCGTCGAGGGCGTATCAGCAGGCGGGCGGGAATCTGCCGGGGGCTGATTCTTTTGCAGAAAATCGGCAATCGGATCGACAGGATTGAGCGGGAAAAGATCGAAGATCAAGCGATGCTTGTATTCGCCCACGGGCTCGAGACTGAAGACCTGTGGTTGGATTTCTTCCTTCAGATCAAACACCATGCGAATCACGCCGGGCCGATTCTGGCCTACTCGAACCTGAGCGATGTAGGGGTCATTCGGCTGA
Source organism: Pseudomonadota bacterium (assembly GCA_039806005.1). Classification (GTDB taxonomy): domain Bacteria; phylum Pseudomonadota; class Gammaproteobacteria; order Burkholderiales; family Burkholderiaceae_D; genus Pernthalerella. The sequence continues at coordinate 23,452 of JBDKLM010000017.1, forward strand.
ATTTTTGCCACCAGACTCTTGAGTTTGGCATCCAGTTCCACGCCCTCGATTTCGACGACCAGTCGATGGGGATCTTTGACTACGAAATGAGATGCCTTGAGCTTGCTATCGTTTTCGAGCGTGACGCGAGTGTAATCGGCAGCTGGCCATACACGTACTGCGACGATGCCGGCGGCGCGCGCGGTTCCCGTCGTGAAGAGCGAGAACAGCAGGGTGGCGCCGGCTTTGAGTACCGTGCGTCGTGACGCAGGTTTTACCTTGTCCAGTGGAGATCCAGGTGATTGAGGCATGATGCGCCTTGTTCGGAATTCGCGCGCAATTCTACCGCACGGCCTTCGCCTGCGACAGAGAGAAAAACATCCAGATCGGACGGCGGGAGCAAGTCCTCTGCCCGTTCAGGCCACTCGACCACACACAAGTAATCGCTGTCGAAATATTCACGAAAACCGGCATAAATGAATTCCTCGGGGCTGCCCATGCGGTAAAGATCGAAATGCATCAGGGTCGCAGGTTTGTTTTGAACGCGGATCGCATAGGGCTCGACCAGCGTGTAAGTGGGGCTTTTTACGCGACCGGTGTGGCCTGCGGATTGCAGCAGCGCGCGCGTGAGACTAGTTTTGCCCGCGCCCAGCTCCCCGTGAAGATAGATTTTCAAGCCCGGCATTAAAGTGCGTGCGAGTGCTGTCCCTAGCGCTTGTGTGCTCGATTCGTCAGGGAGTTGGGTGGTCCAGCGCTGCATCTCTTAAAATGAACCCTCTGCAAAGTACTCGTTTATGGATCCGATTCAGTCAACTCATCTTGCGCATGACATCCGGCAGTGGGGCATAGCGCTCGGCTTTGCCGATGTGCGCATTGCGGATGCTCAGCTAGATGGCGCGCACGAGCAGCTGCAACAGTGGCTTGATGCGGGCTTTCACGGCGAGATGGATTATATGGCAGCGCATGGCACACGGCGCGCGCGTCCCGCAGAATTGGTGCCGGGTACAGTGCGCGTGATCAGCGCGCGGATGGATTATCTTCCGCAGCAGACGGACATCGATTGGCGCGAACACGAAACCCGGCGTTTGTCGGATCCCGATGCGGCGGTCGTGTCGGTGTATGCGCGTGGTCGGGATTATCACAAGGTCTTGCGCTATCGTTTGCAGCAACTGGCCGACAAGATCGCCGCAGCTATTGGGCCGTTTGGCTATCGTGTATTTACCGATTCGGCGCCTGTGATGGAAGTGGAAATTGCCCGCCGTGCCGGCATGGGTTGGCGCGGCAAGCACACGCTGTTGCTCAATCGTGATGCGGGATCCATGTTTTTTCTGGGTGAGATTTTTACGGATTTGCCTTTGCCCGTCGATTCACCCACCCGTGATCACTGTGGTGAATGCCGTGCCTGCATCGATGTCTGTCCTACGCAGGCTATCGTTGCGCCTTATCAGCTGGATGCTCGTCGCTGCATTTCATATCTCACGATTGAGCTCAAGGGCAGCATACCAATCGAGTTTCGCCCACTCATAGGTAATCGCGTACTCGGATGTGACGACTGTCAGCTCGCCTGCCCATGGAATAAATTCGCGCAGCGCAGCGTGTTGCCCGACTTTGATGCGCGTAATGGTTTGGAAAGTGCGACGCTGATTGAATTGTTTGCGTGGAGTGAAGATGAATTCAATCAGCGACTGGAAGGCAGCGCAATCAGGCGCATTGGGCATGAGCGCTGGCTGCGCAATATCGCTGTGGCACTCGGGAATGCTTTGCGATCCGGGATGCACAGTGCTGACACCGTAGCGGCTTTGAAATCGCGCGCAGACCATCCTTCGGTGGTAGTGCGTGAACACGTGCAGTGGGCTTTGTCGCAGCAGCTTTAGACGGCGAGTCGAAGATCAATTGGGTCTCAGCTTTCGCTGGGATGACGATTTCGGCGCCAACATTTTTTAAAAGGTCATCCCGGCGAAAGCCGGGATTCAGCGACTTTGTTATCGCGCCAGCATCAGCCAGATCGGCAGCGTGACAATCGACAGCAGTGTACCGGCCGAAATCAAAAATGCGACCAGCGGTGCATTACCGCCCATGCGCGATGCGAGTACGTAGGCACTGGATGCCGTAGGCAAAGCGCAAAACATCACGGCAATTTGCAGTTGCAGCGGCGGCAGTTCGAACCAGCGCGCGAGCGAGAGCGCAATCGCAGGCAGTGCGAGCAATTTCACGGCGATGAAATAGGCGCTGATGCCACGCGCCTGCGACAGCGCATTCAATTTCAGGCCCGCTCCTACCATGATCAGACCTAGCGCAATCGAGGCGCTGCCCATGCGCGATAGTGTCGTTGCAATCACTTCCGGCAGGCTGCCACCGGCGAGATTGAACAGCGTTCCACTGGCGGTGGCCACCAGCAGGGGATTTTTTACAATCTCCGGCAGTACGGAGCGATTATTACCGTGAGCTAGTGCATGGACGGCCGCTGTATTGCACAGTGGCACAGCAAAGCCGATGATCAGTGCCATCAGCGATGTGCCCGCCTCCCCAGCGAGCCGGAAAGCCACCGCCAGCGCGATGTAGGAATTGAAGCGAAAAGCCGTTTGGACGCCTGATTCGAAAATCATGGGGCCCGGTCGGAACAAGGGTTTGGCCAGCCATCCCAGCGCAATGCCAGAAGCGGCCGAGATCAGCGCCACCTGCAATAGCTTGCCGGTCGTATGAAAATCCAGTGGCGTGCGGGCTGTCGAAACGAAGAGTAGTGCCGGGAAAAGGATGAAATACACCAGCTTTTCCAATCCGGTCCAGAAGGTATCGCCCCAGTCCGTGTGGCGAATCAGGACGTAACCGATCAGGATCAGCGTGAAATCGGGTACCAGGAGGTAGAGAATATTCATTATTTTTATCGCATCCGGACCCGGATCTTACGATATTCCCTGCGATAAGCCGCAGTAGGGCGGCAGACCCGCGGGTTGTCATACCGGCGCTGAGCAGACACAATACGCGCCGAGACCAGAATAAAGAGTCCCTGTCGTTGAGGAGACTCCCATAAACGCCAAAAACCCCCTGATACGCCGGAGACCTCATGAAACGCTGCTTTTTGCTCGCTGCATTCACGCTCACCTGTTTGTTGAACGGCCCGGTGTTTGCCGATGCACCTATCGTTATCAAATTCAGTCATGTGGTCGCCAAGGACACACCCAAAGGCAAGGCGGCTGAAAAATTCAAGGCGCTCGCCGAAGCCGCCACCAAAGGTCGGGTAAAAATCGAGCTCTACCCCAATAGCACGCTGTACAAAGACAAAGAAGAACTGGAAGCCCTGCAGCTCGGTGCGGTGCAAATGCTCGCTCCTTCGCTGGCCAAGTTCGGCCCCTTGGGCGTGAAAGAATTCGAGCTCTTTGATCTGCCATTCATTTTTAATGGCAAGCAGGCGCTCTACCGTGTCACGCAGGGTCCTATCGGTCAGGACATGCTGAAGAAACTGGAAAGCAAAGGCATACGTGGTTTGGCCTACTGGGATAATGGTTTCAAGATGATGACCTCGAACCGGCCCATGCATCTTCCCACTGACATGAAAGGTCTGAAGCTGCGAATTCAGTCATCCAAAGTGCTGGATGAACAGATGCGCGCGCTGGGTGCCAATCCTCAGGTCATGGCTTTCTCCGAGGTTTATCAGGCGATGCAGACCGGGGTGGTGGATGGCAGTGAAAATCCACCGTCGAATATCTTCACGCAAAAAATGCATGAGGTACAAAAACACCTGACCGCAACGAATCATGGCTACATCGGTTACGCGGTGATCGTGAATAAAAAGTTTTGGGACAAGCTGCCTGCCGACATACGGACCCAGCTTGAAGGCGCGATGAAAGAGGCCACGGATTACGCCAACAACATCGCGCAGCAGGAAAATGATCAGGCGCTGGAGAATATACGCAAGTCGGGCAAGACAGTGATTTACATACCGACCGATGCCGAGCGTGCCGAATGGCGCAAGGCCTTGGTGCCAGTGCACAAGGCCATGGAAGATCGTATCGGTAAAGAGCTGATTGCTGCGGTGAACAAAGCGACAGCGGCAAAGTAAGCTTGTTCTACGTCCCGATATCGCGCCATTCCATCAAGTGATCACCTATACCATATGAAAATTCTCGATCATCTTGAAGAGTGTTTGATTGCGAGCCTGATGGGCGCTGCCACACTGGTCATATTTATCGCGGTGCTGCATCGCTACGCATCGGGATTGGCCATTCCCGGGCTGCAGGACTGGCTGCTGCGACTCAATACCAGCTGGGCACAAGAATTGACGATCTATATGTTTGTCTGGATGGCGAAGTTCGGCGCCGCTTATGGTGTTCGCACGGGCATTCACGTGGGCGTGGACGTACTGGTCAATCGACTGGATGAGCGTCATCGTCGCGGGTTCATATTGTTTGGACTGCTGGCTGGTGCCCTATTTACCGGCGTCATAGCCAGCCTTGGCGCCGACTTCGTTTACGAACTCTCGGATACCTCAAGCACTTCGGAAGTACTCGAGCTGCCGATCTGGATTGTGTATCTGGCGATTCCTCTGGGTTCTGCCTTGATGTGTTTTCGTTTTCTTCAGGTTGCCTGGCGTTTTGCTCGTGGTGGCGAATTGCCGGTCCATGACCACGCGCATGTCGAAGGCCTGACCGAAGATGCTGTAGAGGGTCGCCAATGAACTCACTCTTCATCTTTGTCTTGCTGATCGTGCTGATGCTGACTGGCATGCCGATTTCCATTGCACTGGGTCTGACTGTACTGAGTTTTCTGTTCACCATGACCGACGTACCGGTACAGGCTGTGGCACTCAAGCTTTTTACTGGCATCGAGAAGTTTGAAATCATGGCCATACCCTTCTTCATCCTTGCGGGGAATTTCCTCACGCATGGGGGAGTGGCGCGACGCATGATCGATTTTGCGACCTCGATGGTAGGTCACTGGCATGGTGGGCTGGCCTTGTCTGGTGTGCTGGCTTGCGCCTTGTTTGCCGCCGTGTCGGGATCGTCGCCGGCGACAGTGGTCGCGATAGGTTCCATACTTTTGCCTGCGATGCTGAAGCAGGGTTATCCGAAATCATTTGGTGCGGGTGTTGTCACGACATCGGGTGCGCTCGGCATTCTGATACCACCATCGATTGTGATGGTGATGTACTCAGTGTCGACCAACACCTCGGTGGGCAAGTTGTTCATGGCGGGTGTGATACCCGGCCTTTTGCTCGCGTTTTTTCTGGGTCTGACGACTTGGGTGCTGGCACGTAAAAGAGATTACCCTCGTCTGCCGCGCGCGAGTATCGCCGAGCGCTGGCGCGCTTTCCAGCGCAGTGTCTGGGGCTTGCTGCTGATTGTGGTGGTCATCGGTGGGATTTACAGCGGCATGTTTACCCCGACCGAGGCGGCCGCCGTATCGGCGGTGTATGCCTTTGCAATTGCTGTTTTTGTGTACAAAGATCTCAGTCTTCGACAGGTGCCGAAAGTCCTGCTTGACTCTGCGGCCATGTCGGCGATGCTGCTCTACATCATTACCAATGCCGTACTGTTCTCCTTCCTCATGACCAGCGAGGGCATTCCACAGGCGATGGCAAGTAGCATCATGGACATGGGCTTGGGCATGGTTGGTTTCCTGCTGGTCGTGAACGTGCTCTTGCTTTTGGCCGGGAATGTGATGGAGCCCTCATCCATCGTGCTGATCATGGCGCCGATACTGTTCCCGGTGGCGATAGCGTTGGGCGTAGATCCGGTTCACTTTGGCATCATCATGGTGGTCAATATGGAAATCGGTATGTGTCACCCACCAGTGGGACTGAATCTGTATGTGGCATCGGGAATTGCGAAGATGGGTATTACCGAGCTGACTATCGCGGTACTGCCGTGGCTGATGACGATGATTGGTTTTCTGCTGCTGGTGACCTATGTGCCGCAGATTTCGCTGTGGTTGCCGCGACTGGTCTTTGGTAACTGATCTGTGAAGTCAATTGGTAACGTCAACATGAAGACACTCGTCACTGATATTTTTTCTGCAGTGGTGCCCGCACCTTTTGGTGCGATTGGCATACGAAGTACGGGTGACGTGCTGCATGAACTGACTTACCTGCCACCGCAGTACAAGGCAAAGCCCGCGACGGATAAGCTCTCGAAAAAAGTAGCGACACAGGTAGCGGCTTATCTGAAAAATCCCGATTACCTCTTTGATCTCGATTTGCCCGAAGTTGGCACCGACTATCAGCGCAAGGTGTGGTCTGTCATCAATGCCATTCCGCGCGGCTCGGTGCTTACCTACGGCGAAGTCGCTCACAAAATTCGTTCTGCGCCGCGTGCAGTCGGGCAGGCGTGCGGGGCTAACTGGTACCCACTGATCATTCCCTGCCATCGCGTGACTGCTGCGGATGGCATCGGTGGTTTTGCGCGGCATGATGGCGGCTTTCATCAAGGCGTCAAACGCTGGCTGCTGCACCATGAACAGGTGCCGGGCTTCTGATGAAGGCGGCGGCACCGACTGCAGAGCGTCCGGGGCAAGCGGCTGCCGATGAATTCTGTGATGCGCTCTGGCTCGAAGATGGTTTGTCAAAAAATACGCTCGAAGCCTACAAGCGCGATCTGCTGCTGTTTGCGGATTGGCTGATGACGGAGCGATCGAAAACCTTATATGAAGCAACGGATGCGGACCTGAATGCCTACTTCGCATTCAAGCATGCTGGCAGCAAGGCCAGTTCGGCCAATCGCCGTTTGGCCGTGTTACGAAGGTTTTATCAATTCGCGCTACGCAATCATCGTGTCAGCGCCGATCCCTGTCTGCGCTTGCATTCAGCGAAGCAGCCGCCAAGATTTCCCAAAACGCTCTCCGAGCAACATGTAGAAGCTTTGCTGGCTGCCCCGGATGTCAATACGGCACTGGGACTGCGCGACAGAACCATGCTTGAGCTGATGTATGCCAGTGGCTTGCGCGTTTCGGAGCTGGTACTGCTCAAAAGTGTCGAAGTGGGCATGAATGAAGGTGTTCTGCGTGTGACAGGCAAGGGCAACAAGACCAGACTGGTGCCCTTCGGCGAAGAGGCACGCAGTTGGATAGAGCGCTATTTGCGTGATGCGCGCAGCCAGATACTCAGTGGCAAAGTGAACGACGCGCTGTTCGTCACTGCCCTAGGCGGCCCCATGACCCGGCAAATGTTCTGGACGCTCATAAAGAAATATGCGCTGCAGGCGGGTGTGAATGCGCCACTGTCGCCACACACCTTGCGTCATGCGTTTGCGACGCATTTGCTCAATCATGGCGCAGATCTGCGTGTGGTTCAGTTGTTGCTAGGCCATGCGGATATATCGACGACACAAATTTATACGCATGTGGCGCGCGAGCGTCTCAAGAAAATTCACGCCCAACATCATCCTCGAGGAGGATGAATCAACTATTGCATAATGGCGAATCTTCAGTGATGAGAGAAGCATGAACACGGTGATGACGAACACTCTCTTGTTTGTATTGGGCGCTTATATACTCGGCTCGGTATCCTTTGCCATTGTGGTCAGCAAATTATTCCGGCTTGACGATCCGCGCACTTATGGCTCGCAAAATCCCGGTGCAACCAATGTGCTCAGGACGGGCAATAAATTGGCAGCGGTACTGACGCTGCTGGGTGATTGTGCAAAAGGCTGGGTTGCAGTCGCGCTGGCGATGCAATTCGCTGAACCACTTGGGTTGACGGAGGCTGGTATTGCGGTGGTGGCCTTTGCCGTATTTGCGGGGCACTTGTGGCCGGTATTTTTCAAATTCAAAGGTGGCAAGGGTGTGGCGACAGCGCTCGGTGTCCTGCTCGCGCTGAGTCCTGCGGTCGGTGTGGGGACTTTGATTACCTGGATCGTGATTGCTTACGCCTTTCGTTATTCGTCATTGGCAGCGCTTGTGTCTGCGCTGTTTGCGCCGTTTTATCAGTTACTGCTTTTTGGTGTGAATGAAAAACTGTTCGCCGTTGTTGTGATGAGTGCGCTGCTCATCTATCGGCATCGCGGCAATATCGCCAATCTTCTGGCGGGCAAGGAAACGCGTCTGGGTAGACGATCAGAAACCAAATCAGAGGAAGATCCGGCTTCCGAGCAATCGAAGGACGCTTGAGGAACAGTTCAGTCGATGGCGTCCAGAGGCCAGCGCGGTTTTACATTGAAGCCGTAATCAAAATGCGCGGCCTGCGGATCGCGCGCAATGCGCAAGGCACCTGCCAGAGCGATCATGGCGCCGTTGTCTGTGCATAGCGCCAATTCCGGATAAAACACCTCGAAGCGTTTTTTTACTGCCGCCTCATTCAGCGCTTTGCGCAACTGCGCATTGGCGCCCACGCCGCCCGCAATGACCAGCCGTTTCATGCCAGTGTGTTTTATCGCCGCCAAACATTTTGCGACCAGCACATCAACGATCGCATCGACAAAGGCACGTGCGATAGCGGCGCGCATCGCTTCTGTTAATTCGCCTTCCTGTTTTTTTACCAGCGTCAGTACAGCTGTTTTTAAACCGGAAAAGCTGAAATCCAGATTTTTTGAATGCAGCATCGGGCGGGGAAGTTCAAACAGACTCGGGTCGCCTGATTCTGCAAGGCGGGAAATCGCCGGCCCACCGGGGTAGCCCAGCCCAAGCAGCTTGGCTGACTTGTCGAAAGCCTCACCTGCAGCATCATCCAGCGTTTCACCGAGCAGCGTGTACTCGCCCACAGCATCGACACGCATGAGCTGAGTATGCCCTCCTGAAACTAACAGTGCAACGAAGGGAAACGCCGGTGGCTGTGTCGCCAGTAAAGGTGAGAGCAGATGCCCCTCAAGATGGTGAACGCCGATTACAGGCTTATGAAGTGCCAGTGCCAGACCATTGGCCACGGAAGCACCCACCAGCAGGGCGCCGGCAAGTCCGGGACCTTGGGTATAAGCGATGGCATCAATGGATGAGACGGATTCGCCGCTGTCGCTTAGCACTTGTTCCAGCAAAGGTATCGCGCGACGCACATGATCACGCGAAGCAAGCTCAGGTACTACGCCACCATAGGCTTCGTGCATCGCGACCTGCGAGTGCAGCGCATGGGCAAGCAGTCCGCGTTCGGTGTCATACAAAGCGATACCGGTTTCATCGCAGGAGGATTCGACACCAAGAACGATCATGGAAAGGAGGGCTGGCGGGTGAGCATAGCTTCTTATTTTAAAGTAAGCGCACGTGTATCAGGTTTCCCATGTCGGTGTTGGTCTGGAGGTGGGCAGGCGGTTTCGCCCTGTTGGCTTAATCGTTGTAAGCTTCGCGCATGCAGAACTCTGAACAGCCATTGCAAGCGGCTCCCTTTATTCGCGAAATTGGTCGCGGCAAAAAGGGCGCGCGCGATCTCTCACGCGACGATGCGCGGCGAATGTATGCCGCCATGCTGAATGGAGACCTATCGGATCTCGAGATGGGTGCCTTCCTGATTGGCATGCGTATCAAGGGAGAATCGGTGGCCGAGATTGCGGGATTTCTGGATGCGGCGGAAGCTTCTTTTGAAGCACTGTATGCACCCGAGGGGCCATGTGCGCCGGTGGTCATTCCCAGTTATAACGGTTCTAGGCAGATGCCCAATCTCACCCCGTTGCTGGCGATGCTGCTGGCGCGCGAGGGCGTGCCGGTGCTGATTCACGGTGTGCTGGATGATCCGGGACGGGTGACGACTGCAGAGATTCTGGACCACATGGGCATTTCGCCATCAACGCAGGCGAAGACTTTGCATGCTGCCTTTGCCAACAAGCTTCCGGTATTCATGCCCATCGCTGCACTGGCGCCAAAACTGCATCGCATGCTGGAAGTACGGCGTGTACTCGGACTGCGCAATTCGACGCACACACTGGTCAAGATCATGCAGCCCTTCGCTCAGCCTGCATTGCGCTTGGTGTCTTACACGCATCCGGAGTATCTGACGATGTTGACGTCTTATTTTTCAGAAGAAGCACCCGCGCACCGAGGCGATGTCTTGCTCATGCGCGGTACGGAAGGCGAGACGGTGGCTAATGCAAAGCGTGCACATGCCGTGATCTGGTTTCATCAAAATCAGGCGAGCACACTCATTGACCGCCAGGAGCCGGTAGATGAAATACCGCCTTTGCCCATTGCCAGTGACGCCGCCACGACCGCCGAATGGATTGTGCAGGCTCTCGCTGGGACGCAACCGATACCTGCGCCAATTGCAGAGCAGGTGGCGCAATGCGTGCAGATTGCAAGGCAAATGGGCGCGACTCAAACAAAAATGAGTAAGGTGCCATGAGCGAGATCATGGATGTCGCCGTGATCGGTGCGGGTGCCGCGGGCATGATGTGCGCGAGTGTTGCGGGGCAGCGTGGCAAGCGCGTGGTGCTGATCGATCATGCAGAAAAGCTCGCTGAAAAAATCCGCATTTCCGGTGGAGGTCGCTGCAACTTCACTAATGTCGATGCTAGTTCGCTAAATTTTCTTTCCCAGAATCCGCATTTTTGTCGCAGCGCGTTGTCGCGTTACACGCCACAGGACTTCATTGCGCTGGTCAAACGTTACAACATTCCCTTCCATGAAAAGCATAAGGGGCAGTTGTTTTGTGACCGCTCTGCCGAAGATATTATTTCCATGCTCAAAGCCGAATGCGATCTCGGCGGTGTGGGCTGGATGCGACCAGTACAGGTCAAAGCTGTTTCGAAGGATGCCGAGGGATTTCGCATGAGTACCTCGGGCGGGGAAGTGCTTGCACGTCAGGTCGTTATCGCAACCGGTGGTCTCTCCATCCCAAAAATTGGCGCGACCGATTTTGCGTTTCGCATCGCCAAGCATTTTGATATTCCGCTGATTGCGCCCGAGCCTGGACTGGTGCCGCTGACCTTTGATGCGCAGTTATGGGAGCGTTTTGTATCGCTTGCGGGTATTGCGATCGAAGTCGACATAGCAACTGGGGAGAAAAAAGCGCGCGGTCAGTTTCGCGAAGACCTGTTGTTCACCCATCGCGGGCTGTCCGGTCCTGCAGTTTTGCAGATTTCAAGTTACTGGCAGGAGGGTGCGACGCTGATGCTGAATTTGTTGCCTGGCCACGATATTGCGCAGACCCTGATCGAGGGCAAGCACAGCATCCGTAAAAACCTGAGCAACTGGCTGGCGCAGTTGCTGCCCCACCGGCTCGCGGAGGGTTGGCTCCTGGCCAACCAATTCCAGCCTGACGCCCGTCTGGCTGATTTGCCGGACAAAAAATTACGCCAACTTGGCGAATCCCTGAACCGCTGGACGCTGACCCCGAATGGTTCCGAGGGTTACAGAAAAGCCGAGGTCACTCTGGGCGGAGTGGATACCCGGGCATTGTCCCAACAGAGCATGATGGTCAATGCGGTGCCGGGCTTGTATTTCGTGGGGGAAGCCGTAGATGTCACCGGTTGGCTGGGCGGATACAACTTTCAGTGGGCCTGGGCCTCCGGGGTGGCGGCCGGATTATCGGTTTGATAAGCCTTTGCCTGTCTTGAAGGATTTTCCATTCAGGCTTCCTTCTCGTGCTTCCGGCTGTTATAATCGCGGGTTCCGGGTAAAACCTAGTCATTCCTTCAACACATGACCACTATTCGCCTTAAAGAAAACGAGCCTTTTGAAGTCGCCATGCGCCGCTTCAAGCGCAGCATCGAAAAAACCGGCCTGCTGACCGAACTGCGCGCACGCGAGTTCTACGAAAAGCCGACCGCAGAGCGCAAGCGCAAGCTCGCTGCTGCCGTGAAGCGCCATTACAAGCGCATCCGCAGCCAGCAATTGCCCAAGAAACTCTACTGATTGCTGGCCTCGCCCAAGTGCGAGGCTGTTAGATTGCAAACCCGCTCCGGCCAGTTCCGCAGCGGGTTTTGGTGTTTTTATATGCATTGATTCATGCCGGCCGGCACTTCATCGAGGGATATTCCATGAGCCTGAAAGAACAAATTACAGAAGACATGAAAGCAGCAATGCGCGCCAAAGACAGCGGTCGGCTGGCGACTATTCGCTTGCTCACGGCGGCCATCAAACAAAAGGAAGTCGATGAGCGTATCGATGTCTCCGATGAGCAGGTGCTCGCCATCATCGAAAAAATGATCAAGCAGCGCAAGGATTCGATCAGTCAATTCGAAGCCGGTGGCCGTCAGGATCTGGCTGATATCGAAAAAGCCGAACTCGCGATCTTGTCGACTTACATGCCTGCGGCTTTATCCGAAGCGGAAGTGCAAGCTGAAGTTGTTGCGGCAGTCGCAGCAGTCGCAGCAGTCGGAGCCGCTGGTCCGCAAGACATGGGCAAAGTCATGGGCGTGCTGAAACCCAAGCTGGCCGGTCGCGCCGACATGACGGCCGTATCGGCGATGGTGAAAGCAGCACTCACAAAATAAACGCGGACTCTGTCTCGTGATCCCGCAAAGCTTCATTCAGGATCTGCTCAACCGCGTTGATATCGTCGATGTGGTGGGTCGCTACGTGCAACTCAAAAAAGGTGGCGCGAATTTCAGCGGCCTTTGTCCCTTCCATAACGAAAAATCCCCCAGTTTTACGGTGAGCCCCACCAAGCAGTTTTATCACTGCTTTGGCTGTGGCGCACATGGCACCGCCATTGGTTTTCTGATGGAGTATTCAGGGCTCGGTTTTGTCGAGTCCGTGAAAGATCTGGCGCAGAACGTGGGCATGACAGTGCCCGAACAGGAAGATCGGCTGCCTCCTGCGCAGCGCGCCGAATTGCAGGCAAAAACACTGGCGTTATCCGATGCGATGACGCTGGCATGCAATTTCTATCGACAGCAATTGCGAAGCGCACGACCGGCGATCGATTATCTGAAAGGTCGGGGACTGACTGGCGAGATCGCGGCGAAATACTGGATAGGTTATGCCCCCGACGGGTGGGATGGTCTGCGTGAGGTATTCACCGACTACGATAGCGATGTGTTGGTCGAGGCTGGCTTGATTATCGATCGCAGTGATGAAGATAACAGTCATCGCAAACGCTACGATCGATTTCGAGATCGCATCATGTTCCCGATACGGAATACCAAAGGCCAGGTGATTGGTTTTGGTGGCCGCGTGATGGGTGCGGGCGAGCCCAAATATCTCAATTCACCCGAGACGCCCTTATTCCAAAAAGGCAGTGAGCTCTACGGCTTGTTCGAGGCTCGTCAGGCGATACGCGACAAAGATTATGTCCTGGTCACCGAGGGGTATATGGATGTGGTCGCGCTCGCGCAATATGGTTTCGAGCAGGCGGTGGCCACGCTCGGTACCGCTTGTACTGCCACGCATGTGCAAAAGCTGCTGCGCCAAACGGACAATGTGATTTTCAGCTTTGATGGTGATGCCGCGGGACGTCGTGCCGCGCGGCGTGCGCTTGAAGCTTGCCTGCCGCACGCATCGGACAGTCGTTCGCTCAAATTTCTCTTTCTGCCCACCGAACATGATCCTGACAGCTATGTGCGCGAACACGGCACATCGCAGTTTGAACAACAGGTGCAGGACGCGACACCGCTGTCCCAGTTTTTGCTCAGTGAAGTCACCGAAGGCAAGGATCTTGGTACCGCCGAGGGTAGGGCGCGCACGCAATTCGATGCCAAGCCGCTGATACAAAGCATGCCTCCCTCGGGCTTGCGTTTGCAGTTGCTGCGCCAGCTTGCCCAGCTGACCGATAGCACGCCGCAGGAATTGGAGAGCTTGTTCGAACTGGGCCGATCCACACCCGCGGGACGGGCACCTGGCCCAGCAGTCAAACGAAAGCCGCCGGTGGAGCTCGAGCGTCAAGTCCTGCGTCTGCTGCTTGCACACCCGGCAATGCACGATATGTTGGACAACAAGGCGCTCGATCTGATTGCGCAAAGCGCGTCTGACGAGGGGGTAACCCTGCGCAACGTGGTCGAGGTGGCCGCACGTTTGCCCGAAGGCGCAAGCCTGGCGGTTTTGTCAGAAGCCTTGCGCGCGCAAGGTGTGGAACTCGGTTCTCTGGTGGCCGAGATTGCAGCCGAGCCGCCCCCGGAGCCGGATCTGGTTCGCAAAGAACTTGCCGGCGCCATTCGGCAGACTAGAATGAAATCGCTCAAAGCCGAGCTTGAAAGCCTTGCTTCAGCGGGTCTTGCTTCCGATTCGGCAAAAGCGCGCTACCGGGAAATTTCTGTCGAACTTGAGAAAATCCGTACCGCTGTCGATACAGACTGAAGAATTAGTTGGCTCGTTGGTCGGCTCGACAGTCCGGGTTTCGAACGCGCTTGCCGCATCTCAGCAAATGCGCGAGTCGGGCATGGTTTTGAGAGCGGTTTGCGGGAGAATTGCCGGTTTGGCATGAGCGCCCTGCGCGACTCTTATCCATAGCGTTATTCCGGGGGAATTTAGGCTCCCTCTGTTATAATAGAAAGCTTTTTTACGAACATGCGTTTTCATATTCTGGCGACGCATGCAGCAGTTTTTACCTTGCTGGACCCGCGGCTACCCATTGTGCAGAACCAGCCGGCGCAAAAATGCGACCGCACTGCCAGACGGCTGAAATAATCGGCCCAGACCGCACTCCAGTTCCCATTGCAGCATCGGCAATTCCCACTGGTGGATAGACCCATGGCGACAAACAAAAAACCCGTTAAAAGTTCAGCAACCAAATCCAAGGCAGCTCAGCCTGCCAAAAAGCGCACGGCAACTGCCGTGGCCAGCAAGCCCGCGAAGTCCGCTGCGAAAACGGTGGCGCGCAAGGCCGTAGCCAAACCGGCCGCCAAACCAGCGACCAAGGCATCTGCAAAGCCGGCATCCAAACCGGCGGCAAAACCTGTAGCCAAGTCCGCATCAAAGGTGGCGGCCAAGCCGAAAGTGGCGGCCGCAAAAAAGACTGCGAACAAACCAGCCCCTAAAGCTGTCTCAAAAGCCGGCAAGCTCCCTGCCAAGCCGGCACCCAAGAAGCCTGTAAAGGCCGTTGCCGTTCCCAGCAAAACCGGGGCGAAGTCGGCGGCCAAGGCGGTAGCCAAACCTGTCGTCACGCCCAAAGCACCTGCGAAGAAAGCTGTTGTGACGAATCGGAAACCTGACGCCAAAGTCGTAGCCAAAAAAGCCGCAGTCGAGGCTAAAGATGTCGCCAAGACCGACCACCAGATCATGTCGGTCAAGCAAACGACTGACGCCGCTGCATTGGCGGCCATTGATACCTCGGGCTACATCCTCCCTGGCATTAAAGTGCCTGGACGTCGTGGCCGCAAGCCACGCGATTTCCAGCCAGAGAACGAGGAAATTGCAGCACTCAATGCGGTTGAACGCGCTGAACTCAAGGCCGCCGACAAGGCGCGCGCGCGTGACCGCAAGGCCAAGGAGAAGCAATTCCTGAAAGACGCCTTCTCTGCCGACTCTGAAGCGAGCGAAGAAGAGATCGAGCGTCGCCGTCAGAAGCTCAAGACCCTGATCAAGCTGGGCAAGGATCGCGGCTTCCTCACGCACGCAGAAATCAACGATCACCTCCCGGAAAACATCGTTGATCCCGAAGCCATCGAAGGCATCATCAGTACCTTCAATGACATGGGCATCGCTGTCTATGAGCATGCACCGGATGCCGAGGCCTTGCTGCTCTCGGATAACGTGGCCACCGTCGCGAATGATGATGATGCTGATGCTGCGGCAGAAGCTGCGCTGCAGACTGTGGATTCCGACTTCGGCCGCACTACCGACCCTGTGCGCATGTACATGCGTGAAATGGGCTCGGTCGAACTGCTGACCCGTGAAGGTGAAATTGAAATCGCCAAGCGGATTGAAGGCGGTCTGAAAGACATGATTCAGGCGATTTCGGCTTGCCCGATGACCATCTCTGAAATTCTGGCGATGGCAGATCGTATTTCCAAGGACGAAGCCAAAATCGACGAAGTCGTTGACGGTCTGGTCGATCCGAATGCGCCCGATGACGCGCCAATACCTCCCGCACCGATCAAATCGGCTGCTTCCGACGATGATGACGAGGAAGGCGACGAGGACGAAGACGAAGAAGGCGAAGAGGAAGAAGGCAATGCCAATGGCGGCGCCGCAGGCTTCTCCGCCGAACAGCTTGAACAACTGAAACGCGATTCGCTGGCGAAGTTTGCGACTATCTCGACTCAGTTCGACAAGATGCGCAAGTCGTACGAGAAAGAAGGCTACAACTCGAAGCAGTATGTGAAATCGCAGGAAGCGATTTCCAACGAGCTCATGGGTATTCGTTTTACTGCCAAGGTGGTTGAGAAGCTCTGCGATACGCTGCGCGGTCAGGTGGATGAGGTGCGTCAGATCGAGCGCCAGATCCTCGATGTGGTCGTGAACAAGTGCGGAATGCCGCGCGCGCATTTCATCAAAGTCTTCCCCGGCAATGAGACCAACCTGAAGTGGGTCGACGGCGAGGTGAACGCTAACCATGCGTACAGTGTCATGCTGGCGCGTAACGTGCCAGCCGTAAAAGAGTTGCAGCAGAAACTGCTGGATCTGCAGTCACGAGTTGTCTTGCCCTTGGCAGATCTTCGTGAAATCAACAAGAAGATGTCGGCAGGTGAAACGCGTGCACGCAAGGCCAAGCGCGAAATGACGGAAGCTAACTTGCGTCTGGTGATTTCGATCGCGAAGAAGTACACCAATCGTGGCCTGCAATTCCTTGATCTGATCCAGGAAGGCAATATTGGTCTGATGAAGGCGGTCGATAAATTCGAATACCGTCGTGGCTACAAATTCTCGACCTATGCGACCTGGTGGATTCGTCAGGCCATCACTCGCTCGATCGCAGATCAGGCGCGCACGATCCGTATTCCTGTGCACATGATCGAGACCATCAACAAGATGAACCGCATCTCGCGGCAGATCTTGCAGGAAACCGGTGCCGAGCCAGATCCGGCAACACTGGCCATCAAGATGGAGATGCCAGAGGATAAGATCCGCAAGATCATGAAGATCGCCAAAGAGCCGATCTCGATGGAAACGCCGATCGGTGACGATGATGATTCCCACTTGGGTGATTTCATCGAAGACAACAACACCTTGGCTCCGGCCGATGCGGCGTTGCATGCGTCCATGCGTGGCGTGGTCAAGGATGTGCTGGATTCACTGACGCCGCGCGAAGCCAAAGTCTTGCGCATGCGATTTGGTATCGAAATGTCCACCGACCACACGCTGGAAGAGGTCGGCAAGCAGTTCGATGTCACGCGCGAGCGTATTCGTCAAATCGAAGCCAAGGCGTTGCGCAAACTCCGTCACCCCTCGCGGTCGGACAAGCTCAAGAGCTTCCTCGAGGGCGGTTAATCTCACTTGGGCGGCGAGGAAATTTTTCTCGCCGCCAGAGCCGTCCGGCGCTAGAATCTTGCCTGAATAACAGCTTTTTCCGGGCCCCTAGCTCATGCTTGGTTAGAGCAGCGGACTCATAATCCGTTGGTGCCGTGTTCGACTCACGGGGGGCCCACCAGATCATCGAAAAACCCGCGTTTGATGCGCGGGTTTTTATTCTTCAGGGGTGCGCTCGCAAACCTTTTTGGATCTCCTCATCGTTGTGCACGTCCTCGAGACTGTAGGCGTTACATTCAAAGGCAGGTTAAACGGCACCGGCTTTTGCGATGCGGCCGCTTATGCTTGTCAGATAAGGCTGGCGAGTAGCTATTTTGAAAATTTAGGACGCGTTGAATAAGTCCTGGTTTTATGCCGAGCTAAAGCCACTTTGCGATGTTAGGTTCTGAAAAATCAAGCGTTTGGTGCCACTTTGTGGCTCAGAAGTTTTCGATATTATTGGATTGGCACTTTCTTGGATATTTTCGGCTTTCTGCCAATTTGTAAGAATTCATTACGAGGCTATCTAGGGCGAGCCTGATGATTATGATCACCACTACGACAATGTCATGATGATCTTGTAGTGTCGGCAAAATCTGTCGGGCCAGAGACCCTCAGTGCCAACTTCGGTTGCCGAAAGTCACACCACAAGTCAGCAATAAGTAAAAAAAATGATAAAAACCCGTATCGCGATCACGCTGCTGGCACTGATTTCTCATCTTGGGCCCGCCTGTGCCAAGGTCGTGCCAGCCAATGGCGAATATCTATTTGGCCCGGAAACCTCAGAGAACGAGGCCTGTGAGCTCGCGCGGAATAAAGCCAAGTCCTTGGCCTTGTCGCAGGTGGTGGGCGAGAAGGTGTCCAGCGAGGAGCAGCTGATTTGCAATCAGACCACCGGCAAATCTACCGACTATGGCTGCGAGTTCAACCGCATTACCTGGTCGATGATTGATGGCGATATTCGCTCGGTCAAAAATGAAGTCAAGAAAATCGAAACACGTGAGGGTGCCAAAGCGTGCATCGTGAGTCTTGAGGCCGACATCATTGAACCTACGAAAAAGCCGGATCCCAATTTTGATATTGCCGTCAAGCTGAATAAAACCGTTTTTACGGTCGGTGACGATATGCTGGTGGAACTTGAGGGCAGCGAGACCTCGCATCTGGTGATTTTCAACTGGCTGCCAAATCAGAAAAACGAAGTCATTCGCATCATTCCGTATACCAATGATCCCAATATCAACTCGCTTCAATTGACTCGGGGGGATGCAAATAAAATTTATCGCAAGTTTGCGCTTGAAGCACATTGGTCTGATGCCTACAGTAAAAACAAAAAATTCATCGATGAGTGGTTGATCATCATCGTCACCAAGAAACCCTACAAATGGCTCTCCAGCTACGATCTGGACCAATTCAAAGAGCGGTTGCGTGAAATTCCCGCTGATGAGCGACGCATTGTTCGCAAGGGTTATCAGTTAACTCGCTGAGATCAGTATGCGCCGCTCTTACTTCCTTCTCCTGTGTGTCGCTAGTTTTGTTGCCCAATTGCCGGGTTGCGCGACGCGTTACGTACAGGGTAATCCGTCGACAGAAAAGTCAGACGACATGATGGGTGATGTCGTGATCTCGCAAGCAGCAGCAGAATATGAATCTGCTCCCCCGGTTTGCCTTGGCCTGATGCCCTTCACCGTCAGCAATCAGGCGTTTGCGCCAACCGACGATGTCCGCAAGGCTTTTCATGCCCATCTGGCGCCGACAGGTATACGGTTAATCTCGCTGCAAAAAATCGATGCCCTGATTGATCCCAAAACGACAGCAGACAAGAATTTGCAAAAAGTCGCAGAGGCGACGCAGTGCGATACGCTGATTACCGGTGAGGTTATTGAGCGGAAGACGCGTTTCTGGGGCGTGTATTCCGAAGTGAGAGCTGGTGCGCGTTTGAAGATCGTTCGAGCCAGTACAGGTAAAGTGATCTGGGATGGCAGTCACACGGCCGTCATGCGTGATGGCGGTATTCCGCTAAATCCCTTGAGCCTTGTGGGCGGTGCTGTTTCCGCTGGTGCTAATTTGCGTGACGAGCAAGTCAAGCGCACGGTCCATGATCTGGCCCGCCGTTTGGTTCATGCGATACCGCAGCTGAAGTATATCGATGACGTGCCTGTAGTCGCCAATGCCAAAGTGGCGCCACAGCCGGAGTCAAAGACGGAGCCAGTGCAAAGTTTTCTGACATCTCTCGAATCGCAGACAGACGAGGAGAAAAAGAACAGTCTTGTCGCGGCACTGGAGGGTGATCTGTGGAGCGCACCTAAAGATCGTCTGGCAATCGCCGAGTCGCTCATTCGTATCGACCAGAGTAATCCCCGCGCCTATGTTGAAGCTTCGAAAGCGAAGCTCGGTTTATCCGAGCCAGCACAAGCACTCGAGCTTGCAAAGAAGGCGATCAAGATCGATGCCGCCAACCCCGATTATCAGTTTCAGCTTGGCAGAGCGTATCTTCACCTGAACCAGGCAGACCAGGCTTTGCAACCGTTTCTACATGCGGTGTCGGTTCCCAACCCAAAAAGTCTGCATTTCAATGCGCTGGGACTAGCCTATAACCAGACGGGCAGACATGCGATGGCTGCCGCCGCTTTTACAAAATCGCTGGAGCTGGACAAAGACAATCCCTTCTCATTATTGCAACTCGGATTGGCCCATGTAGGTATGGGCGATGAGGCCGAGGCAGCAAGGATTGTCCGAAAGAGTATGATTATTAGCATTGCTGCCAATGATGCAGCTGCAGCGAGACGGTCTTTGAATTTGTTTAAAGCGATGAATCTGAATACCAAAATTTCAGAAGAAGAATTAAAGGCAATCGAAGAGCGAATAGAAAAAATCGCTCCCGTATGAAAATGGCATCAAACCCGTAACGCTCTACCAACCAAGGGGAATCCTCATGCAGGCAATGAAATCAAAATACACAGTGCTCCTGATCGCGCTGATTGCAACCGCTTGTTCCACACCCAAGCCAGGTACGCCTGAATTCGTCGCCAAGCAGGAAGACGATCGTCAGAAAGCTGCAGTGAAATCAGTGGATCAATCAATCAGCAAGATGCCGTCTTGGTATACCCAGCCACCGGTGGACGCCAACGCGCTTTACGCATCTGCCTCCGAAAGCTCGCCTGACATGCAGATGTCGATGGATGCTGCGATTCTGTCTGCAAAGCGTCAGCTAGCCAATTCGCTGGGCGCACGCGTCTCCGAGATGATGAATAATTACGCGCTGCAGACGGGTACAGGCAATGATGCTCAGGTGGTACAGGAAATTTCGCGCGTAGCAAAAAGCGTTACGACGGATATCAATCTTGCTGGTTTCGTTCGTGAAAAAAGCGAAGTAGTTCAGGAAGGCCGCAATTTCCGGACCTTTGTCCTGCTGCGTTATCCCGTCGGTGAAGCAAACCGGGTTGTGGCGGACCAGGTGAAGAAGAGCCAGATTCTCGATACCAAAGTCCGCGCTGCTCAGGCTTTCCAGGATCTGGAACGTGAAATCGAGGCGGCAAAAAAGAAGTAAGGCAATGAGAGCCCTGCAACTTTTCCCGGTCGGCGCCAGAATGAGTGCAGCAGCGCTGATGCTCTGCTGTACGATGCCTGCGAGTGCGATTGAGCTTGTGACTGCTGAAGAGGCTAGCCGTTCGCAGCAGGCTCCACCTGTAGTCGAGGCCCATTCTTCTGCCCCGGATCCGTTGGCGCCGATGATTGCGGTGGTTGATCCGCAGAAGATAGACAAGGCCTTGAAAAATCCATTCCGTATGGAGATTGATTTCAAGACGCAGGCTGGAGCGCAGCTGGATTTTTCAACCTTCAAGGCCTACTACGGAGCCTTCAAGGTCGATATCACCGACCGCTTGCTCAAAGAGGCGACACGAACTGCTTCCGGTCTGCGTCTGAGCAATGTCAATGTGCCCTCCGGCAGCCACAAAATCGTCCTGCGTATCAAGGATGACCAGAACCGCATGGGTGAGCGGGAGCTTTACTTCAAGGTCGAATGAAATCACTCATCCAATATGGCGTGTCTTTGCTGCTGGCCTTGAGCGTATTTTGCGTACAGGGCGTGTTTGGTGCTGATGCCAAAACAGATGCATTGACGCGGGCAAGTATTCTCATTGATGCGGGTCGGCTCAAGGATGCGGTGGCTATACTGAAAATCCATGAGCCACGTGATGCCAAAGAAGCTCAGCAAATCACGGTCTTGATGGGAAAAATTTATCTGGCGATTGATCGTCCGGCTAAAGCGCTGGAATATTTTCGCAGTGCAGACGAGCAGCTGAGCTTCAACATGGATGCTGTCATGGGTGCGGCCAATGCATCACTCAAGCTCGGTCGCTTTGCCGATGCTCGCAACTACGCAGTGGACGCGGCAAAACTTGATCTGGATTCGCCTGAACCTGAATTATTGCTCGCACTGATCGAGCAACGATCTGGACAAGTCAGCGATGCTACCAAGCGCATGGACGAGTTGTTGCGGAAACGGCCAGGATCGGAGTCACATATTCTGGCCTATGCGCGCTACCTACTCTCAGCCGGTGAGCAGGCGAAAGCGGTCAGTACTCTACAGACTTATCGTGAATCGCATCCGCAATCGGCTCCCGTGCTTGAGCAGCTCGGCGAATTTGAGTTCAGCTTCGGCAGCAAATCGAACGCACTCAACCTCAAGCGCGAAGCCGCAAAGTCGTATGCGAATCAAGGAAATGAATATCGGGTGCGCGTGATTCAGTCATGGGTCGAGGAAAATATCGCAGCCATTAATCCACCCAAACGCGATACGGAAATGGGTAAACGCATTTCGCCGGCACCATCGCCCGAATCTGCGCCGGATCCCGTTCCCAACACACCGCCTCAGACGGCAGAAAAAAAAGAATCGCTGCCTGGACCCACGGCGCAAAAACCCAAGGTCGCAAAATTCACGGATCCGGATGTCAACCTCCCGGTTCAGCGCTTTCCCTTTCCCAGGGGGGTGACTATCACCGGTGGCAGCGGTTTTATTGTCGATGAGGGTCGCAAGATCGTCACCAACAAACACGTGATCGAAGGTGGCAAAGAATTTGCGATACGTACCGGACTGGGTGAAGTCATACGCGCCAAAGTAATATTCATTTCCGATACCGATGATCTGGCGATACTCGAGTTGAGCAAGCCCCTGCCCGCTGATCGTGCGATTCCCTCGACCGCCTATGCGAAGCCCAGAGTCGGGCGCGATGTGGTGGTGATGGGCTATCCACTGTGGTACATCCTGGGCGAGGGATCTCCTTCATTGACCAATGGAGTCGTGTCCAAGGGCACCGGCATGGGCGATGATAGAAATACCTTTCAGCTCACGGCCAAGGTCAATAAAGGCAACTCGGGTGGTCCGGTCTTTGATTTGAATGGCAATGTGGTGGGTATCACCGTTGGCAAACTCGATAGCCAGAAAATCAATCAGGAACAGGGCTTTGTGCCGGAGGATATCAACTTCGCGATTCACGTCGATCGTCTTCCACCGATGGCCAAAGCAGCACTGAAGGCTGAAGGTGTGTCCGACAAGCCGGTATCACCAGAAACTCTGTATCAGCTCATGCTCGGACGTGTGGTGATGGTGGCTACTTACAAATAAGTGGTCGTCCTGTCGAGTCTGCCTTAGGGCGTTTCCTTTTGCAATCAATCGCTTAGCGACCGGGATGAGGCCGAGTGAGTGCTATACTTCTGCGCTAAACCTCATGACCCGAATGTCCGATATCAACACACCTCCACAGTCCGTACCGGCTGCAGACGCATCCGCCGCTTCGCTTCCCCGCTTTGATGAATTTGGTCTGGCCCAGCCCGTGCTGCAGGCCTTGGCTGATCAGGGCTATATTCATCCCACCCCGATTCAGGCGCAGGCGATTCCTGTTGTGCTGCAAGGCCGGGACGTGATGGGCGCAGCCCAGACCGGTACCGGCAAGACCGCCAGCTTTTCACTGCCTATCATCCAGTTACTGCTTGCCCACGCCAATACCAGTGCATCGCCCGCGAGGCATCCGGTACGCGCGCTGGTGCTGACCCCAACACGCGAGCTGGCTGATCAGGTGGCCGACAATGTGAAGGCCTACTCACGCCACACGCCTCTGCGTGCGACGGTTGTATTTGGCGGCGTGGATATGGCGCCCCAGACTGCAGCGCTGCGTTCCGGTGTGGAGATCGTGATCGCGACCCCCGGCCGTCTGCTGGATCACGTGCAGCAAAAAACCCTGAACCTCTCGCAGACCGAGATCTTTGTCATGGATGAAGCTGATCGCATGCTGGACATGGGTTTTCTGCCCGACCTGCAGCGCATCATCAATCTGCTGCCGAAGAAGCGGCAAAATCTGATGTTCTCGGCGACTTTTTCTCCAGAGATCAAAAAGCTGGCAGGCAGTTTTCTGCACGAGCCGGTGCTGATCGAAGTGGCGCGTAGCAATGCCACCGCAGAGCGAGTGACGCAGGTGGTTTACAAGGTCGAGGAAGAGGCCAAGCGTGATGCGGTGGTTCATCTTTTGCGTGGCCGTGATCTCAAGCAGGTACTGGTGTTTTCCAATACCAAGATCGGCGCATCGCGGCTGGCGCGTGAATTGGAACGCCAGGGCATCAAAGCAGCGCCCATTCACGGTGACAAGACGCAAAACGAGCGTATGGCTGCACTCGAAGCCTTCAAGAATGGCAGCATCGATGTGCTGGTCGCGACCGATGTGGCTGCGCGTGGCCTCGACATCGCCGAATTACCCTGTGTGATCAACTACGATTTACCCTACAACGCTGAAGACTATGTGCATCGCATTGGACGTACTGGTCGCGCAGGCGCTTCCGGTGATGCCATCTCGTTGTACTCGGACAAGGATCTGCGTTTTCTGACCGACATTGAAAAACTCATACGGCAGAAACTCACGCCCGTAGCGCTGGAAGGTTTTGGCGGCAGATCATCGCGGGCTGTTGATCGATCCGATCGATCGGACGATAACCCTGCTTCGCATCGTGCCGATCGCGAACGCTCGGGTGACCGACGTTCAAAAGATCGCTCCGCCCGTGGCCCGGCGGCACCGCGTCGCGAGCCTGTGGATCCATGGTTCCTGAAGCCTTACGAACCTGCAGCTACCACGCCACCCAAATCAGAGCCCGCCAATACCGTCACCAACAAAAGCAATGCCCCTCAGAAGCGGGCAGCCTTGCTGGGTGGACGCAAGGCTTGACGTAACCGGGCACGTACGGCACGACATCATTCGCAATCACAAGAAACGTCTGGCCCATGCGTTTGTCGCGGCCTCCCAGAAAGAGGCAAGATCAGTGGCGGCGGTAGCGGGTAATACAAGGTCGAGTCGATTTGCTGCCAACATCAAGGTATCCAGTGGTTTGGTGAGATCCAGCGGCGTTGCGCCGGTTTGCTTTGATAGTTTTTCGCCGTCAGCATTGTTCACCACCGGCACATGCATGTAACGCGGTGTCGGCAGTTGCAACAATCCTTGCAGATAAATTTGCCGCGCCGTTGATCCCAGCAAATCAGCGCCGCGCACGACATCGGTAACACCCTGTTCTGCATCATCCACCACCACCGCCAGTTGATAAGCCCAGAAACCATCAGCGCGTTTCAGTACGAAATCACCCGTGGATTCGGACAAAGTTTCCGTGATGCGACCCAGCCACCGATCTTCAAAGCTAATCACACCGGCAGGTGACATAGGCGGTGGCACTCGCAGTCGCCAGGCACGCGTGGTTTTACCTTCGGCAAGGCCATCACGGCAGGTGCCCGGATAAATCGCTGCGCCATCAGAGGCAATACCGGTACGCGAATCTGCAATTTCCTTGCGACTGCAGCCGCAAGGATAGACGTGCTCGCTCAGCAGACCAAATGCCGCTTCATAGCCTATCTTGCGTTGGCTTTGCCAGACCACTTCGCCATCGGGATGCATGCCTAGTGCTGCCAACGCATCGCAAATGGTTTCCGCTGCGCCAGTTACTGTGCGCGGTTCATCTATATCTTCGATACGAAGCAGCCAGCGACCGTGATGCGCACGCGCATCCAGATAGCTGGCCATGGCAGCGACCAGTGATCCGGCGTGGAGCGGACCAGTAGGGGAGGGAGCGAAACGACCCGTGTAGTGCATCATGTATGCATCAATTCAACAACAGTTTGAGAAGACAGGCTTTCTGGAATTTGGGTTAACGCTTTCATGGGGGGTGCTGCATCTGTCTGCTTTTGGTCCTGGAAACTTCAGTATCGAGGCTCGAAAGTCAGAGGCGGCAGTACTCAGCTGAATGCTAGAGTCTTTACTTCATCCCAGCAGTAATTCTGCCTGGGATGAATCGTTTTCATCTTGCATTGCCTGCTTGCTGCATAGTCCACCGACCCGCACGCCGAGCAAGCGCAGTCGCTTCTCCAACGGTACGCGCCTGAGGCACTCGCCGGCCGCGCGACGGATTACCAAGGGATCATCGGTCGCTTCAGCCAGAGTGATATCGCGAGTCACAGTTCTGAAGTCGTCATAACGCAGCTTGATGCCTATGGTTTTGCCCATGTAAGCCTTGCGAACCAAATCCTGTGCGACACGCTGACACAAAGAGGTAAAAATTTCCGACAGTTTGTCTTTATCCAGCCGCGCATGCAGATCACGCTCGAAGGTGGTTTCGCGACTGATGGACTTTGGCTCCGAGTAGGTAACGACAGGTCGATCATCCACACCATGGGCGGCGTGATGCAGCCACTCGCCATAGCTCCGTCCGAAATGCATTTGCAGCTGCGTCATCGATTGTTGCGCCAAATCCCCGATGGTGTGTACATCGATGGCAGCGAGTTTTTCACCTGCCTTGGGACCGATGCCATTGATTTTTCGGACCGGCATGGGCCAGATACGCGTTTCGAGATCGTTCATCGTCAGTAGCGTGATGCCGTCGGGTTTATCCAGTTCCGAGCAGATTTTGGCCAGCAGCTTGTTGGGTGCAATACCGATGGAGCAGCTTAGGCCGGTCGCTGTCCTGACGGCATCCTTGATCCGCTGCGCCAGTGGCAGGCTGTCTTCATGAATCTCGGTAAGGTCGATATAAATTTCGTCGATACCGCGATCCTCGATCTGGGGTGCAATGGCAGCGACTGCCTGTTTGAAGCTGCGCGAGTAATGGCGATAGGCGTCAAAGTCTGCGGGTAGCAAAATAGCGTCGGGCGCGAGCTTGGCGGCTTTCATCATGCCCATGGCAGAAAACACGCCCAAAGCTCTGGCTTCATAGGTGGAGGTGGTGACCACGCCTCGACCTGCATAGTCACGCAGTCGGGCAAATTCATGACTGCCATCGGCACGCATTGCAGGTTGGTGCAGCGATCTGCCGCCGATTACGACCGGATGACCCCGCAGTTCAGGATAACGAAGCAGTTCCACAGAGGCGTAGAACGCATCCATATCGAGGTGAGCAATGCGTTTGGGTGGGGTGCTCATGCAGCTCGCTCACGGAAGTACTTCAATGCATGCACATAAGTGGGGTCAGGGCACTGGATCCCAGTCGTCGCTGGGATGACGGTGGCAGTTTTACGGTCGCCTTAACAATTGCTGTCGTCCCAGCGAAAGCTGGGATCCACTGACTGTTTTTATGCATCAGCTGATTTAGACGAAAAAATAAAGCAACTCAGGCAGCTGTGGCAACGGTCGCGCAATGCGGACAAGATTTTCCCTCAATGTAAAGCGGGGAGAGTTGTTCGCGTGGCGTCACGACAGCACGACAAGCGAAGCATTGTCGCGTCTCCGTTTCCTGCAGTTGCGGATTGAGTGCCGTGCGATGATCAAAGACGAAGCAATCGCCCTGGTAGTGTGCACCGCCGACTTCTTCGAAGTATTTGAGAATGCCACCTTCGAGCTGGTACACGCTGTCGTAGCCGATGTTCTTCATATGGATCGCCGCTTTTTCACAGCGTATACCGCCGGTGCAGAAGGTAACGATAGTTTTATCGTTCAAGGCCTCTTTTTCACGCTCGACGATGGCCGGGAACTCGCTGAATTTTTCGATGCGGTAGTCAATCGTGTTTTCGAAGGTACCCACATCGACTTCGAAGGCATTGCGGGTGTCCATCATGAGGACAGGCTTGCCCTGATCATCATGACCCTGATCCAACCAGCGTTTGAGCGTCGCAGCTTCGACTGCGGGGGCGCGGCCCAGTTCGGGCTTGATCAGCGGATGCTTCATGGTGATGATTTCGCGCTTGAGCCTGACCAGCATGCGATTGAACGGCTGCTTTTCCGACAGGCTTTCCTTGACGTCGATGTCGGCGAACCGGGCGTCAGAGCGCAGGAAGGCCAGAAACTGATCAATCGCGGAGCGCGGTCCTGCAAGAAAAAGGTTAATGCCCTCCGGGCTGAGCAAAATCGTGCCTTTGAGGCCCAGATCGGTGCACAAGGCCTGAAAACGCGGGCGCTGGGCGACCGTGTCATCGAACGTAACAAATTTATAAGCAGCGATATTGACGATTTGAGGCAGGGACTGCATGGCGGGAGTAATGGAAGTTCAGCGATAGCCGTCATTATAAGCGCCGATCTTTCTCCGGCGAGTGGCTGTTTGGCGTCGATGCGGGGGTTCCCAGCGGGTAAAATACAGCCATGACTTCCCCGCAATTTATCCATCTTCGCCTGCACTCCGAGTTCTCCATTGCCGATGGACTGGTACGTATCGACGAACTGGTTGATGCGGCCGTGGTAGACAGCCAGCCGGCAGTAGCGCTCACGGATCTGGCCAATCTGTTTGGCATGGTGAAGTTCTACAAAGCTGCGCGCGGCAAGGGCATCAAGCCCATCGTGGGTTGTGATATCTGGGTCACGAATGACGATGACCGCGACAAGCCTTTTCGCTTGCTGCTGTTGGTGAAAAACCGTACCGGGTATCTGCAGTTATGTGAATTGCTGGCGCGCGCCTCGCTCAGTAATGCGCACCGCGGTCGTGCCGAGGTCCGTATCGACTGGCTCGAGGCCTTGCAGCCTGGCGGTGGCTTGATTGCGCTCTCGGGATTTCAGGCTGGTGACATCGGCAGTGCGCTAGCGAATGGCAATGCCGCCCTGGCGGAACGGTGCGCGACACGCTGGGCGAAGATTTTCCCCAGCCACTTCTACATCGAAGTCCAGCGTAATGGCAATCCTGCATTGGAAAACTTGCTGCGCCATTCAACACAGCTGGCCGCCAAACTTCAACTGCCCGTGGTCGCCACGCATCCGGTTCAGTTCTTGCACAAAAAAGAATTCACTGCGCATGAAGCGCGTACCTGTATCGCTGAAGGTGAAATCCTCGCCAATACCCGACGCCCCAAACGTTTCACGCCCGAGCAATATTTCAAAACGCAATCGGAGATGGCTGAGCTGTTTGCCGATTTGCCTGCCGCGTTGCAAAACAGCGCCATCATCGCGCAGCGCTGCAATCTAACGCTGGAGTTGGGTAAAGCCCAATTGCCTGACTTCCCCACGCCTGAGGGCATGAGCGTTGGTGATTTTCTGGTGGCACAGGCCCAGGCGGGCCTCGAGCAGCGTTTGGAACAGCTCTATCCGGATCCTGCACAACGTGAACGGGTGAGAGACCGCTATGCCTCGCGACTGAAATTCGAAACTGACACCATCATTGCGATGGGCTTCCCCGGCTACTTCCTGATTGTTGCTGATTTCATTCAGTGGGCCAAGCATAACGGCGTGCCCGTAGGCCCTGGCCGGGGATCGGGTGCCGGCTCGCTGGTGGCGTATGCCTTATCGATTACGGATCTTGATCCTCTGGAATACAACTTGCTGTTCGAACGTTTCCTTAATCCGGATCGCGTTTCGATGCCTGACTTCGATATCGATTTCTGTCAGGAAGGTCGTGACCGCGTGATTCAGTATGTGAAAGAGCGTTATGGCAAGGAGGCAGTGTCCCAGATTGCCACCTTCGGCACCATGGCTGCCAAGGGTGCGGTGCGTGATGTGGGACGCGTGCTTGATCTTGGCTTTAACTTTTGCGATGGTATTTCCAAACTGATCCCTTTTAAGCCCGGCAAGCTGGTGACGATTGCCGATGCGCTCGAAGAAGAGCCCCTGCTCAAAGAACGCCGCGATAACGAAGAAGAAGTGCGTCAGTTGCTCGAGCTCGCGCAGCAGGTCGAAGGCATCGCCCGCAATGTCGGCATGCACGCCGGTGGTGTGCTGATTGCGCCAGGCAAGCTGACGGATTTTTGTCCGCTCTATACCCAAGGTGCTGATGGAGGCGTGGTGTCGCAGTTCGACAAAGATGATGTCGAGGCGATGGGACTGGTGAAGTTCGACTTTCTCGGCCTGACGACGCTGACGATTCTTGATCGTGCAGTGAATTACATACGCCAGCTTGATCCGGCGATGGCGGACTTCAGTCTCGAGCGCGTTCCGCTGAATGACCGTCCCACCTATCAGTTGCTCACACAGGCCAAGACGGTCGCCGTGTTTCAGCTGGAAAGTCGCGGCATGCAGGGCATGCTGAAAGACGCGCGTCCTGATCGTTTCGAAGACATCATCGCGCTGGTAGCCTTGTATCGCCCGGGCCCTATGGATCTGATACCCGACTTTTGCCGCCGCAAGCATGGCGAGCGCTTCGACTATCCGGATCCGCGTACCGAAGACATTCTCTCCGAGACTTACGGCATCATGGTCTATCAGGAGCAGGTGATGCAGATGGCTCAGGTGATTGGCGGCTACTCCTTGGGCGGCGCTGATTTGCTGCGTCGCGCGATGGGCAAGAAAAAGCCCGAAGAGATGGCGCAGCACCGGCAGATTTTCAGAGATGGTGCAGCAAAAAATGGTCTGACTGAGCAAAAGGCCGACGAGATTTTCGATCTCATGGAAAAGTTCGCAGGCTACGGCTTCAACAAGTCGCATGCCGCTGCTTATGCCTTGCTGTCATATCACACTGCTTACCTGAAAACCCATCACCCTGCCGCGTTCATGGCGGCTAACTTGTCCTTGGCGATGGATGATACCGACAAGATCAAGATATTGGTTGAGGATGCCACCGTGAATTGCGGACTCACCTTGCTGCCACCCGATATTAATTTGTCGGTTTACCGGTTCACCCCAGTACCTGAGTCGGAGCCGGGGCAGAAGTCAAGCAAGATTCGTTATGGTCTCGGCGCTATCAAAGGTACGGGTCAAAATGCCATTGAAGCCATCATCGCCGCGCGTCAGGGTCAGCCTTTCACCGACTTGTTTGATTTCGTCAAGCGTGTCGACAAGCGGCAGATTAACCGTCGAACGATTGAATCCCTGATTCGCGCTGGTGCTTTCGATTCGCTCGGCGTCAATCGCGGCATCTTGATCGCATCGGTCGGTCTGGCCATGGATTGCGCAGAGCAGGCGGAAGCGGCGGCCAATCAGGTCAGTTTGTTTGAGAGTGCTGACAGCGGCTTTGATGATGCGCCAGAGTACGTCAAAGCGGTCCCCTGGAATGACAAGCAAAAACTGACCGAAGAAAAAGCCGCCTTGGGTTTTTATCTGTCGGGGCATTTGTTCCATGCGTATGCAGATGAAGTCAGAAAATTCATCCGTACCCGTCTTTCGGACTTGACGCCTTCGCGCGAACCACGCCTGATGGCCGGTATCATTTCTGCTTTGCGTTCTCAAATGACGCAGCGCGGTCGGATCATGATCGTCACGCTCGACGACGGCAGTGCACAGCTGGAAGTGACCGTCTACAGCGAGACCTATGAGGCCAACCGTACACTGTTTCGTGAAGATGAATTCCTTGCGGTACAAGGCAAAGTTTCGGAGGACCGTTTCTCCGGTGGACTGCGCATTACCGCAGACAAGGTGATGGATATCGCAGCAACGCGTGCCAGCTTTGTGAAAGCATTGCGCCTGTCAATGAATGGTCAGGCCGATGCTGCGCGTTTGCGCGAGCTCATTCAGCCTTTCCAGCAAATCGAAGCCTCTTGCCCCATCGTCGTGCAGTACATGAAGAACGGTGCGTTGGGTGAGCTCCGCCTGTCGGATGAATGGCGGGTGCGTGCCGACGATAACCTCAGGGCGCGTTTATCCGAATGGCTGAGCCCCGATAACGTGTGGTTTGAATACTGATGGGTCTGACACATACGTTCAAGCGCATCGTCGGTCTGCTTACACCCTACAAGGGCAGGCTATTGCTCGCGCTGGGCGGCATGATTGTCACCGCAGCGACCGAGCCCGCGGTGGCTGCGATGATGAAGCTCTTGCTCGATAAAGGATTTTCGCAGGCGCATACATTTTCGCTGTGGCTGGTGCCGTTATTTGTTATCGGTATTTTCGTTATACGTGGGCTGTCTACATTCACCACCAGTTACATGATGGCCTGGATATCGGGACGCCTGATGTCGCAGTTACGACAGCAGATGTTCAATCGACTGTTGGATGTGCCTTTGAGCTTCTACGGCGAACATTCAACAGGTCACGTCATCAACACCATGATGGTCGAGGTGCAGCAGATCCTCGATATGCTGCGCAGTCTTTTGGTCGTGCTTGTGCGAGACAGCCTCACTGTTGTCGGTTTGCTTGGCTATTTGTTCTGGCTGAACTGGAAGCTGACGCTAGTCACGATAGTGCTAGTGCCTTTGATTGCGCTGGTGATCAGGCTGACCGCGCGCCGGCTCAAGCGGCTGATTTCACAAAATCAGGAAATCAACGCCGAACTGATGCAAACCATAGAAGAGACTACGCGGGCGCGGCATGTGATCAAGTTGTTTGGCGGACAGACCTATGAGGCAAAACGTTTCGAGCATCGTTCAGA
Source organism: Pseudomonadota bacterium (assembly GCA_039806005.1). GTDB lineage: Bacteria > Pseudomonadota > Gammaproteobacteria > Burkholderiales > Burkholderiaceae_D > Pernthalerella. Next base: position 55,414 of record JBDKLM010000017.1, read on the forward strand.
ACGCTTGCGTGGTTTCATGATTCGTATGGCAAGTACCATGGCTACCACGGAGCCAATCACGCAGTTTCTGAATTCGTTTTCCATTTCCGTCATTATCGTGATCGCCCTCGCGCAAGCGGGGGATGGTGGCATGACCGTGGGGGGGTTTGCTTCATTCATCACCGCGATGTTGATGACGCTAACGCCGCTCAAACACCTTGCGGCGATCAACGGCCCATTGCAACGCGGGCTCGCTGCGGGCGAGATTGTGTTTGGCCTTATTGATGCGGCGCCCGAGCGCACCAATGGGAAGGTGCTCGATCAGCGCGCTGCAGGACAACTAGAGTTCGAGCAAGTCAGTTTTACTTATCCCGAAGAGAAGAAGGCAGCACTGTCGAATATTTCGCTACGCATTGAGCCAGGTGAAACTATTGCCTTGGTCGGTATGTCCGGCGGTGGCAAGAGTACGTTAGTCAATCTCGTTCCGGAGTTTTATCCAGTCTCAGATGGCCGCATTCTCCTCGATGGCGTACCTATTTCCGAAATTGCACTTGCCAGTCTGCGCGCTCAGATGGCGATGGTCAGTCAGAACGTGGTTTTGTTTGATGACACGGTCGCAGCCAATATCGCTTATGGTGATGATCAGCCTGATCGGGCGCGTATAGAGGCGGCTGCGCGGGCGGCAAACCTTAACGAGGTCATTGCGGCTTTGCCAGAAGGTCTTGATACGCAGATAGGCGACAATGGCATGCGACTGTCAGGCGGTCAGCGGCAGCGTTTGGCGATTGCGCGGGCGATTTACAAGAATGCACCGATATTGATTCTCGATGAGGCTACATCGGCGCTGGACACGGAATCCGAACGGGCTGTTCAGCAGGCCTTGGATACCTTGATGCGGGGACGTACCACCCTGGTGATTGCGCATCGCTTGTCCACGATCGAGCATGCTGACCGCATCGTTGTTTTACAAGACGGTCGCATTGCAGAAGTCGGTAGCCACGCGCAACTACTCGCTGCTAGCGGTGTATATGCCCATCTTTACCACTTGCAGTTTTCGAGGGAAGCTTGATGAGTAACGATGCACTACCGATTTCCCGCTTTCCAGTACCTGAGCTCGCGGATATGCCTGCCGATATTCGAGAAAAAATTCTGACTGTGCAAGAGAAAGCCGGATTTGTGCCCAACGTGTTTCTCGTCCTTGCTCACCGCCCCGATGAGTTTAAGGCGTTTTTTGCATATCACGATGCGCTGATGCTCAAAGAAACCGGCAATCTCACCAAGGCTGATCGCGAGATGATTGTCACGGCTACCAGTGCTAAAAACAACTGTCTTTACTGTGTGGTTGCCCATGGGGCCCTATTGCGAATTTACGGTAAAAATCCGCTGACAGCGGATCAGGTCGCGGTCAACCATCACAAGGCGGATATCACGCCCAGACAAAAAGCTATGCTCGATTACGCGATCAAGGTATGCCTGGATTCGCAGTCAATCACGGATGCTGATCATGCTGCCTTGAGGTTGCATGGATTTGATGATGAGGATATCTGGGATATAGCTGCCATTACCACTTTTTTTGGATTGTCGAATCGGATAGCGAATGTGGCATCAATGCGGCCGAATGCGGAATTTTATTTGATGGGGCGGGCGCCAAAAAATAATTGAATTTATACAGATTCTAATGATACAGAGGATTTATGGGCTTTGATTTTTTGATCGTGGGTGCAGGATATGCAGGAGCAGTATGTGCAAGAGAACTTGCGGATGCGGGCTACTCGATTCTACTTATCGATAAACGAGATCATATTGCTGGCAATGCTTTCGATAAGCGCGACGAGCAAGGGATACTGATACATCCTTATGGGCCTCATATCTTTCACACCAATAGCAAACGAGTATTTGCCTGGTTGTCCCGGTTTACCGATTGGAGGTTTTATGAACATCGTGTTCTGGCAAATGTTTGCGGCGACCTCTATCCCATCCCAATCAACCGAATCACTATCAATAAGGTTTTTGGCCTCAACCTAGCCGAGGATGAGGTTGAGTCATTTTTGGAAAAGAAAAGAAGTGTTTTGAGTAGTATCAAGACAAGCGAGGACGTTGTTCTCAGCAGTGTAGGGTCAGAACTATGTGACCTGTTCTTTCGTGGCTACACAAAAAAACAATGGGATCTTGATTTATCTGAATTGTCAGCCGGTGTTGCCGCCCGGATTCCTACGCGTACCAACGATGACGATCGTTATTTTGGCGACTCCTATCAATTCATGCCGTCAGAGGGATACACCGCGATGTTCGAGCGGATATTGAACTCAGATCGAATTACCGTTAGAACGGGCGTGGATTTTTTTGAGTCTGATTTTCGAAAGCAAGCGAAGAAAGTAATTTATACCGGACCGATTGATCGTTTTTATGATTACTGCTTTGGGAAGCTTCCTTATCGCAGTCTGGTATTTCGGCATGAGCATTTGTCACAATCTGATCAATTTCAGTCTGTGGGGACGGTGAATTACCCAAACCATGAAGAATTTACTCGTATTACAGAATTCAAAAAGTTGACTGGACAAGTGGCTGCCGGCACGTCAATCGTGAAAGAGTACCCGACTTGGGACGGCGATCCATATTACCCAGTTCCAAGCCCTTCGAGTGAGCAGCTATTCAAAAAATACGAAGAAAAAGCCGACAAGGAAGAATCTGTTTATTTCATTGGTCGACTGGCTCAATATCGATACTACAATATGGACCAGGTGGTAGGCGCGGCTCTTTCGCTCTCCGAAAAATTGATATCTAGTTATGAATAGAATTTTTGTGGTTTCACATATGGCCCCGACCCAAGAATTTTTTCCGGGGTATTCGCTGCTCAAAGTAGGTAGTGCTGATTTTAGTGCAGAGTTTACAGATGCGACTGGCGATAATATTGCACACCTGAATCCATTTTATTCTGAATTGACGGCGCTGTATTGGATATGGAAGAACTATCGCTGTGATCCTGATGCAATTGTCGGTATGGTCCATTACCGAAGATTTTTTAGTTATCCCAGCGTGAATTCAGTATTTCGGAAAGAGATAATCTCCACCAATGACATTTATTCCCAGATGGCTTTGGGTGACATGTTAATTCCTCAAGGTCGCTACTTCAAGGAAGGCTTGTACGGGCAGTATGCAAAAAGTCACGTGTTATCCGATCTTGATGCTTGTCTGAACTATCTTAAAGACAAGCATTGGTTGACAGATGTGCTGGAGCAGCGTTTTAAGGCAGAGAAAACGGGTGCGATTTGTAACATGCTAATAACTAGAAAAGCACTTTTTGATGAATATTGTAGCTGGCTCTTTTCTGTTTTATTCGCGGTCGAGCCGGCTTTGCATCTTGCCGATCGGGAGCCTTACCAAAGACGTGGCATGGGATTTTTGAGTGAAAGACTATTTAATCTCTGGCTTTGGTCAAAGTCTGATATCAAGGTGACTGAATTGCCAATTATTCGTGTAGATAAATCGCAATGGTCTAATTTGAACAATGCGAGAAAATATTTTTTTGGTAAGCTTAAAACGAAAATTATTCAAAGTAAAAATTGATGAAGACAGTTATTGTTACAGGCGGTGCTGGCTACATTGGTTCTCATACATGTAAGTGGCTTGCATCGCATGGGTATCTGCCCGTTACGGTCGATAACCTGTCTACCGGGTTTTCAGAATCAGTGCAATGGGGGCCTTTGGAAGTACTGGATTTACGAGATACTTCGGCATTGACAGATATTTTTCGTAGGTATAGTCCGGCAGCAGTAGTTCATTTTGCCGCATTTTCTGCAGTCGGCGAATCAGTCCGCGATCCATTAAAGTATTACGACAATAATATTGGCGCGACGCTTTCACTGGTATCTGCTATGCGATCCACTGATGTGAATAAAATTGTTTTTTCCAGTACCTGTGCTGTATACGGATTGCCGGATCTTATGCCAATCAGAGAATCTTCGCCGCGTAATCCTATCAACCCGTATGGCCGTTCCAAGTTGTTAATTGAGAATATCCTCGAAGATCTATCGGCATCGTCTGACTTGTCTTATGTCTCGCTAAGGTACTTTAATGCAGCGGGTGCTGACCCCAATGGAGAGTTGGGTGAGCGTCATGATCCTGAGACTCACCTGATTCCACTTGCAATTCGTGCTGCCCTCGGCGCTAGTCCGCTCTCTGTTTTTGGAAATGATTTTCCGACGGCCGATGGCACAGCAATCAGAGATTATGTGCACGTTAATGATCTGGCGTCGGCACATCAACTTGCAATCGATTATTTGCTTAAAGGTGGTGGCTCTATTGCCCTTAATCTTGGAACGGGACGTGGATACTCGGTTAGAGAGATTTTAAGTGCAATTAATGAAATGGGTAGTAAAGTTCCAACGATTGATGCGCCTAGACGAGATGGGGATCCCGCTGAACTCGTCGCTAATTCGGCGCTCGCAGAGTCAATTATCGGATGGCGGCCAAGGGTTAGTAGTTTAAATTACATTCTTGAAACGGCATTGGCTTGGCATCGTCGGAACGGCTAACTCATTCTTCAGGCTTGTATCAGTCCAACAAGTCTTCCAAGCAGCCGAGCAATATATTTTGGCTGCGGTATTAATAATCTCAACGGTAAAGACAATAAAGCTAGGGCCAGCGTCTTCCATCTCAGCCAGTTTGCCTGCTTGCCATATTTTTTTTCAAAGAAAATTTTTGATTGAGCGTGGTGGAAGCCACGTAAAAACTCAGATTTAAGGGGGGCAGTGCCTTTCACTGAGCCTCTTGATAAATGTTTTAAGGTGATTTGCGGTACGACCACCATAGGAAGTTTGCTATTAAATGCGCGTTGTGACAGGTCTTCATCTTCGTAATACAAAAAGAAGTCTTCGTCGAAAAATCCGATTTTCTGCATATTCTTCATGCTCAGAAGTATCGCTGCCCCACATAAAAATCCGACGCAGCAGGGCCCGTCGGCGCCGGACCCTTTTGAAATCCACTCGGAACTTGGCCACCGGTAGTTAATTTCCTCGGAATTGTTTCTGTCGATAAGTTGAGGTGCGATCATTGCGGCTTCTGGAAACTGCTCAGCAGTCTGTAGCATTTTTTCAAAAAAATCAGAATCGGGTAGCGTGTCCGGATTTAACAGCAGCGCAAACTGAGTTGAAATTTGTTGGAGGGCGCGATTATTGGCTGCGCCAAATCCTTTATTTTTTTCGTTTAACAGTAATCGAGCATTGGGAAGGAATTCTGCAATTTTTTCTGCAGTTGCATCGGTAGATGCGTTGTCTACAAAAATTAAGTTTACTAATCCGTTCAATGCTGGTGCCAACGCTTCTAGGCAATGTGCACTGTTATACGTGACGATAATGACCGTCAGCTCATCAAGTGGTTTTTTTCGGAATGGAGTGGTGGACATGTGTCAGACTTTGGTGTCGAATGGGGTAGACTTCGGGGATGAGATTGATCTGGAAATTTAGTATGCCATCGCGAGAGCAACTCCCAGGAATAATTTTTGCAATTTTGCCAATCACTTTGTTCTTCCCGATCGGCATAATGTATGCAGCCATTGTGCTCTATTTCATAGCCTGGTTCGCTGCCGGAGGCTTGTGTATTAAATGGGCAGAAATCCGGGCGCATCCTGTTTATACCGCCAACTTCGTACTTCTTGCAATCGTTCTGCTGTCTTTGATCTTCCTGTCGGCAGGAAATGAATACCGGTGGCACGGCATGATTCACTACTTCGTTTTTATATTTCTGCTGTTTTTCTCGGTCGGTTGCAAAGACTCAGCCTACCGACGTGCCAAGCTAGCCTTGTTTATTGGGACGCTCTACGCCGGCGTGGTATTTTGTCTCGCCAAACTAGGCATCCTGCCGGATTGGACCATATTCTCTTACTACCAGCAGTACGCTGGCAATAAATCTATATCTCTCGGCATATTTTTGGCAATTGTAGCGGCCTGGATGCTCAATGAGGCTTTCGACGCTTCTGAGCGGCGTACCATGTTGGCCTATTTGGCCGCCTACGCATTCACCGAATGGGTGGTGGTGCAGTTCGCGGTCACTCGTACCGGGACCTTGCTGGTCTATCTATTGTCTGCCTTGGTAGTGCTCCGCAGATTGACATTCAACCGGCGTTCGCTCGCAATAGTGGCGCTGGCATGCATCGTTATCATGGGCATTGTTACTTCGAATGGCGTTGGTAATCGCCGCCTTCAGGGCGTGGGTGAAGCCATTACAGCGCTTAAAGAGGGTAGTGTGGCAACCGGCGAAAGCAATCGCTTGCAGTTTCTGCGCGTCACGGGCGCGATGATTACTGAAAAGCCCCTTATCGGGTTCGGCATTGGTGGCTGGCGCCAGGAGTACCCCATACGTGCGCAAGGTCTTGAGACGGCTTTCATGAGTACCCCGCACAATGATTACCTTCTGTATGGGGCAGAGTTGGGTGTGATGGGATTGATATTGCTCGCCTGGATTTTTGGGGCTTTAGTTCGAGAGGCCTTGCGAACTCAATCGACAAAAGGCACAGCACTTCTCATCGTGTTGGCGGCTCTGATTGTGTCGAGTATGTTCAATGCCATGCTACGAGACTGGCGCTTTGGTGTGCCGTTGATGCTGATGATTGCGATCGCCTATCGCGATAGTCGGGCCCCGTCATCACATTCAGATATTGAGCAACTTAGGCCAGTACCTGCCGGTAGTAAAGACTCTTGCGAGACTGCTAAGTGAATAGTCGTAATCTAGGTGCAGACGTTGAAAAAAAGATGCTTCTCAATCGCTGCGGGATTTACCTGATTAACCTCGATCGATCAACCGACAGGCTTATGTCAGCCGAAAGGCACTTCAATTTGATTGGTCTTCCATTTAAACGCATCGTGGCTATTGATGCGTCCAAAGAAGATCTATCGAGTTTCCCCATTGACCGAAAGGCATTTCAGCGTACTCACGGTAGGGCGACTATACGACCCGGGGAAATCGGTTGTTATTTCAGTCATCTCAGCGCGCTTCGCACTTTTCTGGCCAGTGAAAGAGAGTATGGAATTATTTTGGAGGATGATGTACTTCCGCAGGAGCAGTTATCTGCAGTACTAGATGAACTTTTGGCCTATTCGAGTGATTGGGACATTGTTACGCTATTCCACTTTCATCGGGGTGGCCCGATAGTTGTGCGGCAGGCGAAAGAATTCTCGATAAATGTACACATTGCCCATATATCCTCTGCCGCGGCGTATCTTTTGAATAGGCAAGCTGCACAAAAACTTGTTAGTCATCTGGAGGTCATGCGAGCATGTATTGACCATTCATTGTATGAGTCGTGGATTCATGGATTAAGGCTGCGCAGTGTCACGCCAATGCCAATTCAGTTAGCGGCACAGGCTCATCAGTCTACAATCAACACAGAATTGAGTGAAAAGCCGCCGATTTTTTTTCGACTGCCAACCTTGTTGAATCGATCCTACGTTGCTATTCGATTATTTTTTTCTGGCCTTGGACAAGCATTCCAAGCCTGGGTGAAGCCATAAAGAGAAGTCGGTTTTCAGGCTTGCCAGATTGAGGCATATACCGCCGCGATACCAGTCGCTTCGTTATCGACCGTGAATTGGGCCGCTACCCGATTCCGTCCCTGCTTTCCCATTTCTACGGCCAACGGCACATCCATCAGTTGCCTGATTGCCTTTGCCAATTTCTCGATATCGTCAGTCGGTACTACATGCCCCGTCTTGCCTTCCTCAACAATCATCCTGAACGCCCCCGTATCACTCGCGACCACAGCACAGCCACAAGCCATACCTTCAAGTGGTGTAAGTCCAAAAGGTTCATAGCGTGGACAGGCAACGGTAATAAGCACATTCTGATACCAGTCAGCGATGGTGTCGGCACCAATAACACCAAGAAAAATGATTCGCTCTGAAAGCCCTGCGGCAGCGATTTTCTGTTCCAGTTGTTTCTGAAAGCCCGCGTATTGCGGCGTACATAATCCCGCAATCACCGCAGTGTAATCAGGGAATTCGGGCAGTAGTTGAATCATGGCCTCGACAAAAATATCCATTCCCTTGTCAGGCCTTACTCGGCCAAAGGTGCCGATACCATACTTTCCCGGCAAGCCCGTGCGGCGCCAAACTGTCAATTTATCTTCTGGTGGCGAGAAGCGCTCAAGGCTGATGCCATGGGGTACGACCCGTGTGGTATTGGGTACAAAGCTCGCTGCTTCTGGAGTCGTCGACACCACGCCATCCATCTTGCTGATCAGCCAGCGCGGAAACCATGAGTGACGGTGCTTGGCAGCCGACGTAAAGACGATCTTGATAGGAAAGTGCAACACATCACGCAAGAAAATGGTGAGCATCATTTCCGGATCGCGGCGCACATGCCAGATACGTGGCTGGCCATTTGGCAGCCGCTTGCGACTGATCCAGATTGCTTGCCAGGCGGTGAGATAAGAAAAGCTATCAGGATGACTTGAGTGCGCAAGCTGCGCGCCTGGCAGGTCAGTGCCTACGAAGCCAATACTCAAAGTTTTTGCCTGAACCGGCAGCAGGGCATTGATCGTCCCGGAAACGCCAGAGTAGCGTTTCTTCATATTAGTGATGATGACTTCTGGTTTCATTTTTATTACTTAATCAGACTCTGTCCCGTAATCGGCCGGGTAAGTCAGTCTGTACGTGAGGCGGCTGTAAAACATATCATCACATCAAAATAATATCGTACTGTTCCTGATGAAAGCCATTCTCAACCTGAAGCGAAATTGGCTTGCCAATGAAGTCTCCCAGCATGGTCAGATGCTGCGACTCTTCTTCCAGAAAAAGATCAATCACCAGCTGCGAGGCCAGAATTCTGAATTCGCGGGGATTGAATTGTTTGGCCTCGCGCAGCAGCTCGCGCAGGATTTCATAAGCGATGGTGCGCGCAGTCTTCACTTGCCCTTTACCCTGACATGCGGGGCAGGTTTCACACAGGATGTGCGCGAGCGATTCACGCGTACGCTTGCGGGTCATCTCGACCAGGCCCAGCGCAGAGAAATCCGAAACGGTGACTTTGGTGCGATCACGCGCCAAGGCTTTATGCAGTTCAGAGAGTACGGCCGCACGATGCTCGATATTTTCCATATCGATAAAGTCGAGGATAATGATGCCGCCGAGATTGCGCAGCCGCAGTTGCCGTGCGATAGCGTGCGCTGCTTCCAGATTCGTTTTGAAAATCGTATCGTCAAAATTGCGGCCGGTGACATAACTGCCAGTATTGACGTCAATCGTTGTCATGGCCTCGGTCTGCTCGATGATCAGGTAGCCACCTGATTTCAGATCAACGCGTTTACCAAGTGCCTTCTCGATTTCTGCTTCAATGCCATGCAAATCAAAAAGCGGGCGCTCACCCGTGTAATGCATCAGCTTGGGCATCACGGAAGGTGTGTAGCTTTCTGCAAATTCACTCAGCTTGAGAAAATTTTCACGTGAATCAATTTGTATCGATGTAGTGTCTTCGCCCACGAAATCTCTCAGCACGCGTTGCGACAAGCTGAGATCCTGATACAGCAATGACGGTGGCGGCACCTTGCGAGACTGTTCAAGCAGATGTTCCCAGGTTTTTCGAAGGTAGGCGATATCACTGCTCAGGTCGGTGTCAGTCGCACCCTCGGCCATGGTTCTAATAATGAAGCCACCTTTTTCTTCGGAGGGTAAAAGGCCCTGTACTTTCTCGCGCAAAGCTTCGCGCTCTGTCTCGTCGCCTATGCGCTGCGAGACGCCAATATGCGGATCTTGTGGCAGATACACCAGCATGCGTCCAGCGATCGATATTTGTGTTGATAGTCGCGCGCCTTTGGTGCTGATGGGATCTTTGATCACTTGTACCAGCAGCGATTGGCCGTCAAACAGCAGTTTTTCAATCGGCGTTGGTGCTGCGGCCGTACTGCCCGCGCCTGTTTGTACGCGGGCCTCCCAAATATCGGCCACATGCAGAAACGCGGCGCGCTCGAGGCCGATATCGATGAACGCAGATTGCATACCCGGCAGCACACGCGCCACCTTGCCCAGATAGATATTCCCCGTGCGGCCGCGTGATGCTGTGCGTTCAATGTGCAATTCCTGTACGGCCCCGTGCTGCATCAGCGCGACACGTGTTTCTTGGGGCGTGATATTAACCAGCAGATCTTCGGTCATAGTGTTTTGATACCTGCTTGCTGTAACAATCTTGTGGTTTCGAACAAAGGCAGCCCCATGATGCCAGAGTGACTGCCGCTGATATGTTCGATGAATTGTGCCGCATGGCCTTGTATGCCATAGCTGCCTGCTTTGTCGTATGGCTCCGACGAGTCGCAATAAGCCTGCAGCGTCGCTTCGCTCAGTTCCGCAAACCTGACCTCCGAGCGATGCAATACTTCATTGATCTGCTCTTCAAAGCGAACCGCTACGGCAGTCAAGACTTCATGCGTACGTCCCGACAGCATACGCAGCATGGCCATGGCCTCTGCGTGACTGTCAGGTTTGCCCAGTATTTTTCCATCAATCGTCACCGTGGTGTCAGCTGCCAGTACCGGCCGCTTTGGCAACTGACGCCACAAGACAGCCGCCCAGCCGCTGTCGGCTTTTTCGCGTGCTACCCGCGCGACATAAATACCCGGCGCTTCGCCTTCATGCGGTATCTCCGAGACTGCGCCGTGACTACCCGGTTCTTCTTTCAGCTCAAGCACTTCGAAGGCGATGTCCACCTGCTGCAGCAATTCACGTCGGCGAGGACTTTTGGAAGCCAGGTAAATAGTTTGGTCTGCCAATCTCATGTTTTCCGTGATGCTGACGGCCGCTGACATCAGCGACGGTCACAGTGATACTCGGTGATAAGGATGATTTTTAGTAATCGTCCATGCGCGATAGAGCTGTTCCGCGAGCAGTACCCGGACCATCCCATGTGGCAGGGTCAGACTGGATACGCGCAATAGCATGTCGGCATTTTTCTTGAAATCCGCATCCAGGCCATCCGCACCACCGATGACGAATGTAACATCCCCGCCTTGCTGTTGCCATAGTGTCAGATGTTGCGATAACTGCAGCGTGGTCAGATCTCGCCCATGCTCATCGAGGGCGATCACATGGCCCCCTTTGGGCAGCACTGCCTCAATGCGCTGCCGCTCCTGCGCCATCACGGTTTCCGCACTGCGGCTTGATGAACGCTCAACAGGCTTGATTTCTTTGAGTACCAACCTGCACTCCGGCGGCATGCGCTTCGCATATTCCTGAAAGCCTGCCTCAATCCATGCAGGCATTTTGTGGCCGACGGCTGCAACGATGAGTTGCATGGGCTGGAATCAGCCGCCGGATTTGGTCGTTGTGCGGCGACCTGTGCCGGACCGACTGGCGGAGGTTTTTCGGGCAGGTGCTTTTTTGGCCGCTGATTTTTTCGGTGTTGTTTTTTTTGCGACGACTTTTTTAATGATGGCTTTTTTAGCGGCAGTTTTTTTAGCAGGTGTCTTGCTTGCCACTGTTTTTGTCGCGGGTATTTTTTCGGGTGCAGCTTTTTTCTCTACGGCTTTGGTGCCCGAAGTTTTTTTGGCAGGCGTCTTGGTGATGTGTGACGAAGCTTTGATCAGCGTTTTCTTCGCCGTCGTCGCCGACCGTGTTGCGGCGCCAAGCTTGATCTCTTTCTCGCCCCACAATTCTTCGAGGCGATAGTAAGCACGTATGGCGGGCTGCATGATGTGGACCACCATATCGCCCAGATCGACCAATACCCACTCTCCGGTGCCTTCACCTTCCATGCTGATGATTTGGCCGCCGGCCGCCTTGACCGAGTCGCGCACAGAAGCCGCCAAGGCTTTCGTTTGACGGTTTGAGGTACCGGAAGCGATCGCGATGCGGTCAAACATGCTCGTCAGTTGGCTGGTATCGAAGATGCGGATATCCTGCGCTTTTACATCCTCGAGTGCGTTGACAACGATGCTCTGCAATTTTTTGATGTCCATTAATGGGTCTGGTAAAGGTGATGTTGTTGAATATAGTCTAGCACTGGCGCTGGAAGCAGGCCTGCGATGTCGCCTGATCCCCCAAGGGCTGCACGTATCGTGGTCGACGATACATCCAGCGCCAGCTGCGTTGCGATGGAGACCAGACCCGAAGGTGTTTGCCTCAATTGGTCTGCGCTGGCCAGCCGGCGGGTGATTTGTGTCGCGACTGCTTTGTCCAAGGCGGCGTTATCGGTCGTGAAACCCGGGCGCGATGCAATGCACAGATGCGTTTCATCGAACAAGGCAGCCCAGTCGCGCCAGGTATGCAAGTTGACCAGCTGGTCTGCGCCCATGATGAGCGCCAGCGACACATCGCGGCCGAGCTCGCTGCGAAGCGAACGCAAGGTGTCGATCATGTAGCTCGGACCCTCGCGACGGATTTCCTGTTCATCGATACAAATGGGTACAGGCCAGCCATCGAAGGCCGCGTGCAGCATGGCGACGCGATGCACGGCCGGTGTGACCATGTCCGGCTTTTGCCAGGGCCGACCACTGGGTATCAGTCGCAGTTCGTCAGGGTGAAGCAGGGTGCAAAAGTAGCGTGCCAGTCCGACATGACCCGAATGTACCGGATCGAAACTACCGCCCAGCAGCAGCACGCTGCGCACACTCATGCACTCAGCCAGTCACGATGCGGCAGGAAATCGGTATAGAGTTTCGCTTCAGGCGAGCCAGCCTCAGGCTGCCAGTCGTAGCGCCATTTGACGATAGGTGGCAGCGACATCAGGATGGATTCAGTGCGACCACCTGACTGCAGGCCAAACAAAGTGCCACGGTCGAAGACGAGATTGAATTCCACATAACGGCCACGACGATAAGCCTGAAAATCGCGTTCGCGCTCGCCATACGCAATATCTTTGCGGCGTTTCAGAATCGGCAGGTAGGCATCAATAAAATGATCGCCAACACTTTGTGTCATTGCAAAGCTCTTCTCGAAGCCGGCGGCGTTGAAATCATCAAAGAACACACCGCCAACACCACGCGCTTCCTTGCGATGCTTGAGATAGAAGTAGTCATCGCACCATTGCTTGAAGCGAGGATGCAGTTCGCTGCCAAATGGTTCCAGAGCATTGCGACAGGTTTGATGAAAGTGCTGCGCATCTTCTTCGAAGCCATAGTAAGGCGTCAGATCCATGCCGCCGCCAAACCACCATACACGCTGATTGCCTTCACCCGTTGTGGTGAAAAAGCGCACGTTCATATGTACCGTCGGCGCATACGGATTACGAGGATGAAAAACCAGTGACACACCCATGGCTTCCCAGGGATGTCCAGCGACTTCCGGGCGATTGGCTGCAGCCGAAGGCGGCAGGCTGCTGCCTTTGACATGGGAAAAACCCACGCCACCGCGCTCGAGCACATTGCCTTCTTCAATCAAACGCGAAATACCGCCACCACCCTCGGGCCGTTCCCAGCTGTCGCGTATGAATTGCCGACCATCGACAGCTTCAACAGCAGACACGATGCGCTCTTGCAGCGACAGAAGCCAGGTCCTGACGGCATTCGTATCGGGCGTGTTCATGGATTTTCCTTTTGTTTTCTTGTGGTGTTCAGGCCGGTCGTTTCAGCGCACGCCAACCGATATCGCGGCGAAATTGCATGCCGTCGAATTGAATTTTGTCCAGCGCTTCATACGCATGTTTCTGAGCGACGCGAACACTGTCACCCAAGCCCACCACACACAACACACGTCCGCCTTGGGTTGTGAGCGTTTTATTGTCCAGCGCTGTGCCTGCATGGAAAGTCATGCTGTCTTCGGTTTCTTCGGGAATGCCCGTGATCACATCATTTTTGCGCGGCGCATCCGGGTAACCGCTTGCAGCCATGACCACGCCTAAGGCAGTGCGCCTGTCCCAGTCGAGCTCGATGTCGTTGAGTGTGCCCGCAACCGCATGTTCCATGACCGAGACCAGATCGGTTTTCAGGCGCGCCATGATGGGCTGCGTCTCCGGGTCACCCATGCGGCAATTGAATTCCAGCGTTTTGGGATTGCCTTCGGCATCAATCATCAGGCCTGCATACAGAAAGCCCGTGTAGGGGATGCCATCTTTCGCCATGCCTTGCACGGTGGGTTGAATAATTTCGCGCATCACGCGCGCATGCAGTTGCGGTGTGACGATGGGCGCAGGTGAGTAGGCACCCATGCCGCCGGTATTCGGGCCCTGGTCATTGTCCAGTAAACGCTTGTGGTCCTGACTGGTGGCCAGTGGCAGAATGTTTTTACCGTCAACCATGACGATGAAACTGGCTTCTTCGCCCTCGAGAAATTCTTCCACCACCACACGCGCGCCAGCATCACCGAAGCGATTGTCAGACAACATCATGTCAATGGCGCCGTGAGCTTCTTCCAGCGTCATTGCGACCACCACACCTTTGCCAGCGGCGAGGCCATCAGCCTTGATGACGATAGGAGCGCCTTGCTCGTCAATGTAGCGATGTGCGGCAGCGGCATCCGAAAAAGTCTGATAACGCGCCGTGGGTATGCCATGGCGTTCCATGAAGGCCTTGGCAAAGTCCTTCGAGCTTTCCAGCTGCGCTGCCTTGCGAGTTGGGCCGAAAATCTTCATGCCACGCTCGCGGAAGGTGTCCACGATGCCAGCGGCTAGCGGCGCCTCCGGGCCGACGACCGTGAGCGCGACCTGCTCCTGTTGCGCGAAATCGGCGAGCGCTACAGGGTCGGTGATGGCGACATTCTTCATGCGCGCATCAAGCGCGGTGCCGCCATTACCCGGCGCGACCAGCACGATTTGTATGCGTTTGGATTGCGCCAGCTTCCAGGCCAGTGCATGTTCGCGGCCACCAGAGCCTACAACAAGAATTTTCATGAAAGCTTCAGATTAGTGTGTTGGGTCAGCGGCATTGTGATAACGACTCTCAGTCTTCCATGACTGCATTGGTGTAAACCTCTTGCACATCGTCGAGATTTTCCAGGGCATCGAGCAGCTTCTGCATTTTCACTGCATCATCGCCGGTGAATTCCGTATGCGTTGATGGCTTCATGGTGACCTCGGCCACTTCGGGTTTGAAGCCTGCCTTTTCCAAAGTTTCACGCAAATTTGAAAAAATCTGCGGGTCACAGAGAACTTCAAAGCCACCTTCATCATCGGCAATCACATCATCTGCCCCAGCTTCAAGCGCGGCTTCCATCAGCGCATCTTCGTTGGTGCCGGGTGCAAACAGCAGTTGTCCGCAATGCTTGAACAGAAAAGCCACCGAACCCTCGGTGCCCATGTTGCCACCGTACTTGGAAAACGCATGCCTGACCTCGGCCACCGTGCGTACGCGGTTGTCTGTCATGCAGTCAACGATGATGGCGGCGCCATTCAGGCCGTAGCCTTCGTAACGAATCTCTTCGTAGTTCACGCCTTCCAGGCCGCCAGTGCCGCGCTGGATGGCGCGGGTCACGTTGTCCTTGGGCATATTGGCATCCGCCGCTTTGTCGACGGCCAGACGCAGGCGAGGGTTGCTAGGGATGTCACCACCACCCATGCGGGCAGCGACAGTAATTTCCTTGATCAGCCGGGTCCAGATCTTGCCGCGCTTCGCATCAGTCGCGGCTTTTTTGTGCTTGATATTGGCCCATTTGCTATGTCCTGCCATGTGCTTTCTTTCCGGATTTCGTTACTTGCCTTGCAATTGGTGCGGTACGCCGGGAGGCGCTCTCGGAGACAGTTTTGTCGCCTGTACAGACGAATGAACAGGGCGCGAATTTTACCATACCGGCCTGCCCAAAAACCCGGCGCAAATGACGGCTTCGCCAATGCCAAAGGCCGTTCCACGGTACCGCCAGTAGAATCCTTGCAGACCTTTCACTTGCCTTTACTTGTTCGCCGATTTCATGTCCTCCAGCGCCCCTCCGATTGACCAACCGCATGCGCAGCGCCGGTGGTTTCTTATTGGATTGGCAATGGCGCTGATTGGCGCCGTGCTGTTCTCGGGTAAAGCGATCGTGGTCAAGCTGCTCTACCGTCATCAGGTGGATGCGATGACAGTGCTGGCTTTTCGCATGCTGTTCTCGTTGCCAGCGTTCGGCATCATTGCACTGGTGCAGATGAAGCGTCAGGCGCCGCTGGCGATGGCAGATCGCTGGCGCATAGTTGAGCTGGGTTTGCTGGGTTACTACCTGTCGAGCTATCTGGATTTTATTGGGCTGGCGTATATTTCTGCGGGGCTTGAGCGACTGATCTTGTTTCTCACGCCATCCTTCGTTTTGCTGATGTCCGTGTTTTTGCTTAAAAAACGGGTCAGTTCAATCGAGTGGCTGGCGCTGGCCATCTGCTATGGCGGTACGATTCTGGTTTTTGTTCATGATGTCCGTCTGGGCGGGACCAACGTGCTGGTGGGCGGGGCTTTCGTGCTGGGCAGCGCGCTGAGTTATGCCATGTATTTGCTGTTCTCGGGTGAGCTTGTGCAGCGTGTTGGAACTTTGCGGCTGGTGTCCTATGTCATGTGCGTGTCTGCACTGGCATCCGTTGCGCAGTTTTTGCTATTGCGACCACCGGCCTTGCTCCTGCAGCCGGCAGAGGTCTATGGTCTTTCCGTGATCAATGCCGTTTTTTGCACTGTGCTGCCCGTTTTTCTGACCATGATGGCGATCGCCCGGGTCGGTGCGCCGGTGGCATCTCTGGCAGGCATGGCCGGGCCCGTGTCCACCTTGTTTTTGGCCGCATGGCTATTGCAGGAGCCGATTGCCGGGATACAGCTGGCGGGGACGGCGCTGGTATTGGCGGGGATTTATCTGTTATCCCGAAAGAAGACATAAAGCCCCGGACAAATGCTGCCAGCAAGCATACCGGCAGGGTCTGAGCCGGCGCAGTTTGAAGTTATCATTCGTGTTTTATCGTTCAATCAATTTTCAGGCAGGTACAGTCATGACAAAAGCAATACGGTGTTTCAGCAACGGCGGTCCCGAGGTGATGTCCTATGTTGACGTCGAGGTGGGTGAACCAGGTCCCGGCGAAGTCCGAATTCGTCATCACGCGATTGGCCTCAATTACATCGACGTTTATTTCCGTACAGGCCTGTATCCGCAGACGCTGCCGGCTGGCTTGGGTATGGAAGGCGCTGGCGTGATCGAAGCTGTTGGCGCGAATGTCACGCATGTGAAAGAGGGCGATCGTGTCGCCTATGCGACGCGTCCGCCGGGTGCTTACGCTGAAGTTCGGGTGATGCCTGCAGAGGCGCTGGTCAAGCTGCCTGACGCGATCAGTTTCGAGATGGCTGCGGCAATGATGCTGCAGGGTTTGACGGTGCAGTACCTGTTTCATCGTACTTTCCCGCTCAAAGGGGGCGAGACCATACTGTTTCACGCCGCGGCGGGTGGCGTGGGCCTGATCGCCTGTCAGTGGGCGCGCGCGCTGGGCGTGACCATGATCGGTACCGTTGGCTCGGATGAAAAAGGTGAGCTGGCGAAGGCGCATGGCTGCACTCACATCATCAACTACAACAAGGAAAATTTTGTTGAGCGCGTCAAGGAAATCACTGGAGGCAAGGGTGTGCCCGTGGTGTATGACTCGATAGGCAATGACACTTTCATCGGCTCCCTGGATTGTCTCTCGCCCTTGGGAACGATGGTGAGTTATGGCTCTGCCTCCGGACCCGTGCCGCCGTTTTCGCTCAATGAACTCGCTTCGCGCGGATCGCTTTTCATTACGCGTCCAACACTCTTTGCGTATGCAGCGAAACGCAGCGATCTCGAAGCCATGGCCGCCGATTTGTTCCGTATGGTCGAGAGCGGCAAAGTAAAAATAGAGATCAATCAGCGTTATGCATTGAGTGACGTACAACAGGCACACCGCGATCTGGAAGCCCGCAAGACCACAGGCTCGACGATCTTGCTGCCCTGAGAAATTTCGATGCAAGAAAATAACGAGCAGGACAACCCGATGCAGCATCCCGACGAGCAACCGTCGGGTGCTGATCACGGTCCACATTTCGGCAGACTCCTGATCGTGCTTGCTGCTGCGGTGATGTTACTCGGGCTGATTACCTGGGCATCGGTGGCGTATGTGACGTAAGCGCAGGCGCGCCTCGTCAGGGCTTGTCATCGATTTTCATTTCAATGACGCGTGGTGTGCCGCTTTTGCCCGGAAAGTCGGCAAAGGCGCTGCGCACGAGATACGGCATGATCCTGGCCAGATTGCCTTCCTTGCCCTCGCTGCGTACCGTGACTTCGTAGAGTGGCTGACCTGCGCGCGCATCATTGATCTTTAACTTCAGTTCCCGATAAAACACGGAGTAACGACGTTCCTGTTCGCGTGCGACGGGCATCCCGGACCCGAAAGGGCCGTAGA
Organism: Pseudomonadota bacterium; assembly: GCA_039806005.1. Taxonomy (GTDB): domain Bacteria; phylum Pseudomonadota; class Gammaproteobacteria; order Burkholderiales; family Burkholderiaceae_D; genus Pernthalerella. Next base: position 73,669 of record JBDKLM010000017.1, read on the forward strand.
CCGAAGAATAGCCAGGCCATCCTCCCCAGTATGGCGAGTAATAACCCGGACCGTACCAAGGCATGCCTGACCAGGAATCGACCAGCACTGTCTCGACGACACGGACATCTTTTGCACTGGCCATCGCATTAAAGCTCACTGACAGCGCTGCTTCTTGTCCAGCGACTGCTTCGCGCAATCCCTGTTTGATCAGTTCAGTGCGAATCAGATTTTCATAGCTCTGAAGTTCCAGCCCTGGAGGCTCGCCTTCTTTGTGGAAAAAGCTGAAGGTTTTTTCCGCCATGGCGGCAGGCCATTGGTGAAACGCGGTCACCTCGCTGCGTATCTTGCTGGCGCAGCCAGTGAGCAGCAAGCACAGGGCGCTGATGAGGAAGGCGACAAATCTCATGATGGTTTGGTCAAATTCAATTCCGCACACGTCGACGCACAAGCATTAGGTTCTCATAGATTATGGTTTACTGCATACGGTCTGTCGACACTTGCGAGCGCAGATCCCTGGGCTGAATCAAAGCAAGATTGGCTTGCCATCAAGCGGGCAATCGTCCGGCGTCTCCCTTGGTAAAATGCAGCTTTACGACTGACTGGCCTTCTTTTCTAACTCATGCGTACCGACACTGCTGCTGCCATTCACCGGCTCGAATACTCGCCACCCACTTTCTGGGTCGACACCATCGACATTGGTTTTGATCTCGATCCGACAGCCACGCGCGTTGCAGCGCGCAGTGTGCTGCGGCGCAATACCGAAGTGCAATCGCGTGAACTGGTGCTTTTTGGTGAAGACCTGACGCTGGTTGCTTTGCGAATGAATGGCCGCACACTGGGCAAACGCGATTACCGCCTGTCGGGGAGCAATCTGATCATCGACAACGCACCTGATGAAGTCACGCTGGAAATCGAGACACTCATTCATCCCGATCGCAACACCTCGCTGATGGGCTTGTACGTTTCGAATGATAATTTTTTCACCCAATGCGAAGCTGAAGGCTTCCGGAAGATCACTTATTTTCCTGATCGACCCGATGTGATGGCGAAATACCGCGTCATGCTGCGCGCTGACAAGGCCAAGTATCCGGTACTTCTTTCCAATGGCAATCTGATTGAGCAGGGCGATATTGGCGATGGTCGTCATTACGCCTTGTGGGAAGACCCGTTTCGCAAGCCTTCATATTTGTTTGCGCTGGTCGCCGGCCAACTGGTGTGCGAAGAACAAACGCTGCGTGTGCAGTCGGGCCGGGAAGTGCTGCTGCAAGTGTGGGTGGAAGACGGCAATCTCGACAAGACCTCGCATGCTATGGAGTCGCTGGTCAAAAGCATACGCTGGGATGAAGAGCGATTCGGACTTGAGCTGGATCTCGACCGCTTCATGATCGTAGCCGTGAGTGACTTCAACATGGGCGCGATGGAAAACAAAGGTCTGAATATTTTCAACACCAAATACGTGCTCGCCAATCCACGTATCGCAACTGATGCAGATTACGGCAACATCGAATCCGTCGTTGCGCATGAGTACTTCCACAACTGGACAGGTAATCGCGTCACCTGCCGTGACTGGTTTCAGTTGTCGCTAAAAGAGGGACTCACGGTCTTCCGTGATCAGGAATTTTCCGCAGACATGATGGGTAGCGCCAGCGGTCGTGCCGTCAAGCGTATCGAAGACGTGCGTGTGCTGCGCGCGGTCCAGTTCCCTGAAGACGCCGGTCCGATGGCGCACCCTGTGCGACCTGACTCCTATGTCGAGATCAATAATTTCTACACGCTGACCATTTACGAGAAGGGTTCCGAAGTTGTGCGCATGATGCAGACTTTGCTCGGACGCGAGGGGTTCCGCAAGGGCATGGATCTTTATTTCAGTCGCCATGACGGACAGGCGGTGACTTGTGATGATTTCCGCGCTGCGATGAGCGACGCCAATGGACGCGATCTCAGTCAATTCGAACGCTGGTACAGCCAGGCAGGTACGCCACGCGTAGAGGTCACGTCGCACTACGACGCTGCTGCACAAACGTATACGCTGACGATGACGCAAAGTTGTCCAGCTACCCCAGGGCAAGACAACAAGCTGCCCATGCACATCCCGGTCGCCATTGGTCTGCTGGATGCACATGGCAATGATCTCCCCCTACAGCTGGAAAACATTGCCGGTCCCGAAGAGACCGAAGTGCACGTTGCACCGACGACGCTGGTACTGGAGCTAACCGAGACCACGCAGCGTTTTACGTTCACCGGCATTGAACATTTACCTGTGCCATCGCTCTTGCGGAATTTCTCTGCGCCAGTGGTGCTGGATTATGGCTATAGCGATGATGAACTGGCGTTTCTGCTTGCGCACGACAGCGATCCCTTCAATCGCTGGGAAGCAGGGCAAAGACTGGCTACCCGTCGACTCTTGTCGCTGACCGCCACGAACCTGGCTGATGATCTGAACTACGATATTACCGCGCAAGACAAGTTGCTCGCAGATGCCTTGCGCAAGCTCTTGCGTGATGCATCGCTGGATCCTGCTTTCCGTGACCTGGTGCTAGCGCTACCCTCAGAGGGCATGTTGGCTGAACAGGTCGATGTGATCGATCCGCAAGCCATTCATCGTGCGCGTCGTGCCTTGCGTTGCCAACTCGCGCTGGCCTTGCGCGCTGATTTGATTGATATCTACCGCTCGCATCACACACCCGGCGCCTATCGTCCCGATCCGGTACACGCCGGTCGTCGTGCCTTGCGCAACAATGCGCTCGGCTATCTCGCCGAGCTGGATGACAGCCAGTCGCACAAAATCATGCAAGACCAGCTGGATCATGCCGCCAATATGACCGATCGAATTTCGGCACTGACGGCAATGGTGCACCATCAGGCGCCCGATGTGGATGAAGCACTGCAAGCGTTTTATGAAGACTTCGAACAGGAACCTCTTGTTATCGATAAATGGTTCAGCCTGCAGGCGTCATCCCCTGCAACTGATGTAAAAGCTGTACGGCGACTGATGCGCCATCCAGCCTTTACCCTGAAAAATCCCAACCGTGCGCGCAGCCTGCTGTTCGCATTCTGTAACAGCAATCCGGCCCGTTTCCATGCTGCCGATGGCAGTGGACATGCGTTCTGGGCGGAACAGGTGATTGCGCTCGATGCCATCAATCCTCAGGTTGCTGCGCGACTTGCGCGTTCGCTGGACCGTTGGCGAAAATATTCGCCAGCCTTGCAGAAATCCATGCGCGAGGCATTGCAAAAAGTATCTTCCGCCAAAAAGCTGTCGAATGATGTTGCCGAAGTGATCGGCAAAGCGCTCGCCGACTAACAACTACCCGCCAACGAGTACCGCCATGAAACGTGTCAGTCTTACGCAGTATCTGATTGAAGAACAACGTCTCAATAATTCCATTCCTGCCGAGCTGCGACTGCTGATCGAAGTGGTCGCGCGTGCGTGCAAGACCATCAGTCATGCAGTAGGCAAGGGTGCCTTGGGTGATGTTCTGGGCGCAGCCGATACAGAAAACGTGCAAGGCGAAATTCAGAAAAAACTCGACATCATCTCCAATGAGATTTTGTTACAGGCGAATGAGTGGGGCGGTCATCTTGCCGCGATGGCTTCGGAAGAAATGGAAACCATCCATCCCATTCCCAACCGCTATCCCATGGGTGAATACATGCTGCTATTCGATCCTCTCGATGGCTCTTCCAATATCGATGTGAATGTTTCCATCGGTACGATCTTCTCGGTATTAAAGGCGCCCGAAGGTATGGCCACGCCAACCGAGAAAGATTTTCTGCAACCTGGTACGCGACAAGTTGCTGCGGGATATGCGGTGTATGGTCCTCAGACCGTGTTGGTGCTCACCACGGGTAATGGCGTCAATTGCTTCACGCTGGATCGCGAGATGGGTTCTTGGGTCATGACGCAGCGTGCCCTGCAAATTCCTGCGGATACAGCAGAGTATTCAATTAATGCTTCTAACGCACGTCACTGGTACCCGCCTGTAACTCGCTATGTCAAAGAACTCGAGGCCGGCAAGACCGGGCCTCGCGCTAAAAATTTCAACATGCGATGGATTGCCTCGATGGTTGCGGATGTTCATCGCATACTCAATCGTGGCGGCATCTTCATGTACCCCGCCGATGCACGCGAGCCGGACAAGCCCGGCAAATTGCGATTGATGTATGAAGCTAATCCCATGGCGTTTATTGTTGAGCAGGCCGGCGGTGCGGCGACAGATGGAAAGAACCGAATACTCGATATTCAGCCACATACCTTGCATCAGCGTGTGGCCGTGTTCATAGGCTCCCGCAATGAAGTACAGCGGGTGACGGAATATCATGCCGAGTAGTGATGTGAATGTGCTGAAGAGACCCTGGGGCAGCGGAGGTTTTTGCTAAAATGTTTTCATTCGCTGATGTAGCTCAGTTGGTAGAGCAACTGATTCGTAATCAGTAGGTCGGAAGTTCGATTCTTCTCATCAGCACCAGAACCATGAAAAAATGCCCGCTTTAGAAGCGGGCATTTTTTCTTTGGGCGTCACTATTTTTGATCACTCGCACTTTTTAAACTTCCTGGCCATCTGTTTTTCGCCTATGGTCAGCGTTGATCCCTGAAGTGCATAAGCCTCAGTCGACTTGCTGCTGCCGTCCTCAGATGAGCATCGTTCCTGAATGCGATATTTGCCATTGGATCCAGTGACTTTCAGGATTTGACATGATGATTCGGTACCGTAACTTGCCGTCTTTTTATCGATCACCAGACCGCTGACTTCAACGTCGGCGCATTTCGCCTCGGGGCTATCCCAGGCCCATTTTCCTTGTAGTTCCTGTGGAAACTCGGCGGCGATTGCATTGGTAGTAATCGCAGTTACTATGAGGAAGCTGGTGGTCAAAGATAAATTTCTCATCATATTTTTAATTTTTTTTAAGGGAGTATGTAGTAGCCAACGTTACTGCTTGGAGAAAATGAGGGGCATCGATGCTGCTCGATCAAGGGCATCCGGCCGTTGCCGAGACCAATTTTCCGCTCATTTCTACGCAAACCATGCGAGTCAGCTTTTTCTGGGCGCTGGTGACCATGTACTGGCGATGCAGCTTGCCATCGGATATTTTGAACATCATGGTTCGAAAATCCATGCAGCTGTCTTTGTAGAGACACTGTTCCATACTGGCTTGATTGACATAGTAATTGACCTGAAAAATCGGTACCGTTTGCCCTCCAAAAGAAAAGCTTCCGATGCTGTACAGGCACAGCGGTTCACTTGGCAAGGAGATTTTTTCAGAGCGGGAAAGCGTCGTCATCTCTGAAAAAATAATTTTTATCAGTTTTGCGTTAACCATACCGGCGCAAGGCCAATAGCGTGATCCGCCCTCCGAGGTGAAAAGCGGGTCTGCTTTGGGTTCCACCACAAAGGTGGAACTGCCGACCTCATCGGCCACGACCTGAAACGATACCAGCAGAAAAAATATCAAAACAAAAATCCGTTTCATGCCCGGCTCCGTAAAATATAAGTCATTATGTGGGTGCATACTAACACCAGATTTTTCCTGTGAGCTTGAAGCCATTTCGGCAATGATTTTTGAAGGCATTGCGGATTTGGCAGCATTATCTGATCGGTTATACTTCGGCCGCCGCTTTTATTGAAAGGACTCACCCATGGCATTTTCGACCGAATCCTATCCTGGCGTTGCTGCCAGTCTGCCAACCGCATCGCGCGGGTTTACGCTGAACCACACCATGCTTCGGGTAAAAGATCCTGCGGTATCGCTGGATTTTTATTCGCGTGTCATGGGCATGCGCGTATTGCGTAAATTGGATTTCCCAGAAATGAAATTCAGCTTGTACTTTCTGGCCCGCGTTGATGACGCTTCTGATATTCCAGAGGATATGGGCGAGCGTACGGCCTGGACTTTCAGCCAGCGCGGTATCCTCGAATTAACCCACAACTGGGGTACTGAAAGTGACGCGGATTTCAAATACCACGACGGTAATGCGCAGCCCCAGGGTTTTGGTCATATCTGTTTCTCTGTGCCGGATCTGGCTGCTGCCGTGAGGTGGTTTGATGAAAACGGGGTGGTGTACGTGAAACGCCCCGAACAGGGCAAGATGCGCGACGTGGCATTTATCAAAGATCCAGATGGTTACTGGATCGAGATCGTGCAAGCCAATCTGCTCAAGGCACTGGGTCAGGGCTGATTGTCAGTGCCTGTATATCGTACCGGACTCGCATACCTGACGGTTCGGTACGAAACCCTCGATCTGAACTCTTGAATCATTCAATCCCCAGGACTCCAGCCGTGTGGATCGGGTTGGTGAATCAATAATTTTCCCTTCATTATGCGCTCACTTTTTATGCGATCAGCATAAACAAAAAGGGACGTTCATCAATCCCCCGCTGCAGAGCCTCCATTAAAATAGGTCCATTGCTATTTCGGGATGTGACCCACCATGACAAATTTCGACAAAGGCTTGGAGCGTCGCGATGTCAATTTCGCGCCTCTAACCCCACTGGATTTCATAGGACGTGCGGCGCAAGTGTATGGCGACCGTCTTGCGGTTGTCTACGGCGAAGTGCGTCGCAACTGGCGCGAGACCGAACAGCGCTGCCGACGCCTGGCGAGCGCCTTGGCTCGTCTGGGTATCAGCAAGAACGACACCGTCGCCGTGATGCTGCCGAATCTCCCCGAAATGGTGGAAGTACATTTTGGTGTGCCGATGTCGGGCGCGGTGCTCAATACGCTCAATACCCGCCTTGATTACGCAACGCTGCACTTCATGCTGCAGCATGGCGAGGCGAAGGTACTGATCATCGATACCGAGTATCTGGATCTGGCGAATCAATTAAAAGCAGCGATGCCTGCACTCATCATCGTGGGTGTACAAGATCGGCAGGCCGCAATGCCGGCCGTACCCGCAGACTGGCTGGCTTATGAGATCTTGCTTGCTGACGCTGACCCCAATTACGTCTGGCAGATGCCGACGGATGAATGGGATGCAATTGCACTGAACTACACCTCGGGAACGACGGGTGATCCTAAAGGCGTCGTCTATCACCACCGTGGCGCGGCAATCAATGCGATTTCCAATATTCTCGAGTGGGACATGCCCAAGCATGCGGTCTACTTGTGGACCTTGCCCATGTTTCATTGCAATGGCTGGTGTTTTCCGTGGACGCTGGCAGCGCGCGCCGGCGTGAATGTCTGCCTGCGCAAGTTCGATGCGCAGCAGGTGCTGGCGCTCATTGCTAAAGAGCGCGTCACGCATTATTGCGGCGCGCCGATTGTGCAGAGCGCCCTGGCTTCAGCGCCCAAAGAATGGCGCACCGGAATTACGCATCGCGTCTCCACCATGGTGGCTGCAGCGCCACCGTCGGCGGCCATGATTGAACAAATGGCGGCGATGGGTTTCGATCTCACGCACGTCTACGGACTCACCGAGGTTTATGGTCCGGCCACCGTGTGCGCCAAGCAGGAAGACTGGGCCGAGCTGGATGCTGGTGGACAGGCGCAAAAAAATGCGCGTCAGGGAGTGCGCTATCACTTGCAAGCGGCAGTAGCGGTGCTGGATCCCGAGACCTTGCAGGCCGTGCCGCCAGACGGCGAAACTCTGGGCGAGATTATGTTTCGCGGGAATATCTGCATGAAGGGTTATCTGAAGAATGAATCGGCCACCGAGAAGGCTTTTGAAGGCGGATGGTTTCATACGGGCGACCTTGCAGTGATGTCACCGGATGGCTATGTACGCATCAAGGACCGCAGCAAGGACATCATTATTTCCGGCGGAGAGAATATTTCGAGTATCGAAGTCGAGGATGCGATTTATCAGCATCCAGCGGTGGTCGCCGTTGCCGTAGTCGCTGCACCGGATCCCAAATGGGGGGAAGTGCCTTGTGCATTCGTTGAATTGCGCGCGGATATGACGCTCACGGCCGAAGACATTATCACGCACTGCAAATCCCGACTGGCGGGATTCAAGGTGCCGAAAAAAGTCGTGTTCAAAGAATTACCGAAAACATCAACAGGCAAGATACAGAAGTTTGCATTGCGCGAAGAGGCAGGATCTCTGGAGGCAATCGAGCGCGGCGCTTGAGTCAGGTCTTGCATTCATCAGGCTGATGCTCCAAGCGCCTCCAGTGTTGGCCAGACGCTCAATCTGCTGAGAGTTCCGTGATCAAAAAAGTGCTTACTTTTTTTGTGATGCCTGTGACTGAATTTTTGCCCAAAGGCCTACGGCTTGCGGTGTAAGACCATTCCATTTATCGATCTCAGGCTTGGTGACAGTCTCGGGCGGCGGCCCCAATGCGGCGAGGGCTGCGTGAAATTCTTTTTCGGTGGGTTTTTCGGGCAGCTTGCTGAAAAAATCAATGCGCCAGGCATTGCATATCGCCGCATCACGCACCACAGTGGTTTTGTTTTTAGGCCAGCCTTTGCTGATCTCGGTGAGCACGGCATCGCGGCGCTTGCGCAGCTCTGCGTTATTGAGCTTTTGCTTTGAGCGCGCTTCCTGCTGAACCGCATAAACCTGTGCATACAAACCTGCAATCTCGCCCATCACCTCGCCAAACTGCGGCGAGGGTGTGGTTAATGTCGAATGCATGAGCGAAATGGCCGAGCAGCGCAGTGCTGCACTTTCTACGCTGCTGTCGGCCTTGTTGTCAGCACCCACGGCTGTCATCGATATAAATGAAAGCAGACCGCTGATCAACAAGCACAGGCATTTCTGCATTGGCTATCCTCTTATTTGTTGACGATGTGCGCGGGGACTCTCAGCGTCAGCAGTGCACCGATGATCAGGACAGCTGAGAGCAAATACATGCCGGCATTGGTCGAAGCCGTCAGTTCTTTGAGCCAGCCCACAGCGTAAGGACTGATGAAGCCGGACAAATTGCCCAGCGAATTGATCATCGCAATGCCAGCCGCTGCGCCGGTACCGGCAAGGAAAGCGGTGGGCAGACTCCAGAACAAAGGCAGGGTACACAGAATGCCTGAAGTTGCCAGCGTGAGCGCCGCCATCGCCAGCACCGTGTTGTTTGCCCAAGTGACCGAGAGAATCAGGCCCAAGGCACCCAGCAGGGCTGGGATGGTGACGTGCCAGCGACGCTCTCGATGGCGATCAGCACTGCGTCCGACCAGCAGCATCGCCACTGCGGCAAAACCGTAGGGGATAGCCGACATCATGCCAACCTGCAGAGGGTCTGCGATGCCCATGGCTTTGATGATGGTGGGCAGCCAGAAGCTCACGCCGTAAATACCCATCACAAAACTGAAATAGATCATCGCCAGCAACCAGACGCGACCACTGGAAAAGACCTTGATCAGAGATTCTTCTTCTTTTTCGGCGTGTTCTGCAGCGATATTTTTTTCCAGCAGGGCGGCTTCTTCTTCGGTCAGCCATTTCGCTGCCGAGATACGGTCATCCAGAAAGACGAATACCACCACACCGAGCAGCACAGCCGGTATGCCCTCCAGAAGGAACATCCACTGCCAGCCCGACAAGCCATGCTGACCATCAAATACTTTCATGATGGCGCCTGAGAGGGGCCCACCGATCACGCCCGAGAGCGGAATGCCTGTCATGAAAAGCGAGGTAATGTGTGCTCGGCGATAGGATGGATACCAGTAGGTGAGGTAGAGAATAATCCCAGGGAAGAAGCCGGCTTCAGCCACGCCAAGCAGAAATCGCATCACATAGAAACTGGTGGGCGTTGTGACGAACATCATCGCCGCCGACAAAATGCCCCACGTAATCATGATGCGGCCGATCCAGACCCGCGCGCCGACTTTGTGAAGAATGATGTTGCTTGGTACTTCGAAGATGAAATAGCCGATAAAGAAGATACCGGCGCCGATTGCATAGATCATGTCGGAGAAGCCGAGATCATTAAGCATCTGCAGCTTGGCGAACCCGACGTTGACCCGGTCAAGATACGCAATGACGTAACAGACTAGCAGCAGTGGTATCAGTCGCCAGCCAACCTTGCGGTAGGTTGCATCCTCGAATGCGCGCGCGTCGTCGCTCATGTGTTCCCCCTGTTATTGTGGTTATTTACCGCTCTGATGGCGGTGTTGTGGAGGAATTGTATACGATGTACCACGGCTGACGAGGAATATGTCCGGCATGCCCGATGCTGGCAGGGCATGAAATATAATCTCGCTTGTCATGACTGCGGGACAATGTTGGGCCGCATCCTTGTCAACCCCGGTCTTGCCGACCGTTTCCGTGGATCGAATCCCTATGCGAGTCATCAATTTCAGTGCCGGTCCGGCTGTACTGCCCGAGGCCGTGTTACGCCGTGCTGCCGACGAGATGCTGAATTGGCACGGCAGTGGCATGTCGGTGATGGAGATGAGTCATCGTGGCCCGGAATTTACCGGCATTGCACAAAAAGCCGAAGCAGATTTCCGACAACTGCTGGGCATACCCAAACACTACAAGGTTTTGTTCCTGCAGGGTGGCGCGATGGCGATGAACGCGATCATTCCCATGAACCTGCTGGGTAAAAATCCGCGCGCAGCTTATGTGAATACCGGCGAGTGGTCGACGAAATCCATCAACGAGGCTTTCAAATACGGTGAAGTCGAGGTATTGGCGTCATCGGAAGATCGTCGGTTCACCTATGTTCCGCCGCAATCAGCATGGAAATCTCATGCGGACGCGGCCTATGTGCATGTCTGCACCAATGAAACCATTGGCGGTGTCGAGTATCACTGGGTACCCGACACGGGTGATGTGCCGTTGGTGGCTGATATGTCATCGCATATTTTGTCGCGTGAAATCGACGTGTCGAAATACGGTGTTATTTATGGCGGTGCGCAGAAAAACATCGGGCCTGCAGGCTTGACGTTTGTGATCGTTCGGGAAGATTTGCTGGATGCAGCTTTGCCCATCACGCCCACGGTGTTTCAGTGGAAAGCTCAGGCAGAGGCTGCCTCCATGGTGAATACGCCGCCGACCTTTGGTATCTACATGGCCGGGTTGGTCTTCGAATGGCTGCTGGAGCAGGGTGGCCTGACCATCATCGAGCAACGCAATATCGAAAAAGCCAAACTGCTCTACGACTATCTTGATAGCACCAGTTTCTATACGAGTCCTGTGGCGCCTGAAGCGCGCTCGCGCATGAACATACCTTTCTTCCTGCAAGATCCGGCACTGGATGCCGCTTTCCTTGCAGGTGCGGAAAGCCATGGCATGCGTCAGCTCAAAGGACATCGCGTTGTCGGTGGCATGCGCGCCTCGCTTTACAACGCCATGCCCATCGAAGGTGTGCGCCAGTTGGTGGATTACATGCGAGAGTTTGAGCGTTCCCGCGCCTGAGCGGGATTTAATCTGCGATTGCGGTATCAAACGGGCCATGCGCCCGCACGCGTTATATCAGGGCGATGGCCTTATGGATGACGTCGGGGTGTGATGATGCCGCTTGCCAAGCCACATAAAAACCACGAAGGTCTCGAGCTGACGCTGAATGAGCGGCAGCGTCGCGATCTTATGCATGCGATGGCGTCTTGTGGTGAGAGGCCTGTGGCCGATCTTGCCGAGATGTCCAACGCAGAGCGCTGCAAATGGCTTTTCTGGAATCTCCATGAAAATCTCGAGCACATCCGCAGCATGGAGCCCACCTTGCAGGGACGTGTCACTAGTCTGCAATTCACGGTACTTGATAGTTCAAGCACAATTGGTCAAGACGCGGCCACTGACATCACACTTGAAAAGCGTCTGGATTTGTCCTGTCAGTGGCTGCTGGGTCTGACCTACCCGAGTTACCCGGATGAGATAACTCATACGGTCGGTGATGGCTGGATCAATCTCAGTATTGCAGATCAGGCACCCAGGCATCTGCTGGTGCATGATGGGCAGCGTGCCTATCTTGATGCAGACCACACGACGTATCCAAATCAGTTATTCCTCGAGGGTTGGATCAGCAATCAGATCTGGCAGGAAATGCGACCGCATTTGTGGAATGCCAATCCGACCTGCCGCACTGATGTTGTGCTGCTTGATAATGTGCTGTTTCCGGTCAGGCAGGGTTTTGATTTTGTGCAGGGGCCTGCAGGTTCGATTGGTGTGATGAATATTGAAATCCGCGCGTTTTCGCATCCGACCGAGCGTCGTTCATTTCGGCGCGGCGAGCCGCGTCACCGACCCTAGTGAGGACTTGCCATGCATCGCGCACCTGTACCTTCGCCCGACGATGAACCTTTCGGTGACGATGTGCCACAACCAATGCCACCAGAAGAGCCGGTACCCGATCCGAATCCTGAAATCAGCTTCGCATGAGCGAAGCACTGAATGCATCAAATCCAATACGCACACATCAGGTCGCAAGAGTATTTTTTGTTTCGTTCTCTGCCTCGATGATGCCTTGTACGCGCCGCAGATACCAGACTAGCGCAGCCCCGACCAGCGCGAGGCTGAGGCTGTTGCCAAGCCAGAAGCCGGCGGCGCCTTGTAAAAACTCTGGCGTGTTGCCCATGACATTGAATCCCATCAGATAACCACCGCTCAGTCCCACACCCCACAAGGCGACCGCATACATGATGGTGGGCACGGTCGCGACCTTGTACGCGCGCAGCACGAAAGCAGTGCCGATTTGCAGTGCATCGAAGAACTGATAAAACGCGATGAAGAAAAACAGCGGCATGGCAGCGGCCGCAACGCTGGTATCTGGCGTATAAACACCGATGATCTGCGCACGAGAAATCCAGACAACGATACCCAACAACACCGCGAGCAAAGTGCCAAGTCGCACGCCGGCATTGCCCGCGTGTCGCGCTGATTGCAGACGACCTGCGCCGATTTCCTGCGCGACGATGGTGCCAGTTGCGCTTGCGATCGAGAGCGGCAGCATGTAGAGCACGGTGCCGAAATTGGCAGTGATCTGATGCGCCGCCATCGCATGATTGCCCAGTCGTGCAATGAACAAGGCCATGAATGCAAATGCCGTGACTTCGATCAAGTATGACAAGCCCATAGGCACACCCAGTCGCAGCAAGGCTAATTGCGCCGTCCAGACAGGCTTGCCCAGACCGCCGATGGAAATTTTGAATTGCGAATAGAAATCGTCATGACGCAGCAGCAGCCATCCTGCCAGCAAGGCAAGCCACGCAGCGACTGCGGTTGCCATGGCACAGCCGGGGCTGCCAAAGGCTGGCAGACCCAGTCCACCGAAAATGAACAAAGCATTCAACGGTATCTTGAGCAGCAGCGCCGAGAGCTGAATGGCCATCACTCGGCGCGGTCGTGAAATCGCAGTATTCAGTGCTGAATACACTCGCAGTCCCAGCGTCGCTGGTAAGGCGATTGCCAGTATGCGCAGATATTGTTCGACTTTGTCGTTGAGTTCTGCGGGCGCCTGTGCAATCGACAGCAGAGGTTGAGGAAAGCATAAGGCGATGGCACCCAGGGATGAAAGGAACATCGTCAGCCATACGCCTTGTCGGACTTCAAAGCCGATCGCTTCCAATCGGCGTGCGCCATAAAGTTGTCCGATGATGGGAGAGAGCGCCTGCATGACGCCCGAGAGTCCGACAAAGATGCTGATGTATACCGAGGCGCCCAGCCCGAGTGCCGCCAGATCGGTTGCGGAGTAGCGCGCGGTCATCATGGTGTCCACGACACCATTGGCAATGACGGCGAGCTGTCCGATCAGGATGGGCCAGGCCAGTGCGGCAACGCGCGAGGTCAGCGAGCCACGATTTTGCGGGAGCACCGCATCATTCATGGGGTGGTGCGCTTGAAGAGACGGAAGGATTCATTCCGGTCGGAGGCGCGGCGGCCTTGCCACAGCAGTGTGAAGTCGCTCTCGACCACGCTCAGTTGTGCGCGTTGCTTGCGCACGCCATTATCCTGGACCAGCAGGAACTCGCAGCGCTCGTCAGCTGTTCGTGCAAATTGCACTTCACCCAGATAAGCAAACGATGCCCGCTGTGCGGGGCCCACACCACGTGCGTTGACGCAACGGTAGTTATCCGGTAGATGCTTGCTGATCTGCTGGGCGACGCCCGCATAGCTCTGACCATAATTGAGCCAGGGCAACCACAGCGTCATGAGCAAGAGCCAGCACAGCACCAGTCCACCTGTAGAGAGCACCACGGCGCGCCAAAGTACAGGTGGCCGGCGACCCAGCCGCCATTGCAGCAGAAGCAACCAGCCGATTGAACTGGCCAGCGCAATCAGTAATGCGACGAGATTGAATTCGGGAGTGAATCCGGGCGCGAGTTTGAAGGCGTTTCTTGCGAGTTGTGCGGGCCAGCCTGTCTGCTTCGCGATCCATCCGAGCCAGATGAATGCAGCGATCGCAGAAAGTGTCATCACCGAGAACCAGTCAATCGCATTGATGGCGCCGCGTTTTAAAGTAGGTAAGCCAAAGGTGGCAAGAATGGCGAGTGGTGGCAGCAAGGGCAGTAAATCCACATCGCGTGATACTGGTGCGGCAAGATTAAGGAGCAACAATGCCGCAATGCCTGCGGCCGGCAAAAGAATATGCAGACTCGCCTGTGTGCGCCATGCATAAATCGCCCAGATCGCAATAGGCCATGCGGGCCATGCGTGCCAGAGCAGTGTTTTGCCGAGGAACCGAATGTTCGTCAGGTTGGGACCACCCTCCATCAGAAATTTACCGCTCATCCATTGACCTGCCATCCCCTGATCTGCGGGTACAAGCAGTGAATGGGAAGCCACCCATGCCAGCGGAATCAGCATCGCCAGCGGCAGGGTGTAGATCATCAGTGCCTGCAATACTCGCTGATAACGCAGTGCTGCCAGCAAGAATATCGCCATCAGCAATCCGAGCGGCACTGTCCAGCCGCGAGTCAGCACCAACAAACCGAGCGTGGCTCCCAGCAGCAGCGCGTCTCGGGTTCGCATGCGGTCAAATACGCAGGCGGCAGCATAAAACGATGCCGCAACCAGAGCCACATGCAATGCGGGAGTCGCAGTTTCATGGCTGCGCAGCAGAAGACCAAGGCAAGCCATGTAGATCAGGAGCGCACCATCGGCCAGTGTGCGACCGTAATCCAAAGCGGCGGGTTGCCCGCCAAACGCCAGCTTCAGCGGCTGTGCTTCGCCGCGACCACCCAGCACAAAGGCAGCGCGCCAGACAGAGGCCGCACCGATCGCAAAAAATACAAGGATGGAGAGTCGCGCCGCCAGCGCATCGCCGGCGACCCAGCCAAAGAGCTTGATCAGTATCGCCCCGATCCAGAACGTCAGCGGACCATCATTTGGCATGGGCAGGCCAACGATATTGGGCGACAGCCAGTCAGCCATCGTGCCGTGGGCCATGGTCCACATGACGCCAAAACCTGCAGCGTCATCGCTTTTCCAGGGATCGCGACGAATGATGCCCGGCAGGATGTAGAGCAGGCAAAGGCCTATCAGTCCCCAGCGCGGTAAGGTGATGGTGGCGGCGGCGGGAAGTCGAACGGGTCTCATTCGGCGTGGCGGGGTGACATGAATCGGGTAGTGGCTGGCGCGCTTATTCTGCCGCAAAGAAAACAAAAAGGCAGCCAGCGCTGCCTTTTTGCGGTGTCAGAGTCGTGATTAGCCAGTTGCTTTGGTCTTGGAGCCGACCGCACCGAACTTCTGGCGGAATTTCTCGACGCGACCTGCGGTGTCGACGATCTTGTGCTTGCCAGTGAAGAACGGATGGGATTCCGATGAAACTTCAACTTTGAGCAGCGGGTAGTCGTGGCCTTCGAAATTGATGGTTTCGCGGGTCTGCACGGTCGAACGGGTGATGAATTTGAAATCGCAGGACAGGTCGTGAACGACGATCTCGCGGTAATCCGGGTGGATGCCTTCTTTCATGGGTTTCTCGCTATCGTTGGGTAGCCAATCAGTGCTTCGGCGGTCCGTGCTGCTTCTCGACCCGATCAGTGATCACTTGC